>NZ_AP024895.1:1812942-2417256 GCF_024347055.1 Vibrio porteresiae DSM 19223
AGTTTGTATGCATACCAATATGTTGTTGCGTTGGATAAAGCGGTGAATCATCTCAAAGGGACCACAGATACCGAACTCTCCGATGAAGTCGATACAGTGATTGAACTCTCTATCGATATTCTAAAACGCCTGCGCCGTACTATTCCCTACGAAGAGAGCCTCAAGCGCTACTACGCCAATATTGATAACTATCTTTCGTGGTACACCGAACAGAAGTTTCTCTCGATTGTCGCCGACTTACCCCGCGACCAAGATTACACCACCATCAAAGAGCGTTTAATTACGCTTGCGGAGAAAGAGCAAGCCCATCGAGCTCTGAATCATTACAACAGTGATAAAGCCGACAATGACATCACGCGTCTCAGTAACAAAATGCGCTTGTTACGCCGTTTGATTGAACACCCGATTGTGCTCAATGAACAAATTATCTCGCTCGGTAAAAACGTCCAACGTATGGTTAAAGGTGGTGCTACCGGTTTTATCATGATCTTCGTGACTATCTTAGCGGTCACAGCACGTGACTATCTTGGTGAAATCACCGCATCCTTTATTATTGCCATGTCGGTACTCTATGCGATTCGTGAAATCTTTAAAGATGAGATGAGAGAATGGCTGTGGCGCTGGGTGCGTAAAGGAAAACCGAGATGGCGCCGCCACTATTTTGATCCCAGCACAGGGAAACAAGTCGGTCAAAAATACGAATGGCTTGATTATGCCAAGCTTGCTGAGCTACCCGATACCATTCAAGCGATTCGTAAAAAGCGCATCGTGCAACGGGAAGAGCAAATTTTGCATTATCACTCCAAAGTAAAAATGAGTACTTCGCGCTTTTTGAGTGGTTATGAACAGACAAAAGAAACCATGCTCTTTGACTTACGTGACATCACCCGATTGATGGACAAAGGCTCAAATAAGATTTACGTACTCAATAAAGGACAAGTTAGTCGTGAGCGCGTTGAAAAGCGCCACCTCATTAATTTCATCGTAAAAGAGAGTGACCATATCTCGCCACCGCGCTTTTATCGGTGGAAAGTGGTTCTCAACCGCAGCAAAATCGTTGATATCGAGGCTATTCCATTACCCGACAACTTGAATCCTATTGATAGTTAACGAGAAATTGTTTACAGCGCAACTCAACATCGTTAATAAAAAAACCAGAGGCTCGCCTCTGGTTTTTTTATTAATTCATTAACAATCGGTCGCTAAAAATTAAACAGACATGTCGTCGGTTGATTTTCTAACAAGTACGCCTGAAGCTTTGGATACTGATCCAGTGCAGTGGTCACAATCACCAAAGGTTTATTCGCTTGTTCAGCCGCTTTAGCTGCCATTTCAAACAGCAAGGTTACCGCTTCACTTTCTGGATTGTATAAGTGCTCTAGCTCAGGATTTTGTTTATCAATCCCCAAAGTACATTGAGTCAAGAGATCCCAGTCAATCACGACACCGTCAAAATATTTTAACAGGCGATCGGCCAGAAGAGCTGCCGATGGAACGCTACAGGTATAGGACACTTTCAAACCGTTTAAGCCGCGTGGTAGTCCTTGCTCTGCAAGACGGTCAATGATGGTTGCCGCATCACTTAGAGTACGCACAAATGGCACCACGATTTCAATATCGTGACCTTTCTCACGAAGTGTTTTGATCACTTTACACTCAAGAGCAAATCCCGCTGCATAAGCATTCGATGCGTAGCGAGCCACCCCACGTAAACCAATCGCTGGATTCACTTCACTTTTTTCTACGCTTCCACCAATTAATGCCTGAAAGTCATGGCTATCAGCATTGCTCAAAGAGACTCGGATTGTCTGTTGTCCAGAAATGGCTTGCTCGATTTGCGTCACAAGAGTGTTAACAAAATGCGCTTCAATGGATTGTCCAGCCAATAAAGCGGCCAGAGAGCTTTGTTCCAACTCAGTTAAGCCATCGGTTGAACCGGCTAAAGCGGGATGGTAGAACACACTCTCTGCAATCAGCTCGGACAGAGAGACAAACAGATATGGGCTGTTACCAGGTTGTTGATTGCCTGATAAGCTGTTTCCCAGAACCAATTGTTCGTGGATCATGCTTGGATGTTCAAAACTCATTACTGCTCCATTTATCGTTATGATGATATGAATGAAAATACCTATACCGCGCGCGAAACACAAGCACAAAATCAATATTTATTGACTTATACTGCATAAGTTTTCACTTTTACACTCTATGTACTAGTCAATTACACACAACAGTTTATTCCTTGCACTAAATTCGTTATCTTAAGCGCTTCGTAATAAATGGACAGGCACCCCCATGCCACTGAAAACAGATGAATTAAGAACCCGATCACTGGGTCCTATGCCAACACCGGCACAGCTAAGTGATACCTACCCTATTTCCGACGACGTCGCGCAACGGATTGCCAAATCGCGCCAAGAGATCGAACGCATTCTTACTGGACAAGATGACCGCCTACTGGTGATCGTCGGACCATGCTCTATTCACGATACTGATGCAGCGATTGATTACGGACGTCGTTTAAGTGAACTACAAACTCACTATAGCGAAGAACTCTTCGTGGTAATGAGAACCTACTTTGAAAAACCGCGTACTGTGATTGGTTGGAAAGGATTGATCACAGACCCTAATCTCGACGGTTCTTACGCGTTAGAGCAAGGCTTAAACATGGCTCGTCATTTACTGCTTAAAGTCAATGAAATGGGTTTAGCAACGGCCACTGAATTTTTGGACATGATCACTGGTCAATACATTGCCGATTTAATCAGCTGGGGCGCAATTGGCGCGCGTACAACCGAGTCACAAATTCACCGTGAAATGGCGTCTGCGCTCTCTTGCCCTGTGGGATTTAAAAACGGCACCAACGGTAACGTTAAGATTGCTGTGGATGCCATTCGTGCTGGGCGTGCGTCACACTATTTCTACTCTCCAGATAAACATGGCCAAATGACCGTTTATCAAACCAGTGGGAACCCGTATGGCCATGTTATCCTGCGTGGGGGCGATACAGGACCAAACTATTTCGCTGAAGATGTTGCACAAGCATGTCAGCGTTTAGCCGAATTTGACTTACCACAGAAGCTGATTGTCGACTTTAGTCATGCAAACTGTGAGAAAAAACATCGTAAACAATTGGATGTTGCAGCAAATATCTGTGAACAAATTCGCTCAGGTAGTGATAAAATTGCTGGCGTGATGGCGGAAAGCTTTATTGTTGAAGGTAATCAGTCCATGGACGATTTACAAAATCTAACCTATGGTCAATCCATTACCGACCCTTGTTTGGGTTGGGACGATACCGCAGACATGCTTGCGATGCTAGCAGAAGCAATAAAAGCCCGTCGCACTCGTAACTCACTAACAGGACAAAATTGATTTATGCCTTCTTTTGATATTGTTTCAGAAATCGATAACGTTGAACTACGTAATGCTGTCGATAATGCGAACCGTGAATTGTCGACTCGTTTTGACTTTCGTAACGTGCAAGCTAGCTTCGAGCTATCTGATAGTTCGGTAAAACTTTTGGCAGAAGGTGATTTTCAGTTAACCCAGATGATGGACATTCTGCGTGGCAATTTGGCTAAACGCGGTGTTGACCCTCGTTCTATGGATTCAAAAACAGCAACGCAATCTGGTAAAACTTGGCATAAGGAAGTGGTCTTCCAACAAGGTATTGAGACTGACGTTGCTAAGAAAATCGTTAAGATGATCAAAGACGCCAAACTTAAAGTTCAAGCGGCAATTCAAGGCGATAAAGTACGCGTAACTGGTAAAAAACGCGATGATTTACAATCTGTTATCGCTATGATCAGAGAATCTGATTTGGACTTACCATTCCAATACAATAACTTCCGCGACTAACTTTTCACAGGTTATACAAAAGCGTTAAAAATTTGAAAACCATTTAAACAAGAACCCCAGCCAACTGGCTGGGGTTCTTTTTATTGATGCTTAAAAAGGGTGTCACACTGATTAATTGACCCCAATTTCGTCAGCCAGCTCTTTCATCTGTTGCAGGTCTAATTGGTGAACATGAATCATTTGATCAAGCTGGCTTAAGCGCGCCTTGGCCTGATCTTGTTTGTCACAAGAGTCCGAAGTGGCATCCCAAGAGGTACCAGCCAGATAGACATCACACTCTTTTTTCAATGCTGCAATTTTTGGAACTAGGCTGTCACGCTCTTTTTGTAGTGATTCCAGCTCTTGTTTGGTCGTTAACTCTTTTTGAAACAACTCACGCGAACGCTCAAAAACACCAGCCTGGATATCGGTTTTACGCACAAGCTTAGTATTAGCAGCATCGGCTTTGGCCAATTCCTGCTTTTGATCAGTCACTTTGCTATCTAAAGTGGTATTCACTTTCTCAAGCTCTGACACTTGTTTTTCCAATTGCGCTATTTTTTCTGCCTGCTCTGCTTTTGCCTGCTTCACAGCCTCATCAATTTTTGCCTGCAATGCTTGATTGGCATTATCCAAATCAGACTGAGCTTGTTGGGTAAGGTCAGAATTGGTGCTCGTTAATTGGTGATACTTAGTTTCCAACGTATTGTAGGCACCCTCCCATTTAGATGAGGTCACCGTTGAGCCAATCAATCCACCTAATGCAAGCCCGAGCACAGCTGCAATACCAATGTATAAATAGCTGCGCTTATCACGCTGTTCAATGACGACGACATCGTCGTTTTCGTCGATATTGTTTTTTGGGTCCACGTTGTTCTCCTAGCTACTGTCTAATGCAGTAGCTCCATAATTACCACTGATACTGTATATATAATCAGGCCTGCAACTACAGTAATTACAAAGCCTTTTTGCAAACGAGCATTAGTACCATAACGAACCAATAAAAACGCCAATACGAGCAGCACAGCTATCGCGATGAGTCTGGTCATAATCAATGCTCCCAAGAGATTTACTATTTTATACCACTTAATGCTTAGAATAGGTCAGAGAAAAGTGGATTAAATGGCAAATTACCCCCTGATTTTTCTCTTCTCTCTAAGATTTGACAAAAGTTGAATTTGTAGATGACATCACATTGACTTTTGGTTAGTATGCGTAACGCAAATTATCTGAAATACAGATAATTGTTCCGTTGAAGACTGCAGGAGAGAGGATGTTAACCTATTTTTAACAATTAGGTTAGGCATACCCGCCGAAGAAGTAAATCTTTCAGGTGCATTATCCTTTAAAAAGGATAAGCGAGGACTGTAGTTGGAGGAACCTCTGGAGAGAACCGTTAAATCGGTCGCCGAAGGAGCAAGTCCCAATTTCTATTGGGGTGAAACTCTCAGGCAAAAGGACAGAGGAGAGAAAGGCTATGATTAGCTCGCTATTTATATTCAGCGGGTTTCTCGATCGTTTTTTTCGTGAACCACCTTTCCCTCTTCTCCTTAGATGTTGTTTATTAAGGGGAAAAAATGACAAATCTACAAAACATACTGCAAGCAATTGATAACTTTGTTTGGGGACCACCGCTACTTATTTTGTTAGTTGGTACCGGCATCTACTTTACATTCCGTCTTGGAATGATCCAATTTCGCCATCTGCCAACCGCACTCAAAATGGTGTTTAGCAAAGAAAAATCAGCACATAAAGACCAAGAAGGTGATGTTTCACCTTTCGCCGCATTATGTACTGCACTTTCTGCAACCATTGGTACAGGTAACATTGTTGGTGTCGCTACCGCGATTAAGCTCGGTGGACCTGGCGCCCTATTCTGGATGTGGCTAGCCGCCCTATTCGGAATGGCAACCAAATACGCTGAGTGTTTATTGGCAGTAAAATATCGCCAAGTCGATGATAAAGGCCAGATTGTTGGCGGACCAATGTACTTCTTAAAAGATGGCGTGGGTTCGGCACTGCTTGCCAAACTGTTCGCGGTGTTTGCTATCGGTGTTGCCTTCTTTGGTATCGGTACCTTTGCGCAAGTTAACGCGATTGTCGATGCAACCAACATCTCTTTCGGTGTTTCAAAAGAAGTGACGGCGGTTGTATTAACCTTACTTGTTGCTGTAGTAACAATTGGTGGTATTCAATCGATTTCAAAAGTAGCCAGCAAAGTGGTTCCAGCAATGGCACTGTTCTACATTGTTGCGTGCTTGAGCATCATCGTAAGTAATGCTGATCAATTAGTTGGTGCAGTGCAGCTCGTACTGACTTCAGCCTTCACCACCACCTCAGCAACTGGCGGTTTCTTGGGTGCGACCATCATGCTAGCTATCCAATCGGGTATTGCTCGTGGGGTGTTCTCGAACGAGTCTGGTTTAGGCAGTGCGCCAATGGCCGCTGCGGCAGCTAAAACCAACTCATGTGTTCGTCAGGGGCTTATCTCTATGACGGGTACATTCTTCGATACCATCATCATCTGTACCATGACTGGCCTTGCATTGATCCTCACTGGCGCATGGCAAAGTGACTATGCAGGTGCATCGATGACTACCTATGCATTTGCTGCAGGTTTGAATGCTCAGCAAGTTGGACCGATGCTGGTTTCTATCGGTTTAATGTTCTTTGCTTTCACTACCATGTTAGGTTGGAACTACTACGGCGAACGTTGTGTAGTATTTTTGATGGGCACGAAAGCTGTATTACCATACAAAATCATCTTTATCTGTTTGATCGCTTCAGGTGCTTTCCTGCAACTCGACCTCATCTGGATTATTGCTGATATTGTTAACGGTTTGATGGCTATCCCTAACCTAATTGGTCTCATCGTATTACGTAAAGTGGTTGCAGAAGAAACGCGCCTCTACTTCAGTCAGCAGGTTGAAAATAACTCTGCAGTATTAGAAACAAACTAATACTCTAGACCAAACGAAGTTAATTGCAGTATGAAAAATGGCGACCTTGTGTCGCCATTTTTATTAATGAAGACAACTCTCTGTTTTTTCGATTGTTTTTAAGCACTCCTGCCCATCTTTTAACGCAAATTTGGCTTACGTTAGACATCGCTTTTCTCTACGATATTTATCTTGTATCGCATTGAAATAATGGAGAATACAATGAATCGTAGCGGACATCATGCTACATCGGTCCTCACTATGAGCGTGCCGATTACTTTAGGGATCACTCATTCCTTACCTTGGTCTGTCATTATCGCGTCCGTTATTGGTTGCTGTTGGGGAGTGACTGCCCCAGATGACGTGGAAATTCGGTATACCACCGACAGTGAAACTGAGCGAAATGAGGATGGCAGCGAAACACAAGTATCCAAAACCCTACTCGCCCACCGTGGTGTGTCTCATGATGTACTGATTTGGCTGTGCTTATTGGCAGGTTCTTATTGGTGGTTATTCATTTCACCTTTCGCGTTAACAACTTGGTATCAACCCTTGTTAAAAGGTGCACTCTTTGGCGTGACTTATGGGGCAATTATCCATTTATTAGCAGATCTCCCCAACGGCAAAGGCATTCCCCTCTTCCCTTTTGGCCCGCGAGTATGTCTTCATCTGTGGAAAGCATCAGAGAATCAAGCTTTGATGTGTTTTTTGTTATTTATTGCAACTACTGCCTTATCGGTGAAGATCGGCATGGGTTACTTTGAGTTATCTATGGATTGGCTTATCACAATGAAACATCAAATCTTGCTGCATGCAGAACACTTCAGCCAATTTTTGATCAACAGTGCTGACCAGATAAATCTGCTATTTCATACCTATATTCCAGACCTACCACGATAATCACTGATACCCCAAAGAAAACCCACTCCACCGCGCGAGATTTCTGGTAAAATTCGCGCGCTCCAGGAATCACGTTGATTGTACTGGTATTTCGTAAACCCTAGGATTCACTTTGACTAATAATGAAGTTTTGCGTCTTGTTCGTTCAGCGCTTGTTTTAAAAGAAAGTCACCTCGTAAAAATCTTTGCTTTAGCAAACAGCAATGTTTCTGCTAATCAAATTGCTCAGTGGTTAAATAAAGACAACGACAGCAACGCTAAAATGAGTGACAGCAAGTTAGCCTCGTTTCTAAATGGCTTGATCATCCATAAACGCGGACCACGCGATGGTGAGCAGCCAAAACCAGAAACGCATCTGAACAACAATATGATTTTCCAAAAACTTCGCATCGCGTTGAACTTGAAAACCGAAGAGATGCTCAACATTTTAGAAACTGTTGGTCTAGAAATGAATAAGTACGATTTGGGTTCTTACTTTCGTAAGCCAGACAATAAACACTATAAACAGTGCGACGACGAGACCCTACGCGAGTTCCTTTTTGGTGTAAAACTGCAAAGTAACCCAGACGCCGATCTAGAAGAGTGATATAGGCATTCGCTATCTCGATTGGCTAAAACGTGAAGAGACAAAAAAGGCACCGTGATAGGTGCCTTTTGCATATAACAAGAGTGATTTAACGACGCTCTAACATCAATTTAATGCCCAAAGCAACCAGCACAAAACCGGTTGTTCCTTCCATCCAGCTCATAAAATGACGACTTTTTAGCAGATTCTTCGCTTTCGTTAACGCACCAGAGAGTGCACACTGCCAAACCATCGCAATCACAAAATGCACCGCCGCCATAAACAGAGACTGCAATAACGCCGAATGTTCTGGGCTAATAAACTGCGGTAGGAACGCTAAGTAAAACACGGCTGTTTTGGGATTCAGTACATTAGAGAGAAAGCCTTCACGCAGTGAGCGTCGTACATTAAGGTGCGAATTACTCAACGATTCAACATGCATACCATGGGTTTGTCCTTTTATTAACCCCTTCAAGCTGTTGTAACCCAACCAAATTAAGTACGCCGCACCAATCATTTTTACCACTTGGAACAGCTCTGCAGACGAAGCCAAAATCGCCGAAATACCAATGGCGGAACAAGTTGCGTGAACAAATAGCCCACTGCAAATACCAAGACTGGTCACACAACCATCGCTAATCCCTGCTCTTGAGGTATTGCGAATAACCAGCGCAGTATCAAGCCCTGGGGTTAACGTAAGAATGGTGATTGCTACAACAAACGCTTCAAAGTTCTGGATATACATATCATTCCCTGACAACAGCAAACATGAGATTTCTCAGGAGGTTATACCGCAAATGCTAACGAATGTCTTGAAGAGATTATCACTGAGTGGGAAAGAGTTAGTGACCGACATTGAAGAAGCGCAACTAATTCACTGCCTACATTCTTAAAGCGTTAGTTAACTTTGTTGCTGTCTCTACTGGTCTACTCTATTTTTCCCTTTCTAAACACTACCTTTTTAGGCAGATAAGGTGTGCTATCCGATTTCGAGGTTTTGTTAAAAACAAGTGTTTGCCCTTGTAGACATAATATCACATTGGCGTATTCGCTAAAAAATGCATCATATAACGTTGAAGTGTAACAACCATCATCAGATTTAATTAACATATAAACTTTAGCACCGCTTTCATTTATTTTATTTCCATTCATATGTATAAACGAGTACTTAAGATGTGTTTTATTTTGTATGGTTTTAATATCCAAATTATAAACGCTTTTTCCATTGTTAGATTGATAACCCCAAATGCCGTTTATATCTTCAGCCCATACACCAGAAGAAACCGCCATCAATAAAATAAGTACAGATTTCATCTCCCCCTCTCACTAACAAATAATATCATTTCCAATAGACAATTATTTAATATAATTTAAAATTCCGTTCAAATGAAGATGATAATACAAATGAATTACAAGAAAAACACACTGCCAGTGTAAACATTATGATTTCAATAATTATTCATACCCTTATATAAACAATGTAATTTTCGAGAAAAATTAAAATATTTCATATCATATATCTTAACTATTTCGTTAGTTGAATAGATTCTTTACGAAGCCACCTAGTTACTGTCTTTTCACCTGAAAAGGTGATATTTAACCAATCACCAACACCTTCATTAACAACTACTGAATCGCTTTTTACTAGATACATTCTGCTCTTAACAAAACTTCCATTTTCTTTTTTGTATAAATATACTTTATCATTTTTTATCTTTGCTAAAATTTTTAAATTTAAATAACCAGTTAGATTTACACGTTCTAAGTTTCTGAACTTTCCATCAAGAGCATAACAATAGCCATTTCCATTAGGAACTCTTGAATACACGTAATAATAATCTCTTTGATAATGAACAGTGTTGCAGTCCTTAGTATCACTAATAAAATAACTTATTGTTCCATTTGGTGTTACACTTAAAATCTGATCATTAATGACAATCTTTGCAGCTTCATCAACTTGATAGGTAATACCATTATTATCATTAATAACAAACTTATTGCTTTGCATTGTACTATTATCAATACACTCCAAATAAGTACCATTGACAAAATTAATCCTATGGACGCTATCATAATTTTTACACTCTTCCTCAATATCGTTACTGGCGGAGAAAACACATTGAGAAATAGTGATTAAAATAAATACAATTATAAACTTCATGATGTTACCCTATTTTTACTCCTATGAGCCAATCAACTATTGTTAAATATGTATCGTTTATCACGGATAACTACATGAACGTTCCAGTCATTCAAGGCTTCCGAGCACCTTACTTAAGTAATTTTCATCCATTTCGCAGCGCATTATCTTACACTGAATTCCGCCTTTCGTTAGCTCATGGCAGTCTTTCATCCAATTAATAAAGGCCGATGGGAATTCTTTCGGATTGAGTAAACCCACCAATCTTGCCACTGTATACCCGCTTAAAAATGTATAAGCGGATTCGCTAAACTGGTCTTGAAAAGGCTCCGTTTTTAATGCGAAGCCTCTAGAAGACAATGAGAATGATCTACATACCGATCCTTTATAAATGTAAACACATACTAGAAAGGTCAATAAAAATCGTGGTGATATAAAGAATTCTGTCCTTAATTCAGTACTTAAGAATCAAGGATGTTAATGCGGCTTGCCTAATTCATGATCCTTGATACATTCAAATACAGTTCTTACATACCTATTTTCTTTGTCATAATTCGATTTATTCTCAATGTCATCATATGATGACGAATGTTAAAAAAACACAAAACCCTATATTCAAGATTGAATATAGGGTAAATATTTATATCCTATTCTATACAACAGATAGATAGATTATAGCCAGTTACAACGTTCACCACTCCACTTATGAACTTGTTCTGGCCATTTGTGGCGCAATGGGTTAAACCACAAAGAAAATAAATGAGGTCTTACAATTAGAACAAAAGGTATCATGAAGATGTAATGACAAATATTTAGGAAAATATTACCTTCAAGCAACTTTCTTTTAAATCTAGGGACTCTTGGTCTTTGAGATAGTTCAAACCAAAGCGGTTCTTCTCCTGTCATATAGCGGCGAATATATTCCCACTCGCCATAAATGGAAGAGTGTTTTCCTCCCACATTTTGCAAAACTAAACGGCAATACTTTTGTCCTGATAAGTCTTTATTAATCGCATGCTTAGGGTTTAACCATAATGCTAAATCGTAACCATCGGATAAGTGTCCATACCCCATATTAGATTGCATAATCAAGGCAGAGATTTCACACTCTTGCCAAGGAATTCTATACAAAACCCCTTTATGCCAAACATACACTTCCTGATTACTTTTATGAAATCGAACAGGAGTCGCTAATGGTCTAAATAAATCAATCAGAGCAATACCTAACAGAACCCCGATAACAGCCCAATCGAGCCAAAATAAGCCAGTGTCACCATCTGAAAATGCCTTGGAGTTCAATCTTACTAAGATCCCACAAACTAGATAAATTGTCCCCAAAAATAAGGCTAGAAATACGCCTTTACCTCTAGAGTTAACTGAGCTAACTCGCATATCTAAAAATTGCTCGTGACCTCCGGCCGAATATTGCTCAAAAAATTCACCAAGATGTTTAGTTTCTTCATTAAGTTCGAATCCTATTATTTTATTATTAGGTTGTAAGGGTTCTTCTCGGACAAATGCCCCTAAAGGGTAATTTTTTCTACCATGATCTGTAACACAAAAATGTGGCTGATAACCATACTGGGCTGGAGCAGTCCAATGATTGGAGCCTACTTTTTTTATATTGCTAGCCAAAACTAACTCTCCACTTCAAACTTATTAAATGTTGCATTATCTAAAATGTTAAAAACCCTATATTGAAATTTTAATATAGGGTTTTTAACATTTACACGCTATTTCATACTAATGACAGGAGGTTATAACCAATTACAACGTTCACTACTCCACTTATGAACTTGTTCTGGCCATTTATGGCGGAATGGGTTAAATTTTAATGATAAATGATGAGGCTTAAAAAATAGCAATGCGGGGATTGATAAAATGTAGAACAATAATCCAAGAATAATTCCTTTAGAAAAAAAATCTTTGGCATCAAATGTCGCAGTCCTTGGCTCTTCACTAATTGGAAACCAAATCACACCATCTCCAGTCATATAACGGCGAATATATTCCCAATATCCATAAACTGAGGTGTGTTTAGAAGCCGCATTATGTAATACTAAACGGCGATATTTTTCATCTGATAAATCTTTATTAACCGCATGTTTAGGGTTTAACCATAATGCTAAATCGTAACCATCGGATAAGTGTCCATACCCCATATTAGATTGCATAATCATGGCAGAGATTTCACACTCTTGCCAAGGAATTTGGTACAAAACCCCTTTATGCCAGACGTACACTTCCTGATTTTTTTTATGGAACCGAACAGGGGTGGCTATTGGCCTAAATAAATCAATCAAAGCTATGCCTAACAAAACCCCGATAACAGTCCAATCAAGCCAAAATAAGCCAGTATCACCATCAGCAAAAGCCCTAGAATTCATTCTGACCAAAACGGCACAAACGAAATAAATCGCTCCCAGAAATAGAGCAAGAAATACGCCTTTCCCTCTTGAATTAACAGACTCGACCCTCATATCCAAAAAATTCTCGTGACCACTGGCTGCAAATAGGTCAAAAAATTCCCCCAAATTCTCTGTATCTTCGTCAAGATCCAAATCTATTCTTTTATTAAAAGGTTGTAGCGGCTCTTCACGTACAAAAGCCCCTAATGGGTAATTTTTTCTACCATGCTCTGTAACACAAAAATGTGGCTGATAACCATACTGGGCTGGAGCAGTCCAATGATTTGGTCCCACTTTTTTTATAGTACTCGCCACAATTAACTCTCCACTTTAAACTCATTAAATGTTGCATCATCAGAAAATAGCCATAAGAATGTGTTAGTATCATCTATTTCCACTTTCTTATAATCTAATACAACTGGATAACCTGATGGTGAAACATAAGAAAGATTAATTTTATATTTGGAAAAATAAAATCCCAAAGATTTTCATTTATATGAATCACGATTACTTTCTTGCTAAACAAGCAATTAATTAGTGAGAATAGAATTGGGAAACGGCTTTCAATGTTAAATTTTAATATAGAAAAAGGAGCTATCTGCTCCTTTTTACAAATTTTATCTATAATAATTTCTTTAGTTTTTTCCAAAAACTCTGCTCGTGAGTATCGTTATAGAGTTTTTCCCAAGAGCTTATATCTCCAAGATATCCGTGAGACCCCCAACCAGCGCCGTCATTAATCTCTATTGCTTTTTTATATAATGGTAAAGTGTATTTGCTAAATTGACTATCATCATAATCACTACGAATATAATCATATAACCGATCATCATTTGATAGATCGGAATTCCAATTTTTATATAGAATCATAGCATCGAACGCACCAATATTTCCTTTCTTAGCTAAATTATACATAAGCGTTTTTTGTTCTTTATCATTCAAACAAACTGGATAATTTCTTCTACTTTCATGAGTAAAACATTCTAAGTTAGGAACCGAACCTGCATACCAGGACTTTGCTTCTATTATTATATTTTTTGTGGATTTATAATAATATTCAGCATTTGACTTAGCTCCGGTTATTTTTTTTTCTTCTTGGCTTTTATAAAAATTATATAATTCATAACTGCACCTATAGCAACCCAAGCTGGTTCCTTCTTTAAGAATTTTTTCACCTTCAATAGATAACTCGTTACCATAGTTATCCTTGTAACCCCGGAATTTTGAGGTTTTAACAAAAGCTGAATAATACATATTTATAACTAGGGGATCTTTTCTCACCCAATCTAAATAAGCTTTTTTTAAAACATTTCGGTAACCATTTTCATCACATGCATTTTTATACTTATCCAAATCACAAACACGCTCTTCTCCATAGCTTTCCATTGCATAAGGATAGCCTTCTATACTTAGTTCTTTTATCATTTTCAATGCTGATGGAAACTTATATTGATATAAAATACTTAATGCATATAAGTATCTCATTTCAATATTATCTTTGTCTTCAATATATTTAGGGAAGTCTTTTAAGATTGAATCAGGAACCCCCTTACTAGTAAATAAATATATATCAAATCTAATCTGAGACAGCTCTTTTGGCGTTAATTTACTCGACCAAGCGGCTGAATTTAACTCAGGCAATCGATTTTCATCAGTATTGGCCAGACACAAATTACCAAATATCAAGCTTGATATAAAAATCATGATCGAAATAAATTTCATTATTTAATTTTCTCCATTAAATTTTCCATATCTACTTTATCCAAATAAGTTAGCGCATCGTTAAAAATTGATTTCACTTCGGATTCAATATCTTGTTCAATTTTTTGCTCTGCTTTCGAAATCTTTGAAATAATAATAATTAATTCCTTGAATAAAATATCTTTTATTTCATCCATTACTTTAGACGTTAGCTTATCTGTCGTATTCTTTAGTCTCTTTTGTAACTCCTCACGCCACTTTTTGTTATCTGTAATGAATTTCACAAATTCGTCTGACGTTTTTTCATATTCTTTAGGAAAAATCTCTTTTCTCGCCAGATGATAATAGCCAAAGTCTATCACATCTTGAACAGACACTTTCGCTCCGCTTACTTTCATCGTCACGTTATCATTTGATATTTCTATTGATTTAGCCGACTCATCATTTCGATAGTCACCTATATATACTGAGTACTTAATACCCCATTCAAACGTGTCTTTTTTTAGCTCATTACCCCAAAAATCATCCACATGATAATTAGAGATAAAACTAAATTCTTTTTCTCTATATCTCTTCACTGAGTAAAAATATTTTTCAAACCTATCATTCATTTCTTTTGCATTTTTCATTGTGTTTATTAACACAGGATCAAGAGTATTTATAATAGTTACTAAGTCTATAAATCTTTGCAAAAAACCCCTTATTTTCTCCCAGACAATTATTGGCATCACCTTATTACCATAATGGTTTGCCATCATCAATTTACCATCGGGATTAAACCTTGCAAAGCTTTCTTCTATTTGCCGATCTATTTCTTTATTATTTGAAATTTTTGATTCAGAATTAAACCAATATGTTAATAAATACATTACTGCTATTACACGATCATTTTCTTCCTTTAAAGTTAAAAGTACTTTATCAGTTTCTTCTTTAACTAATTTATCTTTCGCATCAATTTTAGCCATTAGTTTTTTATCAATGTATTTCGTCTCATTGACCAATGAATAAAGAAGCCGTCCCCGTGTTTCTGGTGGCAGGTGACTAAACCAGGCTTTATGCTGTCCTTGATTTTTTTTATTTCTCTCAAAAAAGCGTTTAATTTGAGTTGCTATTGTATCTGTATAAGTGTGAGAGATAAGCGCATTTTCACTTTTTATAGTTTCTTTGATGTCTAGTAATGCCAAGTTTGCTAAGTCTACACCCGTAACTAACGTCATGGTAATCAGAGTATTAAGCAATTTATAGCCACTTTGATCCGGTTCATTCTCATTTTCTGTGAAAATAGGTACACGGTGGAAGTCCTCTCTACCTAAGATATCCGTTAGTGTATTAACAATATCAACCAAATTTTCCGGATAGATAGCTACGGCGTAGCAAACTGTGCCACCAACACCATACGTTAAGCCTCCCTCGCATTCGATTATAAATTTTTTATTTATGTAACCAAATTTAAAATATCCCCGTAAGCCTACACCCACGCTTAATTCACCACGTGCACACAGTGAGCCAAGAACTTTCCAATCCTCATCTAAGTTACTGATTGGTGTCCTATCTTTGAATAGAGTCTCTCTTTGTTGTTGGTTTAATGTATCAAACCAATATTTATCTGTATTGCGATCTTTGGGCTTTGGTTTACACCATCTAACATCGCCACCAAAAGCTATTCCGGCTTTCGCTCCAGCGAAAAGGTCAAGCTGTCCTGTATAGGCTGGATTTCCAATGGTATTTGTTGTTGCGGGAATGACTGGCGCTAAAGCCAACCCCGAATCAACAGAATTGATTTCAAGTGACGCCGCCATAGCAAATCCAACACCAACACTGCCTTGAAAAGTCATATCGGTGTCGACACGCAAATCGCCCAAGTGGAAGTATTGATACTTGCTATCGTTATTAACAGAAGGAATTATCATTGATAATCCTTTTCTATCTGGCAGCATTTTTCGCGATTTTATGTAGCCAGCAAGTAAGTCAACACTCCCTTCTGAGTCCAAACTTATAAGCTGTGCTTGTTTTTGACTGATTGCATCTTTCAAATCTGCCAGACTTTCTGGATAAGTAGTATCAAATCGGAATCTATCTGCAGAAAACCTTAATAATTCAGCATGTGCTGTAACGGTATAATCGAGGTTATCGCCACCAGCCCATTGATAAGTGCCTTGTATTGCTGAGGTATAGTTGACAAATTTCTCGGTTGATTCATCAGGTATACCACTTGCATTAAGGTCTATCTCACCCTTTTTGTTTTTAATAGCCTGTTTTACTGCACTGCCGATTCCTTTGAGTAAATTGCTCTTAAGGTTATTCACTTCTGTTGCTGTCAACTTAGTCGGGTCTAAATCTACTTCAAGCAAATCTGCACTCTCTTTTACTTGAAGTTTCTTTATCTTATGACTTTTTAAAAGATTATCGATATCTGTCAATCTTGGACTCAGCATATAACGAGGTCTATTTTGCTCACTAGCTAGAAAATATTCTACGACATGTGTATCCGTTTCTTTCCACGCAAAATTATACTCATGTAAATTTATATCATCCGCTTTCCACAACACAGAATTTATGCTAATAAAAGAAGCATTTTTTATATAATCATTATTTGTCACACAGAATTTTAAATTTTCGGACTTTAGATTGCATTCACCTTGATACTTAAGATATGAAATCTGATATTCAATTGCTTTCAGGAAGTAAAACCCTTCACTCGCAAATCCTTCAACTGTAGCATTATTTCCCATAATGCCTTCAACAAACCCTTGTATATAGTTAGCGAGTTTAGCTTGCCAAAAGGAGTATAGATTCTGTAATTGATAAAATCCCATCGCGTCAATAAGGCTAGTACATTCGTCTAACAATTGATTATTTAATGTTTTATTATCAATATGAGAATTTTCGTATAATGGCTTTTGTGCAGATGGTAATGATGTAATAAATTCTTTAAATGACTTACCTTTAGCATGATCAAATACAATACTATTTAATGAAGTTTTATTTGTGATCTGAGCTCCCCAACTAAAAATTTTTTTCCTTGTGTTATCATTATACTCAGTTAATATTTCATTATATTTTTCAACTTGATTTTTATCCGAACCAAATATTTGTTCTTTAGTTAAAACTTGCTCTGGCAATACAAGACCTAACTTGTTCAATTTATAAAAGTAGTCATATAGATTTCCTGATATATAACTAACTTCATGAAGCTTTTTATTTTCTGGTATAGTTAAAACTGGAGCATTGTTTCCTAAACCTAACTCAATCATCCTAAATAGAAAATATTTAAAATCAGTTTCTACATTAACACTCTGATCTTCATAAAGATCTAAATATAATTTCGCTTCATCTGGTGATTTTTCATATATATTCAGAAATTTAGTTAATATTTGAAGATATGAGTTATATACATTCTCTATGTCCACTTCATCATTTTTCACAAATCTATATTTGCCAGTGATCGAACTCTTGTACCACGTATATCCATTTTCTTTAGCTGACTTTTTAGATTTCTCTTCAAATATTTCAATTTTTTCCAAAAAAAGATCTAGCATTTGTCGTTTATAATATGGCAATCGCTCTCTTGTAAAGCGAGACTGTCTAGGTACGCGATTAGCCTGAGCAACGTAGTGTTGCAATTCATCGATGCCCTTTCTAGCTTCAGCACCTTCAGTAATATCGGCAGCAGATAATCCTAACTTGTTTGCATATAGCTCTAAGTCACGATCATATAACTCTTTAACATCTTCAATTGTTGGACGTTTTTCAGTTGATTCGAAAACCTTAAAATAGGTTTTCATAAATTCATACATATAAACAAGCTGTGCGTACGTCTTTTTATCATTGATATCTTCTAGGAAAAACACACTAGATCGAGTTTTATAATTTTCTAAAATGCCCTTGGCATTGATTGCTTGTAATGCCGCGTTTTGTAAAGAATTGATCTGTTTCTTATCAAGATTATTTTCATAAAGCCCCAAAGCAAATTCTTTTACTTGATTATCTAAATCAGCAGCATCACTCGTTAACTGTTTTGCCAGATCACATGATATCAAATACCATGTTCTTCTTTGTGGTATGTACAAAACATCATTAAATGTTTTGTCTGTACAAATACTCTGACTGATACCATCATCTTCCACTTTAACTAACTCTACCTTATTGCTGTTAGTTAGGTCTTTCAATTCAATTGCCATAGCCATTATCCCGAGCACTGTATGCTTTTTTAAGCATTTCCCATTCAGGTTTATTTATTTTAAACCAAGCGACGTCTTTCTTATTTGTTAAAATGCTCATCTGAGCGTTATTTATTTCATTGTGAGTTTTATTAAAAAAATATTTTATAGATGAAATTGGTCCTAGCAGTAAATTTATCCGCTCTTGACCTATTTTGCTCAACCAGTTATGTAAATAAGCTGGTGTATAAAACCTTACTAGATATCCTTTTCCATCGGGACCTTTCATTAATATCAGGCTTTTAACATAACGTAAGAAATCTTGATCTTCTACTTGAGTGCAAAAAATAGGACAATCTGAGTAAATAGCTGGGAAATGCCCATCCAAACTTTTTACCTTTACCCAGACAGGAGATGCATCTAAAGCCTCTTCCAAAGCTGTTTCTTTATACCAATAATTGAACGGCAAATTTTCTAAACGCGCGTCTTTTTCTGCCTCTTTTGCCTTTTGCATATCAACAAGGAACCAATGATTTAAATAGACTTCACTCATTTTCTTCTGTTCCTTGGTCCTGATATCCGCATAAAGAACAACTTGTTTTTCCTCCGTCAGTTTCTTGTTTTAGACAAACACCAATAGCAATTAGGTTTTGTTTGACTGCTGCGATGATTGATTCCAATGGATTCGTGACTAGCTTACCAATATAACTGGTCACCTCCGGCGCCTCTAATCCTCCTGGTAACAAAGAAGCTAGTGCGCTGATTGCCGTACCACTCCCTGCGCTACCGCCAGAGTTGAGGTTAACGCCTGCGCCTGAAAGGTGAACGCCTGCAGGGTCGACTTTGACAAAGCTACCGCCGGCCGTCAGGGTGATTTCCGAGCCAGCTTCGATGACCACTTTTTGGCCTGCTTTAATGTGTATCTCTGTGGTGGATTGGTTTACCCACACCTTGCCTGCTTTAATATGCAGTTCACCATCTACGATCAAAGTACGGTTGCCTGTCACGCTAGTGCGGCTTTCGCCAGTCACTGTGGTATGACGGTCGTTGGTGATCTGCGTAAAGTGGTCGTTGTCGATGGTGAGATGTTTATCATGGTGAATCAAACGGTTGTGATCGTTCTCCACAATGCCATCATAATCTTTCTGTGCATGCAGGTAGATTTTTTGCTGTTCTGATTGATCCTCAAAACTCAGTTCATTGTAACCTTCGCCTTGATGGCTTTCGGTGCGGATCACAGTTTTTGTCTTGTTATCCGGCAATACATACGGCGGTATGTTGTTTGCGTTGTAGGTACCCCCCGTCACTATCGGCTGATCTGGGTCGCCATTAAGGAACGTCACGATCACTTCATGACCAATTCGGGGAATAGCAACCATACCGTATTGACTGCCCGCCCAACCTTGCGCAACACGCACCCAACAAGAGCTGAGTTCATCGCTGTTTGAATAGCGGTCCCATGGGAAATGGAGTTTGACTCGGCCATATTCATCACAGAAGATTTCTTCGCCGTCTGGCCCAACCACCACGGCAATCATAGGGCCATCCACTTGCGGTTTTGGTTGTGGTGTTGCCTGCCAAAGCTGCGTGCTTGGGATCAGTTCAAATTGGTTCGCATAAGTGGTTGCGCCACTGCCCGCCTCTTCTTCTAGAGCCTGCGGCTGTTTACCTTGGCAACTGAATGTCACTACTAAGTAGTCTTGGTTGAACTCTGCGTTAAGGTGCTCTTCCAAGCTAAACTGCATTGCACCTGCCAAGCCCATATGGTTACCTTTGCCGTGCCATGTTTTAGCTTCACGGCGCAGATAGGACAAACGAATGTCGTTATAGGCTTTACCGTTAATGTCATCTTTGAAACGCCCAGGAGCGTCAAAATGCTCATACTGGGTAAGTTGGTAATCTGCATCGGCCGCTTCTGCCGTCTGAGCAAAGCTGTAGGTTGTTTTTTTGAAGCTGTAGTCTTGAGAGGCAGCCGTTGTCACT
The DNA here is from genome assembly GCF_024347055.1 of Vibrio porteresiae DSM 19223. Lineage (NCBI taxonomy): Bacteria > Pseudomonadati > Pseudomonadota > Gammaproteobacteria > Vibrionales > Vibrionaceae > Vibrio > Vibrio porteresiae. The sequence goes on from NZ_AP024895.1 coordinate 1,833,576, forward strand.
TCAAATTGGCTGTTGGCAAACAGTTCGCTGATGTACTGTGTATCTGCAGCGCCACCAGCAATGGCGTTGTATGGAACGCTTTCACTGACAAAAGGAAAACTGTCTGTCTTATCGGTGAATAAGAGGGTGTGTTTACCCGTTTCGTGGGTAAAGCCATACACTAGCCCTTCTTGAGCGGCAATACGATGCAAAAAGGCCAAATCGGTTTCGCGGTACTGAACGCAAAATTCGCGCTGTGTGCACTCTCTTTCAACAGCAAAGGCAAAGTTAGTGATTTTCATCTCTTGCAATAACACAGAGATAATTTCAGGAACGGTCAGTTGTTGGAATATACGGCTGTTCTGACGCAGAGCAAGGCGCTCTAAGGAAGGAACCAAGGTTAATGAGTAAAAACTAAAATGATGACCAATATCACCCTGAGTAAAACTGCGTACGATACCATTCACTGTGCGCACCAGTTCTCCATCGCGATAGAGGGTTAACTCTGCACCTCGGTCTACGACCTGCTCAGCAGTGATATTCGATTGTCGACTTGCCAGTTCAATCATGTAGCGAAAACCATAGCAAGGCTCGCCATGAAATACGCTATCTGACACCGACTCATGGCCATCAAAGCCATGAACCACTAAGAGGTCGTCTTCTAAGCCATCAACTTGTATTTTGTAACTTAACGTCGCCATCCTGACCGTTCCTATAATATTTTTATATTTTATATATACGTCAAAACCTTAAGCACAAAACATCGACTCATTTTGGCGCTGATGCTCTGTGCTTAAGGTTTAATGTATCGCCCACCGAAGTGGGCGATAAAGCTGAAACGCGATTACGCTTCAACGGGTTTACGCCAGTCATCAGCACCTGATGTACCTGCGTTAACGTGATCCCAAGTGATCTTACGGTATGTCATAGACACAGTAAGGTTTTGAGTGAAATCAGATTTCGCTGGATCTTGACAGTGTGGCATTTCACATTCGATGTCGACGATAGACGCGTTTTCTAATTTAGTGGTAAAGAAGTTTTCTTGTTTACCTTCAATTGACGTACGGTACCATTTCAGTTCTACGCTTGTCATTTTCTCACCTGCCGCCAATGCGTTATACAGAAGAGGAACAGCTTTGTTTAAAGTTACTGTAAATTTGAAAGGTTTGTGTACACGTTGACCTGAAGGCTGACCTGATTGAGGGTCGGTTGGTACAGTGATGATGTGGTCAAATTGTTGAACCAACATTTCGTCTTCGTGACCTTCAACATATGAGTCACCAATTGAATCTGAAGTACATGCACCAGCAGTGATAAGACCTTGAGTTTGACCTTCAATTGAGATGTAACATGGAGTTGGCATTTTAAATTCCTTCTAACGTTGTTTGTAATAGCGCTTTGCGCTTGTTGTTATCTATAGAGCAAGGTCGATGCCAAAATTGGCATCTTTAAAATTCAATCACTTATATAAACTTAGTGCCAAATAAAGCAACAAACTGCCTGTCTCTGAGCAAAAACTTGCTCGACAGGCAAAGTTAAGCTCAATCAAACGCTTTGCTCGATGGAGTGTTGCTGAGCGATTTGCTACTATCGATGTTTCTTATCCTTTCTTTTATAGGTCAAGTCTATGAGTGCATTTGAAAAACTGGTTAAGCATTCCAAAAAAGTTTCCCATTTCCAGCATCTTTATTCTATCTCTAGCTGGGACCAAGCCTCAGTAATGCCCTCTGGTGGCGCAGAAGCCCGCGGTGAGGCGATGGCTGAACTCTCTGTTCATATCCATCAGTTGATGACTCAACCACAACTTGGCGACTGGTTTGATGCGGCTCAAAACGAATCACTTGACTCAACTCAGCAAGCTATTTTGCGTGAAATGAAACAGCAGTGGCAGCAAGCGACTGTTCTGCCTGACGAATTTGTCGAAGCCAAATCCCTTGCTGGTTCAAAATGTGAACACGCATGGCGTAAGCAGCGCACCGAAAACGACTGGGCAGGTTTTGCTGAAAACTGGAAAGAAGTCGTAGCGCTGTCTCAAGAAGAAGCGCAACGTCGCGCTGATGTCAGCGGCTTAACACCTTACGACGCCATGCTCAATCTGTATGAGCCGGGCACCACCAGCGCCTCACTGGATGGCGTATTTAACGACGTAAAATCTTGGCTGCCACAGATGATTGACCAAGCAATTGAAAAACAAGCTAGCGATATTGTGATTCAACCAACGGGAATCTATCCAGCGCAGACCCAAAAAGCGGTTGGCCAAGAAGTGATGAAGCTGCTGCAGTTTGATTTTAACCACGGCCGTCTTGACGAAAGTGTCCATCCATTCTGTGGTGGTGTGCCAACTGACGTGCGTATTACAACGCGTTACGATGAAAAAGAGTTTGTGCAATCCATCATGGGCATCGTACATGAAACAGGGCACGCTCGTTACGAACAAGGGCTACCACGAGCTTTAGCGGGCACGCGTGCCGGTGAAGCTCGCTCCATGGGTGTGCACGAATCTCAATCGCTATTTTTTGAAATGCAACTAGGTCGTAACCCACACTTTATTCAGCATCTTGCTGGTTTTACTGCAGGTCGCTTTGCCGATGCAACACCAGGGCTATTTTCGGTTGAAAACCTGCAAAAACTCTACACGCAAGTGAAGAAAGATTTCATACGTATTGACGCAGATGAGCTCACCTACCCTGCACACGTGATTTTGCGTTATGAGATTGAACGTGATTTGATGAACGGCAACATTTCTTATAAAGACGTTCCTGAGCTTTGGGACACCAAAATGCAAGCTTATCTCGGTATTTCAACTAAAGGAAATGACCGCCAAGGCTGCATGCAAGATATCCACTGGACCGATGGCAGTTTTGGTTACTTTCCAAGCTACACATTAGGCGCAATGTACGCGGCGCAGTTTATGGCCTCAATGCGTAAAACCATCAATGTCGATAGCGTGTTAGATAGCGGTGACTTGTCGCCTATCTTTGCTTGGTTATCTGAGAATATTTGGAGCAAAGGTAGCTTACTGACCACCAATGAAATTTTGACCGCAGCAACCGGTGAAACATTAAATCCGCAGTTCTTTAAACAGCATTTAGCAACACGTTATCTTTAAGCCGTTGAACACGATTGCCGATATGTCATCCGTAACAGCGTGAAATGAAGACAAAAAAATAGCCGATTAATATCGGCTATTTTTATCTAACGCTTTAAATCACGTCAGCTTATAGAAGGTTGATAGAAACTGTTAGCGAGTAAGTTTTCGCATTGTCACCATCAATAACGTAATTCATGAAGTTAGCACCGATAGACACTGGACCAAAAACTTCGTAGTCAGCGCCAACACCATACATAGTGTCGTAACCATCATCGCTGTCGCCATTACTGTATGACGCATCCCAACGATGCAAACCCGCTTTGCCGTAAACTTGCAGAGGGCCAAAGTTGATGCTTGGTTTTAACGCAACATAAGTGTCGTCAATTTTGGTATCGCCCATATGGTCGATATCTTGGAATTTGTTGTAACCAGCTTCAACACCAATAATAGGCAAAAGACCAGTCCCCACATGGACGTTGTAAGCTGTACCAGAATTGCCTTCTAGATCAACATTACCTACTGATGCGCCGCCGTAAATCCATGAATCGGCAAATGCGGTTGATGAAGCACCGATCAGTGCCAATGCTAATAACGTCTTTTTCATGATTAACCTTCTCTCAGTTGTACAACAAGGGAAAGAACCGGCCATCCCTTGCCGCAAGTAGCGCCAAATTATAGTGATATGTCAGTTAGATGCAAATACTATACCTGCTCTTTACTAACATTCATCAATCGCATTTTTCACTCGCTTATCCGAAACCGGATAAGGAGTGCCCAATTGCTGAGCAAAATAGCTCACACGCAGCTCTTCCAACATCCAGCGAATCTCTTTCACCTTATCTGGAATCGCCATTCCTTTAGGAATTTTGTTGAGCAACTCTTTGTAGTCATTCGCCACAGACTCAATTTTTAGCATGTGCAGACGATCTTTGTTCGGGTCGATCGGCAGCTTTTCCATCCGTCTTTCTATCGCTTTCATATAGCGTAGGATATCCGGTAAGCGTTTCCAACCACACTCGGTCGCAAAGCCTTTAAAAATGAGACCTTCGATCTGTGCTTTTACATCCGACAGAGCAAACGCCATAGTGAAATCGATTTTGCCCTTTAAGCGTTTGTTGATGTTGAACGCGGTCGTCAAAATGGTTTCCACTTGTTTAGCAATCTCTACCACAGTGTCACCGAGTTCTGCACGGACATACTCTTTCAACGCATCAAAAGATTCCGGTTGCCACGCCAAACCGCCGTGCTGCTCCACTAATTTATCCACGCCGCAGGCGATACAGTCATCAATCAAATCCAACACTTTACCGTAAGGGTTAAAGTACAGACCCAATTTCGACTTGTTTGGTAAGTTCGAGTGCAAGTATTTGATTGGCGATGGCACATTCAACAAAATCAAACGGCGTTGACCTTGACGCATGGCTTGAATCTGCTCTTGCTCCGTTTCAAAGAGCTTAATTTCGACACTGTCTTTATTGTCGACTAAGGCAGGATACGCACGCACTTCAAAGCCACTGCGTTTTTGTTGATACACTTGCGGCAATTCGCCAAATGACCAAGTATGCAGATCTTTCTGCTCGATATCGTCATCAGCAACTTTAGACAGAGTCTCTTGTACTTGCTCTTTTAAGCTCTCTTTGAGCGCGTAGAGGTCTTTGTTCTCTTTGATCTTACGCTGTTTATGGTCAGTAGCGCGGAAAGTCACTTTTAAGTGATCAGGCACTTGATCCAATTTCCAATCGTCACGCAAAATCTCGACACCACTCATGCGACGCAGCTCTTTCTCCATCGAGTCCAACAGTGGCAATTCCATTGGTGTGGCACGTGCTAAGAAGGCTTCGGCGTAGTTCGGCGCGGGTACAAAGTTTTTACGTAGCGTTTTTGGCAAAGACTTGATCAAACTCATCACCAATTCTTGGCGTAAACCAGGAATCTGCCAGTCAAACCCAGCAGGTTCAATTTGGTTAAGAATAGGCAGTGGAATATGAACGGTCACACCATCACTATCTTCACCCGGTTCAAATTGGTAGGTCAGTTTGAGTTTGATGCCATTTTGATACCAGAAGTTAGGGTAATCCAAATCCGTAATGTGGCTGGCATCCCCTTTTAACAACATCTCTTTTTCAAACGACAGTAAATCAGGCTGTTTTTGACTCGCCTTCTTCCACCACGTATCAAAGTGACGCCCAGAAACAACATCCGTGCCCACTCGTTGATCGTAGAATTGATACAGCTCTTCATCGTCGACCAAAATATCGCGGCGACGTGATTTATGTTCTAACTCTTCAACTTCGCTGAGCAAGGCACGGTTCTGTTTAAAGAACTCGTGTTTGTTGTCCCAATCGCCTTCAACCAAAGCACTGCGGATAAAAATCTCACGGCTCATCACCGGATCGATATTGCCGTAGTTGACCAAGCGTTTTGCCACAATGGGAATACCAAACAGCATCACTTTCTCGTAAGCCAACACCGCAGCGCGACTCTTCGACCAATGCGGTTCACTATGGCTACGCTTAATCAGATGTCCAGCGAGTGGTTCGATCCATTCTGGTTGGATTTTGGCAACGATTCGCGCCCACAGCTTAGAGGTTTCCACCAGTTCAGCCGACATCACCCACTTAGGCTGCTTTTTAAATAGGCCTGAAGCGGGGAAGATATTGAAGCGCGCGTTACGCGCCCCTTGGTAATCGTTCTTTTCCTGATCTTTAAGACCAATATGGGACAACAGCCCCGTTAAGATTGCGGTATGCACCCCTTGATAGCTGCCCGGTTCGCTGTTGCGTTTGAAATCCATCTCGCGCATGGCTTGATGCAATTGCAAATAGACATCTTGCCACTCACGAACACGTAAGTAGTTCAAGTAATCCAATTTACACTGACGGCGGAACTGGCTATTGCTCAACGCTTTTTGCTGCTCTTGGATGTATTCCCAAAGGTTAACAAAAGTTAAGAAATCAGACTCTTCGTGATGGAAACGACGATGCTTTTCATCAGACGCTTGCTGTTTATCACTTGGACGTTCACGCGGGTCTTGAATAGAAAGAGCGGATGCGATGATCAGCAGCTCTTTCAAACACCCTTGTTTTGGCGCTTCCAACACCATACGCGCTAAGCGTGGGTCAATCGGCAAGTTAGCTAACTGGCGTCCCATCGGAGTCAGTACTTTGACTGTGCTACCCGCTTTGGCTTTCTCATCAATCGCACCGAGCTCTTCAAGCAAACGCACGCCATCTTGGATGTTGCGTTTGTCCGGCGCTTCAACAAATGGGAATGCTTCGATATCACCTAGCCCTAGCGAGGTCATTTGCAAAATAACCGATGCCAAGTTGGTACGAAGAATTTCTGGATCGGTAAATTCTGGACGTGAATTGAAGTCTTCTTCGGAATAAAGACGAATACAGATACCCGCTTCTACACGACCACAACGACCTTTACGCTGGTTAGCGCTCGCCTGAGAAATGGCTTCAATAGGCAAACGTTGAACTTTGGTTCGGTAGCTATAGCGGCTAATACGAGCAGTACCTGGATCAATAACGTATTTAATACCCGGAACGGTTAGCGATGTTTCAGCCACGTTGGTAGAAAGGACAATACGACGGCCAGCATGGGGTTGGAAAATCTTATTCTGCTCACCAGCGGATAAACGGGCATAAAGCGGTACAATTTCCGTGTCACGTAATTTAAGCTTGGTCAACGCATCCGCGGTATCGCGAATTTCTCGTTCACCACTCATGAACACCAAAATATCGCCCAAGCCCTCATCGCACAGCTCTTCAACCGCTTGAATGATGCCTTCGATTTGATCGTGATCGCTCTCCGACTCTTCCGTACCACCCAGTGGGCGATAACGTGTTTCAACCGGATAAGTACGGCCTGATACTTCAATAATAGGCGCATTATTAAAGTGTTTAGAAAAACGTTCAGGGTCAATCGTTGCCGACGTGATGATCACTTTGAGATCCGGACGACGTGGCAGAAGCTCTTTTAAATAACCCAAGATAAAGTCGATGTTGAGACTGCGCTCGTGCGCTTCATCGATAATGATGGTGTCGTATTGGTTGAGGTAACGGTCGTTTTGAATTTCCGCCAGTAAGATACCGTCGGTCATCAGCTTGACTTGAGTTTGATCCGAAATCTGGTCACTAAAGCGGACTTTATAACCGACAAAATCCCCAATCGTGGTTTCCATCTCTTCAGCAATACGACTTGCCACCGAACGCGCAGCCAATCGACGTGGCTGTGTATGACCAATTAAGCCATATTTACCACGTCCTAATTCCACACAAATCTTCGGTAACTGCGTTGTTTTACCTGAGCCAGTTTCACCAGCCACGATCACCACTTGGTGAGATTCTATCGCTTTGGCGATATCCTCTTTTTTCTGGCTGACGGGCAGAAATTCAGGATAATCAATCTTAACTTGACGCTCCTGACGCTGCTGCACGACGAGCATAGACTGCGCAATATCCAGAGCGATTTCGTCAAACACAGCATGGCGAGCTTTATCATTTTTGATTTTACTGGCTCCGCTGATGCGTTTGTTTAGGCGAAAACGGTCTTTAATCAAACATTGGTTTAATGCTTTTTTCAGTGCGCCTGCACTGTTTTCCTGCGCTTTGGCAGGATTGCCTGAGTTGACCTGAGATTGAGTCAAAGCGTTTCCTATTGTTTCTTGTCTTAAAAATTCTGCGCGGATTGTAACACAGACTGAAACGAGCAGAACAACCCTCTCCAAGTTCACAGCCATTCAGCAACATTAAAATTTGTTCCCATGGAGAAAATTTGCCCAAATTTCCTTCATTTTATCCACGGGTTAACCGCTTTCTTACTAAAGAGACAAAGTTGTTCGTGTTCGTTCGATATTTTCGAACAAGTTAAGCAATTTTCCCTACTTAAGCTGCTGCTAACAGACCGCTAATATGACCACATCGAACAAGACCCCATTCAATGGATAAGGAAACTCTCTATGTCTCGCGTACTTGCACTTAAATCAAGCATTCTTGGTGAATACTCTCAATCAAGCAAACTTCTTGGCGAATACATCGCTAAATTTGACCAAGACCAACTGACTCTGCGTGATTTGGCTGCAAATCCAGTGCCTGTTCTAGATGGTTCTGTTATCGGTGCTTTCGGTGCAGCAGCAACAGGTGAATTGACTGCAGACCAACAAGCGGTTGTTGATCTTTCTAACACCCTGATTGAAGAGCTAAAAGCGGCTGACACTATCGTGATTGCAGCGCCTATGTACAACTTCACTATCCCAACTCAATTGAAAAACTGGTTCGACCTAATTTGTCGTGCTGGCATCACTTTCAAATACACTGAAAGCGGCGTTCAAGGTCTAATCGAAGGTAAAAAAGCAGTTGTTATCACAACTCGCGGTGGCATTCACAAAGATGCACCACAAGACATCGTCTCTTCTTACCTAAAAACCATCCTAGGTTTCATCGGTGTGACTGACGTTGAATTTGCATACGCAGAAGCCCTAAACATGGGTGATGAATACAAAGAGAAAGGCCTAGATTCAGCTAAACAACAACTTAGCTCAATCACTCTATAATCAGCCTAATTACTAAGCTCAACACGCTTTATATTTAAGAGTCATCTTCGGATGGCTCTTTTTTTGTTTACGTTTTAGCCACCTTACCTATTTTGTCGAATTTATTACCCAAAGTTTGCTCAATTAAACGTTTAGAGCTTATGTTTATTGAGTAATAGTCGATACAATGTCTCTTCTCTTGTTAAGTAAGCCAGATAATGTGAAAGCCTCTGAACTCAAAATGATTTTAAATACCATTCCTTCTGATCAAGACCCTGAATTAGTCACGGGAGAATGGTGGCTGCCTGAACAACTAGTCAATGCAACCCCGCATGATGAGTTTGTCTTTCTCGATTTTGATAATGCCCCAGAAGAAGAGCAAGGTGACGAAGAAGGTCGTGGATTTGTCGAACATGAGATAGAACTTATCAGGCAACAAATTACGCAAATATTACATGAAGATAGCGGACAACAAGCCAAAACTGAGGCACTATTAGCACTGATGATTGTCGCTCATGAGCGCTCTAGCTCAGAGTTTATTGAAATGCTTGGTGCTGTTCTAGATGAAGAAGATTAGGTATTGCTAGAACCTAGCCGCTAGGGAGGAACTGTTGTCGCCAAAGACTACTCTATCCACTCCGTTTCTATTAGCGGGTCCGATTGTCCGAAAATGTACTGCAAAACAGGTCGCCATCTGGTTGGCGACGTCCAAACCACTTCAAGGTCAATGTCGTTGGTGGAATAGCCAAACGGGCGAGACCATGACGCTGGATCTCACCACCGTCACTCAATATCAAGTGGGTACGCACGCTTGGGTGGTACTTATCGAGTTAAATGGCGATTTCGCTACGGGTTTCTACCACTACCAAATTTCAACTCAATATGGTGATTTAGTTGAGTTATACCCAGAGCTTAAATTAGGTGATGAATCAGCCCTCACCGTCCACCTCTCTGGTGAAGCAAACTATGTCATGCATGGGTCTTGTCGCAATCCAGGCGATCCCTGTAAAGATGCGTTAGCGGCGGCAGCGCGTAAAGTCGCCCATCAATCGATCGCAGAGCGCCCTCATTTACTGATGATGAGTGGTGACCAAATCTACGCTGACCATGTCGCAGGACCTCTATTGGCAGCTATCCACCGTGTGATTGATACGCTTGGCCTCTATCAAGAAGAATTTACTCAAGCCCCAGTCAGTAATAGTGCAGAGCTTTATGCCAGCGCACATTGTTACTACGGTCGGCAAGCGCTATTACCCCACTTTGATACGTCACAAACGCCTTTACGGCGCTCTTTCTTGTATCGCACTTTGTTTGGTCAGAAAAAAGAGGTGGCGGTGTTTACCTCCACCGATGCCGATAACCATTTAATCAGCTTTGCCGAATTTGTGGCGATGTATTTATTAGTCTGGTCGCCAACTCTGTGGCAAGAATGGCAGTTACTTGATGCGGTAAAGGATTGTCCTACAGAGCAAAACGCCCAGCGTGCTCGCTGGGAAACAGAATGGCAACACATTCATGATTTTGTAGAAGGCTTACATCCGGTACAAGCCATGTTAGCTCATCTTCCCACCTACATGATGTTTGACGACCATGACGTCACCGATGATTGGAACCTCACGGTCGGTTGGGAATACGCCGCAACCACGCAGCCTTTTGCGCGGCGCATTATCGGTAACGCCCTACTCACTTACTGGCTATTCCAAGGTTGGGGCAATGAGCCAAACCGTTTTGATGCGGGCTTTCATCAACACATGGCCCATTTTTGCTCTAGCCCCACGACCGAACATCACAATAGGCTGATTGATTCGCTCTACCAGTTTGAACAGTGGCACTACACCACTGAAACCACACCGAAAATGATTGTGCTGGATACCCGTACGCAGCGCTGGCGCTCAGAATCAAACATGAATAAGCCTTCAGGATTGATGGATTGGGAAGCCTTGATGGAATTTCAGCAAGCGATACTCAATCAAGACAAAGTATTGATCGTTTCCCCTGCGCCTATCTTTGGTGTGAAATTTATTGAAGCGCTGCAACGTGTGATGACCTGGCTGGGCAAACCGTTAATGGTCGATGCAGAAAACTGGATGGCCCATCCTGGTAGTGCCAATACCCTACTGAGCATCTTCACCCACAGCCGCACACCGACAAATTTTGTGATTTTATCCGGTGATGTTCATTACTCATTTGCTTACGATATTCAGTTGCGCTCGCGTAAATCGAGTCCAAATATCTTCCAAATCACCTGCAGTGGCTTTAAGAATCAATTCCCAGAACCACTGCTAACTTGGTGTGATTATGCTGATGGGCTTTTGTATGGACCACGCTCGCCACTTAACTGGTTTACCAAACGTAAACGGCTCAAAATCCGTAAACGTCATCCGCAAGGGAAGCATCTACGCCATTTGGTCAATCACGCGGCCATTGGCGAACTGACACTGCATCCTGACGGCACACCCAATATGGTGGCCATTTTAACCAGCGAGGGTAAAGAGGTGATGTTTCCGGCCACAAAAGCAGCGCATCCGTCAGAATCGAGTTAAAAAGTTGACATTGGCGTTGCAAAATGGCGCTGCGACCACTATTTAACACTTATTAGGTTGAGATTCCGAGTCGAACACAAAGAAGGTTCAACCCAAAACCATTTTAACCAAGGACAACAAGGGTATCGTTTTATGTTTAACGCCTTACATTCTCTCTTCAAACAACTGCTGGAGGGAACCGATCTTAGCCAACAAACACAAAACCCCAATTTTGCCATCGCCTGCTTGCTGGCCGAAGTCGCTGGTGCAGACCACGATATCAGTGACCAAGAACACCAAGCGAAACAAGCCCTGTTACAAAAGTTGCTAAGCATCAATGAGCAGCAAGCACGTGAGCTGATCGTCGAGGCTGATGAACGGATTAAACATGCTGCTTCTTTATATGAATTCACCACCCAGCTTCGTGAATTATCCCAAAGTGCCCGTTTTGATTTGATCAAAGCAATGTGGGAAGTGGCTTTGGCTGACGGAGAAATTGACCCGTTAGAAGACGCCGTTATTCGTAAAGCCGCAGAGCTTCTGTACGTGGACCACGGTGAGTTTATTCGTGCCAAATTGATGGTGACCGAGAAACGCTAACTGGGCTTAAGCAAGCACGTCGTTGTGAGCAGAACATCGAGATAAAAAAAAGCGAAAGCGCATGATCAGTGCACTTTCGCTAAAGCCAGTAAATGGGATCTTATTATAATGTCACTCTGACGAGATGCGTTTACGGTAACGATTAACTGTGTCGTTTTGATTAACATCTCAAGTCAATTTGGTGACAAATCCGACTGTTGGCTTTTGCTGACCGCCAAATAGCACTGCGCTTACAATATTTTCAGCGCGAGCTTAGCGAGGTTGTGGGCATCGACATAAGCACTGTGCTGACGTCCCTCCCACTCAATACCGACGTGTTCTTGAGCTGCGCGATGGCCAATCCGCTTTTCTTTCAAACGATGTTGAATGCGATACAAAGTTGCCAAATTGATAAACTCTTTAAATGGCATATCAATGCCTTTAGCGCGGCACTCTTTGGCCAAAATCAGATCATCGCGACCCCAACTTGCATAAATCTTTTTTGAGCCACCAAAATTTTTAATCATGGATTGAATGACATCCGCCAGTGGTCGACCTTGTTTTTCAATTTTTCGCGGGGTAATTCCGGTCAGTTCAACGCAAAACATCGAGATTTCATCCTGTTCAGGTTTCACGTAATACTGCGCACGTTTCACGATTTCGCCTTTGCCTAAATCGATCTCGGCCAAACCTACTTCAATGATCTCTCCCGTGGTACCCACTCCGTTTTCATTCCAACAGCACATTTCCAAATCGAAGCATACAACACGGTTATGGTTCATCGGTGAATCCATCCCTTACTACATTGATTAAAAACACGATATGTTACCTGAGACGAGCCTAATCGCCAACGTTGAGATGGCTCGAATCTGCGATTGTGCGGCTTTGATGCCTAGTAAATACTCAATTGTGAGCGCCAGGATTGAGTTTTGTGCGCCAGAGTGAGTCATTAATGCTTAAAAGATACCCTATCAACCGGATTTCGTCAGGTTCTCGTGAATTTATCCACTTCATTTCACGGGATTATGGTAATATCGACGCAATTCTATGTGTAATTTAATTCTATCAAGACCAGTCGTGATGACACGGCGGCCAGAAAGAGATCTTTTAGAGAATTCCAAATGACCTTCGATTTAAATACCATCCCAGCTACCTTTGACATGCTCCACGCAGGGCTTGCAGCCTCTACTGTGGCTATGTTTATCTTCGCTTTGACCCGTAAAGGCAAAGTGGTCGAGAAAGTCATCGAAAAGCCAGTGGAAAAGATTGTTGAAGTTGAAAAGCCAATCGAAAAAATCGTTGAAGTAGAAAAAGTCGTTGAAGTTGAGAAAGTGGTAGAAAAAGTGGTTGAGGTTGAATCTAAACTCGCTACTGCACCTACCGATTCAGCACTGCAATTGCTTGCGCTGTTCCAACAAGATGCAAGACTTATCGACTTTCTGCAAGAAGACGTGAATCAATTTAGCGATGAAGAAGTGGGCGCTGCTGCTCGCGTTATTCACGCTGGTGGTAAAAAAGTCCTTAACGATTACTTTACCCTAAGCCCAATTCGCAGCGAAGACGAAGAGTCACGTATCACGATTGAAGCCGGCTTTGATCCACAAGCGATTCGTCTAACGGGTAATGTTACCGGTCAAGCGCCATTTAATGGTGTACTGATCCATAAAGGTTGGAAAGCCGATTCAGTCACCCTGCCTAAACTGGCTGAACAGTACGATGCGTCTATCGTGGCTCCAGCAGAGGTAGAGCTGTAATGGATCAACAAGCAAAATTCAGTGTCGGTATCGACCTTGGTACCACACATTGTGTCCTTTCCTATCTCGATCTTGAGCAAGAAGCAGCGACCGTTGAGGTCATGAGCATTGCTCAGATGAGTGCACCTGGCACAGTGGAAAGCTACACCCAATTGGGTTCGTTTTTATACCAACCCCATGAACATGAGATGTCGCCAAGTTCGCGTCGCCTGCCTTGGACCGATCAACCCACCGCTCTTGTCGGTGCGATTGCACGTAACTTAGGTGCCAAAACCCCCATTCGTTTGGTATCGAGCGCCAAATCTTGGTTATGCCACGGTGGTGTCAATCGTCGCCAAGCCTTTTTGCCTGCAGGCAGTCCGGAAGATGTCGAAAAAGTATCGCCAATTCGCGCTACTGAACTTTATTTAGATCATCTGCAACAAGCATGGAATCATCAACACCCAGAAGCGCCTTTAGCTGAGCAAGATGTCACAATTACCGTTCCTGCTTCATTTGATCCCGCAGCGCGCGATCTCACTGCTGAAGCGGCTTACAATATTGGCTTAACCAATATTACTTTGCTTGAAGAACCTCAAGCAGCGCTTTATCACTGGATCGATCACACCCACGATGCGTGGCGTGAACAGGTGAATGTCGGTGATGTGGTATTGGTGATCGATATTGGTGGTGGTACAACCGACTTATCTTTAGTTGAAGTGACTGAAGAAGAAGGTAACTTAGTACTCAACCGTATCGCCGTCGGTGAACATATCCTGCTCGGCGGTGACAACATGGATCTTGCCCTTGCCTACCGCCTAAAAATGAAGCTGGCGCAAGAAGGTAAAGAGCTGCAACCATGGCAAATTCAAGCCATGTCTCATGCTTGTCGTGATGCAAAAGAGACTCTACTCAGTGCTCGCGATGTGCAATCCGTGCCTATCGTAGTACCAAGTCGTGGTTCAAAACTGCTTGGCGCAACGCTAAAAACAGAGCTGACTCGCCAAGAAGTGGAACAGACTTTAGTTGACGGTTTCTTCCCACAGATTGCTGTGACCGATCATCCGATGCAGAAACCACGTGGTGCGTTAACCCAAATGGGTCTTCCGTACGCTCAAGACGCAGGTATTACCCGTCACATTGCTGCGTTTTTAACCAAACAAGCTAACGCTCAAGGTCAGCAAGCACAAGAGAGCATGCCGTTTAATATTCCGGGTATGCCAGTCGCTCCTGCTGAATTTATTAAGCCAAACAAAATCTTGCTTAATGGCGGTGTACTGAAATCTGAACTGCTGTCTGAACGTTTGCTTAATACCATCAACCAGTGGCTGACCTCAGCGCAAGCAGCACCTGCAATTTTGCTTGAAGGATCAGACCTTGATCTTTCCGTTGCGTGTGGCGCCGCCTACTACGGCGCAGTGCGTAAAGGTGAAGGGGTTCGTATCCGTGGTGGTATTGCGAATGCGTATTACGTTGGAATTGAAAGTGCGATGCCTGCCATTCCGGGTATGCCAGTACCGATGGAAGCGTTATGTGTTGCCCCATTTGGTATGGAAGAAGGCACCGAATGCAACGTTCCAAGTCAGCAATTTGGTTTGGTCATTGGTCAACCGGTACACTTCCAGTTCTACGGTTCAACCGTTCGCCGCGATGACCTAGCCGGTACGCATCTCGATTACTGGACACCACAAGAGCTTGAAGAGTTACCTGAAATTCAAGTCACTCTTCCAGTCAGTGAAGGTCGCCGTGAAGGTGAAGTGGTTCCAGTGACATTGCAATCACGTGTTACCGAACTAGGCACATTACAGCTGCATGCCATCGCAGCAGACAACGGCCAACGTTGGCATGTTGAATTTGATGTACGTGACCATCACTCAGAACTCGATGAGTCCGCGACGATCAGCGAATAATCATCGCCATGTTAACGGCGCCTTTTAGGCGCCGTTTGTTTAGTTATAATTCCCTAATGATATTGCAAGCAGCTCAACTCTCTCGCTTGCCTAACCCTGATGAGGTCTTCATGCCAAAACCCCGTTATCTTGTCGGCATTGACTTAGGAACCACGAACACTGTTGTCGCTTTCTGCGAACTTTCTGAACCTCTCGACCAACAGCCAATCGAACTGTTTGCTATTGACCAATTAAAAGGTCCCGGCGAAGTGGTACGTAAACCATTGCTGCCCTCTTTTCGCTATCATCCGGCGCAAGCTCAGTTTTCTGCTGCAGATATGACACTTCCTTGGGAAAATCATCTGGTGGCAGGCGATATTCCCAACGCCATTATTGGCGAATGGGCGCGAGAATTAGGGGCACGTAGCGAAGGACGCCAAGTCTCCAGTGCGAAAAGCTGGTTATCTCACACTGGTGTTGACCGCACTCAAGAGATCCTCCCTTGGGCTGGCGCGCAAGACGTCGACAAAGTGTCGCCAATTATTGCCAGCGCCAGTTATCTTAATCACATTCGTCAATCATGGAATCATCGCCATCCAAGTCACCCACTGGAAGAGCAGGATGTCGTGGTCACAGTCCCTGCGTCATTTGATGAATCGGCGCGTAAATACACCTTAGAAGCAGCAGCACTAGCTGGTCTTAGCAACATCGCGCTATTAGAAGAGCCACAAGCGGTCTGTTACGATTGGTATGCACGTCATAAAGAAAGCGCTGCCCATGAGCTGGCGGATATTCCGCTTATTTTGGTCTGTGATATTGGTGGTGGGACTACCGATTTAAGTTTGATTAGTGCGACAAGTAAAGACCAACAATTAGCGCTCAATCGTATCGGTGTCGGCGATCACTTGATGCTTGGCGGAGACAACCTAGATCTCGCATTAGCTCATTTGGCAGAAAGCCGGTTTAAAGGCAGCAATTCGCTCAATGCCACGGCGCTCACCAAACTGATTCAACAAACACGCCAAGCTAAAGAGCAGCTGCTTTCCAGCCAAGCGCCCGAAGAGGTCAAAATTACCTTACTCGGCAGTGGCTCGAAACTGTTAGGCGGCACGCGCAGCGTCGCCATCACCAAGCAAGAAGTACATCAAATTGCCTTGGAAGGATTCTTCCCTCTTAGCCGTTTAACTGATATTCCCGATCAACGTCGCAGCGCCGTTGTCGAATTCGGTTTGCCATACGTTGCCGATCCGGCTGTCAGTAAACATGTCGCGCAATTTTTGTTTCAACACCAAGCCATTGCCCGTCAAGCGGCCGGTCAACAAGGTGACGCGCCTTGCGTTCCGGTAGGCTTACTGCTCAATGGTGGTGCGTTTAATAGTGACCTTATCACCCAGCGGGTCTGCCAATTATTGGAAAATTGGCGCGGTGCACCGATTACCTTGCTCGATAACCCACATCCCGATTGGTCTGTCGCTTTAGGCGCTGTCGCTTATGGCAAAGCTCGCCGGGGCGCACAACTGAAAATTGGTGGTGGTTCACCTCGTTCCTATTTCTTGCATTTACCAGAGAAAAATAAGCGCTCTAAAGCGCTTTGTCTGCTCGCCAAAGGGACAGAAGAGGGTCAAGAGATTCGCCTCAGTAGTCGGCGCTTTTCACTGACATTAGGTGAGCCGGTACGTTTTATGCTGCTGACCTCCCCTTACGATGAAATCGCCCCAGGGACGACCATTCGTAATGGTCAGTTAAGTGAAATTGAAGCTGAGAAATTTGCAGCGCTGCCACCTTATGTCACCACCTTATCTGGAAATGACAATGTGGAACTGGCGGCCAACCAAAAGCAACGTGTCGAAGTGATGTTGGCAAGTCAACTGACTGAAGTCGGCACACTGAAACTCGAATGCGTCAATTGCAACGATGAAAGCCAGCGCTGGACATTAGAGTTTGACGTGCGCGCGCAAACACAAAGCGCCGACAATAACCAAGAGACAACCACGGTCGCAAAATCGCTCTCTGATTCTCTGGAGCTCATCAGTAAAGCCTACAGTGGTAATAAAAACAGCGCTGAATCGGATACGATCAAAACGCTGACTAAATCCCTAGAGAAAAAGCTCGGCAAACGCGAACAGTGGGATTTTGCGACCTTAAGACAGCTTTATGATGGGTTCGCATTGGGTAAAAAACGCCGTCGCCGCTCGGTTCAGCACGAACAGACTTGGTTGCGTTTAGCGGGCTACGCTTTGCGTCCCGGCTTTGGTGCGCCAACCGATGCATGGCGAATGGAACAGCTCTGGCCGATTTATCAGCAAGGGATTCAATTCTCTAGTCATGCCACTTGGAGTGATTGGTGGACTTTTTGGCGCCGAGTCAGTGGTGGTTTAGATCAGGATCAGCAAGAGACGATTTTGGCAGATATCGCCAAATATTTGCATCCGGGTTCAGCACGAGCGACCAAAAACCAACAAGAATCACAAGATCGTGGCTATGAGGCCATGGTGCGTTTAGCTGCCTCATTAGAGCACCTTCATGCCGAAGATAAGGTACTGCTAGCAACGTGGTTTTTGAAAAAAGCCACCAGCCAAACCGACTTTGTTCCAGCACACTGGTGGGCTTTAGGCCGTTTGGCCTCACGCGTTCCTTTTTACGGCAGCGCTCATAATGTGATTGCACGAGAACAGATTCAGCAATGGCTGCCTAAGCTACTGGAACAGGATTGGAATGAACAGCCGATGGCAGGTTTTGCCACTATGATGATGAGCCGTAAAACCGGTGACCGTACTCGTGATATTAGTGACGATTTACGTGTGTTGGTCGCAGATAAGCTGCGTAGCAGCAAAGTGCCTGACTCGTGGTTAGAGTTGGTACAGGAAGTAAAACAGCTTTCAGAAAGCGAATCACAACGCGCCTTTGGTGATGCTCTACCAAGTGGACTGGTGTTACTGAATTAGTTATACCAATCACAATGATTTTCTGAGCGTACTTAATAAAAAACCGCCAGACTGAGCCAGTCTGGCGGTTTTCTTTTTAATCAGCTCAAATCGGCTTTACTTAGAGAGCAGCCGCATTAACTGACCGTCACTAATTGGTTACGCCCTTCCGCTTTGGCTTGATAAAGCGCTTCATCGGCCAAACCAAAACATTTGGTCATGTCATGTGCGCCTTCCAGTTCGGAAACGCCAATACTGACCGTGATCTGGATACTAATCTCGTTTAACACAAAGTCATGTTCTGCCACGGATTTGCGAAAATGGGAGAGCTTGTCGAACACCTTTTCCCGGCGTTGCCTACAAAATAAAATCGCGAACTCTTCACCGCCAAAACGCGCAACAAGATCCTGTTCGAAATGGGTGGTAAGAAGCTCGGCAAGACCTTCTAACACTCGGTCCCCTTGCAGATGCCCATAGACATCATTCACCGGTTTAAAATGGTCAATATCGATTATCGCGATAAAGTATGGGCCGCGCTCACGCTCAAACAACAGTGATGATTTATCTTCAAAAAAACGGCGGTTGTATAAACCCGTTAACTTATCGCGAATCGCTCGCTGATAGTGCCATTCGATTTCATCAAAAAACAGCAGCGATAAAATGGCGCCAAGTTGTACAAAGGTAGCAACGTTTTGCGCGACGACTATGCCACTGATATAGAAGATCATCCGCTGCGAAAGGTCATAGGATATCGCTGGAACAAAACTCACTACCGCTGAAAAAAACAACCCCGAAATCAGCAATGCATCGCCAATTTTTCCTCGAGTACGATATTGAATCGCAATATAGGTGGCAAAGAGAAAACCGAACGACAAACTGAAGGCCGCAATATTGGCTCTCAGTGAAAACGAGTCAGGAACATACTGGACGAGCCAATACATTAACGCGGTGTAACCTAAAATATGAAGTGCAGCAAACACCTGCACGCAACAAGTTAAACGACGTTGATACCACTGCATTACACCAAAGAGCATCAGATACGTGATCGATTGATAGATAAAGTTGTTTACCAACACAATCACACGAATGTCAAACCATCCACGCGCTAAGCTTACCGCGTAACCAGCACCAAAAAAGAGGCTATAAAGCATAAACCAATTTGCTGCGCGTTTTTTGTTTAGGGTCAGTTGATTTCTTGCCATAAAAAGAAACATAAAAGCAATAAAGCAACAGATGAGGTTATTGATAATCGTGGCTAATCGTAAGATATCGATATCAGCGGCGTTCATGAAGATCTCAGCAAACAAGTGGTTTCGGTGTAGAAGTTCAAACAGAATGATTGAAAAACGAGCTAATAATACATGAAAACTTTGACTTTGAATCCAAAAATTTCACCTGTTAATGCAAAAACTATCAATAATGATACATTAGCTAACTAACTTGTTGATTATCGATAATTTTATTCTCGCCTATTCATATACTATTTTATGAAACAAAACACAATCCCTAACGACTCATTGTCACAATTGGGCCTAAGACGACACTCACACGCATAAGCATCGTTTTTCTCATTATTTCTATCATAAACACAGCTTATGGGAACGTTACCGATAACAATAGTGATCTCGATTACGATTTAACAAGGGGGCTTCCCAATTGACACAAAAATAAACGATTGTTTACTCGCAATTCCATGAGTAAACAGTATAGAATGTGCGACCTTGCTCACACCGAGCAAATGAAACTCAGTTAGAATGGGAACCTTAGGCATTATTGCCACTCTCATTATTTACTAATTAAAACAAAATAAAATGGCCTCTAACTTATGGATAGAGGTGAGCCGTTTATTAACATTAAAACAGATCCGTTGTAGCCAATGAGTCCAGATAAATTTACCAACGTCTATCGCTTACCAGGCTCCATTCAAGTGCGTATTGCTAAATGGCAAGCGACCTTCCGTGGAACCTCTGATTTAGTGCTGCATACCGCACTCACAGAGCGAAATAAACAATATAGTAAGAGCGACTTTTTGCCAAAAGGATGGTGTTTAGTCCCCTTCGAAAATGACGATATTTCTATTACCCATCATGGTCGTTATATTCAAACCACCATATTAACGATGGAAGATAGAAAGGTCGCATACAAACGAATATATTTATCTCGTCTGCCATTAGAACAAGCAGAACCCGCTTTATTAGCCTTTAAACAAGAGTGGATGGGAAAATATAACCGCGTCGTCAAACGCTATAACCAAATTAAGAAAAAAGAGTTTCTTGATTTAGCTCGAGAAGAACTAGAAACCCTTTATCCTTCTATTCCGAAGGGGGAATTTGATAAAGCGGTATGGAATCGACTGGTATTAAGCGAATTAGGCCCAGCAAAGAAATACAGCAACCCTTATTTTGTGAAAAAAGCGGACGTGTAAATCACGCCAATGGCGACGCGCCATTGAGGTGAGTACGGTAAACAACCTTACCAGCAAATATTCCACTGGTTAACATCGCCCGACTTTGGAGGAGTTCATCCTAATTTGACCTCCTCCTCCAATTCATCCATTAATGCGCAGCAGCAGTTACCTTCCATTTTCATCTTTGCCTGATACATCGCCTTATCAGCAACTCGAATCAATGTGACAGCATCCAGACCTTGAAGTGGATATAGAGCGATACCAATACTCGCGCCAACCGATACTTCACAATCTTCATCGACCAAAATCGGTTCGCTTAACTTTTCAATCAGCTGCATCGCCTTCTCTTTTACCCCATTGAAATTGGTTAGGAGATCCAAGCAGACGATAAACTCATCACCCCCAAATCGACCACAAAAATCTGACTCGCGCAAATTGGCGCGTAGGCGATCTGAAATCGCAATAATGACTCTGTCCCCTGCATCATGACCAAAACTGTCGTTGATCTGCTTGAACTTATCTAGGTCGATAAACAGCACCGCCAAATTGAGATGGGTGCGCCGAGCTTGAGTTATCGCTTGGTTAAGATGCTCTTTAAGCGCACGACGGTTAAGCAAACCACTCAATGCATCTTTTTCCGACAAGAAACGTAAACGCTCTTTCTGTTTTTCCAATTTGTAAGTTTGGCGTTCAACTTCACTTTGCAACTCTTCTTTACTGTAAGTGGTATCTTGCAAAGAGACCTTCATCTGGTTAAAGAACTTAGCCAAAATCACGAATTCGCTGTCGAGATTATGGTGAGATAAACGGCTATCCAAATCACCACGCGCCAAATCCGATATGCCCTGTTTCATTAAATTAAAGCCGCGTTTCTGCCGTTGCAGAATAATAAAGGCTATTACACCCACCACCAGAGCAAACACCACTTGTTGCACTAAAGCACTAATAATTGAAAAACGTTGATTTGCTGAACTTTCATCCAGTACCAAACGCTGAATATAGGAGAGCTCTTCAGTCATGTTCTGTACCAGCATGTTGTAGCGCGAGTGGAGCAGTTCACTGGTTCCCACAAAGCGGCGTCCAGCGGGTTGGATCAATACATCATTTTGTTGGGTTAATGCGCGTTCTTGAACCAATAGAGCGGCAAGGCTACCGTTCATTTTCATTAAGTTATCGACTTTAAATTCCACTTCCGTGGTTTTTTCTAGTAATACGGCGAGCTTTTTCTGGGCAAGATAAACTTGCTCTAAGCTCTTATCATCACCGTATTGCAAGAAAACCCACAATTGACTGCGTAAGCCATCAACACTGTGTTGAATTTCAGTAATTTTATTGAGTTCGTTTAACGTTGTTTGCTGTTCTTGCCAAAGCTCAAAAAGTGAAAAAATGATAAAACCGACCAACAGCACCGTAGATGCCAACAGCAGAGTCAGTTTTCGCGTGATGGAGTTGATCATTTTGGCGATACCTCTGTTTGAAGCACCCGTATCAAAGCATCCGAATCAAAGAAAGAACGGTAATCTGGCATATTTCCCTTCACCAACTGGTTATCTAAAGCCCAACGAGCTTGCAGTTCTAGATTGGCTAGCAGCGCATTTCCCAATGAAAGTCGAAACGCATAATCATGCCAAGACCACTCTAACTGATGCTGTCTAATTCCTAGATCTGTTGAGACTATCTGCCGCGCTTTGTCTGGATTTTGATTGATCCACACAATCGCGCTGTGCAACGCTTCTAATAGTTTGTATTGTTGTTCTTCGTGCTCTGTCGCGTAGCTCCTCATCGTCATGAGATTAAATGACAGATCATAGATTCCCATAATGCCCAAATTGACCACATCACTACTCGCTCCCATTTGAGTCCGGTAACCCCATGGTTCCCAAACAGAAATGGCATCCACTTTATAACTGAATAACGCCTGATCCATTTTATCTGGCGCGTAATAGACTCGTTCAACATCCGATGGGGATAACCCCGACGCAATTAACACCGAATCCAAATAGAATTCGCTAGAACTGGCTTGAACTACGCCCACCTTCTTGCCCTTTAAGTCAGCAATATCTTTTATTCCACCGCTGGCTAAGGTCAGTAATTTCATATCATTGTCTGAAGAGACGAAGCTCGATAGCAAAACGAAGTCATCGCGAGAAAAGCTATTAAACATGGCGACCGATTCTGAAGCGGTAGAGTAATCGACACGTCCATCAAACATGTCATTGCTACAAACAACCCCGCCGTTACAGGGCACTAACGTAACGTTAAGACCTTGCAATTTGAAAAGTCCAAGATTCTTAGCGACGATCAAAGGGGTAGACAGAGGTGTCTGAGACACACCTATCCTGATCGTGCTGTTTTGCGTTGTGACATTGTCACTGGTTGGTGAGGCTGGTTTATCTTCCTTCATGCTCACCGCAATCAGTGCAACAATTACGACTGCAGCAAGCCAACCTACCTTGGCAACGCTCCGTCTTTTCATTCGCACCTTGCCCCTATAACATAGTGAAATGAGTTTTATATGAGAAGTGTAGTATTGAATTGTTAATCTGCTACTCCTTAAGAGGTGGAAAATAACAACCAAAGGAGAGAAATTTGAAAAATAAGACTAAAGTGCAACTGCTATCACAAAATATGCAAAGCCAGTAGCACTTTTGCTACTGGCGCCGATTTATAAAACCGGAAATGACAAGAGTTAGTGTTCTGTTCCGGATGGATTATCTCCAAAAGCGGCCTTTTCATAGATGTCCGCCATGGATTTCGGTTTGGATTTGCGAGCGGTAGCTCGACGTGCAGATGATTTATGCGAGTAATGGGGTTCAAATTCCTGTTCAACCAATTTGAGCGTCTCTTCGTGCTCTTTGGCTGCAGCAAGGAATTCAGGGTTAGACATCGCCTTTTGGCGCAGGCGGTTAACGCGTTCCATGGTTTCCCACAACATAAAGTTACCTCCTCTACCACTGTATATATGTACAGAATACTACTGGACACTCTATTGTCAACTAAAAAGCTGTATAAAAAAACAGTATGAATAAAAGGTATCTATATCCAAAGTGGGGCAAAACTGACGGTGCCTAACTCTGGATACACTCTAAGTGTAGTAGTTATAAAGAAATTTTCCAGACAACATAGTAAAAAAGAGGCATATCGACTCAATTATTCGCGCTGATATCATCCACAGGGAAAAAGAGCAAAAAAAGCAGGAGCCACTTACGTAACTCCTGCCTAAATCGCGCTTAATTAGCCGCTATAGTGCTTAAAAATTGCCTTTAATCAGACCCATGATGCTTTCATTAAATCGACGTGAACTTCGCGATTTAGTGAAAGGAACAACCTTTCCTAATTTCTGTTGCCACCAAGACCACGCATCTTCGCTCACCGCATCAAGCAACCAATGCTGACAGCCACTGCCTTGCTCGTTTGGACCACACGCCATGCGCTGCTGCGCGGCTTCAATTCGCAGTAACGAGCCAATCTCTTGCGCTGTGGGCCATACCTTAATTTGGCAACCTTTGCTTGGCTTGGCGGCAACCAATGCCGCATCCAACAAGGCAATACGTTGAGGATGATCCAACTGAGCAATATCCTGCTCAGTGATGCCCAGTAACCAGCCCAATTTTGCTAACCGATTGCACCAATTGAGGATCACCTCAACCATAGTGACATCGGGTGTCCCTTGTGCAAGATAAAGCGCCTCGACCCGATCCAAATAGACTTGTGGCTCACTATCCACAGACTTAGCAACCAACGCACCTAAGTGAGTGGCAACCCAAGCCTGACTCCCCGCCCCCATGACATGCACCGTGGCATCGGCCTGAAGATAGGATTGAATCGCCTGCCAATAGTATTCCGCTGCAGCTTCTGCCGTGCTATGCGGTACATTGAGTCCGTTCAAACCACGTGGCCGCAATGCCAACACGAGGCAATCTTGCCCCCAATTCGATAGATGAGGACGACGATTGAGCAGCAGGTCCGTGGTATCTAGTAGATAGATCACCACATTAGTGACATTGTCACCTTGATGCAGTATTTCAAGCCTCTGCTCTGGATAATCATGGGTAAACCTTGCACCTTGTTCATATTGAGCTTGGCGTGCCAAGATGCCTTGCGACATCGCCTCAGCCATATAACCGATGTAGGGCTCAACAAACACGTGGTAGTGGTTAGTCTCTTTAATCATGGCAATCTTAATCTCCTGCGGAGCCATAAAGCGATCCCAACCTAAATAGGCAGCCATCTCCTCCGATTCCCCAATAGGACGCTCTTCTGCAATCAAAAGGTCCATTGCCATCGGCAGAGCTTGGTAGTGATAGTCCGCGGCTAAGATCCCTTCACGGTGCAATAACCACTGGCGGTAATAGTGCTCGCTCCAACCGCTTGGCAGCATCCCCATGGCACTCGCCTCAAGGTAGTAGTCGTACCAATTAAGGTTGGGATCTTCAACCGTCACCTCTTGATTAAGACTCAAAATATCCGCCGCCAATCCGTCAAATACCTCTTTACTCATCGCCGTCAGTTGCTGTTCGTCACTCATTTGTGCGCGTAATTGGTGACGTTCTACTTGAGGTTTCACCGCCGAGGTATCAACAATGCCAACATATTCCACTTGTTGGTCTTGTCCCAATAATTGTTGGGAAATTTCCCAAGCCAGAGTGCCGCCAAGGGAGATCCCAGTTAAGCGATATGGCCCTTGGGGTTGAACATCACGCATCAAACGAGCAAAGCGTGCCGCCGCCGCTTCAACGGTTTTAAACGGAACGTCATTGCGATCTGGTGCAGAGAGACCATAAACAGGAATAGTCGGATCGATATAGCTTGCCAGCAGCGGTGCATACATCATTTCTCCGCTCGCTTCAGGCACAATAAACAGTGGTCGTTCACCGGCTTTGGCAGCACGCAGCGCCACCGCCATATCCGCTTGATCACCGTGACGAGCGATCACATCGGCAATATCGGCTAAACGTGATGAAGTAAAAAGTGCGGCTAAACTGAGCTCATAGCCGTGCTGACGTGCCTCATTTAAAAACTGCACCGCCAACATTGAGTGACCACCCAGTTCAAAGAAGCTGTCTTGGCGACCAATCTGTTTTACCCCAAGTAAACGCTGCCAAATTCCAGCAATGGTTTGCTCAATCTCACCTTCAGGAGGCAGATATGCCTGCTGCGCAAGATCCTGTGGCTGAGGTGCGGGTAAGGCTCGATAATCGACTTTACCATTGGCGGTTAACGGCAGAGCATCCAGTTTGACATAGGCAACCGGCACCATGTATTCGGGCAAACGTGCTGCCAAATAGACTTTCAGCGCCTGCGGCTGTGCTTGCCCAACATAGTACGCCACCAGCGTGGTGTTTTGCTCACGGTTGACCGTCACAGTCGCTTCACTCACTCCACTGTGAGTGTTGAGGCAAGCACTGATTTCTCCAAGCTCAATACGAAAACCGCGAATTTTCACTTGGCTATCATTACGACCTAAATACTCCAGCGTACCATCCTCACGCCAACGGCCTAAATCGCCACTGCGATAAAGCCGAGAAATAACAATGCCCTGCAGTTCGCTTATCTCTTTTGTTGTAAACGGATCTGCGATAAATCGCTGTTCAGTCATCTCGGCAAGTTTAAAGTAACCACGCGCGACACCAGTGCCACCGATATACAGCTCCCCGATCACCCCATAAGGCACGCGTTGACCATAACTGTCTAGAAGATGAATTTGAGTACCGCTTATCGGCTGACCAATATCAATAACGGTCGCATCACTGGCAATCACCCCAGATGTTGCAACCACTGTCGTTTCTGTTGGCCCATAGTTATTGACTAGTTGGTAAGTGGCATCTGCAGCAGGCAGTCGATTAAGACGATCGCCCCCAACCAATAAATAACGCAGTGTGGGATGGGTTAACTTACGCTGCATAGCCAGTTCAGCAATCGGAGTAGATAAAAAGCCCACTTCAATTGGCGTCGTTTGCCACCAGTTCAATAACTGTTCTGGATCTTTGGAAACCGCTAATGTAGGCAGATGCAATCGTGCCCCCGCACACAGTGGCGGCCAAATTTCCCAAACACTGGCATCAAAGCCCACCCCCGCTACGGCTGAAACAGGCGTTTGGCGCGTAATGGCAAAGGCCGGATTATGCCACGCCACCAGATGTAACAGTTGAGAGTGCTCAACCATCACCCCTTTCGGTTTCCCAGTCGAGCCTGAGGTATAAATCATATAGGCAAGCTGATTCCCTTTAATGGTGTTCACCACAGGTTCACTGCTCGCCAAACGCCAGTCGGTCTCTTGCATCAGGTTCCAAACCCTATTGGCTTGAGCGTGTAAACAGCTGTCAGGTGACATTGCCGCCAACACGGGAACAAAATCGACAATACCATCGGTGAGAATCAAGGTCGGTTCGCTGTTTTCGACCATATACGCCAAGCGCTCTAACGGATAGTGCGGATCCATAGGAACGTAAGCACCGCCGGCTTTTAACACTGCCAACATCGCAATAATGCTATAGCGAGTACGATCAAAACAGAGCGCCACACGCTGCTCAGCGCCCACGCCAGCATGAATAAGCTGATGTGCCAATTGATTGGAAGCCTTATCCAACTCGCCATAGCTCATCTCGCCCGACACATCTCGCAGTGCAACATCAGCAGGATACTGCTTGGCATGGCGCGCAAATAAGTTCACCACATTCTCATGAGCAATCTCATGTACCTGCGGGTGCGGATTTCCCTGCGCTAAACGTTGTAGGTACTGTAATTCGCTATCAGGCACCACACCAATTTGGTGGATAGGCTTGCTCACAGCTTGCGTCGCCACCAAATTACTCAACACCGTTACCATCATGGCAGCAACCCGTTCACTGCCAACACTGCGCGCCACTTGGACATCGAGTGAGAAACCGCGTAGCCCGTGATCGTTAATCGACAACACCATCGGATAGTTGGTGCGCTCTTCTGCGTACAGTAGATCGAGCGATTGCGCTTGAATCTCAGTTTGGCGACTGCCACCATCATAGCGATAGTTGATCAGCGCGGTAAACAGTGGGCTCTGTGGTGCGACACTACTGCACTGCTGTGCCAGAGCGAGCGACGCATGCTCATAATCCAGCATTTCCGCAAGATGCTGCTGGGTTTCTTGAATCGCCTGCACGACCAACTGATTACTTAAACTCAGCCGCAGTGGCAAGGTATTGAGGAACATCCCCAACACACGATTGGCTCCATCGCCCGCAGCCATGCGACCAAACAGTACCGTGCCAAACACCACATCATCACGTCCCGTTGCCGCACGAATCACCAATGCCCAAGCCAGATGAAATAGCGTCGCAGCACTGACACCATGCTGTTTGGCCACTGCGCGAATTTGCTCAGCCAGAGCGTCCTCTAACGGCAAATGATATTCAGTGGTATCACTGCCATCGCCTTGAATATCGAGTAATTGAAACGGTGCACACGGTTCATCAATATCCGCAAGACGACGAGTGAAATAAGCTCGTTGCGCTTCAAGATCAACCTGTTGGCGACTCTCGTACACAAAATCACGAAACGGCAGCGGTTCCGGTAGTAAATCCTCTTTGCCCAGCAGATGCGCTTGCACTTCTTCCATCATCAGCTCTAAGGTGGTGTGGTCAAAACAGAGATGGTGCATCATCAAGCAGAGTAACCAACGCTCATGCGCCGCATCTTCTGTTGCAGCCAGAGACATCATCGGCGCACGATGGACATTGATACGCGTTATTTCAGGCGCAAAATGCGCTTTAAGCGCCTCAACTTTGTCTTCCTCAGTCAATTCAAGCTGCTGGACTTGTAATGGCGCTTCACGCCAAACCACTTGGACTGGTTCGGGCAAACCTTGCCACAAAACGCTGGTACGTAAGATATCGTGTCGATTGATCACCGCTTGCAAAGCGGCGACAAAACGCTGCATGTCTTGTTCTGTAGCAAACGCTTTGATGGCCCGCGTTATATAAGGATCGCCCTCTTGCGCGAGCATATGATGGAACAAGATCCCCTCTTGTAACGGCGCTAAAGGATAGATCTCTTGGATATTGCTCACTTCGCCAGGAATCTGCTCAACAATGGCATCAATATGCGCTTGCTCTAATTCGATCAGTGACAAATCTTGTGGGGTCAATTGCGTCTGACCAAGAGTAATACGATTGTGCGGAACCGGAGTGCGCGCTGGAGCCTTGGTCGAAGCAGCACCAAGCGCGTAGCTAAGCTCTGCTAAGGTAGGGTGAGCAAACAAGGTTTTGATGGTTAATTCGATACTGCGCTGGCGTAGCTGCTCAATAAGCTGCACCGCCAGTAATGAGTGTCCGCCCAGTTCAAAGAAATTATCTTGTCGGCCGACTTGCTCCACACCTAACAATTGCTGCCAAATATCCGCAAGTAACTGCTCTTGTTCATTTTGTGGCGCTTCATAAGCGCGATGAATATAGGCATCCTCACTTGGGTGCGGCAAAGCGCGATAATCGACTTTGCCATTCGCCGTTAAAGGCAATTGCTCTAAACAGACAAAAGCACTTGGCACCATATAGATGGGTAAGGTAGCTGCAAGTTGCTCGTGCAGTTCTTCAATCCTAACGGAGTGATTGAGGTCGCTTTGCGCATTCCGCTTTGCTTGTGTGTAATAGGCCACGATGCGTTGATCGTTTTGCTCTTTGAGGACTTGGACCGCGGCCATCTCAACCTCAGCGCATTGCTGCAGCGCATGGGCAATCTCACCTAATTCAATACGATAACCGCGTATTTTTACTTGGTTATCATTACGACCTTGATAGATAAGCGTGCCATCGTGTGCCAGCGTCGCCAAATCACCAGTGCGATACATGCGCGAATTCGGTAGCGCTGAAAATGGGTCGACAACAAATCGCTCTGCCGTCTGTTCTGGTAGATTGAGATAACCACGCGCTACGCCTGCACCACCGATATAAATCTCACCGGTCACGCCCCAAGGCACACGTTGGCGCTGTTCATCAAGCAGATAAATCTGGGTATTCGCAATCGGTTTGCCAATGTGTAGGGTGTGAGACCCATTCATCGCCCCAGATGTTGCAACCACCGTAGTTTCGGTTGGACCGTAGTTATTGACCAGGGTGTAATGGGCGTTCTCTGGCACATTACGATTGAGCTTGTCACCACCCACCAAAAGATAACGCAGACGCTTAGGCGCGATTTGCCCCGCAAACGCCAATTCAGCGATCGGCGTAGGTAAAAAGCTCACTTCAACCTCTTGCGCCTGCCACCAAGCCAATAAACGCTGCGGGTCACGGGTTATTGCTAAATCTGGCAAACATAATCGTGCGCCAGCCGCTAACGGTGGCCACACTTCCCAAACCGCTGCATCAAATCCCATCCCTGCAACGCTCGAAGCCACACTGCTCTGGTTGAGTGCAAAAGTGTGGTTGTGCCAATGAATTAGGTTAGTCAAGGTGTGATGTTCAACCATCACCCCTTTGGGTTTACCGGTAGAACCAGAGGTATAAATCACATACGCCAAATCTTGAGCACCCGATGCTTGATGATCAGGATTACGCTCACTCTCGCTTTTCCACAATGGCGCATCCTCGATAAGATGCACCAGTTGTACGGTTTGGTCTAAATCAGCTAAACAATCAGCAGCAAAATCGATAACCCCATCGGTCAACAGCACTTGTGGCTCACTGTCTTGCAACATGTACTCAATACGCTCTTGCGGATAAGCGGGGTCAATTGGCACATACGCGCCACCGGCTTTAAATACTGCCAGTAATGCACTAATCCAATTCGCACCACGGTCGCAGCACACCGCAACTTTACTCTCTGCACCGACACCCAAGCGACGCAAATAATGACCAAGTTGGTTAGCTTTAGCGTTAAGTTGTGCATAAGTGACATTGTCACTCATAGTACTCACGGCAATCGCGCTAGGCTGCAACGCTGCTTGGCGTTCAAAAAGCGTGTACACAGATTCAAACGCACCAAAGTCGGCTTGGGTGCAATTGCTGGCTACCCAATGTTGCTCGTCGGCGGCGGTAAGCAAAGGCAATTGACCCACTGGTAAAGAATGCGCTTGCTCAACCACTTGCTGATAGAAATTCATCAAGCGCGCAAAATGCGCATCCAGTTCAACATCGCTATACAGAGCACGGTTTGCATCCAGGCACAGTTCTAAGCCCTGCTCTGCGCCGCGGTCACAAATGTTGATTGCCAGATCATCAATGGGTCCGAGCGCTAAGTTATGGGGCTTAACTGAATGACCCGCAAAGGTCATGGTGTAATCAAACGGCAAAATATTAATGTGAGTAAGACATAACGCCTCTTCTGCATTGACCAAACCAAGCTGGGCTGACAACGCTTCCCCGCGATAGCCCTGATGGCGCACCGTGCTCATCACCTTGCCTTTGACTTGCTCGACCAACTGCGCCAAGGTGCTTTGCGGCGTCAGTGTGAGGCGCAGTGGCAAGACATTGGACATCATGCTTGGGCATTGACGCGCCACCTTATTGCGCCGCCCTGTCATTGGACAACCCAGCACCACCTCTTGTTGACCCGTCATACGCGCAAGATAGAGCGCACTGAGCGTAATCAGTAGCTGCGGCAGTGGCGTATGCAGTGTGTGAGCAAGTTCCACCAACTGATGTTGCGTCGCGGTTGGCACATAGGCTTGCCGACGGACGATCTCAACACAAGCCGCTTGACGAGAAGCAAGGCTCAATGGCGCTGGCCGTTGCTCCATTTGCTCCACCCAATAACGTTGATCTTTCTGATACTGTTGGGTCTGTTGGTATTGCTGCTCAAGCTCCAGCACACTCGCAAGAGGTGTAAATTCACTTGGCGGGATCGCATCACCTTGAGCTAAGGCGGTATAAATTTGTGCCACGCGTGTGGAGAAAAGCCGCGCGCCAAATCCATCGACAACTAAATGGTGAGCCGAAGAAAAATACCAGTAGCGCTGCGGTGAAAGTTGAATTACGGCAAACGAACAGAGCGGACCGAAGTGTGGGTCAAAACGGCGCGCGCTTTCTAGCGCGATCCATTCGCGTGCTGCAGCGATAGGATCGGGCGCTTGACTCACATTCACTTTGGGAACTAGGCAGCTTCGAGGGGCATACACCTGGCATACTTCGCCCTGTGGTCCTTTTTCAAAATTCACCTGAAAAGCATCGGTTTCCTGATGAGTTTGGACAATGGCTCGAACTAACAGGTCTGAGTCAATATGGCCATCAATGTCCATATATTCGATCACTTTAAAGACTTTGGCACTGGCTTCATTATTTAATTGCTGAGCAAACCAAATGCCTCTTTGAGCGGCGGATAAAGGTAATACAAGGTTCTGCTGTTCACCGGCATAAATTGATGAACGATTCAGATCAATCATAGATATAAACTCTCTATTACACACACGTGACAATAGCCCTCATATATTTAAAGGACCACAATAAGCACAAATTTTAATAAAATAAAAAATTAAAAATAAAAGAACCCTATAATCGGAATTACAGGGTTAATTTTTAAAGACAACACTAGCCATATCAATTCAAAATTTGAATCTAATAATAAACGATCTTTTATAAGGAACCCGATGAGAGGGATCGCCACTCACCACTTAGGTTGCTATCGCCTTGAAGCCAAGCTAGGTGTAACTATATGGTACATAGTACAAGTTAATTGATAGACTACTCCAATTACGCACCAAATAACACTCAGATAACTCATTATTATTTGGAATATTTACTTTTGGGATGAATATCTCATTACGCTTTAATATCGTATGAAAATGTCATTAGTCTATTAATTAACAGTGCGCCATACTTATTATTTACCAAAGTGAACAATAAAACACACCACTTCATAGGAAATATAAAATCACAGTTAAAATGGTATTATTCAACCCAATAATTATTGATATTCAATTTTTACTTACTTGATATTTAAAATATATCATTAATGACTATGAATGAGTTCCATTAATTGATGAACATGGCGTTTCTTTAATAACTGCATATGGTTCACGGCACAATGGGCCACCTCCAATTTCGGCAAATGCTTCAGCCACAGCGTTTGTTCTGAGTCAGGTGTTGCAGAACCAAACTGAGCTTGACTCGTTTGAGTCGATAGCAACAGACGTATCGGTGCAACGGGCCACTGCTCAGGCTGATAGCCGGTACGTAAGTTAGCCGCAAATACGCGCACTATCCCCATAAATTGGTCTAACGTAGTCGCCGCTGGCAGTGCCCCTTTGCTCACCAGTTGGTGATAGACCTTGGCAATACGTTGCGTTGGCTCTAACGTCTCTAAGATTTCCCAAGTCATCGGTAGCGTAATGCCATGCATTTCCATCAATCCTGCCAGATAGGCGATAACTTCCAAATCGGAGTATTCACGTTGCACTGCTTGTGGTGGTTGCGTATCTGCCATCACCAATTCAGCCAATTCAATCCCCTCCTGTTCCAGCAATTGAGTTAACTCAAGCGCAACCCAACCACCAAAGGAGTGACCAATAATGTGTACTTTACGTCTCTGGTCTTGATCTTCAACCGATTTGACGCCATGCATCAGCGGCAAAATCGCCTCTAGGTAACAACGGGCTGCCGCTTGCACTTGAGTGTGCGCAGGCAAGTCGCCCCACAAGCCACGTGGCTGCAAACCAACTATCGTCATGGTGTTGTCCATTTGTTCAACGAGGTCCACAAACGCAAACACATTATCACCGCCCCCAGGAATACAAATGGCAATATCGCCATCGGGATTGCCGGTTTGTAACGGAATTAGCGGATCGTAATGCAGTGCCTCTGTCGTCAAATGCGCAGCTGACAAGTCGCGATTTAGCTTTTTAGCCACTTGTTCAGGGGTAATATAGGCGGACTTTTCACCACTGATCGTCATCGTTAACTGGGAAGCGCTATAGTAGTTTTCCCAACCTAACGTCGAATCATCGGCTTGTGAAACAAACAGATGCAAGGTTAAAGGTAAGCGATGAATCTGATATTCATGCTCAATCCAAGCTTGACCGGTTTGTGCATCCAGTAGTGGCACGACAGAAACTGGCGAATGTTCTATCAGACGCAGTTGCTGGGCATGAGTGGTGGCTGCCCAACAATCAATCAAGCCCAAATAGCTGACTTGTTGATCAATGCCCATTAGCTGCGCGGCCACTTCATAGGCGATAATCCCAGCAGCGCCGCGACCAACCAATCGATAAGGACCTTGCGGCTGATACTGGCGAATCGCGTGAACATAATAGTCCGCTAGCTTTTGAATGGTATTAAGCTCAGCGAATACGTTCTCGCCACACAAAATTCGATACAGAGGGATATCCGCATCAACCGCATCACTCAATTGCGCTACCCAAGCTGCATTTTCTTGCTCATCGCCAAAATAGAACAGCGGCGTTTGTGTGCCTGTGCTTCGAACCTGTGAAATCAATTGATTAAGGTAATCGGGATGTCGATAACGCTCATGCAACGCAAACAAAGGCTCTGCCAGCTGCTCGGCGCGCGTTCTCTGTTGGAGAATGTCTTTTTGTAACGGAGTCAGCTCATTGTGGTGCGATAACTCAATAAGCTCATCTTCAACGTCATGGTGAGCACCATTGGACTCTATTGCAGCGCCATTCACCTGCGTTGCTAATTGCGCCAAAGTTGGATGAGTAAACAGTGCTTTAATCGCCAGCTCATCGCCTTGCTGGCGCAGCTGTTCTATCAATTGCACCGCCAGCAGTGAGTGCCCGCCTAATTCAAAGAAGTTGTCTTGACGACCGACCCGCTCTACGCCTAGTAAGTGTTGCCATATCTGTGCTAAGCGCAGCTCAACATCACCTTGTGGCGCTTGATACTCGCGTTGAATAAATGCCCCTTCGGTCGGTTTAGGCAGCGCGCGATAATCCACTTTTCCGTTCGCGGTCAGTGGCATCTGCGCCAATTCAACGTAGGCGGAAGGCATCATGTAACTAGGTAAGGTGTCAGATAGCTCTTGATGAATCGAATTGGGTGTCGGTACGACTCCCGTCTCTTGGCTGACTGTGTAATACGCCACAATGCGCTTATCTTGACGATCATTGACTACCGTCACCACCGCCAATTCAACTCCTTGGCAGGCTTGAACGCCGTGAGCAATTTCGCCCAGTTCAATACGAAAGCCGCGGATTTTCACTTGGCTATCATTGCGACCACGATATTCTAACGTTCCATCAGGGCACCACCGTGCCAAATCTCCGGTGCGATACATACGTGCATGAGGTAAATCGGCAAACGGATCGGGTAAGAAGCGACTGGCTGTTTGCTCTGGCAAATTGATATAACCGCGCGCAACCCCAGCGCCACCAATATAAATTTCACCGGTGACGCCACAAGGCACGCGTTTTTGCCGCTCATCCAACACATAAATTCGGCTGTTTGCGATAGGCTTGCCGATATGCAAAATATCCGCATTGGTCATGGAACCTGATGTCGTCACCACAGTAGTTTCAGTCGGGCCATAGTTGTTCACCAGCTCATAATGAGCCTTGGCTGGCGCATGACGAGTTAACTTATCGCCGCCAACCAGCAAGGTTTTCAACGTGGCTGGCGCGACATCTTGAGCAAAAGCGAGCTCCGCAATTGGGGTGGGCAAAAAGCTCACTTGAACCGGTTGATTCACCCACCAACTTAATAGCTGCTGCGGATCGCGCGTAACTGCCAGTTTAGGCGCACAAAGCTCAGCACCGACACAAAGCGCAGGCCACACCTCCCAAACCGTCGCATCAAAGCCCATGCCGGCGACACTCGATACCACGCTTGCAGAGGTCACCGCAAATGCTTGATTATGCCAATGAACCAAGTTGGTTAAGGTGCAATGTTCCACCATGACACCTTTGGGTTTACCCGTCGAACCCGAAGTGTAAATAATGTAGGCAAGATGATTCGCCGCATACTGCTCATGGCTTGGATTCTCTTCACTGCCAAACATCCACAGCACTTCATCTTCTGACATATGCAGCACTTCAACGGGGCTTTGCTGCTCTTCAAAGGAGACCACGCCATCGGAGAGTAAGAACTGCGGCGCACAATCTTGCACAATGTAATCGATGCGTTCCATTGGATAAGCAGGATCAATCGGCACATACGCACCGCCCGCTTTCCATACTGCGACCAAAGCAATCAGCCAATCCCAACTGCGATCGCAACACACTGCCACTTTCACTTCAGGTCCTACGCCACGTTGGCGTAAATAGTGCGCCAATTGGTTTGCGCGTCGGTTGAGCGCATCGTAAGTGAGCTGCCCTTCTTCAACTGAAAGTGCGATGGCGTGTGGCGTGCGCTCAACCTGTTGTTCAAAAAGACGAAATACGGGTTGATGTGGACCAAAATCTTGTACTGTGTCATTCCAGCTCTGCCATTGTGCTAAGTCTTCGCGCATCATAATCGGATAGTCACCCAAACTGGATTGCTGGGTTACTTTGGTCACAGTGGTGTAAAAATGCATTAAGCGCTGAAAGTGCCCATCGAGAGTAACATCATCATAGAGGGCGCGGTTGGCATCAATACAGAGCTCAAGACCATGCTCTGCGCCGCGGTCACAGACGTTGATCGACAAGTCATCCAGTGGCCCCAATGAAACATTGTTGGCTTGTACTGGTAGCCCGCCAAAAGTCATGTCGTATTCAAACGGCAAAATGTTAATGTGGGTCAGTACTAGCGCATCATCAACATTAATTAAGCCTAATTCCTGACTAAGCTCTTCCCCGCGATAATTTTGGTGACGCACCATGCTTAAGACTCGCGCTTGAACTTGTTCAACTAACTCGGCGAGTGTCGCGCTAGGATCGATCGTTAAGCGCAGCGGTAACACATTCGACATCATTCCTGCATAGCGGCGTGCAGCTTTGCTGCTGCGTCCAGTCATAGGACATCCTACCAGTAGGTCTTGCTCACCCGTTATGCGATACAAAAACAGGGCGGTAATAGCGATAAGCAGTTGTGGCAAAGGTGTACCAAGATCTGCGGCTAAGCGGCGCAGCGCTTGATGGGTCTCTTCAGGCAAGTAAGATTGACGACGCACAATGCCAGTGCACACCGCACGACGTTCACCCAAACTCAAGGGTGTTGGCATGCCAGCCATCTGCTCAAGCCAATATTGGCGATCTTTTTGATAGGCATTACTGGTGCGATAACGTTCTTCACTCTCAAGCACTTTGCTCAGCGGCGTAAAATCACATTCAGGAATCGGTTCTTTGCCCATCATGGCACTGTATACCTGAGCGACGCGAGATGAGAGTAACTGAGCGCCAAAACCATCAATGATCAAATGGTGGGCGCAGGCGAAATACCAAAAACAGGTCGGACTTAACTTCAATACCGCGAGAGAAAACAAGCGATCGTAATCCCAATCCCAAGCACGCTGACTCTCCTGCTCGACCCAATCACGCGCCATTTGCTGGGGATCAGCAGCGTCACTGCAATCGATTACAGGAATAACGTAAGGCTGATGAACGATCGTCTGTTGTAACGGCCCCATTTGACCCGGATAAAAAATGCGTTGGAACGATTCTGTTTCTTTCAGTGTGTGTTGAAATGCATCGAGAAGAACCGCTATATCCACTTCCCCATCAATCTGCAAATATTCGGTAATCTTAAAGACTTTAGGATTGGCTTCTAAATTCAATTGTTGCGCGAACCACATTCCCTGTTGAGCAGAAGACAATGGCATCGCCAACGTTTCATCACGTAATAGTGATAAACGGTGCTGTTTTTCCATATTAAATAACCCGCATTTTACACAATAAAAATGGGCCCTTTTGTATGAAACAAAAAGACAAAGATTCAAAGCCAAACGTTACTTTCAAGTGATATGGATAACCAAATTTATTTGGTTATCCATTATTGTTATAGTATTTACTTTTCTTTACGCAAATATTCTTTGTAGATTAACTTCACTTTGTGATAAACGAATATCCTCTACCAACCTCCCACTTTCAAAGCGTAATAATTGGTCAGCTAATTCGAAATATTTATCATCGTGTGTAATCACTAATACAAGTTTATTTTGACGTTTTAATTGCGGAATAATTTCAGTATAAAAAAGTTCTCTGAATCTTGGGTCTTGGTCTGCTGCCCATTCGTCATATAAACAAATTGGACAATTTTCAATATACGACATAACCAAGGCCAAGCGTTTCTTTTGCCCTTGTGACAGAGCCGTTGATGAGAAACACCCATGATGGGTAGACACTTTTTTATCCATCTCTAACTCTTGTAGAAACGGCACAATATCTTCGTCTTTTGCTAACTCACCATCAGGTGCAAGCACATGATTAAAAAGATGAAAATCCGAAAATATAGCTGAGCATAATCCTTGATAACTCTCCAGTTCATCAACCTGACTGATTGGCTTATCATCCAAACTAATCGTACCGCTGGTGGCCTGATACAAACCAAGCAGTAACTTAGCGAATGTGGATTTACCACTACCATTTCCACCGGTCAAATAAACTGCGTCACCTCGTTTCAGTTGAGTCGTAATAGGCCCGACAGAAAAATGATAATCATCTAACCCACTATTTTCATACTCAAAACAAAGCTGGTCTATTTTAATTTCATTCCACTGTTTCATATCAACTGTATTTACATCATTTTGGATACGTATCGCAAAATTTGATGAATTATTTAAATCGAGACTTTCAATATTTCGATAAGAAGCAGAGAAATCACTCATTTGATTTAATGATCCGACCACACTCTCCAATGGATTAATCATATATAATATAGTTAATACAAAACTAACTATCGTATTGAGTGATATTTCCGGCCAATAATTGGCCGCACCAAAGACAATCACACCAATAACAAAGAAGACTAACGTCGATGCCATGCTATTTAACATCGTAAACAGCACCGATACTTTAATACTGCGCTCTTTAATATCGGCAAAATTGCGCAGCAAAATACTTTGGTAAACAAATTTGCGTCGTTTGGCATTAATACTGAGCTCTTTGGCCCCATTCACTAACGTCGTTAAGCCATCAAACAGTTCATCTTCATGACCACGCAAGATACGGTAGTGACGCAAACCAATGCCCAAAAATAGGCGAGCCAGTAACACAATGGCCGTGATCAGCACAAACACCACGCTAAACAGCTGCCAAGAGAGAAAAACCAAATAACCTAAGCAGAGCAGCACCGTCACAAAACTGTAGATGAACCCAGGCATGATCAGCAGCCCATCCGAAAGCTTAGCCGCATCGGTTTTCATCGCAGCAAGAATGCGATGCCCACCAAGGCGTTCAATAGTGGCATATTGAGTACAGAGTAAGCGTCTAGCTAATTCATCACGAAACTCATACACCACTTGAGCGCTCAACTTCGCCAATAAGTAACGCGAACCCAACCCAAACAGCAGCACGCCCAATACCGCTGAACCAAACAGGGCAAAATCACTCCAATTAATTAGATGAGACTCACTGAGCGCAGCCAGCTGAGTGGTAATGATTTTCAGCATACCAAGCCCCGCTAATGCGCCTAAAATGCTGAAAAAAGTTGCCGTCAAAATCGGCCATTTAAAACGTAATAAAATGGATTTAAACATCTCTAACCTCGGTGTTTATCCATAAGGAGCTCAGTCATGAGCATCCTCAGTGATGCAACGCTGCCCAGCTAGCTGGGCAGCCATAAGCTCGCCTATAGCGCAATCAGCTGGGCAAGTTGTTGAACGTAAGGTGCTTTTAACAAACGCACATGATTGGCGGTCGACTGTGCAATCTCGATCGTTGGCTGCCAAGCTAACCATCCTTGTCGCTGCAGTGCCGTCGCTTCTTGAGAAAGCAGCAACCCAATTGGCGCTTGAGGTTGTCGCTCTGGCCAATAGCTGGTGCGAATGTTGGTGGCAAAGACGCGGAAGATCCCCTCTAAGTGATTCACCCGCGATGTGGCTGGCATCACGCGCTGAGCAATTAAACTTTGATGTACGCGGCGCAGACGTTCGTTGAACGAAAGCGACTCGAGAATTTCTGCCGATAAGTGCAATTCCACGCCCTGCATCTCAAACAGAGAAACCAACTTCATCATCGCCGCCACGTCGGTGTACTCTTGCTGCTCTGGATTCGGAACTCGGGAATCCGCAATGGTTAATGATGCCACCGGAATGCCCATCTCCTCCAACTGATTGACCAGTTCTAATGCCACCCAGCCACCAAACGAGTGACCCACAATATGCAGCGGTTGATCACTGAGATGTTTTTGTAACGCGTGACAGTAGAAGCTGGCGGCCGCCTTCACCGAAGCATGCGGAGCTTCTTTGCCCCACAAACCGCGCGGTTGCAGACCGTAGATACTCACGTCATCGCCTATCTGCTGTGCCAAGTCCATAAAGCTAAACACATTATCGCCAGCACCTGGGATACAGAACACCTGAGCACAATCGCCTTTACCGAGTTGCAGTTTCACCACCGGATCATAGGTGTGATTCGACTGCGCTTCTTTGTGATGGGCACGAGCCTGTATGGCTTGGCT
The DNA here is from genome assembly GCF_024347055.1 of Vibrio porteresiae DSM 19223. Taxonomy (NCBI): domain Bacteria; kingdom Pseudomonadati; phylum Pseudomonadota; class Gammaproteobacteria; order Vibrionales; family Vibrionaceae; genus Vibrio; species Vibrio porteresiae. Next base: position 1,873,696 of record NZ_AP024895.1, read on the forward strand.
AATCGCTGCCCCTGTTGACTCAACATAAGGCTCAGAAATAAGCAATTGGTGTTCTCCAGCTAATGGAATAACGCGAATTGCATCGCTAGGCAGTACCTGATCCCACGCCAGATAAGGATCGTGCAATCCTTGCTCTTCAACGGGGCGTTGCTGGGCAACAAATAGGTCGAGAACCACAGGTAAACTTGGTGCCTGATAATCTGCGTGAAGCAGATCTCTTCGATGAATCAGCCAGTTATAATAATATTCTGCATTCCAATCCCCAGGTAAGATAGCCATTTTTTGTGCCAGACAAAAATGGTCCTGCCACCGCTCACTTTCCGTCAGCAGTACTCGCACCTCTTCTTCTGAGATACCTGAATCGGTGCCATTGACCACTTGATACTCGACTATCTCACGACTCATAAAGGCAATTTCTTGCTCAATATCAGCAAAGCGCAGACCTTGGTGATGCTCCCGTTCAAACTGTGGCGCTATCGCCCAGCGGTCGATAACCCCGAGAAACTCAATCTGCTCATCTTGACCCATCAATTGAGCGGCGATTTCGTACGCCATAGTGCCGCCAAATGACCAACCCACTAGGCGATATGGACCATGGGGCTGAATTTGACGAATCGCGCGAACATAATGCTCTGCCACTTTTTGCACTGTTTTTAGTGACGGCTTACGGCGATCAGGCGCGACCAAACCATAGACAGGAATCTGCTCATTAATATGAGCCGTTAGCAGCGGGCCATAGAGGGTTTCACCACTCGCTTCCGGCACGATAAACAGCGGAGTCTCACTGCCAGTATCACGAAATGCGATGGTTAAACGATCGCTGCCCGTTGGTTTTTGATCCGCCTGTTCTTGATGAGTAAGTCTCTGTGCTAGTTCACTCAAGACTGGCGTGCTAAACAAGGTCGCTAAATCGAGATTTAACCCGCGCTGTTGCAGCTGATTAACCAGTTTTACCGCCAATAAAGAGTGCCCACCCAGTTCAAAGAAATTGTCGAAACGCCCGACTTGCGCAATGCCTAATAGCTCTTGCCACACAAGTGCTAGCATCAATTCCATCTCGGTTTGCGCTGCCACAAATTGCTGACGCACAAACGCCTCTTCCGCTGGCTCTGGCAGCGCTTTTCGATCCATTTTGCCGTTTGGGGTGAGTGGAATTGCCTCGATTTGCATCAGTGCCGCCGGCACCATGTACTCTGGCAAACGCTCGCCCATCTGCGCTTTAATCGCTTCAATTGAAAGTAACTGCTCAGAGGTAAAGTAACCCACCAGCTGCTTGTTGGCACTGGTGCCGCGGGCAATTACTACAGCCTCTAAAACATCGCTACATCCTTTCAAGGCAGAGGAAATTTCGCCAAGCTCGACGCGAAAACCACGGATCTTCACTTGGTCATCGTTACGCCCTTGATACTCGATAGTGCCATCAGCCAGCCAGCGTCCTACATCACCGGTTTTGTACATGGTGGCATTAGGGTCTGTGACAAATGGGTCACGCACAAAGCGCTCAGCAGTTAAGTCGTCACGGTTAAGGTAGCCGCGCGCTACTTGCACGCCACCGATAAAAATTTCTCCCGCTACGCCTAGCGGCGCAGGTTGACCTTGGCTATCGAGCACATACATGCGGGTATTGGCGACTGAGGAACCAATAGAGACTCTATCGCCGACCAAATCCCGCGGACAATGCCATTGGGTCACATCGACCGCCGCTTCGGTTGGACCGTAAAGGTTATGCAGCTCAACATGGGGCAGTGTTTGATATGTGCGACGAATCGTTTCTGCTGGCAAAGCTTCACCACTACAGAACATCAAACGCAGGCTTGAACAACGTGAGTGTTCCGTGCCTTCCAAGAACATCTGCAGCATCGGTGGTACAAAGTGCAAAATCGACACATGGCGACGCTCAATCAGCTCGCGCAAATAGCTTGGGTCTTTGTGGCCTTCGGGGTTGGCCATCACTAGCGTGGCACCCACCCACAGCGGTGCGAAGAATTCCCACACCGACACATCAAAACTAAATGGGGTTTTCTGCAATATCACGTCATCGCAGTTAAAGCCATAATCATCGACCATCCAGCTTAAACGGTTCACCACGCCGCGATGTTCGTTCATCACGCCTTTGGGTTTACCCGTAGAACCTGAGGTGTAAATGATGTACGCCAAGTGACGCGATGTAAGCCCAAGCGCGTTAGGGTCGAGGTTCTGCGTCGATTCACTCGCCCACGGTAAGTCGCCTGCGAAATTCACCACTTGTACCGATGCTGGAATCGCTCCTAAGCGGCTACGCAGTTCATTGGTGGTGATTAGAACCACAGGTTGGCTATCTTGCACCATGTATTCCAAGCGATCTTCGGGATAACCAGGATCCATCGGCACATACGCGCCACCGGCTTTTAAAATCGCGACTAACGCCACCACCAATTCGCTACTGCGTTCGAGTGAAACCGCCACGCGACTGTCGGGACGTACGCCCTGTTTCACCAGCCAGTGAGCCAGTTGGTTTGCGTGCGCGTTTAGCTCGGCAAAGGTGAGTTCGGTTGGCAGCGTAAAACCTTGCTCGCTTTGCACCGCCACTTTGTGTGGCAATTTGGCAGCGGTCTCTTCAATGCGCTGCTGAATACAACTCTCGGTTGGATAGGCTTTTTCGGTTTGGTTGAACCCTTCTAGCACCCATTCACGTTCTGTCTGCGCCAGCACTTGTATTGATTCAACGGGTGCTAAAGTATCGGCAACCAACTGTTCAAGCGCCGTGATCAGCATTTGTCCAACGCGCTGCGCGCCAACCGAACGTTCAACGTGCACATCAAGAGAGAAACCAGCACCAATATGATCGTTGATGTTCATGCTGACTGGATAGCTGGTGCGCTCTTCGCTGAAGATCACCTCACTAGCGAAAGAGGCATCGTTTTGCTCATCGGCGGCCGCTTGGTAACGGTAATTGACCATGCTGCTAAAGAGCGGCGTTTTCGCTGGCAAACCACTGCATTGCTGCGCTAATGAGAGCGGTGCATGTTCATGCTCTAACAGCTCCGCCAAGGATTGATGCGTCGCTTTGAGTGCGTGCGCGATACTTTGCCCTTGCAGGTGTACGCGCACCGGTAAGGTATTTAAGAACATTCCTAAGGCTTTATCGGCCGATTCGCCCGCATTCATTCGGCCAAACAGCACCGTACCAAACACCACTTCGCTGCGCCCCACTGTGTGGGACAGCACGATGCCCCACGCTAAGTGGAACAAAGAGGCGGCACTGATGTGCTGCTCGTTCACTAAAGCGCGAATACGCTGAGCCAAATCGTCAGGCAGTTCAATATGCTGCTGCGTCTCTTGGGCGAGATCCGCTTCAAGCAAACCAAAGGGAGCGCATGGCTCATCGATATGGGCGAGTTCACGGCGGAAATAAGCTTGATGAACTTCGTCTTCTTGCTCCATGCGCGTACGCGCCACAAACTGACGAAATGGTACAGAAGGAGTCAGTTGCTCTTCTTTGCCACTTAAGATCGCCATCACCTCAGCCACCATCAACTCTAGCGTTGTATGGTCGTTACACAAATGGTGAATCAGCAAGCAGAGTAACCAGCGTCCATTGGCTTTATCTTCAACACGATAAGCTCGAATTAACGGCGCGTGATGCAAATCCATTCGAGTGAATTCTGGGGAAAAATGACGTTGCAGCTGAAGCGCCACATCCTCTTCACCAGTGAGTACCACGTCTTGAATCGTGATTTCAGCGCTACGCCATACCACTTGTACTGGCTCTTGCAGACCTTCCCAAGCAATTGCCGTACGTAAAATATCGTGACGTGCGACCACTTGATTCAGTGCGCTAACGAATTTTTCCAGTGACTCCTGCTGTGTAAACGCTTGAATAAAGCGGCTGACATACGGGTCGCCTTGGGTTGCCAACATATGGTGGAACAGCATCCCTTCTTGCAGTGGCGCGAGTGGGTAAATATCTTGAATATTGCTCATGCCACCAGGCACCTGTTTGGCGATCTGATCGATCTCTTTTTGTGACAATGTCACCAATGGCAATAGATCTGGCGTGATGTAATGGCATGTCTGCGGAATCAAGTTCTCGGCAATCGCCACTTGTTGACGCTGAGCCACCAAGCTTGCTGCTACGTCTGCCAATACCGGTTGACTAAAGAGCACCTTGATTTTCAGCTCCCAACCTTGACGGCGTAAGTTTTCAATCAGTTGAATCGCCAGCAATGAGTGCCCGCCCAGTTCAAAGAAACTGTCAAAGCGCCCCACTTGTTCAGTGCCCAGCAGTTGTTGCCAAAGTGACGCCAATAACCGCTCTTGCTCGCCTTGCGGCGCAACATAAACACGATGCACAAACGCTTCTTCCGCTGGCTCTGGCAGAGCTTTGCGATCCATTTTGCCGTTTGGCGTGAGCGGAATCGCCTCGATTTGCATCAGCGCTGCCGGCACCATGTACTCTGGCAATCGCTCGCCCATCTGGGCTTTAATCGCTTCGATTGAAAGCACTTGTTCCGAGGTAAAATAGCCCACCAGCTGCTTGTTGGCACTGGTGCCACGGGCAATCACCACGGCTTCGAGCACATCCGTGCATCCTTTCAGCGCAGAAGAAATTTCCCCTAGCTCGACGCGGAAACCGCGGATTTTCACTTGGTCATCGTTACGCCCTTGATACTCAATGGTGCCATCAGCCAGCCAGCGTCCTACGTCCCCAGTCTTGTACATAGTGGCATTTTCATCAGCCACAAACGGGTCACGGACAAAGCGCTCAGCAGTTAAGTCGTCGCGGTTAAGGTAGCCGCGCGCCACTTGCACGCCGCCGATAAAAATTTCTCCCGCTACGCCTAGCGGCGCAGGTTGACCTTGGCTATCAAGCACATACATACGGGTATTGGCGACCGATGAACCGATAGAGACTCTATCGCCGACTAAATCCCGCGGGCAATGCCATTGGGTCACATCAACCGCTGCTTCGGTTGGACCGTAAAGGTTATGCAGCTCAACATGAGGCAGCGTTTGGTATGTGCGGCGAATGGTTTCTGCTGGCAAAGCTTCACCACTACAGAACATCAAACGCAGGCTTGGACAACGTGAGTGTTCCGTGCCTTCCAAGAACATCTGCAGCATTGGCGGTACAAAGTGCAAAGTCGACACATGGCGACGTTCAATCAGCTCGCGTAGATAAGTTGGGTCTTTGTGACCTTCCGGTTTGGCCATCACTAACGTGGCCCCTACCCACAACGGCGCAAAGAACTCCCACACCGACACATCAAAACTAAAGGGAGTTTTCTGCAAAATCACGTCATCACGGTTAAAGCCATAGTCATCGACCATCCAGCTTAAGCGGTTCACCACGCCGCGATGTTCGTTCATCACGCCTTTGGGTTTACCGGTCGAGCCTGAGGTGTAAATGATGTACGCCAAGTGACGCGATGTAAGTCCAAGCTCAGCAGTGTCTAAGTTCTGCTGTGACTCATTTCCCCACGGCAATTTCCCTGCAAAATTCACCACTTGTACCGATGCTGGAATCGCACCTAAGCGGCTGCGCAGTTCATTGGTGGTAATTAGAACCACCGGTTGGCTATCTTGCACCATGTATTCCAAGCGATCTTCGGGATAACCTGGGTCCATCGGCACATACGCGCCACCGGCTTTTAAAATCGCGACTAACGCCACCACTAATTCGCTGCTGCGCTCGAGTGAAACCGCCACGCGACTATCGGGACGAACGCCCTGCTTCACCAGCCAGTGAGCCAATTGGTTGGCGTGCGCGTTTAGCTCGGCAAAGGTGAGTTCGGTTGGCAGCGTAAAACCTTGCTCGCTCTGCACCGCCACTTTGTGTGGCAGACGGGCGGCGGTCTCTTCAATGCGCTGGTGAATGCAGGTCTCAGTTGGATAGGCTTTTTCGGTTTGGTTAAAACCTTCCAGCACGGTGTGCTTTTCTTGCTCATCAATCAGCAACATCTTCGCCACGGTGAGATGTTCACTATCGGCCACTAGTGCATGCAGCAAACGCTGCCAACACGCTACATAACGTTCGATCGTTGCACGGGTAAAGAGCGATGTCGCAAAGTTTAAGAAGCCGCTAATTTCACCCTCGTGCTCATTAAGCATTAAGCTCAAATCAAATTGCGCACTGCGCAGGTCGCTATCGATTGGGGTAACCGTCAGCCCCGGCAGATCAAACTCGCTGCGCGGAAGGTTTTGCAAGCCAAACATCACCTGAAAAATCGGGTTATGCGCCAAACTACGACTTGGAGCGACCGCTTCCACCACTTGTTCAAACGGCAGATCTTGATGATCTTGCGCGCCCACCAAAGTGGCTTTTACTTGGGCAATCAGATCGCTGGCAGTGAGGCTATCTGCCACATTGACTCGAATCGCTTGAGTATTGGCAAACATGCCAATCAAAGGCTCCACTTCCGTGCGAGTCCGCCCCGCAACGGGTGTGCCAATCACCACATCATCTTGATTGGCCAGTCTGCCCATTAAGGCTGCCCAACTCGCCATTAAGGTCATAAATAGGGTCGCGCCATGGCGTTTTGCCACATTGTGCAGCCCTTGGGTGAGTTGTGCATCTAACTGCACCGCCACATGGTCGCCTTGGTATTGCTGCTGCAAAGGACGAACGAAATCGCTTGGCAGAGTTAAACACTCCGGCGCACCACTCAATTGCGCCACCCAATACTCTTGCTGAGCAGTCAGTTGTTCACCACTTAAATAGCGTTGCTGCCAGAGGGCAAAATCAGTGTACTGAATCGCCAGTGGCGCGAGTGCTGCGACCTGTCCACGCAGGTGCGCCTGATAACCTTGGGTCAATTCCGAAATCAAAATGCCCATCGACCAGCCATCGGCAATCACATGGTGCATCGCAATGAAAAGATGATGCTCTTGGTCACTCACTTTGGCTAACTGCGCCGCGACCAAATGCCCTTTATTAAGGTCAAAGTGAGGATTAAACGTGACATTGTCACCTTGTTCCACCACCAGCAAAGGAAACTCTCTTGCCAGCGGATCAACCACTTGCACGGCCTTGCCATCGCGATAGTCAATGCGAGTACGCAAAGTGCCGTGACGCTGCATAATATCGTTCAGAGCTTGACGTAATGCCGTCATGCTCAGGTTACCCACCAAACGTACCCCACCGGAAATAGTGTAAGCCGCTTGCGACTCTGGCTCCATTTGCGCAAGGAACCACAACCGCTGCTGAGCTAATGAAAGCGGAATATCACCCTCATGTGCTGCAGTAATTGGACGAAGTGCTAACGAAGTCGCCTCTTGCAACTGATGAGTACTGAGCGCCAGTTCGCTCGCTAACCCACTTAATTGGGGATGCGCAAACAGCGTGGTCAACGACAACTCCAATCCGAGTTCACTGCGAATACGCGCCGCCAATTGCGTCGCCATTAACGAATGGCCACCCAGTTCAAAGAAGTTATCCTCGCGGCCCACTTGCTCAACACCAAGAAGCACGCTCCAAATCGCGGCCAGTTGGCATTCCAGTTCCCCTTGCGGCGCACTGTAAGCGCGGCGCACAAACGCAGAATCGTCCGGTTGAGGCAGCGCTCTTTTATCTATTTTGCCGTTGGCAGTCAGTGGCATAGTCTCAAGTGCGACAAAGGCTGCCGGCACCATGTAATCAGGTAGCACCTCCGCCAAAGCGCTGCGTAACTCATCAATGTCGAGCTGGCGAGCGGCATCGCTATTTTTAGCAGTAAAGTACGCCACTAGGCGTTGCTGTTGACCGTCGCTTTGTGCCACGACAACCGCTTCTTCAATACTCTGTTGCTGCTGCAATACGGCTGCAATTTCACCCAGCTCAATCCTAAATCCACGAATCTTCACTTGGTCATCGTTACGACCAAGAAATTCAAGCGTGCCATCTTGGTTCCAACGTGCCAGGTCACCACTGCGATACATGCGGGCATTGGGTTTGTCGCTAAATGGGTCAACAACAAAGCGCTCTTGAGTCATGTCGGGGCGGTTGACATAGCCGCGCGCCACGCCAGCGCCACCAATGTAGATTTCGCCCACCACGCCACGCGGCACCAATTGACCATAAGCGTCCAGCAAATAGACACAGGTATTGGTGAGCGGACGGCCAATCGGCAAACTGCTCTGCTGCGCAGATATCAGGCCAGAGGTGGCGACTACGGTAGTCTCGGTTGGACCATAGTTATTAAACAGCGAATAGGTCGCACTGGCCGGAGCAAGGCGATTAAGCTTGTCCCCGCCAACGAGCAGCGCACGTAATTTTTCAGGTTGAACCTCGCGAGCGAACGCCAACTCAGCAATCGGCGTCGATAAAAAGCCCACTTCAATCGGCTGCGCCTGCCACCAGGTCAGCAACGCTTCTGGATCTTTCGAGACCGCGAGCGTTGGCATCGTAATGCACGCCCCCACCGTCAGTGACGGCCAAATTTCCCATACCGCAGCGTCAAAGCCCATACCAGCCAAGGCAGACGTACAGGTGCCAGCGCCAACTTGGAACGTCTCTTGATGCCATTCGATCAAATTATTGAGTTGACCATGTTCGACCATGACCCCTTTCGGTAACCCTGTCGAACCAGAGGTATAAATGATGTAGGCCAAATTGGCTGGCGTTAAACCTTCAACGCACAGATTCTCTTTGCTCTCATTTTGCCAAAGCGCAGCGTCAGTCGTGACATTGACCACTTTGCCGCTAAAACGCTGTTCAGCATCAGACGCCTGTGCATTTGCAGAAAGCATCTGCGCGATATCCACATAACCATCGCTCAGTACCAATTGTGGCTGGCTGTCACTGAGCATGTAAGCAATGCGCTCTGTCGGATAAGCTGGATCCATCGGCACATAACCTGCACCCGCTTTGAGTGTCGCGAGCATCGCAACAATCCACTCACAACTGCGGTCAAAGCAGAGTGCCACGCGGCTTTCGCTGCCCACACCTTGTTTAACCATCCAGTGCGCAAGCTGATTAGCGCGCGTGTTCAATTCACCGTAAGTGAGATGGTCATTGTCGGTCATTACCGCAACAGAATCAGGCGATTGGTACGCGTAACATTCCACCTTTTGATGAATCAGTTGCACGTTTTGTAACGGGCGACTCAGCGGATTGAGATCACGAAGTAACTGCTGCTTTTCGTTTGCAGAAATAATGGCTAAAGATTGCACTGGTGCAGTGGCGTTGCTTACCATCGCCGCCAACAGCGCTTGCCAATAACCGACCAAACGCGCTGCGGTTTCTGGCGTAAAGAGTGCGCTAGCAAAGCTAAGCTGCCCCACTATTTGCTCGTCCTGCTCGCTCACTACCAAGCTTAAATCGAACTTCGCGGTGGTCACCGGTTGTGCCAATTCGCTGATGGTTAAGCCAGGCAAAGTCACTTGCGCTTGCGGCAAGTTTTGCAGGGCAAACATCACTTGGAAAACAGGGCTATGCGCTAACGAGCGCTGGGGTGAAATCGCTTCAACCACTTTTTCAAATGGCAACTCTTGATGGCTTTGCGCCGCCACGGTGGTGGCTTTCACTTGCGCAAGCAGCTCAACGGCTGTTACAGGCTGGGAAAGATCAACGCGCATTGCTTGCGAGTTAACAAACATACCCATCAAAGGCTCGGTTTCTTCGCGCATACGACCGGCAATTGGTGAGCCGACCACAATGTCATCTTGTCCAGAAAGGCGGGCTAACAGCGCTGACCAACTCGCCAGTAGCGTCATGTATAAGGTGCAACCTTGCGCCTGCGCCAAGGATTTGATTGCTGAGGTTAACTGGCTATCGAGCGCCACATCAACCGCCTCACCTTGATAACTTTGCACTGCGGGGCGAGAAAAATCGGTCGGTAAAGATAAGCAATCAGGAATGCCCGCAAGCTGGTCTTGCCAATAAGCTTGCTGCGCCGCTAACGCATCTTGACGCGATTCTCGTTGCCACAAAGCAAAGTCACCATATTCAATCGCAAGTGGCGCCAGTTGCGGCGCTTGATTCATCACCAGCGCGCGATAACACTCATTCAGTTCACTGGTAAAAATGCCCATCGACCAACCATCGGAGATGATGTGATGCATCGCGATCTGCAGCCAATGCTCATCTTGTGCGTGCTCATCATGCTCGATCGTGACTAAACGCGCCGCCACTAATGGCCCCTGCTCCAAATCGAATTTTGGGGTAAACGGCGTCGCTAACGCCGCTGCACGACTCATTTGGATTGGCGTCATTGGAAACTGACGCAACTGCGTATCGATTTTTTGCAGCGGCGTGCCATCGCGTGTTTCGATGCGAGTTCTTAATGCACTATGGCGAATTAGCACCTGATTGAGCGCCGCTTGCAGCGCCTCTTTATCCAACTCACCTTGCAAGCGAATGCCTCCTTCAATCAGGTAGGCACTGTCGCTGGCATCGCCCATTTGTGCCAAAAACCACAAACGCTGCTGCGCCATAGACAATGGATAGGTATCCAAGTGTGCAGGAGCGATAGCATTTTCTTGCTCCAGCTCCATTTCGGCTCCTTGGCTTTCTAATTGCTCAAGCAGCGCCATCATCTCTTCTGGAGTGAGGTTCTCAAGATCAAAATCGGTCATATCAGCCATTGATTTTCCCCTTAAACAATTTTTGTGCCGCAGCAGCCAGATCCTTCTGCTTAAAGGCAGATAACTTAATCAGTGCCATACGTGTTGCGAGTGCTTTTAATGTTGGATGGTCAAAAAGATCCGCGATCGTCAGTGGGATCGCAGTTTGAGTTTTCACGCGAGAAATCAGTTGAACCGCCAGCAAAGAGTGGCCGCCCAGTTCAAAGAAATGGTCATCACGTCCTACTTGTGGCGTCGCCAGCAACTCACACCAAATGGCGGCTAACTGCTGCTCTAACGCCCCTTTCGGTGCTTGATATTCATGGTGAGCCAACGCATTATCGTCTGCCTCAGGTAAGGCTTTGCGATCGACTTTACCATTGGCCGTCAGCGGCAACTGGCTAAGCTCAACAAAAGCACTTGGCACCATATAAGCAGGCAGATGCTGTTGCAGCGCCACTTTCAGTTGATTGCTGGTCAGCGCTTGGTGTGACGTTTTAGTGAAATAGGCAATCAAACGTTTGTTGGCCGCACTTTCACCTTGGGCAATCACAATCGCATCATCAATTTCCGGCAAGGCTTGCAGCGCTGCTTCAATCTCACCCAACTCAATACGATAGCCACGAATCTTGACCTGAAAATCGTTACGGCCAAGAAACTCTATCGTGCCATCGGCTAAACGTCGGCCCAAATCGCCACTGCGATACATACGCGCGCCCGGTTGTTGGCTAAATGGATTCAACAAGAAGCGCTGCTTAGTCAGCTCCGGCTGACCTAGATATTCCAACGCCACCCCTTCACCCGCGATGACAATTTCCCCCACACTGCCCATTGGCACTGGATTTTGGAGCTCATCCAGCAGATACACTTGGGTATTGCCAATCGGTTTGCCTAGCGGAATAGAACGGTTTACATCGGTGACTTGCGTGATCTCATGGGTAAGCGCAAAGGTCGTTGTTTCTGTTGGACCGTATCCGTTAAGCAGGTGTTTAGGGGCATGTTGAGTCAGCACATCGCGAATGGTGTGCGGATCAAGCACATCACCACCGACCATCAAATAGCGCAGTTGAGCAAACGCTTTGCCTAGAGCGCTGGCGTATTGGTTAAACAGTCCAACGGTTAGCCACAAGACCGATACTCCTTGCTCGACCAAATGATCGGCCAGAGCATCAGGATTAAGCAGTCGCTCTTTACTGATCACCACAACCGCCGCGCCATTGAGTAGCGGTCCCCAAATCTCCATGGTGGTGGCATCAAATGCTGGGTTCGCGGCTAACGCCACGCGGTCATGGCTACTGAATTCCAAATAACCATTATTAAGTACCAAACGGCTGATGGCACGGTGCGGCACAACCACCCCTTTCGGCTGCCCGGTCGAACCTGAGGTGTACATGATATAGGCTGGCGCATCGCCACTGATGGCCGTTGCTACGTTGGCAAAATTACCCGCACTTTGGGCACTCAGTTGACGACTGACCACCAGATGATCGATGGCTAATTCAGCAGAAGGCAACGGCTGCGTTTTGTCGGCGGGTTGTTCTGCGACCAACAACAATCGTGCGCGGCTATCGCTAACGATAAACTGCTGACGATCCAATGGCGCATTGATGTCCATCGGCACATACACCGCGCCACATTTGACGATCGCCAGCTCGGCAATGACCAGTTCAATCGAACGCTCCATACACACGGCCACGGTATCGCCAGTGTGGATACCACGTTGCAACAAGCGATGGGCCAGTTGGTTGGCAAGCACATTCAGGGTTTGATAGGTAAGACGCGTCTCCTCTTCCACCAGCGCAATCGCATCGGGATAACGATTCGCCACGTTTTCAAACCGCTGTGCAATGGAAATCGCGCGGCCAAACTCATGAGTGGTTTGATTGTATTGATAAAGCACCTGTTCACGCTCAACGCTACCCAGCATCGGCAAAGCGGTGATTGGCGTATGAGGCGCGGCAAGCATGCCTTGCAGCACGGTTTGCCAATAACCAATCAAACGTTCAATGCGCGCTGGCGCAAACAGTGCCGTGGCGTAGTTGAGCTGACCACGCAGTTCTCCTTGCTCTTCACTCACCAGCAGGCTCAAATCACACTGCGCGGTGGTGACCGGTTCATTGAGTACCTCCAGGGTTAGCCCTTTAAGCACAGCACTGGCTTGCGGCATATTTTGCAAGGCAAACATCACTTGGTAGATCGGACTATGGGCAGGATTACGCTCAGGTGCTACTGCTTCAACCATCCGCTCAAACGGCAAATCTTGATGCTCTTGAGCATTGAGCGCCGTGGCTTTAACTTGGGCAAGTAACTGCTGAGTAGTAATGGCGCTATCAATGGTCACACACATAGGCTGCGTGTTGACAAACATCCCTAGCAGCGCTTCGGTTTGCGCCGAGCTACGTCCAGCAATCGGTGTGCCGATGATCACTTCGTCTTGATGCGCCACGCGCGCCATGACCGTTGACCATGCAGCCAACAGCACCATATACAAGGTGCAACCTTGCTCGCGGGCAAATTGGTTAAGACGTGCCGTCAGTGCTGCGTCCAGTGCCACTGGGCAACTCGCGCCAGCAAAATCTTGTTTTTCTGGACGCGGGTGATCGGTTGGCAGATCAAGATAGTGCGGATAGGCAGCCAGCTGTTTTACCCAATAGGCTTGCTGCTGCGCTAAGGTCTCTTGCATCGCATCACTGTGCTGCCATGCGGCAAAATCGCCATAGTTAATCGTCAGCTCTGGCAGGTTAGCCGCCTGATGCTGAACATGCGCTGCATATAATGCACTCAATTCCGCAATGAAGTTCGCCATTGACCAACCATCAGCGATGATATGATGCATCGCAATACGCAGTTCGTGGTGTGTCGCATCCAAGGTGCACAGCTGCGCTGCCACCAAATGTCCGGTGGCCAAATCAAAACGAGGGGCAAATTCAGCGCTACCCTGAGTGATGATCAGCGGGAAGGTTTGACGCTGCGTGTCCACTTCTTGATACGCCACACCAGAAACGGAGCCAAAGCGGGTGCGCAAACTATCATGGCGCAGGTAAAGGGCATCTAATGCTGCTTCAAGTGCAGCAATATCAAGCTGACCCGTAATGGCGACGCCGCTTTTAATCACATAGGCGGCACTAATAGTGGCATCCATTTCACACAAGAACCAAATGCGTTGCTGAGCCAGAGATAATGGCGCTCGGCTCTGATCAGCGCGCGGCGTGATCACTTCGCTGCCACCAGCTTGTGATCGTGTTGTTGATTCAGTCACATCCAACTGCAGGGCATTGACCAAATCACTGAGCACTGGATGCTCGAACAAGGCGCTAAGACCAATCTCTAATCCGTGCAAGCTACGTGCACGGTGCGTCATTTGCACGGCCAGCAGTGAATGACCGCCAAGTTCAAAGAAGTTATCGCTGCGCCCGACTTGGGCCACGTGCAATAGCTCACCCCACAGATCCGCCAGTGCTTGTTCCGCTTTACCCTGTGGTGCTTGATACGCATGACGCACCAGCCCAACGTCGCTAGGCTCAGGCAAGGCGCGGCGATCCAGTTTGCCATTGCTGGTCAGCGGTAAACGCTCTAATGCCATCCAAGCCGCTGGCACCATGTAATTCGGCACTAGGCTGGCAACGTGATCGCGCAGAGCTTCAATCTCAATATCATCACCAACAAAATAGGCCACCAAACGCTGATCACCATTGGCGGTTTTTTGCGCCACGACGGCCGCATCGCGAATATCACCAAAACCACGGACACAGGCTTCAATTTCGCCCAACTCGATCCGAAAACCGCGGATTTTCACTTGATCGTCGTTACGGCCAAGATACTCAATCGAACCATCGGCTAACCAACGCCCTAAGTCACCGGATTTGTACATGCGAGTAAGGCCGTCGTTAACGAACGGATCAAGCAGAAAACGTTCTGCGGTTAACTCAGCGCGATTAAGATAACCGCGCGCCACTCCTGCGCCGCTCACATAGAGCTCACCGGTTACCCCAACAGGTACAGGCTGTTGATGCTCATCCAATAGGTACAAACGCAGATCTTTTAGGCCGCGTCCGATCGGGCTTGCGCCAGTGCGCTGCACATCGTCGGCTGAAAGCGGATAGTAAGTGGTATGCACCGTAGTTTCGGTAATACCGTACATATTGACCAGTTGCGTTGCCCCATTATCAGGGCGAGCATACCAAGGGGCTAAGGCAGAAAGCTCCAAGGCTTCCCCACCAAAAATTACATAACGCAGCGCATGCTGTGCATCGCTTGGGGCAAACGACCGCTGCGCGCTAATCAGTTGACGAAACGCACTTGGCGTTTGGTTCAGCACCGTCACTTTTTCGGCACACAACAGTTGATAGAAGGCTTCAGGTGCTCGTGAAATCAAATGCGGCACTACCACTAAACGACCACCAAACAGCAGCGCGCCCCAAATTTCCCACACCGAGAAATCAAACGCATAAGAGTGAAACAGCGTCCACACATCGTGCTCGTTAAATTGATAGTCCGCTTGGGTTGCTTCCATCAAGCGCAGCACATTGTGATGTTCAACCATCACGCCCTTCGGTTTACCCGTTGAGCCGGAAGTGTAGATGATGTACGCCATGTGCTCAGCCGTCAGACCCATCGCCTCTGCATCGACGTTAGCTTGAGATTCCTGTTGCCATTGCGGCTTATCAAGCAAAGCTAAAGTGGCGTCTTTTGGCAATTCGCCAAGTTTGTCGATGAGCGCAGTGGTGGTGATCACCACCTGCGGCGCGGAATCTTGCAATGAGTATTCCAAACGCTCTTTGGGATAGTTCGGATCAAGCGGGACATAAGCGCCACCGGCTTTCAATGTGGCCAGAATCGCCACCAGTAATTGCTCACTGCGATCTAAGGCAATTGCCACGCGGCTATCCGGGCGAACACCCTGTTTTTGTAACCAGTGCGCCAGTTGGTTAGCTCTGGCATTAAGCTGCGCATAGCTTAAATGAGCCTCACCAAAACTGACTGCAATACGTTGTCCATAGCGGGCTACGCACTGCTCAAAACGCTGATGAATCAGTTGGTTAACCGGCAGAAGCTGCTGATTTTGGTTGAACGTTTGCGTCACCAATTCTCGTTCACTGGCACTGAGCCAATTGACCGCATCGACCGCTTGTTGGTCATTTGCCATCCATTCATTCAGCAGTTGACGCCAACACGCCAGGTAACGCGCCATGGTGTCTGGGCGAAATAGTGCAGCAGCAAAACGTAAATCCCCTTCGATGCAGCCGTTATTCCAGCCAAGAGAGAGAGAAAGGTCAAACTGAGCCTGAGTGTGCTCGCCATGAATATCAAACACTTGGGTGCGGAGATCACCCAATTGCAATTGCGCTGAGTTGGCATCATGCCAAGCGAACATCACTTGAAACAGAGGTGTGTAAGCCAGTGAGCGGTTCGGTTTTAGCTGCTCTACCACCTGATCAAATGGCAAATCTTGATTGGCCTGTGCTGCGATATTGCGTGCTTTGACTTGCGCCAAATAGTCACTCACGCTTTGTCCCTGCGGGTGCGCAATGCGCAGCGCTAACGTGTTGGCGAAAAAGCCAATTAAGCCTTCCGTTTCGCGGCGCGAACGGTTAGCAATCGGCGAGCCAATCACCACCTCTTCTTGCCCAGCCAAACGCGACAACAGGGATGCCCAAGCCGCCAGCATAACCATGTAATCGGTCATGCCGTGCTGCTGGCTAAACTGATGCAGTTGCGCGGAAAACTCAGCATCAAACGCCACCGGCAAGCGACCACCTTGGTAACTCTGTTTTTCTGGACGAGGAAAATCGGTCGCAAGCAACAGTTGCTCTGGCGCACCGGTTAAGGTGTCGCGCCAAAATTCACTCTGTTTCTGTGCTGCCGCACTTTGTAACCATTCACGTTGCCATACCGCATAGTCCGCGTATTGACACGCCAGTTCCGGTAAGGCTGGGTGCTCGGTGTTGCTTGTCGCTGCTTGCGCATAGAGAGAGCTCAACTCTTGAAAGACAATGCCCAACGACCAACCATCGGCAATCGCGTGGTGCATGCACAAAAACAGCACAGGGTCGCCAGTCGGCGTGGATAACAAAGCGGCGCGAATCAAACGACCATGCTGTAAATCAAACGGTTGCTGTTCACGACGGGCAATCTCATCTAATAGCGCTTGCTCATCCGCGCAATAGAGCCGCTCAAACGGCATGCCACTGTCGCTTGGCAAAATATGCTGAACCGGCGCTTCGCCCTGTTCAGGGAATTGAGTGCGCAGCACTTCGTGGCGCGCGACCAGTTGGTTCAGCGCTTGGCTTAACGCCGCTTCGTTGAGTGCACCTTGCACAGTCACAGCGCCACTGATGTGGTAAGCCGACGAAGCGGCTGGGTTCAGTTTTTCAATAAACCACAATCGCTGCTGTGAGAAAGAGAGCGGTAACGGTTGCTCACGACTGACGGCAGTAATGGATTGTCCTATGGCGCTTTGGTCGGCTGAGGATGATGTTTTTTTACCAGCGACAGCGCGTTTTTGCATCATCTGCATCAACGCGGCCAGTTTCTTATCTTGAGGAGTATTCATATTTGTTATTCAGGGGGCTTGCGCCCCCTTTATCCCTATTCGTTATCGGCTAACTGAGCTAACACAAGGTCAAGTTCGGATTCGTCATAGCCAGCAGCAAGTGCCATGGCTTTGAGTTCTTCCATGTCGATATCGGCCATGCTTTGCTGTAACAGATGCTGCGCCAAAGTGCTTAATTCTGGCATCGCAAACAGGTCGCTAATGGCGAGTTCGATTTGGAATGCATCGCGGATGCGGGTAATCAATTTCACGGCGAGTAGTGAATGGCCGCCCAATTCAAAGAAGTTGTCGCTGCGACCGACACGTGCCACGCCAAGCAGTTCTTGCCATAACTCGGCTAGCTGCTCTTCCACTTCCCCTTGCGGAGCTTGGTAATCTTGCGTAACAAACGCCTCTGGCTCGGGCTGCGGCAGGGCTTTGCGATCGATTTTACCGTTCGCTGTGAGTGGTAAACGGCTCAATACCACATAGGCGACAGGCACCATGTATTGTGGCAATTGCGCCGCCAATTCCATCCGTAGATCGCTCGGTTCGACCGCGCCGACCACATAAGCGACCAAGCGTTTATCCCCCGCTTTGGTGCTTTGTGCCACAACCACAGATTCCACCACGCCTGCACAGCGTTTTAACGCCACTTCAATCTCACCCAGTTCAATGCGAAAACCGCGGATCTTGATTTGATCGTCGTTACGTCCTTGATATTCCAAGGTGCCATCGGGTAGCCAGCGGGCTAAATCGCCTGTGCGATACATTCGCGCGCCACTGTGAGCACTGAATGGATCCGCCATAAATCGTTCTTGAGTGAGATCTGGACGATTAAGATAGCCGCGCGCGACACCTAATCCGCCGATGTAAAGTTCACCGGTCACGCCACGTGGCACCAATTGCCCATGCGCATCAAGAAGATAGATTTGTGTATTGGTGATTCCGCGACCGATGTGCAGCTCATTACCGCTAATCACACCCGATGTTGCAACCACGGTGGTTTCCGTTGGACCGTAGTTATTCACCAGCTGATAAGGCGCGTTGGCATGAGGTCGACGAGTCAGCTTATCGCCCCCGACCAGTAAGGTTTTGAGCGTATTAGGATGCACACCACGAGCAAAGGAGAGCTCTGCCACTGGGGTCGACAAAAAGCCCACTTTGATTGGCTGCTCAACCCACCATGTCAATAGCTGCTCAGGATCGCGACTAACAGCAAGGCTTGGCAAGGTCAAATAAGCGCCCGCACATAGTGGTGGCCATATTTCCCATACAGCGGCATCAAAGCCCAGCCCAGCCACACTGGAAACACAATCCCCCGCGCCAATATTGAACGCATGGTTGTGCCATTCAATCAGGTTAACTAAGTTGCGATGTTCGACCATCACCCCTTTCGGTTGCCCAGTCGACCCAGAGGTGTAGATGATGTACGCCAATTGCTCGCTGCGATAGGTACTGGTTGGCAAGTTGTCGGCAATGCAGTCGGCCCACAGATGACGCCCTTGCAACACATTCACTTCCCGCACGCAAGGAACCGTTTCACCCCACACGGGCACCATGTCGACCGTGCCATCGGTGAGCAGCAATTCAGGTTGGCTATCGCGTAACATAAACTGCAAACGCTCGGCTGGATAAGCCGGGTCGAGGGGCACATAGCCAGCACCGGCTTTAAGGACCGCCAGCATCGCCACAATTAGGGTTGGCGTACGATCAAAGCAGAGTGCAACGCGACTTTCGATCGTGATGCCTTGCTGTTGCATCCAATGGGCTAACTGGTTTGCCTGAGCATTAAGTTCGGCATAGGTCATGCTGCGCTCGGCGCTGGAAAGCGCAATGGCGTTAGGATGACGCGCGGCTTGACGCTCAATCAATTGATGCACACATGAGACTTGATCGACCACTTGCTGCGTCTGATTTAAGCCATTGACCAGTTGTGCATATTCGTCATTAGGCAACACACACAGTTGCTCAACCGGGCGCTCTACCCCAGAAATCAGCTGTGACACCATTTGTTGCAAAGTCGCCAGCATCATAGCGCCAAGACGCTCACTACTGATGCGCTCATCCATTTGCAAATCAAGGGAGAAATCAATGCCTTGATGATCGTTGACCGAAATCGTCGCTGGATAGTTGGTATGCTCTGCGCTGTAGAGAATATCCATCTTACCTGTGGTTGCGCTGCTCAGTTGAGCGCTACCACCGTCGTAGCGATAGTTAAGCAAGCTGCTAAAGAGTGGCGTAGAACCCGCAAGACCGCTGCATTGCTGAGCAAGCGCTAACGACGCATGTTCGTAATCCAACAAGTTCGCCAGTGCTTGATGAGTGCGTTGCAGCGCTTGCTGCAGTGACACCTGCGCCAGATTAAGTTTGAGCGGCAAGGTATTGAGGAACATCCCCAACACGCGATCGGCTCCTTCACCGGCCGACATGCGGCCAAACAGCACGGTGCCAAACACCACATTGTCGCGACCAGCACCAGCATCATCGCTCACACTGGCGGTGCTGCTACCCGACACTGCGCGTAACACGAGGCCCCAAGCTAAATGGAACACACTGGCAGCGCTCACACCTTGGCGTTTTGCCACTGCGCGCAGCTGCTCGCTCAAATGTCTTTCGAGTTCAATATGCTGCACATTCACTTCGTAGTCGTCGCTGCGCTCAATCACACCAAATGGCGCGCAAGGTTCATCGATCTCAGCAAACTGCTCAGTAAAGAAGCGCTTATGCCCTTCACTGTTGGCATTGAGACGACTGGTCGCAACAAAATTACGAAACGGCAGCGGCTTAGGAAGCGACGCTTGTTTGCCATCAATGTGGGCAAACACCTCTTCAACAAGCAGTTCCATCGTAGTGTGGTCGCTATTGAGGTGGTGGTTAACCAAGCACAATAGCCAACGCTGCTGCGCAACATCTTCGGTTTGATACGCTGCCATCAGCGGTGCTCTCGTCACGTCCATCTGGGCGTATTCACCATTGGCACGATCGATTAATTCTGCCAAAACATCTTGGCTGTGGATCTGCAGGGTCACAACGGCCAAAGGAGCATGACGCCATACCACTTGCACCGGTTCTTCTAACCCATCCCACGCCATTGACGTGCGCAAAATGTCATGACGATCAATCACCTGCTGCAACGCATCGGTAAACTGGCGCACACTCTGTGCCGAGCAGAAAGACAAAATCACTGGACTAATGTAAGGATCGCGCTCTTTAGCCATACGGTGATGGAACAAAATCCCCTCTTGCAGTGGCGCCAACGGGTAAATGTCTTGAATGTTGGTCATGCCACCATCCACGCCCGCCGCAATGTTGTCCAACTGCGCTTGGGTTAACTCGACCAAAGGCAGCATCTCTGGTGTGATGCGTTCACAACTTGGCGCGATCTGATAGTCCGGCACTTGCCAAGCGCTGTCTTGAGTTTCGGTCAATAAGCTGGCGAGCTCGCACAGTGTTGGCGATGCAAAGAGCGCTTTGACTGCCAATTGAGTGCCCTGCTGGCGCAGTTTTTCAATCAGTTGAATCGCCAGTAATGAGTGACCACCCAATTCGAAGAAGTTATCGTGACGCCCTACCTGCGCTAGGCCAAGTAAGTGTTGCCACAACGTAGCAAGTTGCACTTCACGTGGACCTTGCGGCGCAACATAAGCATGACGGACAAAGGCTTCTTCCGCTGGCTCTGGCAGCGCTTTGCGATCCATTTTGCCGTTTGGCGTCAGTGGAATCGTCTCAATTTGCATCAACGCTGCTGGCACCATGTACTCTGGCAAACGCTCGCCCATCTGCGCTTTAATCGCTTCAATTGAAAGCATTTGCTCGGCGGTAAAGTACCCCACCAGCTGCTTGTTGGCACTGGTGCCGCGGGCAATCACGACAGCTTCAAGCACATCCGTGCATCCTTTCAGCGCTGAAGAAATTTCCCCTAGCTCGACGCGGAAACCGCGGATTTTCACTTGGTCATCGTTACGCCCTTGATACTCGATAGTGCCATCAGCCAGCCAGCGTCCAACATCACCGGTTTTGTACATGGTGGCATTTGCGTCAGCCACAAATGGGTCACGCACAAACCGCTCAGCAGTTAAGTCGTCACGGTTAAGATAGCCGCGCGCCACTTGCACGCCGCCGATAAAGATTTCACCGGCAACGCCTAACGGCGCTGGTTGACCTTGGCTATCGAGCACATACATACGGGTATTGGCGACCGATGAACCAATAGAGACTCTATCGCCGACCAAATCCCGCGGACAATGCCATTGGGTCACATCGACCGCCGCTTCGGTTGGGCCGTAAAGGTTATGCAGCTCAACATGAGGCAGTGTTTGGTAAGTGCGGCGAATCGTTTCTGCTGGCAAAGCTTCACCACTACAGAACATCAAACGCAGGCTTGAACAACGGGAGAATTCCGTGCCTTCCAAGAACATCTGCAGCATCGGTGGTACAAAGTGCAAAATCGACACATGGCGACGTTCAATCAACTCACGCAGATAGCTTGGGTCTTTGTGGCCTTCGGGTTTGGCCATCACTAACGTGGCACCTACCCACAGCGGCGCAAAGAATTCCCACACCGACACATCAAAACTAAATGGGGTTTTCTGCAAAATCACGTCATCGCAGTTAAAGCCGTAGTCATCGACCATCCAGCTTAAGCGGTTGACCACGCCGCGATGTTCGTTCATCACGCCTTTCGGTTTACCGGTCGAGCCTGAGGTGTAAATGATGTACGCCAAATGGCGCGAGGTAAGTCCAAGCGCGTTAGGGTCTAGGTTCTGCTGTGACTCATTTTCCCACGGTAAGTTGCCCGCAAAATTAACCACTTGGACAGAAGCTGGAATCGCCCCTAGGCGGCTACGCAGTTCATTGGTCGTGATTAGAACCACCGGTTGGCTATCTTGCACCATGTATTCCAAGCGATCTTCGGGATAGCCTGGGTCCATCGGCACATACGCGCCACCGGCTTTTAAAATTGCGACTAACGCCACCACCAATTCGCTACTGCGATCGAGAGAAACCGCCACGCGACTGTCGGGACGAACGCCCTGTTTCACCAGCCAGTGAGCCAGTTGGTTTGCGTGCACGTTTAGCTCAGCAAAGGTGAGTTCGGTTGGCAGCGTAAAACCTTGCTCGCTCTGCACCGCCACTTTGTGTGGCAATTTGGCAGCGGTCTCTTCAATGCGCTGCTGAATACAACTCTCGGTTGGATAGGCTTTTTCGGTTTGGTTAAAACCTTCTAATAGCAACTCACGCTCTTCTTGGCTCAGTATTTGCCATGCTGCATTTGGAGTGGCGAGTGCTGTCGCAGAGATACCGCTTAATGCTTCACGACGTAAGCCATTGGCAAGACCGGTTAATGCATTGATCATCATCTGCGCAACACGCTCACAGCCAATCACTTTGGCGACGTGCACGTCAACGGAGAAACCGCCGCCGATAAAGTCGTTCACATCGAGGCTGATTGGGTAGTTGGTTTGCTCTGCGGAGTAAACCAAATCGACGCGTTTAAGGATCTCCGCCTGAGCTTGGCTGCCACCTTGATAGCGGTAGTTCAGCAAGCTAGTAAAGAGCGGCATTTGTGCGGCAACGCCGCTTTGTTGCTGGGCTTGAATCAAAGACGCATGCTCGTAATTAAGCAGTTCCGCGAGAGCTTTATGGGTTGATTTCACCGCTTGTTCGAGGGAATTCTCAGCACAATTGATGCGCAGTGGCAAGGTGTTGAGGAACATCCCCATGGTGCGACTAGAAGCGTTGCCTGCCCCCATACGGCCAAACAGCACAGTGCCAAACACCGCATCTTGTTGACCTGTAGTGACTTGCACCACTTTGCCCCACGCAAGATGGAACAAGCTAGCAGTGCTCACGTTAAGTCGTTTAGCCTGTTCGCGCAAAGTCGCAGCCACGGAATCATCAATGGCAACGGTGAGCATCTCAACGTCGGTGGTTGGATTATCAAGTTTAAGTACGCCAAACGGCGCGCAAGGCTCGTCAATATCTGCTAACTGAGCAGCAAAGTAGTCACGGTCTTGTTGCTCATCTCGCTCTTGAGCCAGTTGCGCGATAAATTGACCAAAGGGGACGGGCTGAGCAAGGCTCTCCTGCTTGCCATCTATATGGGCGAACACTTCTTCCACCAAAAGTTCTAAGGTGGTGTGGTCGTTAATTAAATGGTGAATCAGCAGGCACAAAATCCAACGCTGATTTCCCTTATCTTCCACGCGATACGCTTCAATCAGTGGCGCTTGCGTCACGTCAATACGTGTTGACGCAGGATCAAAGTGTGCTTGCAATTGAGTGACAACGTCACCTTGTGCAGAATCCTCAGCAGAAAGTGTCAGAGTCTCGACCTTCATTGTCGCCTCGCGCCACACCACTTGCACAGGCTTCTCGAGTCCTTGCCACGCCATCGCAGTGCGCAAAATATCATGACGGGCAATGACCTGTTGTAACCCATCGATAAAGCGGTCCATTTCCTGTTGAGAGCTGAACGCGGTCATCAAACGCGTTAAGTACGCATCCCCTTGTTGCTCCAGTAAGTGATGGAACAAGATCCCTTCTTGTAGTGGCGCTAACGGGTAGATATCCTGCACGTTCGCCGCACCACCTGGTACTTTCGCGCAGATTTGCTCAATTTGAGTGTGGCTAAGTGCCACCAATGGCAACATCTCTGGGGTGATGTGTTGGCATTGCTGAGGAATGCCGCAGGTCATCGATGTTTGCTCTTGGCTGCCTCCTAGTGTGCTTGCCTCGCTATGGCTTAATGTGGTCGCCAACGCTGCCAAGGTCGGTTGGTTAAACAGCGATTTCACTGCCAGCTCATACCCTTGTTGACGAAGTTGATCAATCAGTTGCACCGCCAGCAGTGAGTGTCCACCTAATTCAAAGAAGTTGTCGTTACGACCGACTTCGGCAACACCGAGTAACTCGCTCCATAACGCGGCGATCGTCTCTTCAGCTTTACCTTGCGGCGCAACAAACTGCTGACGCAATAGGCCATCTTCACTCGGCTCTGGCAATGCGCGACGGTCGAGTTTGCCATTACTGGTCAGCGGTAATACCGCCATTGGCATCCACGCCGAAGGCACCATGTAACTTGGCACCAAATCAGCGACATGGTCGCGCAGTGCATCAACCGCAATGGGGTTTGCCGTTTCACTGGATACGAAGTAAGCGACTAAACGGTGATCGCCAGTGGCGCTCTTTTGTGCCACCACGGCGGCATCGGTAATACCAGCAAAACTGCGCACACAGGCTTCAATTTCACCAAGTTCAATACGAAAACCACGGATTTTGACCTGATCGTCATTGCGACCTAAATATTCAATCGAACCGTCTGCCAACCAGCGACCTAAGTCGCCCGATTTGTACATGCGGGTGTGACCGTCATTGACGAACGGGTCAGCCAAAAAGCGCTCTGCGGTTAAATCGTCACGATTAAGATAACCGCGCGCGACCCCTGCACCGCTGACGTACAGTTCACCTGTTACGCCAATCGGCACCGGTTTTTTATGTTCATCAAGGATATACAAACGCAGGTCTTTGAGGCCTTGACCAATTGGGCTTGCCCCAGTGCGGCTGACATCTTGCGCACTGAGCGGGTAATAAGTGGTGTGTACCGTAGTTTCAGTAATACCGTACATATTCACCAGCTGGGTGGCCTCATTTTCAGCGCGGGCATACCAAGGTGCTAGCGCAGAAAGCTCTAATGCCTCGCCACCAAAAATCACATAGCGTAAGGTATGTTGCACCTTCGCTTGAGCCAGTGTTTGTTGCGCAGCGATCAACTGACGAAATGCGCTCGGTGTTTGATTCAGCACCGTCACTTTTTCATGACACAGCAAGTGGTAAAACTCATCGGGCGCACGAGAAACCAGGTGTGGCACCACCACTAAACGGCCACCAAACAGCAAGGCACCCCAAATTTCCCAAACCGAGAAGTCAAACGCATAAGAGTGAAATAGCGTCCACACATCCTGTTCATTAAACTGGTAATCCCCTTGGGTAGCCGCCATTAAACGCAGCACGTTGTGATGCTCGACCATTACCCCTTTCGGTTTCCCGGTCGACCCTGAGGTGTAGATGATGTAGGCCATATGATGCGCGGTTAAACCGATCTCATCGGCATCAATGTTGGCGCGTGATTCATCCAACCACTGCGGCTTATCTAGCAATGCGAGCGTGGTTTGCTCGGGCAGTTGTCCCAATTTTTCAATTAGGTTAGAACGGGTAATCACCACCTGCGGCGCTGAATCTTGCAGCGAATATTCCAAACGCTCTTTGGGATAATTAGGATCAAGCGGAACGTAAGCACCACCGGCTTTTAGAGTCGCTAAGATGGCAACCAATAACTGCTCATCACGCTCTAGTGCAATCGCTACGCGACTGTCTGGACGCACTCCTTGCGCCCGCAGCCAATGAGCAAGCTGGTTGGCACTGGCATTCAATTCAGCGTAGGTTAAATGCGACTCTCCAAAACTGACGGCGATGCGCTCAGCAAACTGCTTAACTTGCGCTTCAAAGCGCTGCGCCAAAGTGTGATGCGCAAAGAAATCGCTTTTGTCGCAGTTAAAACCTTCAATAATTTGGTGAGTATCAAACTCGTTTAGCAGCGGTAGCGCCATGATCGAAGCGTTGGGTTGGGCCAACATTTGGCGCAATAAGGTTTTCCAATGCGCCACATAGCGACGCACTGTGGCTTCATCAAACAGGGAAGTGGCGTAATTAACATACCCTTCTAAACGACCGTCCACTTCACTCAAGCCGATGCTTAAATCAAATTGGGCGGTATCGCTATCACCAGGTAAAAGATTGAGCTCCATTTGTTCCATATTGATCAGTTGATCTGGCGTATTGTGCAGAGCAAAAATCACTTGGAAAATCGGGTTATGCGCCATGCTACGATTGGGCGCGATCGCTTCA
Organism: Vibrio porteresiae DSM 19223; assembly: GCF_024347055.1. Lineage (NCBI taxonomy): Bacteria > Pseudomonadati > Pseudomonadota > Gammaproteobacteria > Vibrionales > Vibrionaceae > Vibrio > Vibrio porteresiae. The sequence continues at coordinate 1,899,659 of NZ_AP024895.1, forward strand.
ACAATCTGTTCAAATGGAATATCTTGATTGGCCTGTGCTGCGAGCGTGGTCTCTTTAACTTGTTCAATCAACGAGACAATATCGCTATTGGGATTAAGCTGAACACGCATCGCTTGGGTATTAACGAACATACCGATCATGCTTTCCAGTTCGGTGCGGCTACGCCCCGCAACTGGAGTACCAATGACTACGTCATTTTGTTTGGCTAACCGCCCCATTAAGAGCGCCCATGACGCCATTAATGTCATGTATAAGGTGCTGTGATGTTGTGCGGAAAACGCTTTCAATGCTTGGGTAAGCTCTGGATTAAGAGCAATGGAGAACGTATGTCCTTCGTAGCGCTGCTGCTCGGGGCGCACGCGATCCATTGGCAGCGTCAGGCAGTCAGGAATACCGTTAAGCGATTCTATCCAATAGGCTTTTTGTTTCTCAATCCACGCCCCTTTAAAGTGGCGTTGCTGCCATACTGCATAATCGCCATACTGCACGGACAAAGGTTCCATCAGGTCTGGCTGATCAGTCAAGATACGGTTGTACTGCTCAACAATATCGTTGAGTAACACGCGCACCGACCAACCATCGGCGATGATATGATGCAGCGCCAACCCCAGTTGCCACTCCTGCTCACTGTGTTGGGCTAGGCAAACGGCAAACAGGTAGCCTTTGGTGAGATCAAATTCAGGTTGCCACTCAGTCAAAGTTTCCGCTCGTTCAATAGGAAATGGCTGCGGCGCTGGCTGAATCTGCTGCATAGGGGTGCCATTGACCACCACAAACTGGGTGCGCAGTGGGGTATGACGTTTGACCACCGCTGTGATCGCATCGGTTAACGCATCCAAATGCAATGGGCCATTGAGTGCCAGATGATGACGCATCACATATGCCTTAGCGGCGTTGGCATCGAGTTGCTCAAGCAACCATAAACGCTGCTGCGCGGCGGAGAGTGGAAATTGAATGCGGTGATCGGTCACTTCAATCTCAGGCAAAATATCTTGCTCAGCGCGATTAGCAATGAAGCTGGCCATGCGCTCAAGCGTTGGATGGTTGAAGATATCCACCAACTGCAACTCTTGCGCGAACTGGTCACGAATACGCGACAACAATTGCGCCGCCAACAGTGAATGACCACCCAACTGGAAGAAATGATCGTAACGGCTCACTTGACCACAACCCAGCAGCGCTTGCCAAAGGGTCGCCAAACGCTGTTCAAACTCGGTATGTGGCGCCACGTAGTCGTTGCGAACATCACTGACTTCGGTAGGCTCAGGTAACGCGCTGCGATCAACTTTACCATTGGGTGTCAAAGGAATGTGGTCGAGTTGCACCAACGCACTGGGCAACATGTAATCTGGAAGAGGTTGTGCTAGATGCGCCATGATGGCTTCATGGGCAACCTCCCCTTCGGTTAGCGTGTAATAGGCAACCAGACGTGTTTGTTGCTCATCGGTTTTCGCCACAACCACAGCGCTGTCGATACCAGGGCACTGCTGCAATGCCGCTTCAATCTCCCCCAGTTCGATACGAAAACCTCGCACCTTCACTTGAAAATCATTACGACCAAGAAACTCAATGTTGCCATCGGGCAACCAGCGACCTAAATCGCCAGTGCGATACATGCGAGCACCCGCTTTATCGCTAAATGGGTCAGCAATAAAACGTTCTTGAGTAAGATCTTCACGGTTAAGATAGCCGCGCGCCACCCCTTCACCACCAATCACAATTTCCCCAACCACACCAATTGGCGTTAAACGCTGTTGCTCATCCAGCAGATACACTTGAGTGTTGCTAAGCGGCTTACCGATGTGCGGTGCAAACGGCTCCGTGCGTTCCATCATCACAAAGGTGGAATAGGTAGTGGTTTCAGAAGGCGCGTATAAATTACATAACCTTGGCACCGCCGTTTCAGCAAAAAGACGTTCGGCTAAGTGACGTTTTAATGGCTCACCTGCCACGTTAATCACCTGCACACCACTCGGAATGGCATGATGTTCCAGCAGTGCCGCTAATGCGGAAGGCACGGTATTAATCAAGGTAAGATCGTAATGACCTTCAAGCAGGCTCAAGGCATTTTCAACAATGACCAAAGTGCCACCACAGCTCAAGGTAGTGAAAATTTCGAAGATGGAAAGGTCAAAGTTGAGCGACGTTGAAAACAGCGTACGGTGCAATGTGGCAGGCTGATATTCGTTGATCGCCCACTCCACCAAGTTCACCGCGTTACGATGCTCGAGCATCACCCCTTTCGGTTTGCCGGTCGAACCAGAAGTGTAAATCAGATAGGCCAATTGGTGCGACGAGAACTCAGTCGCCACCAAGTCTTCGTCACTGTAGGCACTGCAGGCTCTCAGCACGCGGTCAAATTCCACCACCTGGCATGGGAAAGAAAACTCTAGGTGATTGAGGTCAGACTCTTTGGTGGTAAAGATGATGCTCGGTTGGCAATCTTCAACCATATAACTGCGGCGATCGAGCGGATAGTTGGGGTCCATTGGCACATAAGCGGCCCCAGTTTTCAGTACCGCCATCACAGCGACCAATAATTCATGATTACGTGGTAATGAAAGCGCGACTCGGCTTTGCGCGCCAATGCCATGATCCGCCAGCCAGTGAGCTAACTGGTTAGCTTGCTGATTCAGTGCGTTATAGGTCATTTGTGTTGCGCCAAACTCCAAGGCAATCGCATTGGGTGTTAACGCAGCTTGCTGCTCAAATAGGTGATGCAAGCCAAACTGGGTTGGGAAGTAAGCTTGAGTGGCGTTAAATTCCTGCAACATGGTAGTGCGTTCATGAGGTAACACCATTTCCCAAGTGCTTGCTACACCATCCGGTTGATTAACCACATTCTGCAGCAACAGAACCATGCGAGCAAAATGGGTATCGATCTCATCAAAACTGTAGCGGGCGCTGTTGGCGTCTAAACAGAGTTCTAAGCCTTCGTTTTCACCACGATCAAATACCGTAATTGACAGATCGTCAGTCGGACCGCTAGAGAGGTTATGCACCGTTGCGGTCGCATGACCAAACACCATATCGTATTCAAAGGGAACAATATTGATCAGCGTAGAAAACAGCGGCTGGTGATCAGACAATAAACCGAGGTCAGACTTAAGACGTTCACTGCGATATCCTTGATGCTTGAGTGCGCCATAAATATTGCGCTTTACTTCGTCAAGAGCAGAACTTAATGAGGCGTTAAGACCTAAGTGCAATTGCAACGGCATCACGTTAGCCGCCATAAAAGGCACTTGGCGAGCGGCCTTAGTCCGTCTTCCCGTCACCGGAAAACCCAGCGCTAATGTCTCCTGCCCTGTCATCCGGTGCAAATAGAACGCAAACAGAGTCACCAATAGTTGCGGTAACGTCACATTAAGCTGTGATGCCAACCCACGCAGTTGCTGGCTCAGTTGTTCCGGCAGGTAATCTTGTTGACGATAAACCTCTGCACAAACCGCATTATCGCGACTTAACGAGGTCGCAACCGGTGGCTGCTGCCAACGTTTCAGCCAATATTGACGATCTTTTTCCCAAGTTGGGGAACTCAAGTAGGCATTTTCATCACTCATCACATCAGTGAAGGCAGTAAAGGAACAGGCAGGTAAAGGATGGTCGTGGTAAAAAGCGTTATAAAGTTCAGCCACACGCTGCATAAAAAGATGACTGCCGTATCCATCACTGATGATGTGATGCACGCAATGGTAAAGGTAATAACAAGTCGGTGAGATTTTGAAAAGTACGTATGAAAAAAGAGGTCCTGTTGCCAAAGACATCTCACTATCCATGTCTTGCTGCATCAAATCCAAAGCCACGCTGTGTGGATCTGACTCGGCAGAACAATCAACAAAACGCACTGACCATGATTGGTCTAGCAAAGCAGTCTGTACTGGCCCATTGTCAGTACTTTGAAAACACATGTTGTACGCTTGAGTATCGGCAACCGCTTGACGAATGGCTTGCGAAAGAGGTGCAAAGGCGACTTCATCATTGATGACCAAGTATTCCGCGATTTTAAACACCGAATTGGCCGCCATCGGATTCATCTGCTGAGCAAACCAGATCCCCTGCTGTGCTGCAGACATGGGAAACGTGTTCATAGTGTTACCTTGGGAAGCCTCTATAGGACTTTTATTACCGTGCATAAATCCACCACTGATTTATAAAATTGTAATACCGACTTTTTGGGCAAAGCATATCCAACCCCAAAATTAACGAGGAATGAAATTGATTACATGTAAATAAGCAACCTTCAATATAATGTTACAAATGCGTTATTAACCAAAAAATATAAGCATTCGCAGAACAAATAGTTTTTTAATTCTAGAAAGTGATATTTATCCAATAAGGAATTTACGACGAATATAACAAGAAATGATAAATAAACAAGTAATGTGATATTTAATAATTAGCTAATGCATGTGATATCGCTCCAAAAACAGCATGAATCAATGCAACATTTCCTAATTTAGAAAATCATTTCCCATGTCATGAAAGTTTCAAATATAAGTTAGAGCAATAATTATTGTGTGTGTTTTTAGATATAAATCCACATATTATCTAGTGCAAAAGCTCTAATTTAACAATAGCTATCAATATATCCATTAATAATAAGAATAAACTACCCCCTCTCTATAAATATCATTAATGATAATAGTTATCACTTTCACCAATCATACTTTTGAAGATAAAAGCACCACTTAATCTAACTATATGGATTTTAATGCTATAAAAATCACCATTATCTGGATTTTGATATGGAAAAATATCAATGATTTTATCAGTAAACCTATGAGATACAGTTTGGCAAAATACGATATGGATAGAAAAAGTAAGGTCAATCTGACCAATAAATATAATATGGACAGATAACGACCCCAAAAAGGACACAATGTGCTCCATAGCAGAATTGGCATGAAAATAAATTAGAATACACTTAGAATAGCTTCATTAAATGAAATGCTATTCTTTATATTTAAATAAGATTACATTGATATTTATTTAATATTAATTATTAAATTAATTAAATTCGCAGACAAGTGTGCAGATAGTATTTGTCACTTTACGTTTATTTACATTAAAGTATTTCACTGATATTTCTTTATTCCACTTCAATATCATTTCTAATTCTTCATGAAATTCAAATGTCATCACTTCATTCTTAACATCCAGTTGAATCAATTTGACCATATCAAAGTCTAATACTTTTTTTACGCTCGGATAAATAGCTTTATAGATGCTTTCTTTGGCGGAAAACAATAAAGAGAGGAGATAGTTGAAGGGTTGGTCTAATTGAGATAATAGTGCGAGTTCTTGCGGCTTAGCGATCATCGAGGCTATCTGCTGCGCGGTGCTGGTGCTCATCACCTCTTCACAATCCACCCCAAGCCACTTGGCTGTGTGGCTAACGACCGCAATCGCCACATCATGGCTATGTGCAATCGAACCGACGACACCTGTAGGCCATAGCGGCTGACCATGCTCACCTTTACCAATCACATAGTCTTGCCCGATCGCGAGTAACTGGTTAAGTGCGCGGTTCGCACAGTAACGTCCCGCGACATACTCAGCTTGTCGCTTTATTACCGCATGCTGCACTATTTGCCTATCGACGTAACCACACTTTAGCCACTCTGGATCAAAGTGTTGTACTTGATATTGCACCATAGCGACTTGGATCTTAGCATCCACCAACAGAGCGCACGGATGCTCATTGAGAAAGGTTGATGCTCCACTTGGTGGCGCAGTAATTAGGTTGAGCATAACGATGTAATGCTCCATTAGACACATATGAAATTGGCAGCACAGTACCACTATTACGCGATAACTCGTAATCCAACCGTCTCATTTGCGCGACAAGTCTAAAATTTATGAGAAAAAGAGAGAACTAATATACCCATTAGTTATGAAACATAATTAATATTCATATTAAATTATAGGCATATCAACCATGCAGAGCAGCAGAGTAAAGCCAATGGCTTAGGAGTACAGAACACTCGAAGATAAGGTAAATAGAAGCGGATAAAGAGGCAAAAAACCATCGGCCCTACCTGATACAAAGCAGATGCCGATGGTCAGTATCAGATTTACACCGCGACAGCGTCGTAAACAGGAGTTCCGGTCAGTTGGGTCACTTCATCAATGTATTGACGCACTAACGCTGGAAACTCAATCCCTTTCACTACGGTTAAATTACGTAAGAACGGATATAAGTTGATGTCGTCATAGCTAAGACGTTGCTCACGCGCACTTGGCAACTCTAACCAGTTAAGCTTATTAAGAGCCTGATTAACTTGTGTTACGTACTCAGAGGTACGACTGAGCGCGTCTTCAAAACTCATTGAAATCAATGCTGTTTTGTTTTTGGTAAACCACGCCTTAGCTTCTTCACATTGAAACTCAGGTAAATCGATTTTTAACCAGCGTGGGTAAAGCAGTGGCGAAATAGAAGGCATAGTGTCACTTAACCACTGCTTGATTTGCGCCTCGTGTTTTGACGACGTAATGGTTGGAACAGCGCTATTCGCTTTATCCAGATAAGCCACAATATCCAAGCTTTCTGCCATATAGCTACCGTCTTCTTTTTGCAAAATAGGCACCATGTTCGCACCTACTTTGACAATACGAGCATCAACGTCGTGGTTTTGCAAAAACTCCCACTCGATATCGAGTTGTTTGTAACCAGCGGCCATCATCGCCTTGACACAAAATGGGCAGTGATGGAAAAGAAATAGTTTCATGCAATAAGTCCTTATGGGTTGAGCATGGCTTCAGTCTACCCAGAGCATAACAAGACAACAAGCCCCGCATAGGAAACTTAAGCTCTCTATCTCTCTATGCTGGCGAGTATGACTCGGTTGCGCCCCTGCTCTTTGCCTCGATACAGTGCTCGGTCGGCCAATTTCAGCAGCTCAGGAATATTTGTTGCTTGTAACGAAGAGACCACCCCAATCGTTAAGGTGATGTTGAGGTGAGTTTCACCATGACGAATCTGATTCTGTTCCACCGTATCGCGGATTCGCTCAGCCACCAGCATCGCATCGGTAGCACTAGTGTTAGGCAACAAAATATCGAACTCTTCCCCACCCATTCGCGCCAAAATATCAGGCTCTCTAAGCAGTGGTTGTACAGCGTGCACTGTCTGTTTGAGCACTGCATCGCCCACATCATGCCCATAGGTATCATTAATGGTTTTGAAATGATCAAAATCGAGAGCCAGTATTGAAAACTCATGGGGATGGTCAGGGGTGAGCTCTCTAAGCAGTTTGATTTGATCCATAAAGAAGCGTCGGTTGTAGGTTCCGGTGAGAGGGTCTGTCGTAGACTCTTTTTCTAACTTAAGCACCATCTGTTTGCGTTCGGTAATGTCGATGATCTGCCCCGACCATAAGATAGCACCATCCACCTGTTTGGCTGGCGCGGCTTGGAAAAAATACCAGTGGGTCTCACCATCACGCTCAATGCGAAACTCACTTTCCATTTCACTCATCTCAATGCTGGATTGTTCGATCAATTTTTTAATCACTGACTCATCATCAGGATGAAGCACAGCGAAGACATGTTTGGCATCTTGTTGCGCCTCTTCTGGCGACACACCAAAAATATGTTCAAACTCTTGACTCACATAAGGGAAACTCATATGGCCCTCAGCATCTTGTTCAAACTGATAGATAATGCCAGGTGGCAATAAAGAGAGGGTTTTAAAGTGCTGATTTAAGGTGACAAACTCAGATAGGTCGATAACGGATCCAACAAAATAGGACTCACCTCCATCGCCATTTTCCACATAACGTAACCGGTCAACCAGCCACACCTCTTCCCCATTCCCTTTGGTAAAACGATATTCACAATCCATGATCGGATGGTAAGCACGCAACTTGGTCGATTGAGCACAGCGACGATACTCTTTGACATCTTCATGGCGAATCCGCGATGTCCACCAATGCTGCCCACCGATCACTTCATTGGGTGAGTAACCCAATAAGCTCTCGACACCTTTGGTGATAAAGCGAATCTCTTCGTTATGATCTGCGCTCATTTTGTAAATCACCGAAGGAGACAATTCCATAACATGATCAAGCTGTTGCTGGAGTTTTTCCAATTCGAGCTGCGCCATTTTTGAGCGGTGAATATCAATACGCGCGCCAAACACCCATTCCGGTTCACCATCGTCAGTACGAGAGACCACCCGCCCAATGTCCTTTACCCACACCCATTCACCATCATGGGTTAACACGGGCGATTCAAACTCAAAGTAGCTCTCTTTTCCTCGATAATGAGCCAACAGTTTTTGTTCCAAAAGTGGTCGGTAATCGGGGTGCAGATGAGAAAGCCAAGTGGCGTAAGTCACTGGCACGATATCCGCTAAGGTGTAGCCTAGGATATTGGCCCAGCGCTCGTTAACGTGCAGCTCATCAGAACAGACATTCCATTCCCAAGAGGCAATTTGCGCACTGTCTAAGATATTGATCATTTTATCGGTCGGCGCTGCACTGTTATCGGTCGAGTGCTTCAAACTAACGATGTACTCACTTTCCCCGTCAACCTTAGTGACACGAGTAACGTTACCCGCGTATTTCTGGCCGCGAAAAACGATGTCGACATCAATACGAAATTGCTTAGTCAAAATAGGCATCAAGTCAGCGAAGGCAATCGGCGTTGTTTGCCCGCGGTAGAACAAAACGATCTCATCAACATTGACAACCGATTGGTCAATAGAATGCGTGGACGCGGTTAATTGCCCCTGTTGATTAAACAGTAACGACATGGTGTGCATAGGAATTTCTCTCGTATCGTCATTGAATGAAGTGTAGCCAAAATTGCTTGATAACGAGGAAATCACAGTAAGGAAAAGTGACAAACAAAAGGGCCATCACATATGATGGCCCTAGATAACAATCGGTTAATAATCAATTCGCTGCTTAGATTCAGTTCGTTTGCTGCTTAGAAACTAATGAAGCCATGACCTTCTCTTTATGTAGCAAGTAATCATCAAGGCCAGCTTTACGCAATTTACAAGATGGGCATTCACCGCAGCCGTCGCCAATCACACCGTTATAACAAGTGAGCGTATGAGAGCGAACCAGATCCAACGCACCGTTTTGATCCGCCAGCGCCCATGTTTCCGCTTTGTTGAGCCACATCAGCGGAGTACGAATTTCAAACTGACGATCCATACCTTGAACAAGTGCGCTGTTCATGGCTTTCACAAAATCGTTACGACAATCTGGGTAGCCAGAAAAATCGGTTTCGCACACACCGGTTATCACCGACTGCGCGCCAATTTGGTAAGCGTAGATGCCAGCAAGAGTCAGGAACAGAATGTTACGGCCTGGCACAAATGAGTTTGGCAGACCATTGGCTTGCAACTCACCAGAGACAGGAATGTCATCACGAGTCAGAGAGCTGATCGCCAACTCATTTAGTAAACCAACATCCATGACTTTGTGCGCGGTAACGCCCAACTGTTTAGCAAGCTCTTGCGCCACTTCAATTTCCAGCTTATGGCGCTGACCATAATCGAAAGTAATCGCATGAACTTCATCAAATTCTTTCAGTGCTTGCACCAAACAAGTGGTTGAATCTTGACCACCACTAAACACAACAACGGCTTTTTTCATCGACATGAATCCTTACGCAATACTGAGGTATTTATGAGTTTGAATCGACAAGCGCCAGTTACGTGCAATGCAAGTATCAATACATAGCTGAGTGGCACGAGGTTTTTGACTGATCGGCTGTAGCGCGACAACGGTTTCTGCCGACACATTGGCACGCAGTAACAGTTCATCAAGATTTTCGATATCAGAATCGGTCGCCACTGGATGCTTAATTTCATTCGCACGTTGCAGCGCACTATCCAGCACAGGCAATTTGCCTTTCATCGCGACTTTTGGTGACACTGTAACCCATGTGTTTGGTGAAGTAATCACTTCACTAGTACCACTGGTTTCAATTTGACAACGGCAACCATGGGCTTCAAAGGCTTCAGTCAGTGGACGAAGATCATAAATACACGGCTCACCACCTGTGATCACGATATGTTTCGCCGTATACCCTTGAGTGCGATATCGCTCAACAATATCTTGCGCAGTCGCAGAGCACCATGTTGGGTTGTCTGCGGTTTTCGCTAAGATGAGATCAAAAGAGCGTTCATCTTGAGGGCTGGCATCCCACGTCTGCTTGGTATCGCACCAAGCGCAACCAACTGGGCATTCTTGAAGACGAACAAACACTGCGGGAACGCCGGTAAACACGCCCTCGCCCTGAATCGTCTCAAACATTTCGTTAACTTTATACAAGGTGATTTCTGCCTAACTTATCAATTACAAAAATTGCAGGGAGCAGACCTTAATAGAAGCTTGGGTAGAGGTCAATTTAAACCTGCAAATCTGGCGTATTTTATCCCTTTTGTCGCTCACTTCCCACCCCACAAACCATGGGGAAATTGAGTCACTAATAAATAGTGAAGGGACCGAAAACGATTGCCATTGATAAGCGAACCGATTGGATAAGCACATTGGTATTGCGCGCCAATACCATGTACTATGGAAGCGTTTTCTTAACACCATAACTAGGTTGTTATTTTACGTGGTGGTTGTTTTCTTTTGTTCACAACCCTTTGATACCCTCACAATTTCGTTCAGTTTAGTTATTAGGTCTACTATGTACAAAATTATCGCTCTGGATATGGATGGCACCCTGCTTAACAGCCAAAAGCAAATTACACCAAGAACTAAAGAAGCCATTACCAAAGCACGCCAACAAGGTATTCGTGTTGTGCTTGCCACTGGTCGCCCGATTGAAGGTATTCGTGATCACCTTGCGGAACTGAATATTCAATCCAACGACGACTACGTGTTGTTCTATAACGGTTCGATTGTGCAAAACGTTGGTACTGGTGAAGTGATTCATCAAGACATCATTACTGGTAAAGATGCAAAAGACATCTACCACATTGCGCAAAAACTCGGGGTTAACACCCACGCCTTCAGCCAACCTTTAGGGCTGATTACACCCCAAAACAGCCGCTACACCGAAGTGGAAGCGACTATTAACGGTATCGGTATCACCGAAATGGATTTCGATACCCTAGAAGACGATCATCCGATCATCAAATCGATGATCATTGATGAGCCAGAAAAACTCTCTGCGGCGATTAAACAGCTCCCTGCTGAGTTTTACGAGCGCTTCACTATTGTGCAAAGCTCACCTTTCTTCCTGGAATTTTTGAACCCTAACAGCAACAAAGGGGTTGGTCTTAAAGCGATTGCCGATCACCTCAATATCCCAGCGAGCGAAGTGATCAGTATGGGCGATGCGGGTAACGATCTGCATATGTTGCACTATGCCGGTTTAGGCGTTGCGATGGGCAACGCGATGGAAGAAGCCAAAGCAGCAGCCGATGTCATCACGCTATCAAACGATGAAGATGGTGTTGCGGTTGCCATCGAAAAGTACGCCTTGGTTTAAGATTTAACCGTGAGTCCTATTACGACCAATAGGTAATGGCGATTTATCATGAAAAAAGGGGCTGCAACATCAGCCCCTCTTCTATTTATGCTTCACAACAGTGCGCTTTACGCTAAACGCTCATTAGCCAAACCAATCACACGCTGACCTGATTGCAATAAGCTATAGGCTTGAGTACCTTGTGGAATAAAAATCACCACACGGGATTCTTCTTGTTTCAGCTCAGCCAGCCTTTGGCTAAGGGTGGTGTCATCTTTAAACAGCTCTCGCTCCGCATCACGGCGACACAAATCGATGAACTCAAACGGACACTGCTTCAGATACAGCACACGCTCGGCTCGCTGCATAATGCGTAGTGCCTTAAGTGACAGACGCTCCACATCTTGAGCAAACTCAATCCACACCACTTCAAGCTCACGCGGCTTATCTTGTTTGAGCAGCTCACTATATGCTTGTTCTAACACATCGCGACTGGTTGCCTGCTTCACTTCGGTCAAGGCAAAGAAACGCTCCCAAAATTGACGACGCAAATCCACGCTCGGCAATGCCTCTTTAATCGAATTACGTTTCGATGAACCGAACTCGGCCAGTAGGCCCAAGTTACTGGGCAACACCGCTTCTATCGTCTCACGCAAGTTACGCACCAATACCGGAGAAGCACCACCACTAGAGATGGCAATTTGAATACGACCGCGGTCAATCATCGAAGGGGTAATGAAATCGCAATAGGGTTGGTCATCAACCACATTCACCAGCAAACCGCGCTGTTTTGCTTCCTTATGGACTTGATGGTTGAGCTCTGGATTATCGGTCGTCGCCCAAACCTGAACAAACGGTTGGTCCAACACGCTAGATGAATAAAAATTCTTAATCCAAACACACTTGCCATCCTTGACTAAAGACTCAAGGTAAGGCGCCACCTTTGGCGACACCACAGTGACATAAGCGCCAGCCCTTAGCAGAGCGTCGATTTTACGGCACGCCACCTCTCCTCCGCCAACGACTAAGACAGGTTTGTTGTTCAGATCCATAAACAGAGGAAAATATCGCATTTAAATTAACTCACTTCGATCATTCGCTAAAAAACTATTTCGACCAATAAAGGTGCAGTAAAACCAGAAAAAAAGAAAAATGAAATAATTTATCACTGTATTTTCACATGAATGTAGTGATTAATTCCAAATCAACACATCTTCTGTGAACTGTTCACTAAGAAAAAACTGAGCAAACATTATCCGTTCTGTTGCACCAAAATCGAGCATAATTGCACTATTTACAATAGCATAACATTTCGCCATTCTAACCACAGCGGCGGTAAGAAAGAATAAACGAAAATCTTTTTAAATTATATGTTTGAGAAAAACTAAAACCTTACCTACGCTTATAAACAGTTGATTTATCAATAGTCGTTTCTTGGTAAAAACAACGTAAATAACGAATATAACGCAACATTTTCTGAACCTTGCATCAGGGAAACCTGATCAATCATGGATCATACAGGAAGGATACAAATGGCAAATAAACTAACACTTCTAGCGTCAGCAATAGCGGCTTCTTCTGCCCTCGTTGCAACTTCGGCGTCAGCAGCAGACAGTACTTTAGATAAAGTGTTGGCGAAAGGAGAAGTAACTTGTGGTGTGAGTACTGGTCTTCCAGGTTTCTCTAACCCAAACGCCAAAGGTCAATGGGAAGGTATCGACGTTGAATATTGTCAAGCAGTAGCAGCAGCTGTTCTAGGCGACAAAACAAAAGTTAAATACGTACCTCTTACCGCTAAAGAACGTTTCACTGCACTTCAATCTGGCGAAATCGACATTCTTTCTCGTAACACCACTTGGACTCTACAACGCGATACCGCGCTTGGTCTAAACTTCGCTGGCGTAACTTACTATGATGGTCAAGGCTTCATGGTGAAGAAAACACTAGGCGTGAAAAGTGCTAAAGAGCTAGATGGTGCATCTATCTGTGTTCAATCAGGTACAACTACCGAACTTAACCTAGCTGACTACTTCCGTAAAAATGGCATGAGCTACAAATCAGTGGTATTCGATACATCTGCACAAACTGTGAAAGGTTTCGAATCTGGTCGTTGTGACGCACTGACTACTGACCAATCTGGTCTATACGCTCTACGTCTAAACCTAGCGGATCCAAGCACAGCTGTGGTTTTACCAGAAATCATCTCTAAAGAACCTCTAGGTCCAGTTGTTCGTCAAGACGACGACAAATGGTTCAACGTAGCGAAATGGGTTCTATTCTCAATGATCAACGCCGAAGAGTACGGCATCACTTCAGCTAACGCTGATGAAATGCTGAAATCTGACGATCCAAACATCAAACGTATTCTTGGTGTAGACGGTCCTAAAGGTTCTGGCCTAGGCATTCGCGACGATTGGGGCTACCAAATCGTGAAACAAGTGGGTAACTACGGTGAAATGTTCGAACGCACCGTTGGTAAAGGTTCTCCACTGCAAATCGCTCGTGGCGTAAACGCATTATGGAACGCGGGCGGCTTCATGTACGCTCCACCAGTCCGTTAATAGAGCGCTATACCTAACCATTAATGAGTTGTGGCTGTGGATTTGGCCACAACTTTATTTCAACGAAGGTATAACAGGAGTGGCCTAGCTACTCCTATATCGAAAATGGATATGAGGTTATCGTTGTATGAAACCTACTAATAGTGCGATGAGCTCGCCATCAGCCGGCTCAGGGAAAAGCACAAACCTATTCTATAATCCAACCTTTCGATCAGTAGTTTTTCAGTTTTTGACTGTAGCTGCGCTGGTCTACTTCCTCTACAGCATCATCAGCAATGTTCTGACCAACCTAGACGCACGTGGTATTGCAACCGGTTTCGGTTTCTTAGACCAACCTGCGGGTTTTGGTATTGGTTTAAGTCTGATTGATTACAATGAAACTTACTCCTACGGAAGAACGTTTGTCGTTGGTCTGCTTAATACGGCCCTAGTGTCGATTTTGGGTATTATCTGTGCGACAACGCTTGGATTTGTGATTGGTGTTGCACGTTTGTCCAACAACTGGCTCGTGAGCCGTTTGGCAGCTGTCTATATCGAAATCTTCCGTAACATCCCATTGTTACTGCAAATTTTGTTCTGGTACTTCGCCGTTCTGCAAGCGCTGCCTTCAGCACGTCAAAGTTTTCACCTTGGCGAGAGCGTGTTCCTTAACGTACGTGGCCTATACATCCCTTCCCCAGTCTTTGGCCCGGGCAGTGGTTTTGTTATTGGTGCATTTATCCTCGGTATCATCGCAACCATCGCGATCGGTATTTGGGCGAAGAACAAGCAAAAGCTCACTGGCCATCAAACGCCTATGCTGCCTATCGGCTTAGGTTTAGTGATTGCGTTCCCAGTGGTTGTTTATTTCCTTGCTGGCATGCCTATTTCAGCGGATTATCCTCATCTACAAGGGTTTAACTTCCGTGGTGGTATGGCCATTATTCCTGAACTGGTTGCACTTTGGTTTGCTCTGTCTATCTACACCGCAGCGTTTATTGCCGAAATCGTGCGTTCAGGTATCAATGCCGTGAGTTATGGTCAAACCGAAGCGGCAATGTCGCTTGGTCTGCCAAAAACGAAGACATTGAAATTGGTGATCATTCCGCAAGCGATGCGCATCATCATTCCACCATTGACAAGTCAATACTTGAACTTGACCAAAAACTCATCCCTAGCCACTGCGATCGGTTATCCAGACTTGGTTTCCGTATTTGCTGGCACAACGATGAACCAGACAGGTCAAGCCATAGAGATTATTTCTATGACCATGGGTGTTTATCTAGCCTTGAGTATTATCACCTCAATCCTGATGAACTTGTATAACCGCAAAGTTGCCTTGGTGGAGAGATAATATGAAAGCGCAGAAAGTACATCAATTTCAACCTAGTCTGCCGCCACCAGAGAACACCACCGGTGTCGTTGGCTGGCTGAAGAAAAACTTGTTCAATGGTCCAGTTAACAGCATTGTTACTGTAGTGCTGTTATTCCTTGCAGTTCGCGCTGTGTGGGCACTCCTCGAATGGGCTGTGATTAACGCCGATTGGATTGGCGCAACGCGTGATGCTTGTACTCGTGATGGAGCCTGTTGGGTCTTTATTCGCGTACGTTGGGAACAGTTCATGTATGGTTTCTACCCTGCAGCAGAACTGTGGCGTCCACGTGTGTTCTTCGCTTCATTAGCCGTGCTCATTGCTGCGATGGCTTATGAGAAAACACCAGGGCGTAAGTGGATTTTCGGTTTCTTTATTCTGATCTATCCATTCCTTATTGCTGGTCTGCTATTTGGTGGTTACGCAGGTTTACCTGTGGTTGAAACCCACAAATGGGGCGGCTTGATGGTGACCTTAGTGATTGCCTTGGTGGGTAT
The DNA here is from genome assembly GCF_024347055.1 of Vibrio porteresiae DSM 19223. Classification (NCBI taxonomy): domain Bacteria; kingdom Pseudomonadati; phylum Pseudomonadota; class Gammaproteobacteria; order Vibrionales; family Vibrionaceae; genus Vibrio; species Vibrio porteresiae. Next base: position 1,915,511 of record NZ_AP024895.1, read on the forward strand.
CGTCGTTTCACTACCAATTGGCGTATTTTTGGCTCTAGGTCGTCGTTCAACCATGCCGTTGATTCGTACCCTAAGTACCGTTTACATCGAAGTTTGGCGTGGCGTGCCACTGATTACCGTGCTGTTTATGGCATCGGTAATGATTCCACTCTTCCTTAGCCAAGGTCACGATATCGACAAACTATTACGTGCGTTGATTGGGGTTGCCCTATTTAGTGCAGCGTACATGGCGGAAGTCGTGCGTGGTGGCTTGCAAGCTATTCCTAAAGGCCAATACGAAGCAGCAGACGCCTTGGGCTTAAGCTTCTGGAAGAAAATGGGACTGATCATTTTGCCACAGGCATTGAAGATCACTATTCCTTCCATCGTAAACACCTTTATCGGTCTTTTTAAAGACACCAGTCTGGTGATGATCATCGGTATGTTTGACGTACTGGGTATTGGTCAATCAGCGACTACCGACCCTGCGTGGTTGGGCTTTGCAACGGAAAGTTATGTTTTTGTCGCGTTAGTGTTCTGGGTGTTCTGTTTTGGTATGTCGAGATACTCAATTTGGCTCGAAAACCGACTCAATACCGGCCACAAACGATAAGCAAGATTCAAGGAACGTATTATGACGCAACAAGATACTCATGATTTTATGATCCAGTTGAAGGACATGAACAAGTGGTACGGTGAGTTTCACGTACTGAAAAACATCAATCTGAACGTGAAAAAGGGCGAAAAAATCGTTATCTGTGGCCCATCTGGTTCAGGTAAATCAACCATGATTCGCTGTATTAACCGTTTGGAAGAACACCAAAAAGGTCAAATCATCGTTGCTGGCAACGAACTGACTGAAGATTTGAAAAACATCGAATTGGTGCGCCGTGAAGTCGGTATGTGTTTCCAACACTTTAACCTCTTCCCTCACCTCACCGTATTGGAAAACTGCACGTTAGCGCCAATTTGGGTGAAAAAGATGCCAAAAGAGGAAGCAGAAGCGATCGCGATGAAATACCTCAAACGCGTGAAGATTCCTGATCAGGCCGACAAATTCCCAGGTCAATTGTCAGGTGGTCAACAGCAGCGTGTGGCTATCGCTCGTTCACTTTGCATGAGCCCACAAGTGATGCTGTTCGATGAACCTACCTCTGCACTTGACCCAGAAATGGTGCGCGAAGTACTCGACGTTATGGTGGAACTGGCTGACGAAGGGATGACCATGTTGTGTGTAACGCACGAAATGGGCTTTGCTAAAGAAGTCGCAGACCGCGTTATCTTTATGGATGCGGGTGAGATCATCGAAGAGAACAATCCAAAAGATTTCTTCGAAAATCCACAATCGGATCGTACGCAAAATTTCCTATCGCAAATTTTGCACCACTGATTTTGGTATGCTCCAACCAAAGAAAAGAGGCTTTATGCCTCTTTTCTTTTTGCTTATCACACGGTTAGCATTATACTGAGTGCGACAGTTTAAATGTAATACTGCCCATAAGTAGCGATAAAAATGACATATAGTGTTACAACTTGGTCATACGTTTGTTACTTGAATTTTATTATGATTAAACACATAAATTGGATGCTAAACAGGGAGCTAGGTTTTCGATAGTCGTTCACACTAGACTTGAAAAAAACATTGTTAGCCCCCATTTAATTTGGCAATCGGTGCACTTGCCTAGTCGCAGTGCCAAACTAAGACCAGCAGTAACAATCCGTTGAACTTTTTGTTATGGCACGGTCTAAAAAGTAAATGGTAAACCTTTTACGAGGAAGAATATGAATAGTCCTATGTACTCACGCTCACGCACTTATGATGGTGCTTTGCAAACGAACAAGGTGCTAAGAAACACTTATGCACTACTGTCTATGACTCTACTTTGGTCAGCGATCGTGGCAGGCGTCTCCATGGCGATGAACCTTCCTCGTCCTGGCATCATCATCACCCTAGTTGGTTTCTACGGCTTGCTTTTCCTAACCGAAAAGAACCGTAACAACGGCATGGGCTTGGTGTTCACGTTCTTGTTTACCGGCTTCCTAGGTTACACCTTAGGTCCAATCCTAAACATGTACGTGGGTGCTGGTATGGGCGATGTGGTTCTGACTGCTCTTGGCGGTACAGCGCTTGCGTTCCTAGGTGCATCAGCGTATGCCCTAACCACTAAGCGTGATTTGTCTTTCATCGGCGGCCTATTGATGGCTGGCTTCGTGGTACTGCTGGTTGGTACTGTGGTGAACTTGTTCTTCCACATGCCTGCACTTTACCTAGCGATGAGTGGTCTGTTTGTGCTGTTCTCAACAGGTGCAATCATGTTGACCACACAACAAATCATCCGTGGTGGTGAAAACAACTACATCTCTGCGACCATTACTCTGTTCGTATCGATTTATAACTTGTTCATCAGCTTGCTAAGCATTCTAGGCGTTATGAACGACGACTAAGCTTATAGCAGCATAAGAGTTGAGCAAACAGCCCAGGAATTTCCTGGGCTTTTTTATTTCCCCTAGCTTTGTTTAAATGGCTTATTTCATCCTTAAACCTAATTAACCATCTAATATGCGTTTATTTGTGGAATTTAATTCCACTCTCAATCGACTGCCACCCCATTTATCTTTACCTCAAATTTGGCGATATTAGCCGCAACACAACGCAGAGATATCCCATTCGCGGTCACCGTGACTCACATGCTCTCGCCAACCCTGAATTCAACCCAATGGTGCTCATCTAAGCATCATTTGGTCACTTTGATAAAAAGCGGAAATCACATCATGAAATTATTCTCTCCAATTAAAATGGGACAGCTTGAACTCAGCAACCGTATCGCCATGGCGCCTATGACTCGCGCTCGAGTTAACAACGAATTTGATGCAGCAGATGACGATACTGCTATCTACTTTGCCCAACGTGCTTCAGCAGGCCTGTTGATTACCGAAGGCTCACAAATATCAAAACAAGGTCAGGGATTTCTCTTCATTCCCGGAATTTACAATGAAGAACAAGTCAAGGGCTGGCAGAAAACCACCCAAGCAGTGCACGACAAAGGCGGAAAAATCTTTATTCAGATTTGGCATGTGGGCCGCATGTCACACACCTCATTACAACCAAACAATCAAGCACCAGTAAGCTCGGTTGCAGAGAAAGCCAACGGCACTTGTTTTGCTTACGATGCACAAGGTAACGCGGGAAAAGTAGAAGTATCCGAACCAACCGCATTAACGCTAGAAGGCATCAAAGCCATTAAGCAAGACTATGTAAACGCTGCGAAGAACGCGATTCGTGCGGGCTTCGATGGTGTTGAAATCCACGGTGCGAATGGCTATTTACTTGAACAATTTATCAATGCAGGTTTAAACACTCGTGATGACCAATATGGCGGTCAAACCATAGAAAACCGTCTACGTCTGACTCTAGAGGTCGTAGACGAAATTGCAGCGGCTATCGGTTCAGAAAAAACCGCGATTCGTGTTGCCCCATTTGGCCGTTTCAGTGATATGCATGCGTTCGAAGGTGAAGAAGAAACTTGGTTAACCTTAGGTGATGAACTCAATAAGCGTAATCTTGCTTATGTACACCTCAGTGAGCAAGGTACCATTGGAGATGTCTTTACCATTCCCGAAGGCTTTACCGGAAAATTCCGCGAACACTACCAAGGTATCATTATGATTGCCGGTGGTTTCGATAAACAAAGCGCTGAAGAATACCTTCAACGTGGCGATGTTGATATGGTCGCTTTTGGTCGCCCATATATCGGTAACCCAGATCTAGTCGAAAGATTGCAAAACGATTGGCCCTTGGTCGAAGCCGATCGCGCCATCTTCTACGGTGGTGACAGTCACGGGTATATTGATTTCCCAGCTTATCAGCCAGAACACGCTGAATAAGCCTATTGATTAGCCAAGCCCCTTATCTTAGGGGCTTTTTGTCATAAAATTCTCTGATTTCTACTTGAGGCTCCCCTTTCCCTTCGCTACCCTATGCACATTACGATTGGGGACACTAAAAATGATTCAATACCAAGGCAAATCAATCGAAACTGACCAAGAAGGCTATCTATTAGATTCTTCGTTGTGGGAAGAAGAGATGATTGCAGTACTTGCACAAGCAGAAGGCATCGACCTTACCGATGCCCATCGTGAAGTAATCCTGTTTGTTCGTCACTTCTATGAAGAGTTCAATACTTCGCCAGCAATTCGTATGCTCGTGAAAGCGATGGAAAAAGAGTACGGCAAAGAGAAAGGCAATAGCATTTACCTCTTTAAGCTGTTTCCGAAAGGTCCTGCTAAGCAAGCAACCAAATTGGCTGGCTTACCCAAACCCGCAAAATGTTTGTAATCCTTGTAGGGCGCTCTGCCCTACAAGATTTCAAAACCGGTATAAACGACATCGCAAGGCACCGCTTCACGAAGCACGCTCTCCACCACTGCCGTTCGTGGCCCTTTAGCCAAAAACTCATACAGGGCATCAAGTTGTTCCGGACTGCCGTGTGCCACCACTTCCACACTGCCATCAAACAGATTTTTCGCATAGCCAGTTAACCCTAGCTTCAAACACTCGTGTGCGGTGAAATAGCGAAATCCGACAGCCTGCACCACACCCGAAACAGTAAATTTCTCACAAGTCATGATGTTCCCTCATAGCCATATCCGTATGAATCCATTGCAAATCAAATTCGATCTGTTCAGTGATTCTACCTGTGACCCTATGGAAGAAACCCAATCCAGATCAAAACTTGTCCGACCTTGTTTCTTCTTTTTCTCATTCATTCGCTTCGTCTAATATTAGTCAATATTCCAGTTTTTTGCGAAATGCTAGCATATTCCTCTACTCCTAAAGAGTTAGACATCTGCACTGCTGTTTTTTTGGCCTCATGCATTAAAACAGCTTTTTTATGCGGCTCTATTTGCTTTTCCCCAGCAGTTACATGACAATATCGCCCTTTATTAAATAGCGATATTGAGTAGCGTAATGACTCCTGCAATCTATCTGGCTAAAGGCCGTGACAAATCTGTTCTACGTCGTCACCCTTGGATCTTTTCTCGTGGTATCGACAAGTTAGAAGGTGAACCTCAATTAGGTGAAACGGTCGATGTTTTCTCTCACGAAGGACAATGGTTAGCGAAAGCGGCTTATTCTCCTAACTCTCAGATTCGTGCGCGTATTTGGAGCTTTACCAAACAACCTATCGACAAAGCCTTCTTTATTGAACGCATCGAGCAAGCACAAAGCTTACGTGATGAACTGATCGCGCGCGATGGCCTAACCGGCTACCGTTTAATTGCGGCAGAATCGGATGGTCTACCAGGCATCACTATCGATAAATACCAAGATTTCTTAGTGTGTCAGCTGCTTAGCGCTGGTGCAGAATATTGCAAAGAGATGCTTATTGAAGCATTAGTGCACTGTTTCCCAACTTGCTCCATCTACGAACGTTCTGACGTTGCTGTACGTAAGAAAGAAGGTTTGCAAGAGCGTGTGGGTCTGCTGCACGGTGAATTGCCACCAAAATCCGTCGTGATTGAAGAGAACGGCGTGAAAATCAGCGTTGATATCGTCGGCGGCCACAAAACTGGCTTCTACCTTGATCAACGTGATAGCCGCTTACGTTCTATGAAATACGTGCAAGATAAAGAAGTATTGAACTGCTTCTCTTACACTGGCGGTTTTGGCCTGTATGCCCTGAAAGGCGGCGCAAAACGTGTGATTAATGCCGACGTTTCACAGCCTGCTTTGGATACTGCGAAATATAACGCCGAGCTTAACGAGTTTGATATCTCGAAAAAACGCGCTGTGTTCCTTAACGCGGATGTGTTCAAACTGCTACGTGAATACCGCGACCAAGGTACGCAATTTGACGTGGTGGTGATGGACCCACCAAAATTTGCCGAATCAAAAGCACAATTGAACGGCGCTTGCCGCGGCTATAAAGATATCAACATGTTGGCGATGCAGATCATCAAACCTGGTGGCACGCTACTGACCTACTCCTGTTCTGGTTTGATGGATCAAGTATTGTTCCAAAAAATCATTGCGGATGCTGCTGTTGATGCTGGTCGTACCGTTAAATTTGTCGAACGTTTTGAACAAGCTGGTGACCACCCAGTGGATACCGCTTACCCAGAAGGTTTTTACTTGAAGGGCTTTGCGTGTAAGGTGCTATAACCTTTATCGCACTATATTGTCTTGATATAGCATCGCCAGCGTAAAACATGTGAGGCCAAACAGAATTTAACTCTCTGTTTGGCCTTGTTTTTGTTCTAAATCTTTGAGTACCGTTTGCTGCAGCTCTTCCATTTTTTCTAACAAATAATCGATAAACAGCCGCATGCGCGGTGATTGCTCACGATGTTTAGGATAAATCACACTGATCGGCGCCGAAGCAGTTGCTACTTGGGGCAGAATTTGCACCAACCGGCCTTGCAGTAAATCTTCTGCCACATCCCAATAGGATTTCAGAGCAATCCCCAAGCCTTGCAGTGCCAATTGATGACTGATTTCCCCATCACTGCATAAGAAGTGCCCGTGCACAGCAATTCGGTCATGATCGAACTGCCAAAAGGTATCCGCGGAAATCCCCATGGTAATGCAGCGATGCGCCGCCAACTCTTTTAGCGAGTGCAGTTCGCCATACTGCTCAAGATAACTTGGAGAAGCACACAACACGCGCCGATTCGGCAACAGCTGACGGGCAATCAAACGCGAGTCTGGCAACACGCCATAGCGAATCGCCAAATCCAAATCGTCGCCCAGCAGATCTTTCACCTCATCGCTAAAATCCAACTCAAATTTGAGCTGCGGATAACACTGGCAAAACTCGGTAAAAATAGGTAACAGTCGGCGCTGACCAAAGCTTTTGGGCGCGGTCATACGAATCGTTCCCGCCACGCGTTCTTGTTTTTCCAGCATGGCCTCTTGCGCGCGATGCATCTCATCCAATATCTTGCGCGCATATTGGTACAGCATCATTCCCTCTTCGCTAACCGACATCTGCCGCGTGCTGCGATGAATCAATTGCACGCCAGCGCGCTCTTCAAATTTGGCCAAACGCTTCGAGGCTGCCGCAAGCGACATGCCCAACTCCGAAGCCGCGGCCGTCATGCTACCCAGCGACACCATCTTTTCAAATACGCGTAAACCCACCACATCATCGGTCCAATTCATACTTAACCTTTTGGAAAGAGTCATTTGCAATTATGTCCATTTAATCAAGCTTCCGACCTTCTTACAATGAAACTACACGCATTATTAACTGCAAAAGGAAGACAGCATGAAGATTAGCTTTACTGGAAAAACGGCGCTTGTGACCGCATCAACGGGTGGTATAGGTTATGCGATTGCTAAGTTATTGGGTGAAAGTGGTGCTCAAGTGATCATCAATGGCCGCTCAGAAGAGAGCGTCCATCGTGCACTGGATCGTCTCCACACCGACGTTCCCGCTATGCATGTGAAAGGTATCGCCGCCGATTTGGGTAGCGATGCAGGTTGCCAGCGCCTAATTGATGCAGCAGGTCATGTCGATGTATTGGTTAACAATGCTGGCATCTACGGTCCTTTAGATTTCTTTGAAACCAGCGATGCAACGTGGGAACAATATTGGCAAACCAACGTGATGTCCGGAGTACGTCTTTCCCGCGCCTTCTTACCCGCCATGCAACAACAAGGCTGGGGGCGTGTGGTGTTCATCTCATCCGAATCCTCACGCAACATTCCTGCCGACATGATTCATTACGGCGTGTCTAAAACCGCGCAGCTCTCCTTATCTCGTGGCCTGGCGAAACGCTTTGCCGGCACCGGAGTGACCGTCAACAGTGTCTTACCAGGACCAACGCTATCGGATGGATTTCGTGACATGGTGAAAGAAGAGGTGGAAAGAACCGGCTTAAGCGCCGAAGAGATCGCGAAAAAGTTCATCAAAGCCAACCGACCAAGCTCCATTTTGCAGCGCGCAGCCACCGTTGAAGAGGTCGCCAACATGGTGGTGTACGTTTGCTCTGAACAAGCATCCGCAACCAGTGGTGCTGCTTTACGTGTCGATGGTGGTGTGGTTGACGACATTTTGTAATTCACTTTATCAGCGAAAAGGAAGTAGAAAATGAAACAAGTAACATTAGGTACAACCGGTTTTGATATTGTGCCTTTGGTGTTCGGTGGCAACGTGTTTGGTTGGACCATCGATGAAAAAACCAGTTTTGATATTTTAGATACCTTTGTTGGGCTTGGCTTTAACGCCATCGATACAGCGGATGTTTACTCTGCATGGGCTCCCGGCAATAAAGGCGGTGAATCCGAAACCATCATTGGCAACTGGCTCGCAGCGCGTCCCGGAATGCGCGACAAGGTGAAACTCTTTACCAAAGTGGGCTCCGATTTAGGTCAACCGGGCAAAAAAGGCTTATCCAAAAAATGGATCATGCAAGCGGTCGATGAGTCACTTGCTCGCCTTAAAACTGACCACATCGATCTCTATTTTTCTCACTGGCCTGATGAAGAAACCCCATACGAAGAGACCTTAAGCGCGTATCAAGCGCTGTTAAAACAGGGCAAAATTCTCTCCATTGGCGCATCAAACCTCAACGCCGCTCAACTAGGTAAATCAATTGCTGCAGCCAAAGCACATCACCTACCCGCTTACCAAGTGCTGCAACCAGAATACAACCTATTTGACCGCGATGGTTTTAATAGCGAACTTCAAGCCCTGTGCCTCAAAGAAAACATCGGTGTAGTGACTTACTACAGCTTGGCATCTGGCTTCTTGTCCGGCAAATACCGCACTAAAGATGATCTAAGTAAAAGTGCCCGCGGTGAAGGTATTGCAAAATACCTCAACGCCAAAGGCGAACGCATTCTTACCGCACTAGATCACATTGCAGAACAGCACAACTCAGAACCCGCGCAAGTGGCACTGGCTTGGCTTATTGCAGAAAAAGCGGTGACCGCCCCAATCGCCAGCGCAACCAAACGTACTCATGTTGAAAACTTCCGTAAAGCGATCGATCTCTCGCTCACTGCGCAAGAATTAGCCCTCTTAACTGAGGCAGGAAAAGCCTAATATGTTCAAACTGGACCGTCGTACCGCCACCTCCCTTTTGGTGGCGGGTACCATGTTTATGGAAATTCTCGATTCCACAGTCATCACCACGGCCTTGCCGGTGATGGCAAAAGATTTTCATACTGCAGCTGCACACCTCTCATTGGGGGTCTCCGCCTACTTAGTTGCGTTGACCATCTTTATTCCCATTAGTGGTTGGGCGGCCGATAAGTTCGGTCCCAAACGCATTTTTAGCTTAGCCATTATTATCTTTACCCTGTCGTCCCTTCTCTGTGCCGCCTGCAGTAACCTGACTGAATTTACCTTAGCGCGAATTTTGCAAGGATTAGGCGGCGCGATGATGGTTCCTGTGGGTCGCTTAGTGGTGCTGCGCCATACCCCCAAACATCGTTTGGTGCAGGCCATCGCCATTCTCACTTGGCCTGCCCTGTTCGCCCCACTGCTTGGCCCAGTGCTGGGGGGTTGGATTGCTACGCAATGGAGCTGGCACTGGATTTTTATTTTAAATCTCCCCCTTGGTCTCATCGCTCTAATGGTGGCATGGCACATCGTCGAAGATCATCATGAACCAGTACAACGCTTTGATACGATAGGTTTTATTCTCAGTGGCTTAGGTTTTGGTATCGTGATGGCAGGCCTTGAAGCCAGCAGTCGTGACGATGTCGCACTGAGTTTGTCACTGACCTTGTTGGTCGTTGGCGTGGTGTTACTGGGCTTTACCGCTTGGTACTTACAGCGCAGCTCACATCCCCTATTTAACCTTGCGCCGTTATCCATCAACACCTTCCGTCTGTCGATTGTCGGTGGGTCGCTGTTTCGTATCGCCATCAACACCGCGCCATTTCTGTTGCCATTGATGTTTCAAATTGGCATGGGTTATAGCCCTGTGCAATCGGGGGCGCTGTTACTGTGGCTCTTTGCTGGCAACCTATGCATGAAACCATTGACCACTCGCATCATGTATCAATTTGGTTTTAAACGAGTATTGATCGTCAATGGCTTAATGGTCGCCGCAGGGTTTGTCGCGATGGCGCAAATGACCGCGCAAACCTCCTATCTCACCATCGCTATCATTCTGTTTATTAGTGGCATTAATCGCTCGATGCACTTTACCGCAATCAATACCGTGAGTTTTGCCGATATGCCACAACAGCAAATGCGCGATGCCAACACCTTGCAAGCGGTATTTTTACAAATGAATGTCGGGACAGGGATTGCCTTGGGCGCTCTGTTTCTCACCATCGCCTGTCAATGGCATGGGCGTAGTGCCATTGAACCGATGACCGCCGATTTTCGTCTGGCATTGCTCTTTACCGCGGCACTCTCACTGGTCGCCATTATTGACTGTTTTACTCTACCGAGCGATGCCGGTTCGGCCGTTCTTGCTAAGAAAAAACAGCAGTGTCAGAGTTAAAACGATCACATTCTGTTCACATAACAGCCAGTAAAACATCAACAAAGTGTTACAAAAATCTGGCTGTTACTCCTTACCTAACATTATCTTATTCTAATTTTCATACGGTTAGCATTGATCGTTATTCACCTACTCACCTATCTCCTTTCCCTTCAAATTAGAGAGATCACTCTAATCTCGCGAATTACCACCAAAGAGCGACTCTCACTTGCGGCAGAATTGTCTAAATTCAATGTTGTTAAATATTGGTTACTTTTTTAACCATAATCTCATTATTAAGACGTAATGAACGACTTGCACTGAATTAGGGAATATACGAGGTCGCTATGGCGCTGAAGAAACATGTATCGTCACAGGAATTTGCAACGAAACTCTCTACCACTCCGTCTGCATCAGCCCAACCCAAAAAAGAAGCAGATGAGCTGCGTAAACAAGCACGAACGTTAGCGCGTAAACAGCAAGCAGCAGAACGGATTGCAACCGCAACCGCTGAACTGCTCGCAGGTTTAGAAGAGAACTCTTCAGCGATGAACCAGCTGCGTTCATCAATGGAACAAATTGCGGTGGGGGCAGAAGAATCGTCATCTGCCACCAAGCAAAGTGAATCCGCTGTGTCGCAGATGAGCCGTTTTATCGGTGAACAGGCGACCTATGCCCAGCAATCGAAAACCATCATTACGTCGGTGGAACAAGAGATCATCTCTGTAGCGCAAAAAATCTCAGACATGGTCGACAACGTTCAGCTCTCCTCCGAACGCCAGAACGACTCCGTGAAACGCATGGAAGAGTTAACGCAACAAGCCGCTAAAATTGGCGATGCAGTGAAACAAGTTATTCATATTGCCGACCAAACCAACCTGCTCGCGTTAAACGCCGCGATCGAAGCAGGACGCGCTGGTAAACACGGTAAAGGATTTGCGGTCGTCGCAGATACCGTGCGCACTCTCGCTGAAAAAGCTGAAACCAACGCTGCCAATATCGAAAGCTTGATTAAAGACATTTCCGATGGCGCCTCTATGGTATCGCAAGGGGTGAAATCGAGCTCAGAAAAAGCCGCGCAAGAGGTCGAAAAAGGTAAGGTTGTGAGTAGCCAACTGACCGATATTCGTGGAGAGATGGGCGATTTGGTTCGCGATGCTGACCTGCTGCTCAATGCAGCAAAAGAGATGTCGACTGCGGCGGAATTAGCGCTTAAAGGTTCTGAGATGGTCTCCCATTCTGCTCAAGAACAATCAGCCGCCTGTGAAGAGAGCTTAAAAACCCTCGACCAGCAGCAGATGGCGCTTGATGGCGCGGTCAATGCCGCTCAAGCATTAGATGAACTGGCAGACGACCTGCGTACCTCAACTGATATGTCAAAATCGGCAGAGGAAGTGGCCTCTGCAGCAGAAGAACTGTCAGCCAGCATTGAAGAGATCAGTCGTGCCTCTACTGAAATCATGGGGGCGCTGCGTCAAATCAACGATGGCGCGAAAGTAATGTCATCCAGCGTTGAAGAAGGGATCACGAGCCTGACTCAAATCGAGCAAGGAGCCAAACTGGGTAAAGAACGTTCCACCAGCGGCCTCACCTCTTGCCGTGCCATGCTTGAAAGTATTGATAGCAACAAAAACACCGTCGATGAGATGATTCTCGCCATCACTGAGTCAACCAATGCCGCGCGTGAAAACCTGCGTGAGATGGCCAATATGGAGCGCATCTCTCGTCAAATTGACAAAATCGTCGATGGCATTTCCAACGTATCGATTCAAACCGCGATGCTGGCGGTCAACGGCGCGGTAGAAGCCGCACGAGCGGGTGAGTTCGGTAAAGGTTTTGCGGTGGTTTCTACCGACATTCAAAATCTGGCGAATGATGCAGCAGAGAACGCAGAGCAGATCAAAGACCAAGTGAAAAATATCCAAGACCAAATCAACGCCGTGCGCAAAGATTTGTCCGACATTCTCAACTCGGTATTAGAAGAAGCCAACAAAGCGGCACTCACCACCAAACAGCTCGAAACGGTCAAAGAGAGCATGAATGGCGTAGTCGATGGCAGTATGAAGATCTCCCAAAGCGCGGAAGGTATTGAGCAATCGATCATCGAAGCTCGGGCTGGCATGCAACAAATTGGCTCTGCCGCAGAAGAAGCATCGCAAGCAACCAATGAGGCCTCTGCTGCTGCAAGACAACAGAGCTCAAGCACTGACGAGCTGGCTTCCGCCATTGAAAATATTGCTGCCGTAGCTGACGAACTCCAATCCTTCTGATCGAGGTGATGTATGAAGGAACAGACTCAAGACGCGATCATGGAAAACGAAGAGCAACTCACTCAATACGTCAACTTTGTATTGGGTGATGAATTCTTCGCGGTGCCAATGACCGAGGTAGAAGAGATCATTCGCCAACCGGTGACCTTTACCGTGCCACTGACGCCGGACTATCTCACCGGTTTGTCGAACCTACGTGGTCAAATTTTGCCCGTATTGTGCTTGCGCTCCATTTTGGAACAGCCTAAGGCCGAGTTAACCGATGCCACGCGCGTTATTGTGATGAAAATCGCTCACACTCACGTGGGGTTTACGGTCGACCGCGTGCTTAACGTCGCCACACCTGACCCCAGCACGATTAAAGAAACCAATACGGCCGGTGGCAATATTGATGCAGAGCTCATCATCAATACCATTCACTCCGACAACAATATTATCCAAGTACTTAACTCGCAAAAGCTACTGGGCGATTCCATCCATGCCGAGATTGAGCGCTGCTCAAAACGCTTTGGCAATTCGGCGATGCAAGCACACGATTTGGAAGAGTTGGATGATGATGACAGCTCGATGCGCCAATTGGTGTGCTGCCTTGTTGATGGTCAGGAGTACGCTTTCTATCTTGAAGACACCAAAGAGATTGTGCGCATTCCAGAAAACATCACGCGCGTACCTAAAGCAGCCAAGTCCATTTTGGGCTTGATGAATTTGCGTGATAAAACGCTGCCGTTGATGAGTCTGCGTTCTCTGTTCGGCTTGCCGCAAATCGCGTTTAACGAAAGCCACCGTGTTCTGGTCGTGAACTTTACCAATGAGGGGCATGTGATCCCCATCGGCATTGTGATTGATGCCGTACGGGAAGTGATTCGCCTACACGTTTCCCAATTAGACCCAGTCCCAGAAATCATGAAATCCATGGGGCAATCCACCGATATCTCAGCGATTTGCAATCTCGATGAAGGCGGTCGCACCTTGAGTGTTGTGGACGTAAACAATCTGTTTGATTCCGACACCGTTGGCTCACTAACGGATGTTGTACAGCAAGAGGGCTTAGAGATGAGTGACATGGACGACGACTTGTACAGCTCAGAGGATGACAGTACTGATACCCAGTTGGTCATTTTTAAATTGGACAAAGAAGAGTTCGGCATCTCCATCCATGCCGTACAAGAGATCATTCGCATTCCATCCAACATTAGCCGCGTACCACGCACAGACGATTTTATCGAAGGGGTGATTAACCTGCGCGGTAACGTATTACCAATTGTGGATTTGCGTAAACGCTTTCAACTCGATGAGATGGAACGCCACGATCGCCAACGCATTCTAGTGGTCAATTTAGACCGGGTATCGACCGGATTTGTGGTCGACTCGGTGAGTGAAGTGCTGCGTATTCCAGAATCACAACTGGAATTTGCGCCAACCCTAAGTGAAGAGCAGGCGAAACTGATGAAGCAGGTCGTCAACTACAATCAACGCATGATAGGCGTTCTGTCAGCCGACCAATTGCTCAACAATACCGAGATGTACAAGTTGTACATGGCAGCCAATGAGGCTGAAGGGTTAGTAAACTAATTGGTGCGATGAGATCAGGGAGAGAACAATGAAAATCTTAGTTGTCGATGACTCCGCGTTGATGCGTTACACCATCAGTCACATTTTGAGTGGCATTCCTAACGCGCAAATTCAAACATCGCGTGATGGCGTGGATGCGTTGTCCAAACTGCATTCGTGGCAGCCGGATGTCATTACCCTTGATATGAATATGCCCAAGATGGATGGCATGACCTGTTTAAGTCATATCATGGCAGAGCGTCCAACGCCTGTCGTGGTGCTCTCCTCCTTGACTGAAGAAGGTGCGTTGGTCACCTTAGAAGCGCTCTATTTAGGTGCAGTCGATTACGTCTGCAAACCAGGGGGAACGGTCTGTAATGGCCTAAATCAACTGGAAGAAGAGATTCGCCGCAAAGTAACTCAAGCGGCTGGCAGCAAAAAAGCCGCAGTCAAAGCCTCCAGTAGCGCGCATAGCGAACCATTACCCGCGCGCGAACCGGTACAGATAAGTTACGACCGCTGTCGTGGCGTGACCATTATTGGTGTCTCTACTGGCGGTCCTGGCTGTGTTGAACGCCTCGCTCGGCAGCTTCCGCTGGATTATCCCCAACCGGTGATCATCTGCCAGCATATGCCAGAAACCTTTACCGCCGCCTTTGCTAAACGGCTCGACAAAGTCCTCGATATTCCCGTATTGGAGATCACGGGGGCAACCGAACTCAAAGCGGGTTGCCTTTATGTGTGCAAAGGCGATCGCGATTGTATCGTTACCGAACGCAGCGGCAAGTTGGTCGCCATGCCTACCCCGCTTGATAGTCGGTTTGTTTGGCATCCTAGCGTTTCAAAGTTAGTCGAAAGTGCGCAGCGCACCTTAGGTGGCAAGCAGCTTATCTGCGTGATGATGACCGGACTTGGCAACGATGGCGCCCACGAAATGGCAAAAGTAGCGCAGCAGCACGGGATCGTCATGGCCCAATCGCCCAGCTCTTGTGTCGTTGATAGCATGCCCAAATCTTTGCTGACTTTGTGTCCCGAAGTCACTCATGCGCCGCCAGAAGAATTGGGTCGCCTGCTTTACCATCGTGCCCACACGTTCTCCCAAGAGGTGACCAATGGCGTTAATTAAGCAAAATAAATCTTTGGTGTCCAACGAGATTGAATTTGAAGATGTGCAACTGGCACCACTGACTTCCATCGCCAAGATTCAACCGCAGTTACAAAGTGGCACAGAAGAGGAAAAAATCGCAGCGCTGCACGACCTTGACCTCTTTGATAGCCAAGCCATCTTGCCGCTGCTTGATGACATCATCAAGCTTATCGAGGATGAAGAGTCTACCTATCTAGGTGAAGTGGCGTTCTCCTCATTGCAAACCCACTTATGTGATGATGTGGTACAGAAGCTGACCTGTTTTTTGGAGTCGGAAAGCCCTTTCATTCGTAACCAAGCGATTGAATTACTTCAAAATGCGCCGGATCTGCTTGCTCCTTATATGAGTGACCTGATTAACAACCACAATCCCGATGTGCGGATTTTCGCTGTGGATATATTGGGACTTCTACCTCACCAGAACGTTCCTGAGTGGATCAAACAGATTCTGCGCAAAGAAGATCACGTCAACGTCATCGGCGCGGCCATCGACCGTATCACCCAATTGGCAGACCCGTCGCTCTTGGACGATGTGAAGAAAACCAAGCAGCGCTTTGCTTCGGTCGCGTACATTCAGTTTGCCTGTAATGTGGCAATTAACCGCTTGTCGAGTGAAGGATGAATAGCATGAATGAGATTCATCTAGCCGAAGCAGATTTCTACCGGTTTCGTGATTTCTTTTACCAAAAAACCGGCATTTTCTTTGAAGACAACAAACGCTATTTCGTGGATAAGCGTATCGTGCAGCGAATTGAAGAGACCGATCATCACAGCTTTAGAGGCTATTTTACTTTCTTACGTTTTCAATCTTCGGGGGAAGAGCTGCAAGCGCTGATTAACTCGCTCACGGTCAACGAAACCTATTTCTTTCGTGAAACTGCGCAGTTGGAATCCCTGGTTGAAGAGACCTTAAACCAGCTGGTGCACGACAACCCAAATCAACTGCTGCGAATTTGGTCTATCCCTTGTTCTAGCGGTGAAGAGCCCTATTCGATTGTGCTGTTTTTATTGGAATACTGGCCACTGTTAAGCCAAGTCGATATTGAAATCGTCGCCTCTGATATCGATACCGAGATTTTAAAACGAGCCCATCAAGGCCGCTTTAGCGCCCGCGCCGTAAAAAATCTCTCAGCGGAACTGATCACCCGCTACTTCACTTTAGAAGCGGATGGGTTTTATCAGATTTGCCCTGAAATTCGCGAATCGGTGCGCTTTACTAAACTCAATTTAAGTAACCGTTTAGAAGCGAAGAAACTTGGACAGATGGACGTCATTTTCTGTCGCAACTTACTCATTTATTTCGATGATGTGTCGCGCCGCAACGCGATAGAACTTTTCTATGAACAGCTCAATCCCGGCGGGATCCTCTTTTTGGGTCACTCCGAATCGATGAGCCGGATTTCATCATCATTCAAAATTAAACGCTTTAAAAAATCGACGGGTTACATCAAACCGCTCAAGGAGAACATGTCATGAAAAAGGTCATGGTCGTAGATGATGCTTCAACAGTGCGTATGTATCACAAAGCCTTATTGGATGAGATCGGCGCGTTTGTCATTGAAGCGGCAAACGGTGTCGAAGCGTTAGAACGTGCTCTAGAGCAACCGGTCGATCTGTTTTTGGTTGATATCAACATGCCCAAAATGGATGGTTTCACCCTAGTGAAAGAGCTGCGCAGCCGGGAAAACTTAGCCGATATTCCGGTCATCATGATCTCAACGGAAGCGCAAGAAAATGACCAAATCAAAAGTATTGATGTTGGAGTCAATCTTTATCTGGTCAAACCGGTCAATCCAGAAGAATTACAACAAACTGTGACTTTAATGTTTGGGGGTCTGTAATGAATCCATTGATGCACAACTTTATCAATGAGAGTCGCGAACTGCTTGAGCAAGCCACCAAAACGTTTCTCGATTTGGAAAATAGCCCAGGCGACGCCACCATCATCAATGAACTGTTTCGTGGCATTCACACGGTGAAAGGCGCTTCTGGCGTTATCGAAGGCATTGAACCCTTTACCCAGCTCACCCATAAAATGGAAGATTTGCTGCAGAAAATTCGCGACGGCAAAATGAGCTTAGATGGCGCGCTGATTGACCTATTCCTCGGTGGCTGCGATCAACTCATGCTGTGGATTGATGAGTTAGAGAGCCAAGAAAAGCTCGATGCGAGCGCCTCGCAGATAAGTCAAACCATGATTGCGCAATTTCAGCAGGTCAATAGTGCCAATGTGCCAACCCCTGTCGATACCGCACCTGAAGCAACCGATGAGGATGCGGTCACTACGGTGGCGATCAACTGGTTAGCCGAACAGCTTGGCCGTGAACAGCTCACCGACATTGACGATGTAGAACAATACAGCGATGCGCTGCTCATTGTCTATCAACCGGACCGCCAATGCTTTTTCTCCGGCGATGACCCACTGGCGTGGATGAAAAGCGTACCCCAAGTGGTCTGGAAGAAGGTAGTGTTAACCCCAGACACAGAACCGTTTGATATTTACCAATCTCAGCTCACTTTTTATGTATTAACGCAATGCGATGCCACTACCATCGCAGCGCAACTTGAGCCGATTGAGAGCCAATATAAGCTCTATCGTTTCGCGCAAGATTTGGTGGCCGATGAGCCGGTCGATCAACGCATCGACTACGTAAAACAGATTGTCGCGCATCAGATTCGCTTGCTGGAAACCGAGCAGAGCTCGCCAGAGATCCGAATCGGCACCATTCGCTCGGTCATTCGCGTTTATCGCTCTTTGGCATGCCAGATCATTGATCGCCCAGAACCAGTCGATGAAACCATGCCGCCAGAGCAGATCATTACACTACTGCAGCGGATTATTCAGTCGTTTGACGACAAGAGAGCGGTGATTGAAACTGAGCAGATCGAACCCATCATTCCTGCGACTACCTCTGTGAACGACCAAATTGAGAAGGTAAAGAAGAAGCAGATCAAAACCCTCAAAGTTGACCAAGAGAAGGTTGATCTGTTGATGGATTTGGTTGGTGAACTGATCGTCGCCAAAAACTCAATGCAATACCTTGCCTATCGTGCTGAAAATGAGTTTGGCGTGCGTAAACTGGCGCAAGACATTAAATCTGAACAAACGGTAATTTCTCGCTTAGCCGAAGACTTACAGTCGGTGGTGATGCAAGTGCGCATGGTGCCACTGGCAACCGTGTTCCAGCGCTACCCACGTTTGATTCGTGATATTTCCAAAAAGCTCGGCAAACAGGTCGATTTGATTATTGAGGGAGAAGAGACCGAAGCGGATAAAAGTATCGTGGAAGATCTCTCTGAGCCATTGGTACACCTGATTCGTAACTCGCTCGATCACGGCATTGAAATGCCTCAAGACCGCGTACGTAACGGCAAAAATCCAACCGGGAAAATCACCCTCAGTGCTTACACCCACGACGATTCCGTCATCATCAAAATCAGTGATGATGGCAAAGGCATCGACGAGCAAAAAGTGCGTGCCAAAGCTCTTGAACGCCAGTTAGTGGATGCGAGCAAACTGGAGCGCATGAGCCAGCAAGAAGTGATCAATCTGATTTTTGAACCGGGCTTTTCCACCGCCGATCAGGTCAGTGATCTCTCTGGGCGCGGCGTGGGAATGGATGCGGTACGCTCTGCGATTGAACGCAACGGCGGCACGCTAACGCTCTCGTCTGAGGCGTCAAAAGGCAGCGAAGTGACCATGGTGTTACCACTGTCGATGACCATTTCACGAGTCATGATGTTTGAGCTGGCTGAGCAATCTTTTGCTATTCCTATCGAGACCGTGATTCAAACCCTTAAGATCGATCGCAGTAAAGACATTCGCCGCGTGAAGAATTTCGACACCTTTATCTTGCGTGGTGAAACAGTGCCAGTGCTCTATTTGAAAGATGTGTTTCACATGGGCGAACCCAATAACAAACCGGACATTCAGCCCGTTTTAGTTGTGCGTGTCGGTGATGACATTTTGGGCTTAGCCGTCGATAAACTTCAAGAAGGTCAAGACGTTATCATCAAGCCACTCGAAGGCGCGCTCGCTCCGTTTTCTATCTATCGCGGTGCCGCCATCATGGGTGATGGCCGCGTGTTATTGGTGCTCGATACAGAGGAGGTGATTCGCCATGCCCGTTGAATATAAGACTCGCGTAGCACATTTGATTGATAGTGTTTCAGTAGAAGAAGCTCAGGAGCTTTTTGAGTGGCTAGAGTCCACCCCGGCTTCTAGTATTAATTTCAAGCGGTGCACTCATATTCACACCGCAATATTGCAAACCTTAATGTTTGCCAAGCCCAAGATAACTGCCCTACCCAGCGACGAAACCTTTTTAAGCTGGCTATGCGCAGCGGATGTAGTTGTACCAGAAGGAGAACATAATGGCTAAAACGGTGTTTATTATTGATGACTCAAGTACGGTATTGATGAGCGTCGAATCTATCCTAACCCGCCTTGGCTTTACCGTGGAAAAAGCGCGTGATGGCGAAGAGGCTCTCAGTAAACTGACCGCGGGTCTGCGCCCTAATTTGATCATTACCGATATCAACATGCCACGTATGGATGGCATCACTTTCATTGGCAAAGCACGAACCATGGCTTCTTGCCGCTTTACGCCCATATTGGTGCTGACCACTGAACAGGAACAGCAAAAGCGTAACGAAGCGCGCGCCAAAGGAGCTACTGGCTATTTGGTCAAACCCGTTGCTGCTGAACAGTTAAAAGCCGTGATTAATCAGGTATTACCAGGAAGTATTGCGTGAGGTGTTTATGAAGCGTCACCTTTTCAACTGGCTAGATAATAAGAATAAACTCAAACTCTTGGTCTCTTTGGGGATCGGTAGTGCGGCTTGCACTTTGGCTGTGGAACTCTCTATTCCGCTTTTGCCAATATGGGCGCACTTACCTATGACCATAGCGATCATTTTGCTGTTCACCTCCACTATGGTGTTGCACTTTGGTACGTTGGCAATGCATATCGTGCAAAAAGAACATCACAGTGAAATGGATCGCCATCTGAGCACAGTGTCGGCGATTTGCGATTGGGTGGATGAGTACCGTGATTTAAACCGCGTAGTGGCAGACCACATTGAAAACGTCAATGGCGATGCCCAACGTGCCACGGAAGATATTCTTAGTCACATAGCTGGGTTAGATGACGCTGCAGCAAACTTTACCCATTACCTTAAAGACATGGAGTTTGACTCCAAAAACATGGTGGAAACCTTAGACGAGCACACCAATGTGATTTCCCATTTAGCCGATAACACGCGCAGTTTGATGGCCAACATTCAAACCGAACGTGAAGAGGTGAACAACGTGCTAAACCGCGTATTGGGCTTAAATGACATCACTGAAGTGATCTCTAACATCGCCAATGAAACCAACTTACTTGCGCTTAACGCCGCGATTGAAGCGGCTCGTTGTGGCGAAGCGGGCCGCGGCTTTGCAGTGGTTGCCGACGAAGTAAGACAACTCGCTCAGCGCTCAGCTACCGCTGCCGAACAAATTACCAAAGAGATTGAGAGCTTGCGCCAAGACGTTTCTGCCCGCTTTGAAAACGCCAATAAAGAGAGCAACGAACAAACGGTCAAAGCGGATCAAATGATTGAATCGGTGCAAAGTCTCCGCAACAGCTTTGGTGCGGTACGTGAACTCAGCGAAAGCCAGATCACACAAATTATGCTCTACACCAATGACTTAGAGCGCAATATCAGTGGCAGCATGGCCTGTACTCAGTTCCAAGATATTGTGCGGCAAAAACTCGACAGTATTGAACACCTAATGCGGGAAAAACACCTGCTGGTCGGTGACCTCTTCAACGGCATGCGCCTCAATGATATGCGTACTCGCGAATTGGAATACACCGAAACACTGCGCAAATTGGCCGATGAGTACAAACACGACTTTGAACGCCACTGTAACTACGTAGATAACGGCTTTACCTCAGTCGACTCCGCAACCACAGCAAATGGTTTACCAAAAGTCGAATTGTTTTAGTCAAAGTTTAAGCTCGTTAACACTTTCACTAAGCCACCTTAACATCGGGTGGCTTTTTGTTTAGCGTAGTTTGTATAGACGAAAATATTATTTGATTAGCACCATTACCGCCAATTTACCGCTAAAAATCATCATCAATAGTGAACGCATAATAATACGTTATCGGTAGCAATTTTCTTGCTAATCATATTTTCGTCATATTCAACGTTTATCTTCGGTTCCCAAATTCACACAGTGAAGTGGTTAAAAATGAAAAAACAGCCTTTATTAATTTCGGCACTCGCGGCCGTGTCTCTCTTCTCTTCATCTTTGTTGGCTGCAGAAGCCAACACGATTTGCCAAGCTAAAAGTTATGAAATGGCACTGCGTTATCAACAGCAGTCTGCTGAGATTGCTGCTCTGCAACTGCAAACTTACCATTTTGCCGAGCAACGCCTTGCGACTATTATCGAAAAAAGCAAAGCGCCACAAAAACTTGCGGTCGTGATGGACTTAGATGAAACCGTACTTGATAACTCGCCACTGTTGGTGCGCGACATGCAAAATTGCCACGATTACACCAGTTGGGATACTTGGTCTGATTGGGAAATAAAAGGTCATCCCAAACTGATTCCGGGTGCAAAAGAATTTACCCAATACGCAAACCAACAAGGCGTGGCTATTTTCTACGTATCAGATCGCTACAACGAAAATAAAGCATACACACTCAAAACTCTCAGCTCTTTAGGTTTGCCTCAAGTGCAAGAAGACCATGTTTTGTTATATGGCACTTCAAAAGAAGAGCGTCGTAATAGCATCAGCAAACACCACAAAATAGTGATGCTAATGGGTGATAGCCTACCAGATGTTTCCGCTCAATTTAAAAATAAGAAAGACACCCAATATAATCGCGACTTAGTTGAAAAAAGCCGTCAGCATTTTGGTGAAGACTGGATTGTCTTTCCTAACGCCAGCTACGGCGCTTGGACTAAAGCTCCGCTGACTGCTTGGCAAGAAAAGTAGCAAGTCAGTCAAGGCTCGGAAGCAAAATCCCGAGATAAGCGCAAAACTCACCACATGCTCGATCCGGTTCTCCCCCTTGGATTTTAAGGGGGAGTTAGAGGGGATCCTGCGCAAGAGCCAGAAATATCCTCGAAAACAGCTGAACCAATAAACACAGAAAATACCTCAAATACCGTAAGCTTAGTGCCCGCGATAGTCGCAAAATCCACCTCATTCTCGATCCGGTTCTCCCCCTTGGGTTTTAAGGGGGAGTTAGAGGGGGATCCTGCGCAAAAGCCTGCAATATTCTCGAAAATCGCTGAACCAATAAACGCCAAAAATACCTCAAATGACTTGGCGTTATACTTACCGTGCAGTAGATTTCCCCTGCTGTAAATAATGACGCCAGCTACCAAATGAGGTGATCTCTTCTGCGCCGGCCAATCCGCATGGTTCACAGATAAAGCCTTTAACCCAGCGACCATCTTCCAGTTCCACAGAACCTAAACCCAGCGGATGCGGGATCTGCTCAAGCAACTGCCCAACGCCACTTTGATTGACTTGCCACACTTCAATCTCAATCGCCGCGCCGTTTTGGTCATCACGCACTAAGCCAGGACGATAAGGAGGACCACCCGCCAATGCGTAACAGCGATAGTTGGCAGACGTGTTCATCCGCTGCAGCAGTGAACCACCAATCGCGGTCATTTGATGATTGAGTGGTAAGCCCGACATATGCGCGCCACACACCAAAATGTCCATCTTCGCCGTACAGTGCTGACCGGTTGCCCCTAATGGCAAATCGGACGCCTGCTGCCATGCGCTGGCAAGGCTTAACAAACGGTAATCGTTAAACGCTGTAGTAAAGAGCGTGACACCAAATGGTAAGCCACTTTCGGTGATTTCAACCGGCAACGCGACAGCGCAATAGTCGAGTAAATTCATAAAGTTAGTGTAGTAACCCAAATCGCTATTTTTCTGAATAGGATCACCATTCACTTGTTCGATGGTGTAGATAGTGCCTGCGGTCGGTGTCAGCACCACATCCACCTCTGCCATCAACGCATCACACTGCTGTTTGTAGGCTTGCAATTGATACATGGCTTTGAAGGTGTCAGCGGCGGTAATGCCCTTAGCACCACCAATAATGGTTTCAATCACAGGCAGACACGCTGTGGGCTGCGCGTCAAAAAATGCTTGAATTGCAGCGTAGCGCTCAGCCACCCAAGGGCCTTGATAAAGCAAACTCGCCGCATCAAGAAAGGGCTTAAGGTCAAATTCCACCACATGCGCGCCAAGCTGTTCGAGCTTTTCAACCGCATGAGTAAAGGCTTTTTGATAAGCCTCATTACCAAAGAACGCCAAATGATCTGGTGTAGGTACACCCACTTTTAACCCTTTAAACGAAGCAACAGAATCGGGCTGCGGCTCAACCGTGCGCGAATAGCAATCTTGTCCATCGTACTGCGCAGCCACCGGAAAGACCTGCTCAATATCTTCTGCGCTGCGGGCAAAAATGGTGACACAGTCCAAACTTTTACAGGCAGGCACAACACCAGAGCAGCTTAGTGCGCCGCGGCTACCTTTCATCCCATAAAGGTTATTGAATGAAGCCGGCACACGGCCAGACCCTGCGGTATCGGTCCCTAAAGAGAAAAACACTTGCCCTTTCGCAACGCTCACAGCGCTACCTGAACTTGAGCCACCAGAGACATAATCAGGATTAAAACTGTTATGACATTCGCCCCAAGGACTGCGCGTGCCCACTAAGCCCGTGGCAAATTGGTCCAAGTTAGCTTTGCCCAGCGGCACAGCGCCCGCTTCAATTAAACGCTGCACCACAAAGGCGCTCTCTTGCGGCTGATACGTGTATTCACGGCAACCCGCTGTGGTCGGCAAGTCAATCAAATCGATGTTGTCTTTAATGGCAAACGGCACACCGTACAAAGGTAAGCTCGCTGGCTTACTCTGTTCCAATACCCGCACATACGCGGCCAATTGCTCATCACTAATCAAACTGAGCCAAGCGTTGTGTTCATCATTGCGTGCCAGCTCCAACTGAGTGGCTAAGTAATCACCAACCGAGAGTTGGCCGCTTTGGTAAGCTTGCAGTAATTGGTCAATAGTTAAAGGGTTGGTCATCATGCTTCTCCTTGGCTTGATGGCTGAGTATTGAGAACAAACAGCGGTTGTCCTGCTTGAATTTGTTCACCTTCGTGATGGCAAATCAGGTCAATCACGCCAGACTCAGGCGCGGTGACTTCCAGTTCCATTTTCATCGCTTCTAACACCATGACAACGTCACCTTTTTTAACTCGCGCGCCCTCTTGCGCCACGGTTTGCCAGATGTTGCCCGCTACATGGCTTTCCACCACTTCTTGGCCCGGTTTAAGTTCCATGGTTTGGTCTTGCGCCACTTCCCCTTCTTCAGCGACAAAGTCCGCTTGTCCGGTGGCAATCCAGCGTTGGCGCTCAGCTTCAAAAGCGGTTTGTTGGCGAACTTTGCAGTGATGAATTTCATCGGCGTGTTCTGCTACCAGCGCGTCGTAATCGGCGAGCGAGAAGGTCGTTTCTTCAATCTTGAGTGGGTATTGACCCAGAGGATGTTTCGCGCGAATGTCGAGTAGCTCTTCAGCGCTCACTTCATAGAACTGAATTTGGTCAAAAAAGCGCAGTAGCCATGGCTGAGTGAACTCTTGAGTACGACGATAACGGTTCCACATTTGCAGCGTACGGCCGACAAATTGATAACCGCCCGGTCCTTCCATGCCATACACGCACAAATACGCACCGCCGATACCGACAGCATTTTCTGGCGTCCAAGTACGAGCTGGGTTGTATTTGGTGGTCACTAAGCGGTGACGAGGGTCCATCGGCGTAGCCACTGGCGCACCGAGGTACACATCCCCTAGCCCCATGACTAAGTAACTGGCTTCAAATAAAATGCGTTTCACTTCATCCACCGAATCTAGGCCGTTAATACGGCGGATAAATTCGATATTATCTGGGCACCAAGGGGCATCTTTACGCACTAACTCATCGTATTTACGAATCGCCAAACGGGTAGCGTGATCGTCCCAAGAGAGCGGCAGATGCACAATGCGCGCAGGTACGGTCATGGTGTCGATATCTTCGAGCTGTGCTTCGAGTTCTTCTAACATCTCCAGCAGTTTCGCTCTTGGTAACACCAAGTTATCAAAGTGAATTTGCAGCGAACGAATGCCCGGAGTGAGTTCGTGAATGCCGTTAATGTTGCGCTCTTCCAGTTTTAGCATCAGCGCATGAACACGAAAACGCAGGCGAATATCGAGCACTTGAGGCCCGTATTCAATCAGTAAGAAGTCTTCACCACTTGGGCGATACACCACTTCTTCCCCGTAACGTTCTGCTGGAATGGTTTTGATGACTGGCGTAGTAATCTCTTCTGCATCAAGCGCACTTGGCTGCCAAGTCAGTGCTTTGATTGCTGAGATTTGCGCGCGTTCGGCTTGTTCTGCTTGTGCCAATGAGACAGGAATAAAGCGCACTTTATCGCCCGCTTTTAGCTGACCCATTTTCCACAAATCGGCTTTAATGATCGTAGCTGGGCACACAAAGCCGCCCAAGCTGGGGCCGTCAGGGCCTAAAATCACCGGCATGTCGCCAGTAAAATCAATCGTGCCCACCGCATACGCGTTGTCGTGAATATTGGAGGGATGTAACCCCGCTTCGCCGCCATCGGCGCGCGCCCAATCCGGTTTTGGCCCAACTAAACGCACCCCAGTGCGGCTGGAATTAAAGTGCACTTTCCACGTTGCCGCAAAGAACGTCTTCATATCTTCTTGGGTGAAGAAATCCGGCGCGCCATGTGGTCCATACATCACATGGATTTGCCATTCTTCTTCAAAACTTGGCAATGCCGCGTGGTTGCCCGTTAACGCGGTATCGGCAGGCGCATCACTGACATGCAGCACATCGCCAGCGCGAATGGCTCGCCCAGCGTGACCACCAAACAAACCGAGGGTAAAGGTTGAACGGCTACCGAGATACTCTGGGCACTCAATCCCGCCTTCAATCGCAAGATAGGTGCGCGCACCAGCGCCTTGAATATGACCCAGTTTGAGCACTGCGCCTTTTTGCGCCAGATAGACACGCCCAAGTTCAATTGCTTCGCCATCCAGCTGGGCATCAATGATGGCCCCAGTGAGCACAAAGTGGCGGTCGTGGTTAAATTTCAGCGTTGGCCCAGAGATGATCATCTCTAACGCAGCAGTATCTTCGCTGTTATCGAGCAGCTGATTCGCCAGACGAAAACTCACCGAATCCATTGGGCCTGATGGTGGCACACCAATGTGCCAGTAACCGACGCGACCAGGATAATCTTGAATGGTGGTTTGCGTGCCGCCCGACAGCACATCAACAGTATGAGGTTGATAGGTAAAATCATTAAGCGAGTGAGTCACCACCGTGCCTTGCTGCACCGCATCAAAAGCGATCAGCTGTTGTAAGTAGGCTTGGTTGTGTTCTACACCATAGATTTGCGCTTGCTTGAGTGCTTGCGCCATAAAATCCAGCGCGTCAGCACGGTCACTGCCATGCACAATCAATTTCGCCAGCATGGGGTCGAAAAATGGCGACACTTCCACGCCCGCTTCAATCCAATGTTCAATACGCAAGCCAGCCAATTTTGGCCACTCAACATGGCTTAATAGCCCAGCACAAGGTTGGAACTGTTTATTGGCATCTTCGGCGTATAAACGCACCTGAATCGCATGACCTTTTGCGGTCAATTGCGCATGCTCGGCATAGTGCCAATCACCCGCGCCTAAACTCACCATCCAGTTAACTAGGTCAATGCCATACACCTCTTCGGTGACGCCATGTTCCACTTGCAAACGGGTATTCACTTCAAGGAAGTAAAACGCGTGAGTCTGCTGATCAAGAATAAATTCCACCGTACCAGCGTTACGGTAATTCACCGCGCTCGCCAAACGCACCGCCGTTTGATGCAGCGCTTCACGGGTTGCAGCACTTAAATTCGGCGCAGGACACTCTTCAATCACTTTTTGGTTACGGCGCTGGGCGGAACAATCGCGTTCGCCAATAGCAAGGACATTACCTTCGCCGTCACCAAAGATCTGCACTTCGACATGGCGAGCTTCTTCGATGTATTTCTCTAAAAATAATCCGCCATTGGAAAAGTTATTTTCGCTGAGACGTTTAACGCTTTCGTAAGCATCGCTTAGCTCTTGCGCGCTATAGCAGCGCTGCATGCCAATACCACCGCCACCAGCGGTACTTTTGAGCATCACCGGATAACCGACTTGCTCTGCTTTGGCTAGCGCTTCTTGTTTGTCGGCCAAAAGTCCGGTTCCGGGTAAGAGCGGCACATCCGCTTCTAGCGCAATAGCGCGAGCGGAATGTTTTAAACCAAAAGATTCGATTTGTTCGCTAGTCGGGCCAATAAACACCACGCCTTCTTGTTCGCAGCGGCGCACAAAATCGGGGTTTTCACTTAAAAAGCCGTAGCCGGGATGAATCGCATCTGCACCACTTTGTTTGGCAACGGCGATGATTTTTTCGATATCCAAATAGGTGGCACTTGCGCCACCTTCGCCCAATGAAAACGCTTCATCAGCTGCAGAAACATGCAGGCTTTGCGCGTCGGCTTCGCTGTACACAGCAACGCTGGCAATCTGCATCGCTTTTAAGGTGCGGATAATGCGGCACGCAATCGCTCCGCGGTTGGCAATCAAAACCTTATGTAACGTTCTTTTAGGTAACATCTTTATTTCCCATGTTCCGGGTCGTCCCGGAGGTCTTGCACGCTCAGTTAGAGGTCGTCCTCTGCGTGATTCGCCTAGTGGGTCAATTCATTCCCGTAATGCTATTGAGCATCCCATACCAGCACTTCCACCGGTGTTGGGTTATAAGCGTTACAAGGGTTGTTCAATTGTGGGCAGTTAGAAATCAGAACCAAGATGTCCATCTCAGCACGCATTTCCACGTATTTGCCCGGAGCGCTAATGCCATCTTCAAAGGTCAAACCGCCCTCTTCGGTGATCGGCACGTTCATAAAGAAGTTCACATTGTGGGTAATGTCGCGTTTATCCATGCCCAATTCTGGGTGTTCACTTAACGCCAATAACCAACTGTCGCGACACGCGTGCATGCATTTTTTCTCAATCGCATAACGCACTGTATTACTTTCTGTCGCACAAGCACCGCCTAGGGTGTCGTGACGACCGCAAGTATCTGCGACGATTTCTAACATCACATTGCCTTGGTCAGACAAAATCTTAGTGCCAGTAGAAAGGTAGACGTTGCCCTGTTCACGAATGGTATCAATCGCGCTGTAACGCTCAGCAGGATCATTGGCGTTATAAAACAGCGTATCCGCCGCTTGGTTACCTTCCGAGTCCAAAATGCGCATGGTTTGGCCTTTTTTGACCACTTTCAGATAGTAATCACCAGCAGGAACCACATCACGACGTACGGCATTGTCGGGTAATAGTGAGCTTTCAACGATCATGGTGGTTCTCCTTAGTGTTCCAAAATTGAGCTGGTCATGTGGTAACGGCGATTGTTTTCAAAGCCGCGGCGATTCTCTTCGCGAGAATTCAAACACACATCGTCTTCGGTCATAGGGTCTGCTTTTGCCACCGCGATTTCGACTGGTTTGTATGGGTATTTTTCTGCAGGATTCATTGGGTGTGGGCAGGTTGTCAGCACCACCAGCGTATCCATTTCAATGCGCAGTTCAATCACATCGCCTGCTTTACTATGGCCTTCTGCGAAGTGCATAAAGCCTTCTGAATCGGTGGAAACTTTGGTAAACAGGTTAAGGTTGGCGGCCAAATCACGTTGACCTAAACCGTATTTCGCCACTTCCACCACTAAGCTATCGTAACCATTCTGCTTCCAGTGATTACGTTCATGTTGATAATCGCGATCGCCCCATTGCGCCGCCACTTTGGCTTTATTGGCCACACCGGTCACCGTATCAATCCAACCGGTATCGTCGCGAACGATAGACGCAAATACGCGTCCCATATCCGAGTAAAGGCAGTTACCCGTGGTGAGCTTAAAGGTGTGTTGGCATTTCAACGTGTCGGGCGCGTTATAGCGCTCTAATAGATTCTTGGGGTTATAAAACAGCACGCTCAAGTTGGCTCCGCCTTGCACATCGGTAAAGCGGATCACATGTCCTTTAGGCACCACCAAAGACCAGTGCGAGGCACCGGGAATCAAATCGGTGGTGATGGGTTCAAAATTCGATGACATATCACATTCTCCTTAATCGCGTTTAATTTGCGCTGTGGTTGGTTTGGCTATGTTGAAAAAGTAAGCAAACAGTAAGCGCAAATAACGGCAGTGTGGCTAACCCGACAAGCATTAACGTTTTGCCAAGGCGAAATAACGCCAAGCAACACGGTTGCCTTACAGGGTTAAACTGGATGGGAATAATTGGTAATTGCATAGTGACCCTCCGTTAGTACACATCATCAGCGCATAGATGAGATGCTTGCATCTCATTGGCCTCCCGGGCTTTTGTCCCGCCGTGTGACCTCTAACTGAGGTTGATATCTCTCGGACCAGTCACCGCTTAACACGGTCGGAACCCTAGATATCCATTTGGATTTTCGTATTGTTCAGCATCTTGCTTTTTAACGATTAATAATAGGCAAATATAGTGCCAGCCCAAAAACAGCCGGCGGATTTACAAGCAAACTATCCACATAACTTGCTGTTTTCATTAATCTAAATGGTGACCTCGCGACTTTCTCGCCACCCAACAGCCTTGTTATAAGCACAAGAACTAACTCAAACAGAGGCTGCTTTTTGTCATATTTTTGTGCAGCCTTGCACCAATATAGGTTGTTAAGTAATACCAAATTAAATTTTAGTATTACCTGATATTTATCTAATTCTTTAAATATCATTAAGTTATAAATTTTATTTAAAAATGGAATGATGATTGCTTACTTGCACAGTATTACTAATTTTTAAATAAGTAATACCACATCAATCTAAGGAGAGATTATGTCTACTACCGGTAAGTCTTCATTTATTCGACGTGCAGTCTTAAAAGCGTTAGTCCCTGTGCTGGCGTCTTCTGCTGCATTTGCAACATTTGCTACTCAAGCCGACACATTAAAAATTGGTTACAGCGATTGGCCCGGCTGGGTTGCTTGGCAAATTGCCTTAGACAAAGGTTGGTTTAAACAAGCTGGCGTGGATGTGGATTTTGAGTGGTTTGACTACTCCGCTTCTATCGATGCGTTCGCCGCAGGGAAAATCGATGCAGTGACCATGACCAACGGCGACACGCTCGTCACTGGCGCATCCGGTGGTAAAGGCACCATGATTTTGGTCAACGACTACTCCAACGGTAACGACATGATCATCGGTAAGCCGGGCATTCGTAAAATCACCGATCTCAAAGGCAAGAAAGTTGCGGTTGAAAAAGGCTTTGTGGAACATCTTCTACTCCTAAAAGCCCTTGAAAAAAATGGCATGAAAGAGTCTGACGTTGAAATCGTGAACGCCAAAACCAACGAACTGCCACAAGTGCTTGGCTCAGGTGAAGTGGATGCGGTCGGTGCATGGCAACCTGTCTCTGGTCAATCAATGAAATTCACCCCAGGCGCTCGTCCTA
Organism: Vibrio porteresiae DSM 19223; assembly: GCF_024347055.1. Taxonomy (NCBI): domain Bacteria; kingdom Pseudomonadati; phylum Pseudomonadota; class Gammaproteobacteria; order Vibrionales; family Vibrionaceae; genus Vibrio; species Vibrio porteresiae. The sequence goes on from NZ_AP024895.1 coordinate 1,946,512, forward strand.
TTTTCACATCAGCCAATGAACCAGGCCTGATTTACGACACCCTAACCGTTAGCCCAACCAGCCTTGCTAAAGATCGCGCTGACTGGGTCAAAGTCGCCAAAGTGTGGGACCAAGTGGTCGCTTATATCAACGATCCCAAAACTCAAGCTGACGCGGTTAAGATCATGTCTGCTCGTGTAGGGGTAACGCCTCAAGAGTACCTACCGCTGCTTAAAGGCACCAAATTGCTGACGCTCGACGAAGGAATGAAAGTGATGAAACAAGGTCCAACCTTCTCTTCACTGTATGGCTCTTCTCAAATTTCCGACAAGTTTAACGTTGATAACGCGGTGTATAGCACTCCACAAAATGTCGCTAGCTACATCGACACCTCAATCACTAAAGACGCGTTGCAATAATATTGATACCTAGCGGAGAAGCAGGAATGAGCAAAACAAATTGGTTCGCTGTAAGAACCGAATTAGAACCAAGGAAAAGAGTCGTATTGGGAACCCTCTCATTCCTGCTACCGATCCTGATATGGGCAGCGATAAGTTACCTGCCCTTTATCTGGCACCCGAAAATGGAGATCACCGACCAAGGTGGTGTCGACTATTTTCAGGTGGGAATGCTCGTGGATAAATCGTTATTTAACGAAGAGTCCGCCAACATGAAACAGCAGCACCTTGCCCTACCGCAAGGCGCACCAGCAAACCCTATTTACCTACCCGGACCGATTGAAGTTGCCAAAGCGCTGTACACCGGTTTTACCCAAAAACCACTTCAGCCCGGCGCGCCTTGGCTGCATGAGAGCTTATGGCACAGTATCCAAATCATCTTCTGGGGCTTTGTGATTTCCTCCATCATCGGCGTGCCACTGGGGATCATTTGCGGTACTTACACCGCCATAGCCCGCCTATTTGAACCCTTTATTGAGTTTTTCCGCTACTTACCCGCACCAGCATTTGGTGCGTTAGCGGTAGCGATTTTAGGCATTTATGATGGCCCAAAAATCACCATTATCGTGATTGGTACGCTGTTTCAACAAGTGCTGATCATCTCCAATACGGCGCGCAAATTTGATTACACCTTACTGGAAGCAGCGCTCACTCTTGGCACTAAGAAAAGCCAACTGTTAACCAAAGTGGTGATTCCGGGCATTTTGCCCGACTTGTATCGCGACCAACGTATTTTGCTCGGCTGGGCATGGACTTACCTTATCGTGGCAGAACTGATTGGCACCAGCAGCGGCATCACTTGGTACATCACTCAACAGGCGCGTTATCAACATTTCGATAATGTGTTTGCCGCGATCTTCATCATCGGCTTTATCGGCCTTGGCTGCGATCTGCTCCTTGCCAAGCTGGGTAACAAGCTTTTCCCTTGGGTTATCACCAATAAATCTTAATGACTGGAACAGGAACGATTATGCAAACCACAACGGCGTTAACTAGCTATCTTGAGCAATCCGACGAAGTGAAAGCGCGCTTTGCGGCGATCAAAGAGCGTCCAGTCATTCTGGAAGTGAACCATTTAGGCAAAACCTACCCCTCACACCAAGGCACCGTGGAAGCGCTACGCGATGTGAACTTTAAAATTCATCGCCGTGAATTTGTCTGTGTGATTGGCCCTTCTGGCTGCGGTAAATCAAGTTTAATTCGTACCTTAGCAGGACTCGAAACCGTTACCTCCGGCGAGATTTTAATTGATGGCAATCCCATCGATGGCCCAGGACAAGACCGCGGCATGGTGTTTCAAGGCTACACCTTATTTCCTTGGCTCACAGTGAAGAAGAACGTGATGTTCGGACTCGAACGCGCTGGCAAAAGCCGCATTGAAGCAGAATCCGACGCCCTGATGTGGCTTGATTTGGTGGGGCTGGACAAATTTGCCGACGCCTATCCTCATCAACTCTCTGGCGGGATGAAACAGCGTGTTGCTATTGCCCGCTCTCTTGCCACACAGCCGCGTATTCTGTTGATGGATGAACCGTTTGGCGCGCTTGATGCGCAAACGCGCACCAAGATGCAATCGCACTTGCTGGATATCTGGAAAAACATCGACATCACCGTGCTGTTTATTACTCACGATTTAGATGAAGCGGTGTTTCTCGCCGACCGAATTTTGGTGCTCAAAGCGCACCCCGGTGAAGTGCAAGAACTGATTGAAGTGCCCGTACCGCGCCCTCGCACGTTAGATCAGCTCAATTCACCAGAATTTCTTGCCACCCGTGCGCGCGTCGATGAACTGATTCACCCGCCAGTTACCGAGGAAGAAGGCGAAGACATCAGCGCCCGCATTATTCGCCTCACCAAAGTGACCGACAACGTCGAATAGGATTAACCGATGCAATGGAATGAACTGAGCTGGCAAGAGATACCTGCCGTGCTGCAAGCCGTGAATGGCGCAGCGATTTTACCCGTTGGCGCGACTGAGCAACACGGCCCACACCTTGGCTGCGGCGTGGATGCAGTGATCGCCAGCAAACTGTGCCAAGTGGTATCGCAGCAGACCCAAGTCCCGATGCTACCGACCCTGCCTTATGGCTGCTCGCTAGGCCACAGCGCCAAATGGCCGGGTACGATCTCGCTCCAGCCGATTACCTTGATTGAAACCGTCAAACAGATTGGCGATTGGGCCTATCGCAGCGGCGTGCGCAGGCTGTTTATTGTCAATGCGCATGTGACCAATGAAGCGCCGCTGCGCTGCGCGTTAGAAATGTTGCGCGCGGAGTATGACGACTTTTATGTCAACCTCACCTGCACCGGCAAGCTGACTCAGCGCGTGACGGATTTTCACTGCGCCGATGCCGACGATTGGCACGCTAATGACGCCGAAACCTCACTGATGCTGGCCATCGCTCGTGAGCAAATTCGCCAGCACGATTTTGCCGCCGCCGATGACCCCGATCGCACCGAGCGTTTGGTGTTTGCGCATCCGGTCAATCACACCAGTTTAAACGGCGTTACTGGCACCCCCAGCGACGCCTCATTTGCCAAAGGCGAGCAAGGCTTTGCATGGATGGTCGATGATCTGTGCGAGCTGATTCGCCGTGGCATTGACGAACAAGCGCCACTTTAATCACCACGACCCATGTCGTGATGGCATTGCTCTTTTAGTCCGTTGCGATATTTCGCGAACGCATTCACTATTTCCCCAACGGGTAAGGATACCAAGATAATGTCACAGCAAGCCCTATCTGCAGAGCAGATTGCCCAAGTTCAAAACGATCTCAAACAGAAAGGCGTTAAGTACTGCATTGGTGCTTACGTCGATATTCACGGCGTGCAAAAAGGCAAAGTGGTCCCTATCGACCACCTACCACAGATGCTCAAAGGGTCAGAACGTTACACTGGCTATGCCCTTGATGGCCTTGGCCAAGCGCCCAATGATGAAGAGCTGGTTTCTGTGCCAGATTTAAGCAAAATCATCCAGTTACCTTGGGAGCCAAAACTCGCGTGGATGCCAGCCGACCTGCATTTTCAGGGCAAACCATACGAGCTGAGTACCCGCGTGGCATTGCAAAAGCAGATAGCAGAAGCCAACGCACTGGGCTTTGGTATGAACCTTGGCATTGAGTGTGAAATCTACCTGCTCAATCGCGATGAATCGGGCAAAATTTCCGTTCCACACCCACGCGATAACCTGACTAAGCCTTGTTATGACATGCAAGGATTTATCGATAACTTCTCTTGGCTCGATAAAGTGGCGACCACCATTAACGAGCTTGGTTGGGATCTCTACTCTTTCGACCATGAAGATGCTAACGGTCAGTTTGAGTTCGATTTCAAATACGCCGACGCCCTTGAAACCTGTGACCGCTTAACCTTCTTCCGCTTTATGGCGAAACACTTTGCCGACGAAGAGGGCTTGATCGCCACCATGATGCCGAAACCGTTCGCCAATAAAACCGGTAACGGCGCGCACTTTAATATGTCGCTCTATGACATTGAAACTAAGGCCAATCTCTTTGAGTGCGACCCAAAAGAGGACCCACGCGGTTTAGGCTTAACTGAACTCGGTTACTACTTTATCGGCGGCATTTTAAAACATGGCCGCGCTCTGTGTGCCGCGTTCGCACCTACGGTCAACAGCTATAAACGCTTAGTGCGCCGCGGAGAAATGGCGACATTCTCATGGGCACCAGTGTTTAACTCTTACGGTTCTAATAACCGCACTAACTCAGTGCGCGTTCCTTTTAATGGCGGACGCTGCGAATCGCGCAACGCCGATGGCGCAGTCAACCCCTACTTGGCGTGTACCCTTGCCTTAGCTGCTGGATTGGACGGCATTCGTAACAAAATCGACCCAGGTAAACCGAACGAAGATAACCTTTACGAAATCAATGATGCAGAACGAAGAGATAGAGGCATTGAATTTCTCCCGCATACGCTGCAAGATGCCATTAATGCGTTTGCAGCGGATCCTCTCGTCGAACAGGCGCTAGGAACAGAACTAAAACAAGAGTTTATCCGCTACAAAACCATGGAGTGGGAAGCGTACCATTTGACCATCAGTGAATGGGAACTCGAACGCTACATGGATATGTTTTAAAGATAAGAAGGGACTTGCATGGCACAAAACGTCGATAAATCTTCTAATTCGGTTAGCCGCATCAGTGTCTCGATGGACCCTGATGTGCTCACTGAGTTAGATGATATGGTAGAACTTCGCGGCTACAGCAGCCGCTCTCAGGCGATCAGTGACATGGTGAACCAACAGTTGATTGAGCAAAAAGCGCAACTGGGCAGCAATGTCATGGTTGGCACCATTACGCTCTTTTATGACCGCAATACCCGCGGCCTACAAAAGCGTTTGAGCGACTTACAGTTTGAGCACATTGACGAAGTGATCAGCTCGCTGCACGTACACCTGACCGAAGACAAAATCATGGAAGTGATTCTAGTCCAAGGCCCAGCGATTACGCTGCAAGAGATCTTAGACAAATTCGCCATTCTCAAAGGGGTGATTTCAGCCAAACTGCAATTAATGGCCGAAGCCAGCGCCATTTTGCCGCCATTGCATGGGAAGTAAGCACTCAACACGTATTTCTCTATAGGTAGTGCTCAATAAATTCACCACATTCTCAATCCAGTTCTCCCCCTAGCTTTTTCAGGGGGAGTTAAAAAAATCGTGCACCAAAGACAGCAATACCCGCGAAACCCCCTGAACAAATAAACCCCAAAATATCTCGAATGCCGTAATCTGAGTACCCGAGATAGTCGCCAAACTCCCCACATTCTCGATCCGGTTCTCCCCCTTGGGTTTTAAGGGGGAGTTAGAGCTGTCTCTTGATCACATCTCAAAGATCTAGAGACTTGGCAAGCAAGTAACCTTCAAGGATGGTTTGCAAAATAAACCATCCTTCCCAAAGCCGTTCCCAGCCAACTCGCCCGTTGCGTTTAGAATCATACCAACCGGCTAATTTCCCAAGATTAATGTATGCCCAATAGAGACTCGGTGCTTTCTTTGGCGGCTTTCTCTTTTCCTGTTTTGACCACAGGATCTTCCAGCTTTGAGGACTCAATATCATTTCACAACTCTGTTTCTCGGCTTCTTCTTTGTTCAGCCCAAGATAACGAAGTTGGTGCAACCGAACGGCAATGAAAGCCAGTATGACAACCATTCGCTCCAAGTTTTCTTTGCTTTGCATTCGTAAGTTTTCAACCTGAGTTCCACCACTCTTCCACGCTTTGTGGAACTCCTCAATTAGCCACCGCTTTTCGTAATAATCTAATATTCGTTCGGCCTCTTCTTTTGAGCGGACTGGCTCTGATGTGAGAATATGCCAGTTGAGACCTTTTTCCTGTTCACGCTCCTGACAGCCTACATAATAAAGCTCTACAGGTTCTCCCTTTTTGTTGGATGGAACCTTCACTGTAATGGGGGCGTAGCGAACTTCACACACAGCTCGTCGTGCCTTACGGCCGCCTTTTTGTCTGACCTGAACTGTTCTCATACCTGCATCAGTTAAGGACGCGCTGTACTGATAAAGTTTATCTTCACTCTCCAATATGCAGCGACTTTGCATCGAACGAACGACAAAACGTTGTTGATTAGATGTTTTGTAAGCCAAATATTCAATAAGGTCGGCTTCTCGGTCACACACGGAGATAATCTTGCTCATCCCTTCGCCAAGGCGAGTTTCCATAGCTCGAGATGCGCGTTCCCATTTGTAGCTCTCTTTTTCAAGATACGGTCTTTTCGCATGATTCTGACTCTTGCCGTAATCTTTGATATTTCGAGTCCAGCGCTCTTGTTCAATAAGACCAACGACATGCTGCTCGTGTGGTGCAAAAAGAAGGACGGAGTGGGCGAACATCCCTCGGGAGTAATTATTCGAGGTCGTATGCCCCATGTCTCCCCGGACAGTTGAATGGGAAAATTCAAGTGAAGTGGTATCTTCCAACGCCAGTAAGCACTCATAGTGCTTCGTATTTTCGACCGTTGCGGCAAAACCAGCCTCGGCAATGGCTTGAGGGTCAATGGCTTGATTGCGAGTAAAGCGATAAGCAGCTTCAATATCAGCGGGAGATTTCAAAGATTGCACAAGTGATTGTCCTAAATGATTAGCCAAAGAAGAGGCAAGTTGTACTAGGCGCTTGGAGCGACGGCGATCGCCTAACTCGGAGTGGTGAAAGGTATCTCTGGCCCATTGCTCTGTATCTGCTGAAAACATAGTAACCTACCTCAACTTGTCAGTTTTTGTTGAGATCAATCAGTGAGATAAAAGTTCAAAAAAATCCCTCAATTTTTATCGAGGGATTTGTGTAGGAAAGTCAGGAGTTAGAGGGGGATCCTGCGCAAGAGCCAGCAATATCCTCGAAAATCGCCATACCAATAAATGCCAAAAATATCTCGAATACCGTAAGCTCAGTGCCCGAGATAGTCGCCAAACTCTCCACATTCTCGATCCGGTTCTCCCCCTTGGGTTTTAAGGGGGAGTTAGAGGGGGATCCTGCGCAAGAGCCAAAAAATCCATCAGAATCATTACCTAAGCCTAAACTGATTTACATCATACTTTTTAGGGAAAACTGCATACCGGGCTAGCGATCGACTAGAGCCAAGCGTATATTGCCCTAAACCATATAAAACAAGTGGTTATTAGGAGACAGTCTTCTCTACTCTCGCAGAGGATGCCAACGCACCTCTACCCTAGTACTTATCACGCTTTTACTGCCCTCTAATAGCTCAGTTACAACGACTTAGAGGGGAATGCTAGTGTCTCACTGCTACTCAACGCGAACCCGCGCCCGTTTACTACTGATTAGCCTTGCGCTGCTCAATGCTGCGATTTGGATTTGGGCATTTTCTGTCTTTGGCGCTCATCCCGCCTTGATTGGCACTGCGGTGCTCGCATGGACCTACGGCCTACGCCACGCGGTCGATGCCGACCATATTGCCGCGATTGATAACGTAACCCGCAAAATGATGCAACAAGGCAAAGAGCCAGTTGCGGTGGGAGCGTATTTCTCACTCGGACACTCATCGATTGTTATATTGGCATCATTAGCTGTTGGTCTTGCTACCGCCCAATTTCGTCACGAACTCAGTTGGTTTCAAGATGTCGGCGGCACAATTGGCACCTCCGTTTCGGCGCTGTTTCTATTGATTTTGGCGTTGATCAACTTTCTGATCTTTAAAGATATCTGGAAAAAATATCAGCAAGTCAAACAAGGCAACACCAACGTACTGAGCCATGAGTTAGAAGAGCCATTAGGCGGTGGAATGATGACATGGATTTATCGCCGCCTGTTTCGCTTTATCAACCACAGCTGGCAAATGTACTTAGTCGGCTTTCTGTTTGGGTTGGGCTTTGATACCGCGACCGAAGTGGGACTGCTGGCGATCTCCGCCACCAGCTCATCCAACGGTTTACCCCTAAGCACGATTATGGTCTTCCCTGCTCTGTTCGCTGCGGGCATGGCGTTTGTCGACTCCGTCGATAACGTCATTATGGTAAAAGCCTACAGCTGGGCATTCGAACAACCGTTTCGTAAGCTCTATTACAATCTCACTATTACCGCTTCCTCATTGATTGTCGCCTTGGTGATCGGCGGCTTTGAAGCGCTAGGTTTACTTGTCGAAAAAGGCCACTGGCACTCCACTTTCAGCGATTGGGTAATGAGCGCCAACGACCAACTCGGCGATATCGGCTTCTGGATTGTCGGCATTATGATCGCCTGTTGGGTTGTGTCGCTGCTGAACTACCGCTTGCGCGGGTATCATAGGTTGGTTGGGTGAGGTTTTGGTTGTGGGGGTTGTGGGGAAAGGTGAAGCTGGGGCTTCACCGGGAATAGTTTTTCGGCAGAATCGACTTAGAGTGTTAACCCCAAGCCATTCTCTTTGGATAACCTTTGTTTGGGCAAAGCGAAGTAGACTATATTTTCGTACTACGATGATAACTTTAACGACTCTGGGCAAAAAACTGAGCTATACCTCTTTTTTATCAACAAGTCCCCAGAGTTCAGCAAGATCAACATCATCACTAGCAGGACGGCTTTCCTTGCTCTCGATGTAATCTACCTGCATTACAATCGGCAAATCAAAAGCAGTGCCAGTTACAACACATGCTCCTTTAGATAGGTTCGGTATCAAACTTTTAGACATTCGGTCTAGCGTGCTAATCGTATTGTCTATAAGGAACAAATCCTTATCATTGACAAGCCTATGTATAAAGAAGTTGTGAAGTTGAGACATTATCGTTGGCGAGATGTCCGCAGGTCTCTGACTTGATAGTGTCAGATACATCCCAAACTTACGCCCCTCTTTGATGATTTCTTCGAACATCTCGAGTCTGTAATCTTTCCAGATCTCGTGCTCTCTATTTGACTGTTGCGACAAAATGTTATGTGCTTCATCAATAATGAAGTGCAACGTATTTTTAGGGGGCGTATCGACATTATCTCTGTGTTCTTGATAAAACATTTTCGCCAACAGCAAAGGCACAATCTTCTTAGTTGCTTGATTGCATCCTCTCAATGAAACAACATTCAATAGCTTGAACTCATCATTTACATTTTCTTTGACGATAAAGATTTTTCTTAGGTCATTCACTGCACTTTCAACTCTCTTCAAAAGAGGTTGTATATGCTCAAATTGAATGTACCCGTAAGATAAATCTCTAAGCAATTGAACATTAATCCTCACAATTAGTTCATCTAGTGCGTCAATTTTCGATATATCTAAACCATTTAATATTGGTCTTAGATTACGATTAAACTCGCCATCAGTACCAAAATTATCCCACAAAGTTTTTCCATCAACTTTGCAAGCGAATTTTTCCCCTTTGTCATACCAAAATATGTCATTAAGCTTTTTTTCAAGAGGTTTGCAGGAAAGGTGAACTGCAATAATCTTAAGATGAGCCAAAGTCTCTTTGTTTTGTGCTGTATTAACAAAACACAAGTAAAACGTACCTATGATGTAGTCCTTTAAGTCTTCACCATTTTTATGATCTTTCATTCTCCGTTCAATAACACGATTGATGAATGGAGTTTGAGTATTGGACGTTGCTTGAAACAACAAAGCCAATATTTCTGTGTTCCACAATTGATCACTTGCTAATGGTAACTTTTCACCTATTTTTTTACCCGTACTTAGGTTGAATGATTTTTTGTTATCAGGGTTCTTGATAAGCTGGCTACCAGTGTATTCACCGTTAAAATCAATTAAGAGAAACTGACTTTTGTCTTTTAGTTTTTCTTCAAAATTGGAAAATAGCTCCGCATACAACCTAGTGAGCGTGTTGGATTTTCCACTACCCGTGTTGCCGAAAATACCAACGTGGCTATTAAAAATCTTGTTCCAAGGAAGTGACACAGGTAACTCCTCTTTCAAGGTTTTTCCTATTTTGAATGTACCATCGGTTCCCTGACTGAAAACACTGATCACTTGGCTCTCGTTAAGCAGATAAGCTTTGTCTTTGATCATCGGCATTAATTTGATGCCGTCTTTAAACTTACTCTGCTCAAAGTACCCTATGGGCTTGGCTTCTACTTTACGGATATATTGAATTTTTTTGTCTTCTAGTTCAAATCGGTTTTCATCCAGATATTCACCTTCAACAATACACACAATGAGACAAAATCCGCGCTTAATGCCAATGTATTCACGTATAGAAATTCCCTTATACTTCTTTCCATCGTGAAACATAGTTTCTAAGCTTGATTCATCAAAAATGCGAAGAGTGATTTGAGTACCACGAACCGCAATGACTTCACCAACGTTAATGCCCATTTAGTCGTCATCCCTAAGCAAATCCGCATTGAATACATCTTTGTTAAACTTAGTGAAGTCTAAGTTTTCACCGTCGAACTTTATGAGTTTGACATTCTTATAACCACTAAAGTAGCCATACATAGTTTCATGCTCTTTATCATTAAAGCAACAAACGAATACTTGTAGTGTGTAGTTAGACAGAGAACGTTTAATCAAGTTACGAATGTGCTCGTCAGCGAACGAAAAAGCGAAACTAATTAAAATCGAATTTTTTTCTTCCAAATGATAACTGAGTAAGCGAAGCATTTGGTAATAATGCTCCTCGAAGACAGTTTCATTAAACTTCCATTTAGTTGGGTTGACGATAGGGAGTTTATCGTAAGAACTCCAAAATGCAGTTCGGGTTCCTTCATTAATCTCGACTTTAAGGTCGAGTAAATCTTGTGTTGTTTTGGTTTCATCATTCAGAATTTCACTTAGCTGCTTAAGGCTATCGCGAGCTTCTTCTGGAATTGCCACGGCAGTGTCAAGGAAATTGTACTCTACCTTGATAGTGTCTTTTAATTTACGCCAATAAGCAGAGCCATGCAGATTGATAAAGTTGATTTGCGGTATATCAGATGAGTTTCGTCCGAACACCCCTGATTGACAAACATAATTATTGAAATTGCGTGCTGATAGGGTTCTTTCGAGGAAGCCACTTGCTCCGTCATTGATGTTGAATTCAAGATGCCCATTCTTAATCATCTTGTCTGCTACTAATGGTATACATCCATCGTAGTTAGTAGTGAAAAGGTTACAACGTCTTTGAAAATCACTCTTCTGTTGTAACAGCCTCACGATAGAGTCAATGAAAATTTCATAATTTTCGATAGTCTCTTTTCTTAGTGTTATTTTTTCACAAACTTTACACTTAGCGTCGTTCGTACATTCTTCATCATGAGGAATATAGATATCACTGAGCTGAAACTTACCTACTGGTTCGATGATGTTTTCGTAGTAGTACATAAATAGCAAAGCGTGATGACTTTTATACTGTTCCCCAAGCTGATCTAGCTTAGTTGCGAGTGTCTCAATCGTTTCGTTTTTTTCTTCATTATCAGAGTCTTTTAGGGGCAACCATAGAGTTGGGAATAGACCACTAGAGGCTCCTGCACCAATAAGAAAGTTAAGTTTGTGTTGATAGATATCGTTTAAAGGTATAGTTGCCATTTAGACTCGTTACAGAATTGATAGACGTATTGTTTCATAATAAATCTATTAGATAAATTCAGTCAAAGAGTTGCGTGAATAAATAGCACATATATCCTCTGAAACACAAAAAGAGGCAATTTCGTGCGTTCGAACCTCTAAAATTAAGCAGAAAAAACACGTTTAAAAGGTTGTTTATGACTAATTTAAAGATGTGTTTTCTTTATTGTGTTTGTTAGCAGTGGTACGGATAGTCCATTTGCTTGGCAATCTTAATTCGCGCATCCTTTCCGGCTAATCGCTCAACCAGAAATAATCCCAAATCAATAGAAGACGATACTCCCCTTCCGGTCACTACATCACCTTCATCCACTATGCGGCTATCATGTACCGTTTTGCGGTACGGTGCTAACTCTTCGAATGCATTATGGAGTAGTGGCATAGTTAATTTGGCTACTACATCACAACTTACAACCAAACGCGTATTAGAGCCTGCATCGGTCTCTTGACGCTCTTTAACAAACAACTATGCTTAATGTTGCATATTAAACACTTACTTTTCACTCACAGTTATATGAGGTAATGCAATGACTATATCCACTGTTTCTGTTGTTGGAGAGGTTAAAGAACTAACTCCAAGATATGACAATACATCCTCCCGATTTCAATCTGGTAAGGAGCTCCAATTACTACGCTTAATGCAAAATCTAACCGAGAACTATCTCGTAGGTGTTGAAGCTATTGGTGCTGGATATGATGTATTTGGAGATTACGCATCCGCGAGTAGTATCACCTACCAGTTATTTGACTGGAAAAAAGATAGAACTAACGAAGTATTGTTCAAGAAGGGGACCGTAGTACCGCAGAGTATTGACGTCCAGCAGCAAGATCTGGCCTCATATCGAAATTTTTCAGGAAGTAAAATAAGCACATATCAAGACGAGCTGTCTGCATCAGCAAAAATAGAAGGGGCCTACAATCTCTTTTCAGCTTCTGTCTCTAATGATTTTAACTCTTCATGTACGAGAAATGCGGAATATGAATTTTCAAGGATTCAGCAATCCATTGAACTGTGGTCGCTTAAAGTAAAACCTGACTACAGTGCTCTTAGACACTTGCTATTCGAGAATGTTCGCACTGCAATTGACAACGCAACAGATAAAGCTGCCTTCAATACTCTTTTTAGAACCTATGGTAGTCACTTCCTTACTGGAATGATTGTGGGTGGACGTGCAGTATTCTCTTCTTCCACAAACAAGGTAAGTGTAGATAAAACCTTTTCTAATGAAACAGCCGCTCAAGCGACCTATCAAGGGTTAACTGGGCAACTATCTTCTGAAGCAAAGCTAAAATATTCAACGTCCATTAGCAGCTTTCAAGAAAATTCCGAATCTAAGAACTTTGTCCAAGGGGGAGATGCGATCGCTGCTAGTAAGGTTTTTTCTGGTGATAAAACTGATTTTAATGCCTGGACTGATACAATTGCCACTTCTCCTGACTTGATCGATATTACTCATAATTCTCCATTTACAGGAATTTGGGAGTTATGCAAAGATAATAAGCAAAAGCAAGATATGCAAAACTACTTTGAACAGGAATGGGGTCCAGATGAATCTAAGAAGAGACAGATTCTTGCATCATATATTGATAGCCTAATAGTGATATATGGAAAGTCGTCAACTATCGTCCCCCCATTAGGATATACAAAAATTCCCAACGATTTAAATAAGGGCGCTGGAGGTAAATTCATTTATCTTTGCTACAGTAAATATACGCCCAAATCCACATACGATCATAATATGCCTGACTGCATTTCAGACATAACGACGATCGTAGGAGAGAACGCATCAGCACCAGATGGTTACACGAAGATAGATATAGATCTAAATATGGGCGCCGGTGGGAAATACATATATTTGTGTTATAAAAAAGAAAAATATAATGATGAGATAGCAATAAAGGATGTTACCGTGATTAGTGGTAGTAACAGCGATTTGCAACCTCCATATGGTTTTACAAAAGTCCAACAGGACCTCAATGAGGGCGCTGGTGGTGATTTTATTTATATTTGTTTCTCTCGAGATGCATAACACTAAATTAATGGTAATGTAAGTTATAGCGCAAGTGGTATTTATTTTAGATTAAAAACTTGCGCTAAATAATATTTATCATTTAGCGTGATTTTAGGCTGAATTAAAATAATCACATAAATAAAACAAACACTCATCATAATTATTAAAGATAACGAGGGTCACGTCTCGCATTTTGATAATCATAACTTTCCGTAGGGCAAACCTATACTAACAAGGCATTCATTAACGATATCGCTAACTTGAAATTGGCAATTCCGTGCGTTCGAACATCTCAAATTAAGCAGAAAACACACGTATAAAAGGTTGTTTATGACTAATTTAAAGATGTGTCTTTTCTTTGTCGTGTTTGTTAGCAGTGGTACGGATAGTCCATTTGGGAGGTAAAAATTAATTAGCGCTTCAAATCCATTTCCTTTTTGATAGCGTCATAGGTCTCAACAAATTTTGTTGTTGGAATCTCTAACCTCATTAATTTTGTTCTGAATAGACCATTCTCGTCTTTTACGCCGTATCCGGAAACACTAACGTCCATATTCAATGTATTGTTAAACATCTGACTGCTCTTCATTTTGTCATAGAATTTCACCACCTCACTAGGGGCGGAAATGAGAAAGGCCAAAAATATACCTACCTCGCCATTCCCAGCACAAGTCACAGAAGCGTTGATATCTCTGGAAAAATCCGACGCTCCCAATGGACGACCTTCCGTTGACCACATTTTGATTGGTTTTTCTTCATTAGCAGGAACGCATATGTTTTCATCGAATTCCTCAATGGTAATAAGTATATAGATAGTATCACCCTGTTCATAAGGTGAAACCGCTAATATCTCTTTATCACTAGCGCTGAAAGCTACATTTTTTCCATAATATCCAACTAAGCGAGACCCAGTGTAATTACTGCCTGAATACTTACTGCCACTTACTCCGCTTTGGGCTACCCACCCGAAAAGTCCATCGTATTGTAAGCCCGATCTCTTGCCATTACTGAGCGTTCTTCTGCGGATCAATACTTCCCCATCTTGTTTGTAGGACGTACGAGTTGTAGTTCCATTATGGGTTTCGTACAATTTAAAGTCTGGTTTTCCATTAGGGTAGTACTCAACTGTAGATTTGTCTTTTACCCCTCGGGACATGCTTAAGAAATCTAGCGGTGTCAAATACGAAGTTTCTTTCTTAGTGTTGCCTGAGGGATACAACTCTTTTATTGATCTTATATCATCCCCATTATATTGGGTTATTTGGGTAAGTGCCCCATTTTCATCATACGCTTCCACTGTCCGGTGCAGTCCAATACTGGTGTATTTTTCCTTAATAATCCCCGACTCATAATAGTTAGTTCTGACTTCTTCTTTTAATCGGGGAGAGCTCTCGCAGCCCGTTAGTATCACTGCACCCAATATGCATATTGTTAATTTTTTTCTTTTCATTGAAATCTCTATAATACGTTGATCTCTATCATTTACTATTTGAACGATATAGTGAAATCGATAACAAATTAGAAGTTAGTTTAAATACTCTGTACAGTGAGTGGTCATCGATTAGCTCAGAGGTAATCTTCGGAATGTAGATCTGTCATTCGTCTAAGCACAACATTTCCTATATTTTTCTTATAATCAAATTGAAAATGTATCATATCTAAACATATAAACTTTGCAAATAATTACATTAGCTATGATTAGCGAAATAATAACGCACGCAACCATAATAGGTAGCCCACAGTGTCCTAGGCACTTTTAATAGGTCAATCAATGACAAGATTCACATGTCCTAAATTTGGTGCTGACAAACTGTGGAGCAATTCCTACGCGCGAACATCTCAAATTAAGCAGAAAACACACGTATAAAAGGTTGTTTATGACTAATTTAAAGATGTGTCTTTTCTTTGTCGTGTTTGTTAGCAGTGGTACGGATAGTCCATTTGCTTGGCAATCTTAATTCGCGCATCCTTTCCGGCTAGTCTTCAACCAGACTAACTCCCCTCTAGTTTGGCTACATCATCAAACAGGATTAGGCGCAGTTCCGGTATTCGTGTTAAAAATGGCAACGCTAAATACAAAAAAACTTCACCTGATAGCAGGTGGTGTAGCGTATTTATCTACAAGGCGGATATTTAGCCTGAATGAATTTCACCATCAGTATGCCCGCAGGGAAATCTTTGAACTTTTGTTGCGCCGGCTGACGTGCCCAATCGTACATTTCATCAAACTTTTGCCCCAAGTTCAGTTGGTTATATTGATCATGGCAGTATGACTCAATGGCTGCTGAGGACAACCCCGCTTCCACGCCCCAGAAAAATAGCCTGCCAGAATCGGGATCACCCTTGGAGAGATCCACCCACTGCCCGAATGTCACGCCTATCGCCGACGATGAAAATGATGCAGAACATAGTGATAGCAATAGAACAAACTTAACCAATTTTGAATAAATTTTCATAACAACCTTAACAAAACCTATTTAACTCACTTTTATATTTCAATTACCAGATGAGGAATTAGTATTAATATTCTTCAAGGTTATTAAAAGTAAACTAGTTGCATAGCAAGCGTCAATTACATAATTTAAATTCAATCAGTTAAATACAAGGCAAGCAGAAAACACACCAATATGATAAGGCTCTTCGACAGCCCATAAGCCCCCAAATAAATTACCTTCAGCGCCAATTCTTTAGCCTCCCCCCTCTAACTCCCCCCTGGTTTGGCTACATCGTCTAACGGGATTTTATTGCAGGGGGGAGAACGGGTTTTTCGCTTGGGTTGTAAACACCGAGAGTAAATCAGCAAGATAGACTGCGTAATCAAAAGTCAGGATAGGCACGTCATCATGGTGAAAGCCTACAGCTGGGCATTCGAACAACCGTTTCGAGAGCTCTATTACAACCTCACCATCGATTGTCAGGACAGACACCTCAATCAACGGTCAAAGACAACAGACACTAATTTATAAACTCGAAGCAAGATTTCCCTCTTCAAATCCAACCTTGCTGGCTTTTCTTACCAATCAGCGATTTATTTCTGGTTGGAAAAGGGTTATAGATTAAGCACATGAGATAGTTCACCAGCAAATTCGATTATGCCTTTAGATTATTCAGCTTCAATTTGGATTGCCCTCGCCTTGGCGGTCATTTCTGTTTTTGTTCGTAAAAATGGCGTCGCCTTGGGTTTACTGGGTGTTACGTTGGTTTTGGCTGTGATCTTTGAGCGCCTTACGCTATCAACGGGATTGGGGATTGGCGTCATGCTGTTAGGCGCATGGAAACTGGGACACTTCGCGCCGCGCTATGCAGTGCCCAGCGCTATTTTTGTGATTGTTTGCTGTCTCGCCCTGTTTACCCATCACGTTCCCGGATTTCATAACCTGCTTGTGCTCGATAAGGTGGTAACAGGGCCACAAAGCCGACCTTTCACCATGTATTTAAACCTCGATAAACCTTTGGCACTGTTTATTTTGCTATTGGCTTATCCCAAGATTCTTGGTCAACACGCAGCGCCTAACATCAGAGCTATCGCTATCACTGCCATTTCGCTCTTCTGTTTACTGCCGATTGCGGTATGGTTAGGCGCGCTTAAATTTGAATTGTCATTGCCAACGTGGTGGTGGCTCTTTGCCATCAATAACTTGCTGTTTACGTGCGTGGCTGAAGAAGCGTTGTTCCGCGGCTACCTGCAACAGCAACTTTGCAGAAAATTGGGTTTAGTCGCAGGCATTGGTATTGCCAGCATCCTATTTGGACTTGCCCACTTTGCCGGAGGACCACTATTTGTGGTATTCGCGGCCTTAGCCGGCCTCGGCTATGGCTTGATTTTCTATTGGTCACAACGCTTATGGGCAGCCACACTTGCGCACTTTGCTTTTAACTTTCTGCACTTAGTGTTTTTCACCTACCCGATAGCGATCGGTTAATGCGCCGTTTATGAGAAGAATTTGTGTATCACTGAATAATTGCGTTGTCGTTTTGGTCACAGAGCACTAGGGCTAGCGTTATCTGCTAGCCCTGTCGAATTGCAGTTTAATGACAATGATAAGGTTTAGAGCCAGCATGACATCCATTCTTGTCAGTGCCACCAGAATGAGCGATTGCTGGCGAAGACATGATTAAAGCGATAAAGAGTAAACCAAGTGACTTTTTCATAGAGATCCTTTTACCAATTAGTTGTTTGTAGGCGTTATTTTCATCAATAAAAATCCAGTTGCATATTAGCTATAGCGGCACTTGGAATGTATGCGCCAACTTCTTAATAACTTTATTGTCAGCATTGTGCATATAATCACCATTAATATGAAACCAATACAATCATTACTAATGATTATACATTTAACGTAAAACTCGATAGGTACATAACAGCGCGCAAATTCTTTGGCTTCCCCCCTCTGACTCCCCCCTGGTTTGGCTGCCTCGTCAAACGGAATTTTATTGCAGGAGGGAGAAAAGGTTTTTGCGATTGGGGGTATGTTTCGTTGACCAAATTGGCAGTAAAACACGCACTTTAATCTAATTTCTGTACGAACCAACACCCTATTAGCAGGACATACACCTCAAACAATCTGCAACTCAACATGATCTGCAATATCGGTATTTTGGCTAGCGAAATTATAAATACCTGTTGTGAAGCATCACTGCTGAAATACAGTTCAAACATTTAGTAATAAGTCGTGTTGTAAGTTAGTGCAGTGTTTCCTTAAAATCTCCTGACTAAGACTAATCTTACATTGTGACTTATGAAGTCTACTTTATGGTCAATAATTGCTGTATATGAACCATTAGCATTGAATTTCTGTGTTTTATCGACAACATTAGGATAGTAATTAAAAACATAATCGCCACGTAATGACCAATTATCATCAATCCTATACGATAAGCCAATATTGGAAGAAACCCCTAACTCAGTAGAATTATCCGTGTATTTTTCAGGTGATGTTACATGGGCTGACGACCCAGTTTCAGAATACGTCATGCTGTATTTAAATTTGCTCAGCGATGGTCCGACACCAACATTAACCATAAAATCATCAAAAACGTAACCCATTTGCAATCTAATACTGAAAGCATACATACTTTTCACTGTTGTTTTAAAATTATACTCAATTGAAGAAGCAGTATTATAACTAGTTGGACCTAATGTATTAGATTTATCGTAATCATAAATTGTTAAGTCAGCTTCGACACCATATAACCATTGTTCATGTTGCAAGTTATAACCAAGTATTAAAGAACCAGTAGCATCCAATTCATCAAGATTTTTTTGAAGACTTGGATTAACCTGTTGTGGGTCACCATCTGTGAAATAACTATTTGAGTCACCAACAACAATTTTATTTTTTGGGGATACTGCATTATATTGAGCACCTAAACCTACCCCACCGTATAGTCCTTCCCATTGACTGCTCTCTGCTGCATTTGTACAAATGCTAAAGAGTGTAACAGCAACAAAACAAGCCAATTTAGTATAATTTTTTTTCGTTTTCATTTGAGTGCACCTTAACCATAACTAAGTCTATAAAGTTTAGTCGACATTTTAATTTTATGAACGCTATAGCATATAGAATTTCCCCACTGGTTTGGCAGCCTCGTTAAACGGGATTTGGGCTTGAGGGATGTTCAGTTGACTGAATTTGGCAGTAAGTTCATTTGACGTTGGCGCTTCACGCATTGGTTTTGCTCGATAGAGATTGGCGTTTAAACCCAATCATTAATAGCGCTGCTTGGTGGTTAACTGCTGTGCCCTGCTCCATATGAGAGATGCCCTCTCATATGGAAGCGTCTTCAGTTTAGTTTTGCAGGATCTGCGGATAGTTTTCAAAGTTAACCGTCATTAACGGTTGTTCACTTTTGTCGACATACGTTGGATTGTCAGGGGCATACTTCAAACTCTGATCTTGTCGTCTTAATGCAACTGAACTATGAACGTATTGGTCGGTATAGTGCGGATCTAACATAGGGCGTAACACCGGAGTGCCATAGAGCTGCGGCAGCATGACTTCTTTCTTAAAGGCCGCGTAGGAATCGTGAAGCTCTGCGCTAAAGTCGTTTTCATCGATTTGAAAATCTTCGACAAACTCAAGACCAACACCTTGAGCTTTATCTATCATCCACTTCAACGGAATGCGCGATAGCTTGTCGTTATCGGGATATCCGCCGCCAATATCTTGGTGACAGCCAGCAAACCATATCTGTTCCATTTTGGTATTGGGTGAGTGCTTGGTCCAAAGAACGGGTTCAAATGCAAATCGATGTTCATCCACTGCCAGTGCATGGTAGGCATTTAGAACATTTTCATTGAGTTCGGTATCGAAGAATCGGTATATCTCTTTATCGAATTTCTCAGCATCTTTGTTTTCGAGCGGAAAACCAAGCGCTGCGACGGTGTCAAACACACCTAAAAATGTCACGCAGTGGCTGTTTTTCACTGTTTCTACCATCTCAAAGACTTTTTCGCCGACTTTCGATACTTTGTTTCGCTTGGTCAAATAGAAACCATAGGCGATTTCCGCCATTCTTCTGAGGCCGTCTTTGCCTGCTTTTTTGCGGTTAATGATACCGACATAGTTAATCAGAGAAGCTAAGGCTCGAGCCTCATACGCTCCGCGACTAAATCCGAAGATAAATATCTCATCTCCCTGATCATAAACTTCCGCAATCGAGGCATAAGCGTGCGTAATTTTGCTTGAGATATGCAGCCCTGTAGCGTCTTCTACGGCGTCTAAGAATTTGTCTGGATGTGTGGCAATTCCAGTGAAATAGGTAACAACCTGATTGTCATTGTGTTTAATAAGATTATTGAGTTTGTTGATATTGGTATTATTCGCCGGAACATTACTTGTGCCATCTAATAGAATCACTATCTTCTTGCTCATATTCATTCCTTTATTTTTGATGTCATGACACGAAGCCATACCAACATAATTCTGCTATTGGTATGGCAACAAATCATTGGCTCTAATTGACTCGCTACATCGTGCTGCGTTGTTGTTGGTCGCTTTCGATGACTTCATTAAAGCCATTAACTTGCTCACTCATAGTGAGACTTTCGCTGTTCGAACCCATCGCCCATAGGAATACGCCCCCAAAGCCATTCCTCGCTTCCCATTCAGTCCGTTTGATATTTTCTGCCTGTGACTGAACAAAACTACCCTCTGGGCTCCATTGTTTATTGTTGGTCAGTCCCAATACTATTTTGGATTTATCCCCTACTGCCGCAGCGTAATTATTGAGTGCAACGCAATAGTTGAAATTTTTCCCTGCGTCGTAGGCCATAACGTCAAAGAAATTAAATAGGTTTGCTGATTGCTTTAGTAAATCAGTGACTTCCCCATTGTGTTCGGAACGTCCCTCTTCTGTATAGGAACATCCATCGAAAACAGTGTTACTAGAGCACGCCACCGGGTCGGCACCAACATGATAGGTGGTTAAACTCAGCATGGTTTCTGGTGCAGTGAGTTCTCTAATGCGCTGCGTAAGTGCAAGTAAGTTGCTACTTTCTTCAGCGCTAATGCGGCTCGATTTTTCAAAATCAAAATCGAAACCATCGATCTTTACGTATCCCGCCAATTGATAGTTGGCAAAGTTACAACTGCCGTCGCTATTGGTATTTAGGCATTCTCCCGCCAATTCCTGTTGCGTTAGGCCCTTCTTATAAACAGGGAACGATTGAGCACTCAAAGCGACCAGATTTTTTGCCACGATTTCACGCTGTTCAGGGGTTTGAATTAAATCCCAAATCGCTTCATAGGTTTGACCGCCAAAGGCAATCATTACGTGCTTTTGCGGATTCGATAATTTCCATTGGGTCCAAGCCTGATAGCTTGGTGGCAACCAATAAGCATCATATTTGGGAATATCTGCAATAGCGTCGGATGTCACGATGTTGCCACTCGAATCCCACTTACCAAATGCCAATAGCATGACATCCGCTTTGGTCAGATTGATTGTCTCTGGCTCAGAGACTCCCCAAGATGTTAGGTATGTTACATATTTAGGTTCACTATCCGCTGCCGGTGCGAGAGCGCTTATCGATAAAAGTGATAATGCACCTAGATAACTTAATGTGCTTTTGATGTTCATATTTCCTCTGAATATAGCCGATGTTAAGTACCACCAATACAAAAGTAAAAACGACCCTGTAAGGATAGTCACAAATCACGGATCATGTACAACTATGTGCATATACACTTTCAATGTCGTATTATTTTTATCTAGCACAAGATAGTCTTATTCCAGCACCACCAAAAACTATGAAACAATGATTTTTTCAAAGTCACCTCATTGTTTTTCGGAAATTTTTGTTGCCATATTATTTTAATTAATTATCAGAAACACCTATTAATATTTGCAACATTAAAATTAGGACCATCACAGTGACTAGAACATACCTGAAATTGGGTAATTAATAGCTGGGACATAATATGTAACTAATAGAGACATAAGAAGTCCCATGACAAAAAATAAAAACACGAAGAAAAATTTCAATAAAAACATCTATCATTAAACACGCTATATGAATTATTCATATGACTATTTTTACGTGAAATATACCTTTTAAAGATAGTTTTTAATAATTATTGAAAATAAGGATGAGAAAAATGGCAAACATTCCAGTTTTTATTAAATCTAACCAGTTTCCAAAATGTTTAGTTAGAATGGCTAGTGAAGATAATCCAGTTACGAAAAGTAGTGGCTTGGGTACAGTAAACTGCCAAATGGATCAGAACAGCGTATCTAAAAATCCATGGGAAGTATTTAACTTGATTCAAAATGATGATGGTACATTCTCTTTTGAATCTAACCAATTTCCAGGTAACTACCTACGTATGCGTGGTTCTACAGAGCCTCAACAAACAGCACCCGGTTTTGGTACGGTGAACTGCCAAGGGAAAATAGGTAGTTATGAGAAATTTAAAATAGAATTAATTGATGAAACTGATACAGGTATATTAGTTTCAATTGAGTCTAATAAATTTCCAAGTAATTATCTTCGAATGGCTGGTGAAGATAATCCGACTCCAGTTGGATCTGGTTTTGGTACAGTTAACTGTCAAGCTTCAGTTGGACCATACGAAAAATTTTATTTAGTCCCAACAAAAACGGTTTCTGCAAGTGCCATTCTAAATTTAATTAAACAATAAAATTCATTTTATAAAGGATTACATTCTGTTTTTAGTGTAATCCTTTATTCATTAGTTGATTTTAAATACACTAACTATATGTTTTTATCTTAACAAAAACAAAATTAATAACATGCGTATTTAAAAAATAATACTTAATTATTAATTTACCCATTAATTTTTAACGGTTATTTGATTGTATTTAATAATATTATTGAGTTTGCTTATATGCTGGCAAAGCCTAATTGAGCAGATGCAAGGAGCAAAAGATAGAGGTGAGATGAAATGAAAAAGGTGAAGCAAAACTTCACCTTATGCAATGATTGGGGGTTTGATCGAACTCGCTTACACCGCTAACTCGGCAAAGCGTTCATAGCCCAGTTCGCTAATATCGATCGACGGGGTTTCGTCGTTGGCGAGTTCGGCTAATACAGTGCCGGCAGAAGGCGAAATACCAAAACCGTGACCAGTAAATCCACAGCCGAGAATTAGGCCCGGTAAATCATCGACTTTGCTGATGACAGGTACTTTGTCTTTGGAATAGTCGATAATCCCTACCCAACTGCGCACGACCTTGGCGTGTTTTAAGGCGGGAAGATAACCGAAGATCCCGCGACATGTTGCTGCGGTGGCTTCAATCGGTGTGTGATCAGAGGCTTTATTAACTAAGCTGGCATCCAAGGAAGAGCCGCCGCCAAAGATAAACGATCCGTGAGTGGTTTGATGCCCGTAGAAATCGGCCATTGCTGTGCCGAGCATTTGGTAGAACATTGGCGGCTGCGCGTCGGTGATCAACGTATCCAGTGCAACAGCAGAGATCGGTACATCAATGCCAACGGTTTGAATAATCGGGCGGCTTGCTAATCCAGCGGCGACGACAATTCGGTCGGCTTCAAATTCACCACTTTGCGTCACGACTTTTCGTACTTTGTCGCCAACCATCACCAGCTTTAACACGCTTTGTTCAGTGTAAAACTGAACACCACGTTGGCGCGCCGCATTATGAAAAGCGAGCGTGGTTTTGAGAGGATTGGCGTGACCATCGGAAGGACACCAACTTGCGCCAATCACTTCATCGGAAAGATGCGGACAAATTTCACGTACGTCAGCGCCGCTTACCATGGTCACATCAAGTCCCTGCCCGACCGCTGTGGCGGTTAACCCTTTTAAGATATTGATATGATCGTCGGTTTTGCCTAAACGCAAATTCCCTTGTTGGTAATACTCGACGTCGGTTCCGAGTTCTTCAGAGAGATGAGGCCAGAGATGTTTCACGCCGTACATAGCCAATGCCAATTCGCGTTTATCGCGCCCCGACTGGCGAACGCCACCACCATTGCGACCCGAACCACCGTAACCAATCACTTTTCCCTGTTCTAACACAATGACTGAGCGACCTTTTTTCGCCAGATAATAGGCGGTTGCACAGCCGATAACTCCTGCGCCAATAATGATGACATCTGCGTTTTTTTTCATTGTCGTTCTCTCTGCAATGCGGCGAAAACCATGCCTCGATCCCGCCATTCCTTATTGCGATTTCGTCCTTGGCAATTCAGCCTTCAGCAATACCATGCTGATACAACTAAACGATTAATTTTTTTCACTAAATTGCATGGTGGCGTACTGTTCGATACTCAATGGTTTGATTGGCGTACGAACGTGTAGCGTTCCGGCCTCTTTGATATCGATGTTGCAACTTGCCGCAATCATTTCTGTGAGCGTAGCACCACACATTCGGCCTTGGCATGGCCCCATTCCTGAGCGAGTTTTGCCTTTGATTTGCGCTGGATGACGAGCACCTTGGGCAATTGCCTCACGGATTTGTCCGGCAGTGATCTCTTCACAACGGCAGACTAAGACGTCATCCTCCACGGGATTCAGTGTCTGGCGATTGGGCGGGAAAACGTGGTCTAAAAATGGGCGAATCGAGCGATCCCGTTTGAGCTGTTTACGATGTTCAACCGCTAGGCTCTCGCGCTCTTGAGCGGTGATTTTGCCAAGTTGGTATGCCGTATTGATCGCCGCTAAATGCCCTGTCGATACAGCGATAGGACCGCCGCCAATACCTGAAGCGTCGCCAGCAATCGCCACCCCATCCACACTGGTTTGGCCCCATTCATCCAGTTTTGGTTTCCAGTAACGCTGCGGCTCATACCATTCATGTTCGCAATTAAGCGCTTGGCTCAAACGTAAATTGGGCACAACGCCTTCATGAAGCAGCACAGATTGAGCCGCAACTTCATGAGTTTTACCGCGACAGCTAAAACGAAAGCCTTCCGCCTGCTGATCGCCTATGACCTCAAGGTCGCGACAGCCGATATAAAGCGGAACACCTGCACGTTTGAGCTTTAGTCGCATCTGTAAGCCTTTGATAAGGTAATTAACTCGCGGCCAGGCTTGAGGAAGAAAAGGCGCTGCTTTGAGGTAGTCTTTAAAACTAGCAGTTTCGACCATGGCAGCAATATGCGCACCGTTATCAACAAGATGGCAAGCCGCAAGAAGCAACAGTGGCCCGCTACCTGCAATCACCACTGGACCTTCGGGAACCATATCCGCAGATTTAAATAGGATGTCGGCCGCCGCCGCGCCCATCACGCCGGGCAGCGTCCAGTTTTTCATCGGCACTGGGCGTTCAACCGCGCCAATGCTGACTATCATGCGCTTGCTACAAACTCTATGAGTAATCCCTTTACACAGCAAATCAAGTTCAAACTGATTGGCAATATTAAGCACTGTCGTGCTTGGCATATAAGTCGCGTTGGAAGAGCGAAACATCTCCACCAGCGGCTTTCCAGCAAAGTAGTCTTTACCTAATGTATCGATATTTTCTGCTCGGCTACGTTCCATCGAACGATAAATCTGCCCCCCCGGCTCTGGCTGTTCATCCACTACCAGTGTATCGAGGCCTAAGTTAGACGCAGTGACTGCCGCAGCCAGCCCGCCGGGGCCTGCACCAATAACGATAAGATCGTACATTTTATCCATTTGCGGCCACCTTTTTCCCAATCTGACGGTTCACCACCATGCCTTCGTGAACTAATGTGTTACACGCTTGCTGATTAGGAACGCCGTCGATTTCCATAAGGCATTCAAAGCAGACTCCCATCTGACAATAACCTGCACGATGCGCGCCGCTAATAGGCGAAGTTCGGTTATATCCCATTCCAGCAGCCATCACTGAGGCCAAAACGGTTTCACCTGCTGGGACTTGCAGCGCTTGACCTTCAAAGGTAATCGTCACGAGCTCTGCTTCAGGTCGATTTTCATGAATTCTTTTCAGCATACTCAACTCCTCAACGCTCCAGAAGAACCCTTACTTCTTGGACTATTCGCTACAAAGTTCGCAGCCGATCATCGCTTCAAGTTCAATTTCAACTAACTGACTAGGGCGATTAAGTTTGGGAGTTTCGACCATGGTAAACAGTGGGCGAACGTCTTTAAAAACCGCACTGTAAGCTTGCGCAACGTCTTTGCCCAAAGCCATATCAGTAATGTAAGCCTTTATTTTGTAGACATCTTTTGCTTCAGCGCCAGCGCGCGCTAGTAGCCCAATAAATTTTTCGAAGATAAATTGCGCTTGTTCAAACGCGGTAGAACCGGATACGGATCCATCTGGCAACACAGCGGTTGTGCCACCAATGTGGATTTGATTACCCACTTTGACCATACGCGAATAACCAGCTATCTCTTCTAACGGCGCACCAGATGAATAGTTAATACGTTGCATAATCTCTTCCCTTATTTGTGTACAGCTCATCCATGAGATTCAATCGACGCGCAAAACATCAGCGCACTCATGTCAAACACGTTCTTATTACCATCGATACTAGGGAGCCGGTTTATGCGTGTATTGTATTTTTGCGACATCTAAGGCTTGTGACGAATTCAAAATCTCCTGTTCGGGTTATCTCGCAATTTGAGCGATGAGCAACATCCTCTCAAACGAAATTAATCCATTTGCATATCCAAACTTAACAGCATAGAGTAAATTCAATGAGTTACATCAAAGAGACTAAGGAAGGAATAATGAGTGAATATGGATGCCAATTGATGGCCGAGCCAATGACCCGAGTATTAATGCGACGCCCGGGCAAAAGCCTCTTAGCTGCAGACAAAACGACTTGGCACTACAACGACTATTTCGATGCCGAAAAAGCCATTGTGCAATTTAATGAGTTTGCCAAGTTAATTGAAGCGACTGGCTGTGAGATTTTGTGGTTAGAAGATAACGATGATGGACTTGCCGATGCCATGTTTACCCGTGATTCGTCGCTAGTCACTAAGGCAGGTGCTATTGCACTACGTATGGGTAAAAAACTGCGTGCTCCAGAACCTCAAATGCACAAAGACTTTTACGAAACCGTGGGCATTCCAATGTTAGGTGAACTTACTGGTGAAGCGCGTATTGAAGGTGGTGACCTGATTTGGTTAAACGAAACGACACTGCTTGTAGGAATGGGGTTTCGTTCCAATGAAGAAGGAGTAAAACAGCTGAATGCTCTATTAAATCCCCATGGCATTCAAGCGTTAGGATTTGATATGCCTTATTGGACAGGCGAAGACGCCTGTTTGCATTTAATGTCGGTAATCTCTCCTTTAACCGAGACTAAATATCTTGTTCATCCTCCTCTGATACCAGCACGTCTGTGGCGTATGCTTCAAGAGCTTAATATTGAACTGGTTATCGCACCAGAAGAGGAATTTGCTGATTCTTTTGGCCTTAATCTGAATGTGCTTCCTACCTCACCCGATCACTGCATCATGATTGAGGGTTTTCCTAAAACTAAAGCGGTGATGGAAGCGCATGGAGTTACAGTAACCACCTTTGCCGGAGATGCCCTTTGTATGGCATGTGAAGGCGGTCCAACGTGTCTGACTAATCCGATTTTGCGTGGGTAATCAGCGAGTAATAAGAAGCTCCCCACATAACTTGGGGGGAGCATCGCTATCACACTGAGCATTTTTAAAATGCACTACACCGCTAATACCAGACGTAACCTTGGGATTAAATTTGAGGCAGTTTCTGATTATGTGTAGATTCTTCAAACGCTGCTGCTAAACCTAATAGTTTTCCATCATTAAAACGATCGCCCAAAAAGCTCAACCCAACGGGAAAGTGATTTGAAAATCCAGCAGGAACACTGACAACAGGTCTACCTGTATAATTTGCCCAACCACAATGCGTTCCAAGTTGTTTAGGATCGATTAATGTAGCTGGATCTTTTTCTACATCAGCTGGAGGTAAAGAAACCGTCGGATAAATCAGGGCATCCAAATGATACTGTTTGTAAAGTAGATCAACACCTTTTGCAAAAGTCTTACGACTCTCAACTGCCGCATTAAACGTTTTTGGATCGAGTGGTTTGTTGTCACTTGCCTGAATCCAATCTTTCGCTATTGAGTTCATGTGAGGACTCGCTGCAATAAGATCACCATAGTTAAGTACATCATATGGTTTTGTTTTTTCTTTGAGCCCAGTAGGAATAGTCGCTTGCGTTCGAGAGAAGTAGTCTTCTTTACCCGAATCGTCCCAATAATTTCCTGAACCATAGTCCGCCCACCAATCTGCTGGTATATGGATGGGCGTTATGATCGCGCCTTGTCCACGCAATTCATCTAGCGCTTTTTGCATTGTGGCAGATATTGCTGGCGTAATCGCGATATCAGTTTTCCACCCACCAAAAGGGGCGACTACATAACCCAACACCTTCCCTTTTAGGGACTTATTGTTTGTTAATGAGGTTAAAAGTGATTCATTGAGGTGATGCCCTTTAGTTAGATTATCTTGTGGATCTTCTCCCGCCATAACATCCACCACCATTGCAGCATCTACGACATTTTTTGCTAAGGGACCTATTGTATCTCCTAGGCGGTTATAATCGATTCCCGTTCTTGGTACTAAACCGGGTGATGGTCGATATCCTACTAGTGAAGTAAATGATGCAACATCCGTTATTGAGCCACAAGATTCTGTTCCTAAGGCAACCGGAGCATAACCCGCTACAACTGAAGCGGCAGAACCACCACTTGAACCATTAATATTCTTGGTCCGATCCTGCGGGTTATAAGTTCGACCACCTACACTGGACACTGTATCCCAAAACATAGCAAATTCAGGCATATTGGTTTTTCCCATCACCAATGCACCAGCCTTGATTAATCGATCAACCGCAACAGCATTATATTTGGGTTGATAGGTTTTTAAGGCTTCAACACCATGGCTAGTTGGCATAGCTGCTGTGTTTATATTGTCTTTTACAAAAATGGGAACACCAGCTAAAGCAAGCTTCGCTTTATCATTAATCGCATCTAAGGCTCTCGCTTCTTCTTCCACATTCGTATTACGCGTTAAAATGGCATTAAAACCTTGAGTCGAACCTTCAATGGTATCGATTCTATGTTGATAAGCTTTGACTAACGCTGTCGCTGTAACCTTGCCATGTTGAACGTCATTTACAATCTCTTGAACCGTGTAATGTTGTAAATCCTCAACTGCATAAGCATGTCCTCCGAAAAAAATCATACTAATCGCTAAACTAAGTGCTTCCTTTCTCATGTATTACTCCTTACGAATTGGAGTAATATCCACAGCAGTTTCCATGCCAACCTTAAAAGACACAAATTGTCGCCATAACAACAAAATTGACCATTAATCAATCACTTGATTGACCACTTCGGTGCAGATTGTTGTTTATAGTGCAAATCTGACTGCTTAAAGTGTTTGTATCTTATTCTTTTCGTTAATCGTTAGAACATACGAAATGTCATTGTGTTGCTTTGCACATCATTATCCAATTGAAAACAAAACAGCTCACCTTAGTCACAGCAAAATCTACAACATTCATATCAGCCATTTAAACTCAGTGCATTTTCTGATCTTCAATAATCACTTGCTGGCGGCGATCTCGTTCAGTGCAGTAGTGTTGTAATTCACTCTTTGGATATACCTTGTCGGCTTGCGCCCCAATGCGAGCGATCACCTCTTTAGTCAGCACATCGGGTTGGCCGATGGAGGTTGCCAAACTGACGCCGATATGTTCCAACAGATGGGTTAAACCACCTGCACCGCCACCTAAGTGAAACGCCAGTAATGGACCGACACTGGCCCAACGAATACCGAGGGAATGAGTGACAATATCATCAAGTTCTTTGATGCCAACAACGCCCTCTTCGACCAATTTAATTGCTTCCAGTACCAGTGCCATTTGCAGCCGATTGGCAACAAAAGCGGGCTTTTCATGGTTCAGTGGTACGGGGAATTTGCCTAGTGAACGATAAAACTCAGAGGCTCGTTGTATCAATCCTGCAGAGGTTGTCGGCGCGGCACAAATTTCAACTAACGGCAAGATATGCGGTGGATTAAATGGATGGCCGATAACAATGCGTTCGCCATGCTGCATTGTTGCGCCTTGCTCACTCGCCACAATGCCTGAACTGGACGAAAACAATAAAGTGTCGGTTGCTACATACTGCTCAACTTCAGCCCAAAGTGCTTGCTTAAACGCTAAGGATTCAGGACCGGATTCTTGTACATACTGAGCGTGAGTGGTCGCCTTTTGGAGATCGCGACAGGCACGAACACGATGCATCACAACATCGACATCCTCCGTGATATCGGGGATTTGACGCAAATACAGCGGCAAAGTGTGCGTGAGCTGCTCGTATAAATCCTCCCGAGGATCATACACTTGCACTTGATAACCTTTTGCAGCAAACAGCGCAGCCCAACATAAACCAATCACCCCAGCCCCAATCACGGCAACTTGTTTTGTGTTATCCATAAAATCCGTCCTTACGCAATCGCGAAATTTCGTGGCAATGACAAAAAATTAACCAAGTTCTGTGGCTAATAGCCTGCCCAGCCATGGTTATTTGCACTCTACCTCTGCGGCTTGATTGTGATGGTTTATAGGATCACAAATTTCAAATTTTACACAATAAACCTTTGTCTCGAATATCAAAGTTACATCATATAGTTACGAAGTATTAAACTTATTAAAATCACACCCTAACAACCATTCACTTTTTTATATTTCATCATAACTATCTTATTGTCTGTCTTAAATTTTACACATCATTGCTCTATTACAGCTAAACAAAACAATAGTTATCACATAACTTAAAAAGGCAACACCTTTAAACTTGAAAAGAACATCCATAGATTAAGATAAAAATAATAACCATACGAACAAAAATAGATAATAATGAATAATAAATAACCGATAATAAATATCATACTATGCAGTTTAAAAACATGAAATTTATGGTTATTTTAAACTCATAATGGAAACGTATGTATTTCTAATAAATCTGCTAATCAAGCAATAATAAATTGGCAACTATATGCTACCTTTCAATCCGAGATTAGAGTAAAAAACCTAATTGGAGGATTAAGCCATGAAATTTGGTCATAAATTAATATGCACGATAATTGGATGCTTGAGTCTCATTGGTTGTAATGGGTCGAGTTCCAGCACCGATAGTACGGCTCAAACAGGTACATTTATTGATTCTGCGGTTTCAAACATTGATTATAAGACAGCATCACACTCCGGTGTAACAGATACTAGCGGCAAGTTTACTTATGAATCTGGTGAATCTATAACATTCTCAATCGGTACAATCACTTTTCCACCAGTAACTGCAACTAATATCGTCACACCTTTAACTATTGCGCAAACAACGGATGTGAACGATGACACTGTTATTAATATTTCTCGATTCTTACAAACAATTGATAGCGATGGTGATCCAAGCAACGGCATAACCATCGCGGATGAACTTAAAGCAGCGAATAGTACAAATAGTGGGACTATTGATTTCACTGCGGATCCTGCTTCATTTGCAACAAATATCGTAGTAACAAACGTTATTACTGATGCAGGTGCTACTGAATTAGTTACGCGAAGCAATGCCTTAACTCACCTAGCTACCTCACTGGAAGAAGAAGGAGCAGATACATCAAGCATTTCGCCCTCAATACTGGGTACATGGCTAGCTGAAGGGTATGTTGATGAGGAAAACTACAGTTTCGTTGTTTTCATGTTTTTGGATAATGACAACTACTTTATGGCTCAATTGGACGTCGAAAGTGGCGCAGCGATTACAAGCACAAATCACAGTAGTGATAATGACGACAGCTGGAGTGGTTTTGAGTTTGCTAAATACAGTCTCGATAGCAGTAACGAGTTGTTAAAAACTGAAGACTCCACACTTTATGATGACAATGGTAGGTCCGGTTTAACATCTCTTGTTACACAAGAAATAATTGATACCTGCTCCGCTAATCCCACAGAGCAATGCAACGAATATGACCACGTAACTGTAAATTTTTCGTCACCTAATAAAATGACATTTAATGTGGATGAATTTGAAGATGGCGGCCTAGATTCATATTATGTTGAGTTTAAACGGCAAGTAAATACCAGTGAAAACCCTCTAATCGGTTCTTGGCTATATACTAGTGCAGATACGGAAAATGGAGTTTTACTTGCATTTGTATTTACTGATGATAATCACTACTTCCACATGGAGTACAACACAGATCCAGAAGTTAATAACAGCGAAGAACCTGCTGGATTAGAAGTCGG
The DNA here is from genome assembly GCF_024347055.1 of Vibrio porteresiae DSM 19223. Taxonomy (NCBI): domain Bacteria; kingdom Pseudomonadati; phylum Pseudomonadota; class Gammaproteobacteria; order Vibrionales; family Vibrionaceae; genus Vibrio; species Vibrio porteresiae. The sequence goes on from NZ_AP024895.1 coordinate 1,978,687, forward strand.
AACCTATACCCTTTCTAGTTGGACGACAACGACGGTTAACGGAAAAACTCAGCATTCCGCAACACTAACTCCAACGGTAATGATAGATTTAAATGGCGAATACGGATTAAGCGATACAGGTAGCGAATCCGCTTTAATTACCATTATTGGTGATACGATGACCCTAACTGTTGCTGATGGTGCCCCTGAATTTATTCGTCAATAAACTTAAACTATGCCCACTCAAATGTGGGCATACATATGCATGATTCAATCTGAGATTAATGATTATCCCTATATAAAAATCCATCAGATAAAGAATAAGTTAATAAGGATATTCATCTTATTCGTTATAACTCTAGATCGCTTATTAATTGAAATCTGGGCTTCATAGGAACACAAGTTAAACATTCATCGTGTCATCGAGATAAACCCGATGAAATCAAACTTAATATAAGCATATGTTTTATATTAATTTATCAGCAAATTTTGGAAATGAAAAATCTAGGATAGCATCTAGTTATACCCACTTAATTGATTGAGGCTATGACTATGACGACACCATTTGACGTGCAATATCCGAAAAAAGCACCGCTTTCTTTAGTGAAAAAGACACTCAAAGCGTTAAACAAAATAGGAACTGGGGCGGCGAGATTTCGCGTCACTAACCGATATGGTTACCAAACGCTGTCACTTGGCGGAGCAGACCGCTTGGTCAAACTAGGCGACACGATTGTCGTGTTTAATCGCCATAGCGATTACGAAACCTTTATTGATAATCCAAGAAGATGCTAATCGAGGCTAACCGTGGATAAGCAGCAATGATGCACAATTACGGCTCGATTCGTTTGGCATCATCGCCTAAACTAGTGGCTCATTTACTTGTACCGAGCGGCAGCTTATCTGCTCACGCTAAGGTTTCCATTTACGCTAAGGAATGCTTTGCAGTTATCCAGCTTTAAACACAAAACCCGCAAAGGCCCTGACTACCGTCTTGGTGAACAGATGTCGTTTATCGATATTCGTGACACCTTTGGTATCGGTAGCATCCGCGTGGGGAAATGGGTGAACAGTGAAGAGAAAGATCTCGCGGCGAATTTGATATTTGATTCATTGGCTGACCTTGCTTATCTGCTTGCCATTCCCCCAGCAGCGATAGGTTTGCGGGGCAATTTGAACCTCGCTTTTGGTACTGGTGGACGTAAAGGCGTACAAGCACACTATGCGCCGAATTTGCGTGAGCTCGCATTAGCAAAAAATGCCGGTGCAGGTGCCCTCGCCCATGAGTTTTGGCACGCATTTGATCATCACATCGCGGAAAAGGCGTTTGATATTGGTGATCGTTCTGGTCCGCAGCGGCAGATTCTGTTTGCCAGTGATTGTTGGCTGCACAATGCCAAACCTTTTGTGCATCCGCTTAACGAAAAGTTGTTTAAGATTTTTGATGTTGCTCTACTGAGCAGCGATGGACAAGAAGTGCACGACTATGTGGCACGCAGTGTCAAAGCCGATAAAGCCGCTGGTATTCAATACTTTTCTACACCCACAGAGATGATGGCGCGCGCCTTTGAAGCGGTCGTTGAGTCCTGTTCTGGTATTGAAAATCCTTATCTTGTCGCGGGAACCACCAAAGGCGATATGCTTCCTGTTTATCCCGACTTACACCACAGAACCCTTATCTATCAAGCGCTACAAGACTATTTTCGCCCTTTAGGTGAAGCGTTAAGTCGTTAGCCAATCACCTTTATTTCCCTATTTATTTTAATGTTTCTCTCCTTGATTATTGTGATCATGAATCTTTCTCATAGTGAACATTAAGTAATACCACTGTTAATCATGTAGCGCGCCAGTTATAAATTAGTCATAGATTTCACGATAGATGGCTTTGATTTCATCTAGGCAATTTGGACATAAGGCTCATGACTCAACAATTTACATTTACTATTAAAAGCACTTGTCTTGATGAAAATTATCATCCATCAGACAACACTCGTATCACAACGAACTTTGCGAACTTGGCTCGTGGCGAACACCGTCAACAGAACCTGCGCAACGCATTAAATATGATTGACAGCCGTTTCAACGAACTAGCGACTTGGGATAACCAAACCGGCGATCGTTACTCGGTGGAACTGGAAATCATCTCTGCTGATATTAAAGTGGAAGACGCAAGTGAAGCGATTCCATCAATTGAAGTGTTAAAAACCTATATTGTTGATCGCAAAACCAATCAACGCATTGAAGGCATCGTTGGCAACAACTTCTCTTCTTATGTACGTGACTATGACTTTAGCGTGCGTTTGCTTGATCACAACAAAGGCAAATCGTCTTTCTCGGTTCCTGAAGACTTCGGGATTTTGCACGGCAACATCTTCAAATCGTTCGTTAATTCAGAGACCTATGCACAAAACTTTGCGAAAAAGCCAGTGATTTGCTTGAGCGTTTCCGATAGCAAGGTATATCACCGCACCGAAAATGAGCACCCGATTCTGGGCTTTGAATACGAGCCAAATGAATCCTCATTAACCGAACAATACTTCCAGAAGATGGGCTTGCAAGTGCGCTACTTCATGCCGAAAAACAGCGTTGCACCATTTGCGTTCTTCTTCTTTGGCGACTTACTTAATGATTACACCAATTTGGAACTGATCAGCACCATCGCGACCATGGAAACGTTCCAAAAGATCTATCGTCCTGAAATCTATTTTGCGAATGCAGTAGCAGGCGATCACTATCAACCGAATCTAAAGAATGATGCGCATTCTTTAACCAACATTGTTTATGACCGTGAAGAGCGTACTCGACTTGCCATTGAACAAGGTAAATTTGCTGAAGAAGTCTTCATCAAACCTTACCAATCTGTTCTTGAGCAATGGTCTGCTCAATACGCTTAATCCTAAACAAGACAATTTAACGGTGACTACAATGACTAAATTATTCCCAACTTCGACCGCAGGCAGCTTGCCTAAACCCACTTGGCTAGCACAACCTGAAGTGCTTTGGTCTCCATGGAAATTGGAAGGACAAGAGCTGGTTGATGGCAAACACGACGCTTTGCGTATTGCCCTACAAGAACAGCTGATTGCTGGCACCGACATTGTGAGCGATGGCGAGCAAACTCGTCAGCACTTTGTGACCACTTTTATCGAACACTTAAACGGTGTTGATTTTGAAAACCGTCAAACGGTCAAAATCCGTGATCGCTACGATGCAAGCGTGCCAAGCGTGGTTGGCCCAGTGTCACGTCAAAAACCAGTGTTTGTTGAAGATGCCAAATTCTTACGTTCGCAAACCGATAAACCAATCAAATGGGCGCTGCCTGGGCCAATGACCATGGTCGATACCCTTTACGATGCGCACTACAAAAGCCGTAAAGAACTGGCGCTGGAATTTGCCAAAATCCTAAACCAAGAAGCAAAAGAGCTAGAAGCCGCAGGCGTCGATATAATCCAATTTGATGAACCCGCCTTTAACGTCTTCTTCGATGAAGTCAACGAATGGGGCATCGCTGCACTAGAAACAGCGATTGAAGGTTTGAAGTGCGAAACCGCGATTCACATCTGCTACGGCTACGGCATCAAAGCCAACACCGATTGGAAAAAGACATTAGGCAGCGAATGGCGTCAGTACGAAGAAGCGTTCCCTAAATTGCGTGAATCGAACATCAACATCATCTCTCTTGAGTGCCACAACTCAAAAGTACCAATGGAACTACTGGAATTGGTGCGCGGTAAGAAAGTGATGGTCGGCGCAATTGATGTGGCAACCAACAACATCGAAACTCCAGAAGAAGTGGCCGCTACTTTGCGCGAAGCATTAAAATACGTGGATGCCGACAAGCTTTACCCATGCACCAACTGTGGTATGGCACCGCTTTCCCGTGAAGTCGCTCGCGCGAAACTGCACGCGCTAAGCGCTGGTGCCGAGCTGGTACGTAATGAAATATTAGCTGGGTAATTTATCTACACCGAAAATAAGGAGAGCGTCTTCTATGGCACTCTCCTTTTTATTAGCCTTTACCATTATTTTCAACACGTCATAAGCAGTATCGATTCCCAGCGGTAACAACTTGTTTTTAGTTCAACATGGTTAAAGCCCACACTCAAATAGACACTCCTATCCCATCACCGCCTTTATAGAAAAGTAACAAAATATTAACACCAGAGAATTCTTAAGAGTCTCTTAAGATTCGCACCCTATTTTTGAGATACGTAATTGATGACAAAAATGGGATGTCGATATGCCTTTAGAACGCAATAAAACAGCTTGGTCTCTTTTTCTGATCTTGTTTTTAAGTGCCTGTGGCGGAGGTGGTAGCAGTGATGATAGTAGCGATAGTGACTCAGATGACAGTAATGGTTACAACGTAACTAGTGTTCAAACTGGTCAAGTGATTGATGCGCCTATCAGTAACTTGCACTATCGTACAGCCACTCGCAGCGGTGTGACCGATAGCAGTGGTCGCTTCACTTACCTTACTGGTGAAACCGTCACTTTTTCGATCGGCAATATTGATTTTCCCTCTGTTGCAGGCTCATCACTGTTAACCCCGTTAGACATGGTCGATAGTACTGATACTACCGATGAACATGTATCTAACATTATTCGTTTTCTGCAGTCGATTGATGAAGATGGCAATACTAGCAACGGTATTACCATACCAGAAGCCATGCATTCAGCTGCCACTACGAACATCGATTTTGAACGCTCTGAAGCCGCGTTTGAAACGGACACGGAAGTGACTTCGCTAATGAGTAGCTACAGCCACAATTTAGGAACGCTGATTAGCTCAGGCACCGCAAGAAGCCACTTTGAGGGCCAACTTGGCACCTACAGCATGCAGTTTGGTCCTGCAGTAGGTGCATGGACTGAAGACTCAAGCTCTGGGAACCCCAACGAGTTGTCAGTTTACCTATTTCTTCAAACAGGGCTTTATTTCCATGTTCAGATCGATAGCGATCAACCCTTACTCACCACTAACGGATTAGAATTTGGTCAATACGCGGCCGACAACACTAACTCTGTAGTGTATCAAACGCGCAATCTATACGATGAAAACAGCACGGCTGGTTTAACCAACAGTTTGACCTATGCGCAAGCTAATAGTACCGGTACTGGTAATTACATTACCTATGTGTCTCCAAGCAGTGATACGTTGATTCTCACCACCGATGTCTATTCCAACGGCGTGTCGACCAGCTCAAGTGCGGCCAGTTTTACTCGCATTACTTCCTTATCATCCACCATTGTGGGCGCTTGGGTTCAACACCGATTTAACAAAACAGGCATCACATCGCATACCGAAAATGACACTTACGCCTATGTATTTCTTGCCAATAATCAATACGTCAAAATTGATATTGATGATGACTCATATGATAACGATCTAGATGGCGTAGAATGGGGAGCCTACAGTTGGGATAGCACCAACCAGTTGATTACACTATCTGAGTTTAGCGGCTATAACACCGACGACGACAGTGATATTGAGACTTACACCATAACCATCGCCGATGACACACTAAGGCTAACCGAAGGTGATGGCGATGATGACGTCTCGGTGTTTATTCGCCAATAAACAAATTAAAAGGATAGAGATAGCACCTATAGCATGAGTTTTAATGAATCACTAAGACTCATGCTACACCAGTTATTAAGCTCGACTTGTTGCTTTTCAAGACCAGTATGGATTGTTCAATCGCATAACAGGCGACCTACGCCATCACCATCTTATGACGCAGACCCGTTGTCGTCGCCATTTGTCCCTCGGTGGTGATGACTATCGCTTCCATCCCTTCTATTTGATTGACCGTGTGCAAAATAGCGCGTGGTTCTAAGCCAAATAGCTTGGTGGTGTAGATATCACAATCTAATGATTTATCAGCAATAATAGTCAGTGAAGCAACACTGTTTTGTACCGGATAGCCAGTTTGGCTGTCAAAAATGTGGTGGTATTGCTGACCATTGTGGTTAAAGGTGCGCTCATAAATGCCGGAGGTCACCACCGATTGATTACTGATTTTCACCGAAGCGACACTATGACCTCGTGGCAAAAACGGATTTTGGATGCCCACATCCCAATCATGACTTTGCTTTGGCGATTCACCATACACCAGTAAGTTACCGCCGATATCGACCATCGCAGAAATAGGCGACTTTTGCTTAAAAAACGCCATGACTTTGTCACTAAAATAGCCTTTAGCAATCGCGCCTAAATCGATTTCAAGCCCCGGCTTGGTAAAAAATATTGAGTGCTCTTCATCGTTTAAAATGATGTCGGCCGGATTTAATCGCGCCAATACTGCATCGATTTCTTCTTGAGTGGGCACTCGCGCCTCTTTAAATCCCACGCGCCACAGTTTGATCAACGGCCCGATAGCAATATTCAAAAAGCTGTTAAGGTCTAGACTGTGCTGATGGCCAATTTTGATCAGTTCATACACATCGGCATCAACCACAACCGGATGGTTAGCCGCATTCATTTTCACATTGGCAAGCTGCGACGCCTCGCTATTAGCGCTAAATACCTGCTCATAACGCTTTAACATGGCACAGGCTTGTGCAACACATGGCTGGGCATTTTCTCCTTTGAAATGGAGACGAATTTTTGTGCCCATCGCCTCTATCACTTGGTGCGCTTCGGTCATAGTCTCATCCTGTGTTATTCGTATTGAGTAGCGTCTTTATAGCGCATAAATGAGTCCAGCAACCCTTTGTCCATCTCCGTCAAATCACGATTGTAATGATGGGCAATAAAATAATCCGCATTCAGTTGTTCAACGGGCAACATATAGGTATTAAATTGCTCTGGGCAAGGTTCAGTCACTAAACTTTCCGGCACAAACGTTACGCCTGCATCGGCCATGGCGAGATTTTTCACCGTCGCGATTTCGTAACTTTCCAGCACAATATCAGGTTTAATCTTGTAGATATCCAATAGATGGTCGATCTGGGTGCGTATTACCGACCCTTTCACCGTTAACACCAACTTTTGGCTCAATAATTCATCCATCGCAATGCTGCCTTGAGGAATCGCCGCGATATTTTCCTGATAAAGCACGCTGGATTTAGGAATAATGGCGTAGTAACGGTGCTTACCCCATGACGCCGCACTCAGATTAGGGTCGATATGCCGCGAGTTTTGCCCTATCCAAAAATCAATCTCGCTTTTTAGCAGCCTTTTCTCGTTGCTATCGGGCATATCTTCCACCAGCTCGACTTGACAGTTTGGATAAAGCGCTAAGAATTTGGGCAAAAATAGCGGTAACAGATAGGTGCCAATACTCGGCAATATGCCGATCTTAATCGTGGTTTTATCCATATCGGTAATAGCACTGATATGGCGGCGCATATTGGAATAGACCGTCTCTATCGAACCAAGGTAGTCATAGTAGATCTTCCCCTGCTCCGTTAAGCGATACGGTACTTCACTGCGATTGATGATTTGGCAGTTGAGTTCGTTTTCAATTCGTTTGATCACTTGCGTAAGATAAGGTTGCGAAATGTAAAGAGACTCAGCCGCTTTGCTGTAATTGCTGAATTTGAGTAACGCATCGATGTAATAGAGGGTGTTTTGACTGCGATATTTTGACATGAATCAACCTTAATATGCGCTGGATTGCATTTCTATAACAAATCACTTATAGCCCCCTATTTTATAGCTATTAGATAGCCATTGCATACTGTGATAAAACTGAACACAGAATTTAATTTATGGCTACGACAATTTAGGGAAACCTCTACTATGAACTACTTAGCAATTGTTGGCACCAACTCCAAGGTGTCAACAAATCGTATGTTACTGCAATTCATGAAAGAGCATTTTAAAGACGAAGCCCAGCTTGAACTCTTTGAAATTAAAGACCTACCTGCTTTCTACGAACCTGAAGATAACCAAGTACCCCAACAAGTTGCTGAACTATCAGCAAAAATTCTTGCTGCAGATGGCGTTATCATTGCCACGCCGGAGTATGACCACACCATCACTGCGTCACTAAAAAGTGCATTGGAATGGATAAGTTACACCAGTCAAGCGCTCACAGATAAACCGGTTTTGATCGTGGGTGCTTCTCACGGTGCTCTAGGTTCTTCTCGCGCCCAAGCTCACCTTCGCCAGATTCTTGACTCCCCTGAATTGGCTGCCCGCCTTATGCCTAGCAGCGAATTTCTCCTAGGAAAATCGCAAGCAGCCTTTAATGCGACAGGCGATTTGATCTATCCCGACAAGGTTACTGAACTCGATGAAATTTTTAGAGAATTCACACTGTTTACCGACCTTATTACAAAACTCTTATCAGAAAAAGCGGTGATCAGAAAAGGTAAGAAATTCGCTTGGCAAACTCAGAAGGCATAACAAAATGAAATTTGCAGCTATTGTCGGAACGACATCTCCAAAATCTTATAACCGTACTCTACTTCAATTTATGCAAACGTATTTTAAAGACAAAGCAGAGATTGAACTGTTAGAGATCAACGACGTTCCTATGTTTAACCAAGATTTGCCATCAAATAATCCGCAGCTCTTGGCCATCAACGAGAAAATCGTTGCCAGCGATGGGGTGATCATCGCCACTCCTGAATACAATCACTCCATCCCATCGAGCCTAAAAAGCGTATTGGAATGGTTAAGTTACGAGCTACATCCACTGGATGGCAAACCTGTGATGATCTTGGGTGCTTCTATTGATTCACAAGGTTCTTCACGCGCACAGCTACACCTTCGCCAAGTATTAGATGCCCCTGGCGTCAACGCTAACGTGATGCCAGGTTACGAATTCCTACTGGGTAATGCCAACAAAGCCTTTGATGAAAACGGCAAACTGAACAGCGAAGGCACTATAGACTTCTTGGAAAGATGTTTCTTACGCTTTATGCGTTTCGCCAAAATCTCTAACCAGCTCAATGAAGAAGAGGAATTTTCATTCACACCGGGCACGTATGACGTTCACGCCCTAGGTCACGGTGGAGCGCTACCGATGAAAGTGGCGTTCAGTGAAAAACGTATCGAAAGCATCGATATCGACACCGCTGGTGAAACCGAAGGTTTGGCAGACGTGGTTTTTGTGCGCATTCCAGACAAAATCATCGAAGGCCAAACCCTCAATGTGGATGCTCTATCTGGCGCATCTGAAACCAGTAACGCCGTGCTTGATGGCGTAGCCAAAGCAGTGAAACTGGCTGGCGTAAACCCAGATATCCTACGCAAACGTCCAAAACCAGCAAGTAGCCTAAATAAAGGCGATGAAGAATACACTTGTGACGTTGTGGTTATCGGTGGCGGCGGTGCCGGTCTAAGCGCAGCAGCAACCGTACTGCAACAAGGTAAGAGCGCTATCGTGCTGGAAAAATACCCTGCTGTGGGCGGTAATACCATTCGTACGGGTGGTCCAATCAACGCAGCTGATCCAGAATGGCAACGTACCTTTGATGAAAACCCAGGTGAACGTCATACCATTCAACATCTGCTCAGCATTGATGAAAGCAATATTCACCAAGAATACCGCGCGGACTTTCGTGCTCTAAAAGACGAATTTGCCACTTACGAAGCGCAGTTTGGTGAAGGACAAGGCCACCTATTTGATTCACCTCTACTACACCGTATGCAAACTTACTTCGGCGGTAAACGTACAGACCTGAAAGGTAACGACATCTACGGTCAATACGACTTAGTGAAAATCCTCACTGATCGCGCGCTAGAAAGTGTGAAATGGTTGGAAGATATCGGTGTGGAATACGACAAATCTATCGTGTTTGCACCTGTGGGCGCGCTATGGCGTCGTGGTCATAAACCTGTTAAGAAATACGGAACAGCATTCATTCTAGCGCTGACTGACTACATCAAGAAAATGAACGGCACTATCATCACTGATAGCCCTGCCAAAGAGTTCTTGATTGAAAACGGCGAAATCAAAGGCATGATCGCAACTGGCGTAAACGGTCAAAAAATCACGGTTCGCGCTAACGCTGTGGTACTGGCAAGTGGCGGTTTTGGTGCCAACACTAAGATGTTGCAACAATACAACACTTACTGGGAAAGCATCCCTGATGACGTGAAAACCACCAACTCTTACGCAATGACCGGGGATGGTATCGTTCTTGGTCAATCAGTTGGTGCAGGTCTAACCGGTATGGGCTTTACCCAAATGATGCCAGTGGCCGACCCAATTACCGGTGAGCTATTTAGTGGCCTACAAGTACCACCAGAAAACTTCGTGATTGTGAACAAACAAGGTAAACGTTTCATCAACGAATTCGCTGGTCGTGACGTGTTAACCAAAGCAGCATTGGCTGAAGGCGGCCTGTTCTATCTCATCGCCGATGATGAAATCAAGAAAACCGCAGCAAACACCAGCCAAGAGAAAATCGATCGCCAAGTAGCAGCTGGCACGCTATTTAAAGCCGATACCCTTGAAGAGTTGGCGCTAAAAGTCGGTATGGATCCTGCGACACTGGTCGATACTGTCGCCAAATACAATAGCTATGTTGAAGCGGGCGAAGATCCAGAGTTCCACAAAGATACCTTTAGTTTGAAAGTGGAAAAAGCGCCGTTCTACGCCACTCCACGTCAACCTGCGGTCCACCACACCATGGGTGGTTTAAAAATCGATACTGCATCTCGTGTTCTAGATGATAACAATCAACCAATCAAACACTTGTATGCAGCCGGTGAAGTTGCCGGTGGTATCCACGCAGGTAACCGCCTCGGTGGTAATGCGCTCGCTGATATCTTCACTTTTGGCCGTATCGCAGGTCAAACTGCTATGGCTGAAATGGACTAACATTATCTTTTAACTAAGCATAAGCGCCCCGTTATTTCACGGGGCGCTTTAATTTAAATCAACTCAATCATGCGATTAGGTTTTAATAAATCATCAATATAGACACCTTGCCATTGAAAATGATCCTAACTCAATGTCATCTAATTTTTAGTGTGCCATTTTAAAAATAACACTTAACAAGAAAATATCTCTCAGGTAACTATTTTTATTTATAAACGACATTCCCTTCCGACTCGTAAAGAACAAAAATACACTGCCACTTTTCAACGTTCTAAAACGGTAAAAACACCTAGGAAAAAATTATTTTATAAAAATTCAAAATAACCCTTTACATTGAGAAAGGATACGGTGATACTGAGCCTGCTCTGGTGTTCAGAGTTATTAAATGAAAAAATAAAGTTTCAAAGTTAAACCCTCAGAATTCCTTAACTGTTATCCTCAGAGTTTCCCTTCTCTAGCTTCATCAAGACATTAAATAATTCAAATTCTAGTGCTTCGCAAACTGTGCGATAAACTCTATTAATTTATAAGGGACAATCTATGTCTAACAAAAAAACTGGTTCTGTAAAGTGGTTTAACGAAACTAAAGGCTTCGGATTTTTAACACAAGATGACGGCGGCGCTGACGTGTTCGTTCACTTCAACTCTATCGTATCTGAAGGCTTTAAGACTTTGGCTGAAGGCCAAAAAGTTAGCTTCACAGTAGAACAAGGCAAAAAAGGCCTGCAAGCTGAAAACGTCACTACTGCATAAGTGACCAATAGAGGTGTTAGCAACACCTCTTTATTCTCTCAATATCTCATCTATTAAAACAACCCCAATACACTTAATAATTCTTGCTATCTATGCAAATTTATATGTATTACTCAAATTAAAGAAAAAATATGTCAACATTCCAAATAAAATATATTAATGAAACCAATAACACCTTGCGCTCAGAAACTGTTTTTATGCGTAGCTTAAAAGGTGCAAAAATATCAGCTTCTTCATGTGCTCCATTTTGTACTAATAGAATTGAACTTCGAAATATAATCGGCACATTACTCGCTTATAAAGAAAATGGCATTTGGGTAAACGATTCAGGTTTTTGATCTCACCTATTTCAATAATAAAAAAGACCAAGACATTCTAATTTCAGTTACTCACTTCTGCTTTAAAAGCCAATCAATATACTCTAAGCATCATAGAACTATCTCTGTGACCGAGTCACAAGCTTTCAACCCAATAACATTCGCTATAGAGCGTAGCTCCTTACCGTCACGAGTCATGTCAAAATCGATTACCACTAGCAAGACTTACAAGCGCTAACCGTTACATCAACAAGCAAATTGCAAAGCCAATTGAAGGTTATGACTCTAATTTAAAATAGTATTTCAACTTAGAGCCCAATGTGACAGCTACTCTTTATAGAGAAAATATCCGGATATCACTGATACCCGGATAAAGTTTATCTATTTTGATTCAAATGAACCGATATCCGGTGCATCGCCGTTGTAATCAAGACCCACATCCGTACCTGCATCAATCAATTCACTACCTGATTTCAGATGGAAGAAGTTAACAACAGGCAAGCTACCATCGCTTTGACGGTCAGCCAGTAAGTCATCAATATCGACACTGGAGTAATCAGACGATGAGAATGAAAGGCTATTTTGCCAGCTGTTGTTAGAAATGCTGGTTGAACTGCCGCCAAATTTATCGCTGTTATCCCCACCTAAAGAAACGCTGTTTTTGATAGTCAGTTTCTTCAATTGACGAGAGCTGCCATCACCCAAACCAAAGTTACGATCGTTATCGTAAGCAATCGCATTGTAAATGGTCACGGTGCCGCGGTTACTGTTTTGGTCATAACCATCAGCGGTGTTACCAGCTGAAATGGTATTGATATACAAGCCGTTATGGGCCAAATCTTTATCATCACTACCGCCGGTTTTAAACCCGTTACCATCGCCAGAGCCTTTTACCCCACTCTTCTGATAACCGTTTCTGATCATCCACGTATATTCTAAGGTGGTGGTGACGGTACTGCCGTTATCACGCAAATAGCCATCAAAACCATCATCTAGGTTGTTCCAAGCACGGCAGCCGTAGAAGTAGTTTCCGGTTCCGACGGTAAGCTTGGCAGCAAAGCCATCTGCGTTCTCTAGTGATGAGTCAGCGTTGTAGTAAGAATCGGAGTTTTTAATAAAGTTGTACGCTGCACCACTGCTCATTTGCAGACCCGTATCCGAGTTTTCATAGAACTTCATAAACTCAATGGTATTGTGTGAACCGGTTAGGTACATACCATTGTCACCCGCTTTAGTGATATCTAAGCCATAAATATGCCAGTAGTTACCGCTCACTTGGAAACCACGGTTAGAGCTGCTTTCTGACATTGCTTGGAAATTAAACACTGGGTGATCGTCACCAGGATAGGCACTGAGCACAATCGCTTTAGATGAAGTACCACTATTAGTGATCTCTATCGTATCGGAAGGATAGTAAGTCCCTTCACGAACATAAATTACATCACCTGCGCTTGCATCTTCGATAGCAGACAGTAAACCCGCGAGAGTCGATACCACTGTTGCGCTTGAATCGACCGTTTTGATAAACGATGGATAGCCGTTCGTGAGTGGTTCGCTGTTCGCACCAGCACTTTTGGCTGCCGTTGCCGTAGGCGCAGCTGCGGAACTTGAAATATCAGCGGTTGAAGAGTCGCTCGAATCCGAAGAGCTATCAGAATCTGAACTGGTCGAACTGCACGTTCTGGTCACAGGCTCAAGCCACCAACGTTGTGAGCTGCCACTGGCATCTGCATTTTGATAAATATCAGAACCTTCGGTTGAACCAGCAACGGTCATCAGTAAACTTGAGTTAGCGTTGATGATCTTATAAGTGCCCTTATAAGTACCTGATGTCACTTTAACCAATTGCCATTCTTGGCTTAGAGAGCTGCTATACGGCTTTTGTTGAACCGTTGCACCGTTACTTTTTGAACCACTTTCCACCGTGGCTGCATAATCGGTATCGGAAGCCTGAATCGCCCAATAACCATTACTCTGCTCGTTCAAATAGAAGCGTTGTGAGTCACTACCTGTGTTCTTTTGCGCTTCAACATTGGCTTTTTTGGCCGTTGATTCGGCGGCAACAAGCAGGTCGGCACCAGCGCTAATAATTTTGTAAACCACACCATCGACTGGCGCATCGGTACAGTAATCTGCGGCGTAAACTTGGCCGCTCATCAACATCGCGCTCATGACACTCGCCAGCGCAAAACGCTTGTTTCTAAGATTGCAAACTTTCACAGTAATCGTTCCTTCTCAGTTAACACATGATGTAAAGCCTTCGTTATATCCCGTAGTAACAATCACAGCACATCAGCTACGGACGCTGATTAATCTATCAAACTTATTGCTTATCAATAGAAGAAGTGTAGAAGAACTGGATGCAAAACAAAGAAATGAAATATCGTTTTATTTTTTGATTTAAAATACACAAAATGTCACATATTTATAATTTCTAATATGTTATTAAGGTGACTCGATTATAGGTAAATTTGCGGAGAATCTCACTTTTAGGTAATGAACTGGCGATGATAGAGTTCAAAAATAGTGAAAAATTAAACAGTACAGCGACCAATAAAATCTTATTTAAAAAACACAACCAAAAATCATAACTTATTGATACTTATCAATATAAACCAAAAGTTAGGACTTAATGCCATATTAAAACCCAAAGTCACCATTAGGTGTTTTAAAAATTTCAAAAAGAATAAAACAAACGATTATTTATTAGTGAATACCATCTGAATGAGTTAACGTATTTTTATAGAAAAGTGGAAACAAAATGAAGTTATCAAATCAGCTTTCTCTCATTGTAGGAATTGTTGCGGTAGGTTTTACCATCTTATGTATCGTCGCGCTAAACTCCCTCAAAACCAATTTGATTAATGGCTATCAACACGAAATTGAATCGGTATTAACTTATGCCAAAAATCAGTCGTTAATCTATATCGATCAAGAAGAAAAAGGGTTAATCAGCAGAGAAGACGCGGAAAAACGCGTGGTGGAAATGCTCGCGGGTGTGCGCTCTGGTCACTCTTATCTGTGGGCTAACGACAATAATGCAACCACTCGCGTGCATATAAAAAGCAAGACTCTTGGCACTTTTCAAAAGTCTTATGCTCCCGATTTAGCCCGTTTAGAAGCCTCTGCATCAGGCTTCGACTTTGACGTGAAGCTAAACGCCAAGCCAGGCCTAGACCATAAAGTGTATAAAATGAATGGTAAGACACTCATTCCTAAGTGGAATTGGGTGATAGGTATCGGCGTTTACCTGGATGACATTGATAATGCCTACTGGGATTTTGCCACCAAGTTTATTGCCATCGCGGCGACCATTTTGGCCGCAATTATCGGCATCAGTGTGTTTATGGTTCGCACCATACTGAATAAAGTGGGCGGTGAACTCAACTATGCGGTTGAAGTCACTCAGTCAATCGCAAAAGGCGACCTTGCTCAATCCATCGAAGGAAAATTTAAGCAAGACAGCCTGTTAGGTTCAATTGCCACCATGCAGACTTCGCTAAAACTGATGGTAGCCGATATTCATAGTGGCGCAAATCAATTAAGAACGGCCAGTAACGAGCTCAATCACCAATTTGAGAGCATTGCTAAAGATTCGAAAGCCTCTTCCGATGCTTCCATTTCAACTGCCGCAGCCATCACAGAGTTATCTAGCTGCATCAATGAAATTTCCCAAAACTCGGTTTTATCTGAGCAAAATTCAGAAAAATCTTCCCTGCTGTGTGTCAGTGGCGAAGAGTTGGTGCATAAGTCCAACGAAGTGACCAACGACATTTCAGGACAAATCACCACTTCCATCGATAACTTTAAAAAGCTCAAAGAAAAATCGAGCGCCATTGGTAACATCGTGAATGTGATTACCGAAATCGCCGAACAAACCAACCTATTAGCACTTAATGCCGCGATTGAAGCAGCGCGCGCTGGGGAACAAGGGCGAGGATTTGCGGTGGTGGCTGATGAGGTGCGCACCCTAGCCTCTCGCACTGCCCATGCAACTCGGGAGATCACATCAACCATTCAAGAGATGCAGGCAGAAACCCAATCTGTGGAAGGGTCGCTTGAATCGATTATCCCTAAAGTGGGCGAAAGTGTCGCCAATTCAGGCGAAGTAACCCACATGCTGATCGATATTCAGCAAAGCTCAGCCGACACATTAGGCTTAATTCGCGGCGTTGCCAGCTCAACATCCGAGCAGAAACAGGCCGCAGATGAACTCTCTGAACACGTGGAGAAGATTTCCAATATGGTGAAAAACACCGCGGATTCAATTTCCAGCTGTAAAGAGACCGTCGCTTATCTTGATACACTGTCGAAGAAACTAACCCACAACGTCAGCTATTTTTCACTGCACTAGTCTGTGGTTGGATAAGAATCGATAACGGCCGCCATGCTTTTCATAAGTAACGCGGCCTTCTTTATTGATACGGAAGGCGATTCATTACCCTACTCGATGTCAACCACGGTTCGGCCATCTGTTAAACGCTCTTCAATACCAGCACCTTTGAGTTGCATGCCTAGTGGCGATTGGGGCGTGACCACCACCAGCTTGCCATCGTTTAGTTTGGTGCCGCCGCAATCGGGCAACAGCCAATAGATGGAGTTGTCATCGAGGGTAATAATTGCTCCAACGGCAATTTCATCTTCTTCGGTAAAATCACGTAATACCAATGACTTGATACGCGCGATGATCGCATCGCAATCAGCGACCCGCTGCGACTGCCCATGGGCAAGATACGCCGCTTCTAAACCTACGGTATCGTATTGCGTTTCAGGTTTACTTTGCTCGTGAGTGGCTAAATCATGGGCACTGCTTGCTGCATCAAAGGCAATTTGGCGCTGCGCCGTGAGAAGTTCGAGAAGTTGCTGACGTAACAAAGTTTTATCTATCATGATGCTGTCGTATTACCCATTGAAAAATCGCGAAGAAGTCTACCATAGTTCGCCAAACTGACGCGAATGCCAAGCTCCATAAATACTAACACCCTCAGCATCTCAGCCCTCAGACCTCAGACCTCAGCCGACTCTCCTTTCAAAAGAACCCAATCGGCAAATAAAAGTCGAGTTCAAACTGCTCATTTTCATCCAGAAAGTGATTCTTATGATACTGCACATAAGCGGGGGTCGAGCGTAACTTAAAACCAGATTTGGGTAACCAATCTTCAAGTATGGCGCTCAGTTGTGGTAAAAGCTCACCATAAATGCCGTGCAGTCGAAATACCGCGTGTAACCCACCGGGGATAACAAATTGGTTCACCACTCCACGCACCGAAATGGGTTTATCAATTTCGATACAAGCGACATAACGGCAGTTGTCCAACGCAACCCAAGCGGGATTGGAATGGTGCAGCCCATATTGAATGGAAAAATCACGCCCTTCACTCTTAGCCCATGCCTTCAGTAACAACCATGCATTGGCAATGGAACGGTTATAGCCCGTGTGGCGAACATACGCCGAGGTACGACTTGGCACTTCCACAATTTTGGGATTAGGCAGGAGACGATTTGCGACGCGTTGATATCCATTGGCAATCTCTGGGTCTTTTAGATAAGGCTTTTCACCCATCTGTAAATCGTGTTTACGCCAATCGCGCGGTGACATCGCAAACACACTTTTAAACGCGCGATTAAATGAGGAGGCAGAGCTACATCCGCACTTATTGACGATATCAATCACGGGGGTATGCGGGTCAAACATCAACTGGTTCGCTGCATATTCCATCCGAATGCGCCGAATGTATTGATTAACCGATTCGCCAACGACTTGTTGAAAAGTGCGATGAAAATGCTGCTCTGAATAAGAGGCAACATTAGCTAGCACGCGCGCCGTTAAGTCTCGACTGATGTCTTGATGGATATAGAACAGCACATCGTTTATCCGTGACTGTTGGAGCTTGTTCATTATTCACACCAAATAGCATAAATGGACATGTTAGTGAGCATATATGGACCGACTTGGTTTGCCAATAGTCATTACTATGGCAAAACCATCCACTTCACCATTTGAGAGTTTTATGGAAATTGCACAAGCGGTTCAACAGATACAGCCCTCTTATATAAGAGAAATCCTCGCAGCTGCCAGCGATAAAAAAGTGATTTCATTGGCAGGCGGATTACCCGACGAACAGACTTTCCCCCTTCATCTAATGCAGCCCACCATTGAATCGTTAACTACCCTGCGCGATGTGTTTCAATATGGGCCAACTGCGGGCTATCCGCCACTCATCGAGTACTTAACTGCAGCGTATCAGCTGCCAGGCACACATCAAGTAATCACCTGTACCGGTTCGCAGCAAGGATTAGATCTCATCGCGCGCGCTTACGTTAATCCCAACGATACCGTTGCCATGGAAGAGCCGTGCTATCTAGGAGCAATGCAAGTATTTGGCCTAGCCCAAGCCAATTTGGTTACGGTATCTCAAGACAGATGGGGTCCTAACATTGAGGAGTTAGAGCGCTGTTTTAAAACCACAGCACCAAAGATGTTCTATGCGGTGCCTGATTTTCACAACCCAACAGGGGTAAGTTGGTCGCTGGAAAGACGCCAGCAAGTGGCAAAGCTGTGTAACCAATATCGGGTGGTGTTCATTGAAGATGCCCCTTATCGAGAGCTACGTTTTTCTGGCACACCTCTTCCTTTAGTTTCTGATTTTTGTCCAGAATTCTCGATTGTCTTACGTTCCATGTCGAAAGTCGCTTCACCTGGCCTGCGCTTTGGCACAGTCAGTGGTAAACGCAGTGACATCGCGCCATTGATTAAAGTAAAACAAGGGGCTGATCTGCACTCTAGCCTGCCAGTGCAAGCCATCATTTTGGGGTTATTACAACACCCAGAATTTGCCGATCATATTGGCAACATTCGCGAGCTATACCGTTCTCGCTATGAAACGCTGTTTGAGGCGCTGCAAACGTATTTACCATCAGGATGCCACGTTAACGCGACAGAAGGCGGCATGTTTGTGTGGGTAACCCTACCGCAATGCGATACTTTTGCCTTGGCAAAAACGTTACTCGCGAATCAAGTGGCCGTCGTACCGAGCCCGGTGTTTTATCCACCATCCAGTCAAGCACCATCGGCGCTGCGCCTTAATTTTACCAATGCCAATCCAGAGGAGCTGGTCACCGCAGTACAGCGGATTGCAAAAGTGTTGAATGAGACTTATAGAGTCAATCAACCACATGAAATCAAAGCAGAATTTTCGCAATCAAAATAAGGTTACCTATTTAAATTTTATAGTAAAAATGGCAATAAAAAAGGCGAAGCCCATGCTTCGCCTTTACTGAATCTCACGAGTTAACGCGTGATTAAGCGTCTAGGTTAACGTCAACCAATTCGCCTACTTCAACATTGCTGCATTTACCGTTATTAGCAAACCATTGAGACACTGCGCTGCGGTCTTCTTCGCTTGGTGATTGGTAACGGCCTTGAGCAACAACGAAACAATCGAAACGGTTGTGACTTGCACCGCCGCCAATCATAAGGTCACGAGCTTCAACGAAATCAAGAAACTCATCGATAAAAGCATTGTAGTCAGCCGTGTTATCAATGCTCAATTCACAAGTAATGGCGAAGCCATATACGGCAAACTCTTCTAGGTAGAGTTTCTTTTTCAATCTGCGACTTCTGTTACTCACTTGTTTTCTCCTCGCCAACTGGCGTAAACATAAATGGGATAACCCCATCTATTTGTTGTAAAGAGCGGTTTGGCACTGCATAGATGCATCGACAAGCCAACTCTTTGTCGGAGGTACGTGCTATGTGTACCTCACCTATTTTAAAAAACGCGCCTATGTTAACCGTAATCGCTTCATTCATAAATCGATTCCTGCACTCTTTTCATAAGCTTTGCAACGCAAACGTTTCCATAAGAAAAAGGTCGCGAAGAACGATGAAAAAGCCACCAATCAACAAACCATTGATGGCTAGAAATATCCGCCATTATGAACACTCTTTCTGATATAAATTGTCACCACACATTGGGTAATATCTCCCTAAAAAGAAGTGCATTTTTTGCTCATTATTCCTACAGAGTTTCGATTATCGTTCCGTTTCAGTTATTGATTTTTGCCCAATTTTGGTGATCAAAATGGCTGAAAAATAACACATTAGCCATTGCTTATATTTATCCAAACCAATAAGAAATTTTAATGGATAGATAATGACTATATCTTCACTGCATATATCATGGGATTCTATATTATCGATTTAAAATAGCCGTTTTTATGTAAATTTTCTTTATTTACTAACTAATTATCTTGATTGAAGTCTCAATGTTGCATACATTATTGTCTCACATTTAAGCTCCATAATTATTGCCCACTGTCGTGTATTTATAAGAACAGAGAGTTATGTTTTGTTGTGGATTTCATTACCAAAAAGTCTTTTCTGAAATAGGAAAATCATGAGTGCTAAGAATAAAATCTTGTTGACAATTGGCGGGCTATTTATGCTCGTTATTTTATTTGTTGTAGGCTTTAGCTATCTCTCTTTTAGCAGTGCCTCAGAACAAAATTACACCGACAAGTTGAAACAAGAAGCGTCGCTTATTGCCTCTGGCGTTGAGCAAAAAATGTTGCGTAACTTTGATGTGCTAGACATGGCATCTCACGATATTGAGATCGATTCAAACGGCCAAGTTAATGTCGATAAACTATTGTCAACATTAAACTTTATGCAAGATAATTTTGCCATTGAAAGTTCTTTCTATGGTGATGTTAATGGTGATACTTACCGTATTCATGGCAAAATAGCAGGCTTTAATGCTAAAGATTCCGGACGTGAGTGGTACACTCGTATCATCGCAGGAGAAACCAAAGTTCTCACCACGCCATATAAAGCCACCTCCGGTAAATTAGTTATGTCACTCGTTGAACCCGTTAAACGAAATGGCAAAATTGCGGGTATTATTGGCCTTAATATTGACCTAGATGAAGTCACCTCTTACATCAATTCTCTTTCTGAAAAAGGCCAATTATTTGTTAACCGTAAAGACGGCTACATTATTTCTTCCCGTAATCCAGAAAATATCGGTAAAAATCTTTTTGAAATTCGCCCTAGTTACGCACAATATCGTAATCAAAGTGGCAGCAGTCTTAGTTACCAACAAGGTGGAAAACCCTATTTTGTGGTAAATGCTATTTCAAATGAATTAGGTTGGACGGTATGGAGTTGGGAAAGCCAAAATAATATTATGGCCGCTTCAAGCAGTAACTTAAAAATAAGCATTATGCTTGGATTGGTTGCTCTGTTGGTTTCCCTTGGCGTGGTATATGTGACGGTGATTCGTCTGATGTATCGTCCAATCGGTGGTGAACCGACCGCGATTGAAGAAATGGTGAAAAATACCGCAAAAGGTGATTTGAGTGTGTCTATCACAACTCATGGTCGTGAAGTCGGTATTCTTGCTGCCATGTTAGTGATGATTTCTAATTTGAAAGAGACCATCCAACACATTAAACAGTCTGCTAATACATTGGAAAACGCTTCGACTAAGATGTCGGATATTTCATCTCAGGTGAAAAGCAGCTCTGAATCGCAAATGGTTCAACTAGAACAAACAGCGACCGCGATGAATGAGATGTCGGTGTCTATTAATGAAGTGGCGCGTAATGCACTCACCGCTTCCGACTCAGCAAAAGAAGCCAATGCTTATTCTGAAACTGGCTTGAAAATCGTAAACGACATGAACCGCAGTATCGTTTCTTTGGTAGGCAACATTGAAGAAGTGGTTAAAGCGAACATTTCTCTTGAAGAATCAACCCAAAGTATCGGTAAAGTCTTAGAGATCATCGACGGTTTGTCAGAACAAACGAACCTACTTGCTCTTAATGCGGCCATTGAAGCAGCGCGTGCTGGTGAACATGGTCGTGGTTTTGCTGTCGTGGCAGACGAAGTGCGTAACTTGGCGAACAAAACCAAAGAAAGCACGACGATGATCAACGAAACGATCCAGCAACTGCAAAAAGAAGCGAGCCACTCTGTTGCGATGATGCGTGACAATATGAATGAAGCCCAAGTGACTTCGCAAAAATCACAACAAGCGAACGATGCTTTGGGTCAAATTCAAACTGCAGTGGCACATATCCTTGATATGAATACACAAATTGCAACAGCAGTTGAAGAGCAAAGTCATGTTGCAGCCGAAATCGGTACCAACATCGAAGAGATCAATGAGTTTGCTCGTTCAACTGTTCATATCTCTGATGACAACCACCGTCGCGCTGAAGAACTGACTGACATCGCAAGTGGTTTAACCAAATCGATTCAAATCTTCCGTTGGTAGAATTTCAATATCTAACAAATTGATTTAATTAGATTACGTACCAAAAGCCGTCACTCTCTATTAGAGGTGGCGGTTTTTTATTGGCAATGGCGACAGAAGATGACTTAAATATTGCTTGTTGCGCCATGTTCAATTTCCCAACCTCTCCCCTAGCCTTCCATTCTCCAGCCATATTCCATGTTTCGGTAATCATCTTGCCAATGCTGACTAGATAAATGTCGCACCCATTAACAGTAGACTTTATTCATAACTATCATAAGGTTAAGTGGAAAAATTTAATCTCCATACGAAAACAATACGTCTAACGAAGTGAAATACCCAAGCAATATAGAGTTGAGACACTAGTGGTTACTATCAAACCAGATGGAAGATAACCGTTGGATTAGTCACTAGATGGGATTGGCGAGCAACGCGAGTCATTCGAAGTTGGAATACTTAAGCGAGAATTGAGCTTACTAAAGCGTTAAATACATTTAACTTATTGAAATTAATGATGGGAAAATAAGATGGGCCTACAAAGGGTAGGCCCGAAGTGTCAACAAAATAAAATGTGGATCGTGTGGCTTTGTTTATTGCTTATTAAACATCACTAATAGCGCTGCCACATTGCGCGCCGTCAGTTCAAGGTTACTCGACGCATTTTCCAATGCGCTTTGTAAATCGGTCGCTCCTGGTACAACGTCGAAAACGGCATCGATACCGTAATCATGGACAACGGCACAGTCAGGAGACAAGCAGCCCGCAATACCAATCACTGGAATGTTGGCGGCTTTACATACTTTCGCGACACCACTTGGTGTTTTGCCATGAATCGTTTGGCTATCAATACGACCTTCACCCGTGATCACCACGTCAGCACCTTGAATCGCTTGTTCTAATTGAGTTGCCTCAATCACGATATCAATGCCCGGTTTCATGGTCGCGTTTAGCAAACCGTAAAGTGCTGCGCCAAGGCCGCCCGCCGCGCCTGCGCCTGGGATATTTTTCACATCAACGCCCAGTTGCTCTAATACCACATCGGCAAAGTGTGCAAGGTTAGCATCGAGACGAGTGATCATCTCTGGCGTCGCTCCTTTTTGTGGGCCAAACACATGGGAAGCCCCAGTTGGGCCACAAAGCGGGTTGGTAACATCACATGCAACTTCTAAAGTCACATTGGCTAAACGTGGATCGAGATTGGTGAGATCAATCTTGGCAAGTTTATCTAGCTCACCGCCGCCGTAACCTAATGAGTTACCCTCTTCATCAAGAAATTGGATACCTAATGCTTGGCACATGCCCATACCAGCATCATTGGTCGCACTGCCACCGATACCGAGAATCAGGTGATTCACTTTCAAATCCAACGCAGCTTTAATCAGCTGGCCGGTACCGAAGGTGGTGGTAATCAATGGATTACGATTTTCTGGCTCAGCAAGATGGATACCAGACGCAGATGCCATTTCAATCACAGCCGTGTGTGAATTTCCCATCAAACCAAAGTGCGCTTGAACCTGATTGCCCATAGGACCAATCACTTTGGCTTTCACGATAGAGCCTTGGCTTGAATCAATCAGAGATTGAACCGTACCTTCACCGCCATCGGCCATCGGAACTTTAACGATCTCGGCATTAGGTATGACTTTGCGAATTCCTCGCTCAATGCTGGCTGCCACTTCAAGGGCGGTTAAGCTCTCTTTAAATGAATCTGGTGCGATAACAATTTTCATCTTTTACTCCAACTACAGGCCAAACACGTTGAATACGCCAAACAGCAATACCGATACAAAGCTGATCATCAAACCGACCAGTGATTCATAAGGGACAAGTTTCAAACGTTGACCAATACTCATGTTCACTGCACCGCCTGTTGCATGGAAGAAGCTACCGTGAGGCATGTGATCCAATACTGTCGCGCCTGCATGAATCATCGCTGCGCCAGCCAATGCTGGTACACCCAATTCAAGAATAGTCGAACTAAATACGTTTGAAGCCACTGCCGTACCCGCGGTGGTCGATGCGGTAGCCAGTGACATCAATGCGCCTGAGAATGGTGCCAATAGGTAACTTGGTAAACCTAGGCCGCTTAACGTCGTGATAAGACCTGCTTTCAAGCCAGAGTTGGCAATAATGCCTGCCAGAGTACCTGTACCAAGCAGCATAATCGCTACTGGAGCCATGCGTGATAGTCCAGACACAGCAAACGCGTTGATCTCTTTGGTACGTTTCATTGCTAGTGCGCCTACGATGCCGCCTAAAGGTAAGGCAATCATAGGGTCGATATTAATGCCCGCGAGCGGACGTAGAGCCAAAGTGACAATCGCAACAATCGGAGCAAGAATTGCGCAGGCAAAATGAGGTAGAGAACCACGACTGTGATTGATAACTTCATGCTCTTGAACTTTATCGCCTTTGTTGACCAGTTTTCTGGCTAGCCAATACGCGAAGACCAGACCACACAGGCCAGGAATGATACCCGCCATCATCACTGAGGTCAGTGGTACATGAAACGCATCTGAAGCGGCAATCGCGTTTGGGTTAGGTGACATGACGTTACCCGCTTTACCACCACCAATCATCGCAAGCAAAATGGCGGTTTTGGACAAATCCGCACGACGACCAATCGCCAGAGCGATAGGCGCTACTGTGATAACAGCTACGTCAACAAATACGCCAACCGCTGTCAAAATCATAGTTGCGATTGCAAGCGCCAATAATGCGCGTGTTTCACCGACTTTGTTCACGATGGTTTCTGCAATCGAGGTAGCGGCGCCTGATTCAATCAATACACCTGCTAGCACGCCTGCAGCAAGGATACGCAATACGGCGGTAACAATACCTTGCGCACCATGAATCATGAGTTGCACAGTATCAACCAGTGAAACGCCACCGACTAAGCCACCGATAAGCGCACCAACAATCATGCCGTAGGCAGGTGGTACCTTTTTCAATATCAAAACAATGGCAACGATAAGGGCCGTGAAAGCACCTAATGTTGATACTTCTATCATGGTTATTCCTTCAATGGTGTAGGGTTTTATGCGATGCATGATATTGGCGGAGCATAAGAGTGCTCAATGTTCAAAGTGACATACAGTGGCACCCAAATGGATAGGACTTTTGTGTCATTGCACAATTAAGCTTGTGCTTATGCATAATAGTTAACGGCTGCGTACATCTTAAATAGATCATTTAACTTATTGAAATCTAAAGATGTTATCTCACCAATTCGAGTTAACCGATAACGAAGTGTATTTCGGTGAATACCCAACTTCTTGCATGTTTGTTGTTGATCACAATTCTGAATTAAGTATGTCTTGATTGTGAGAACTAAGCCTAAGGTTGGATCGGCCTCTTCTAAAGCGGTCAAAGGCGTGCGCAGCTGCTGTTTAATCCAAGGCGTATTCTCTAACGTTCCAAATTGATACTTGACGATATCGTCGCTGTAACACACCACTTTTTTGCGCGCATCCATACGGTTTTCGAGCGCTAAACGTGCCGTCTGATATGAGAGTGGAATCCCATCCAATTCTGGAAACTCACCGCCCAATGAGGCACGAATGGTGAGTCCTTTATGGCTTTCCATATAACGCACCAGTTCTTTAATCCATTGACTATTATTTTTATCACTATTTTTGAGCACCACAATTTCTCGTTTGAACATAGAAAATGTGCTCACTAATAGCCCTTTATCGTACATATATATTTCATCAATCAGCTCCTGAAATAATGTTGCTGTCATCATTTCTACGTTGCTAATTTTAATAATGGCGACCACTTTCCGCCCGGTTAAATCGTATTTGATAAATTGGGATAGATTATCAACGTAATCATTATCAGGATGATTGGGCTTGATCAGCAGTTCCAGCAGATCCTCTTTGTGTTTGCGATCAGTATGCAATTTAGACATTAGCTCGAGATTTTCCAAAATGAGCTCGGTTGCCATATTGACTAATTGGGCTAACTCTTCCACAACTTGTATTGGCCCACTGACACCAATGACGCCAATTATTTTGCTCTGGAAAATGATGGGAATATTGATGCCTTCTTTGGCACCTTTAATTCGCTCTGCGCCAAGCTTATCCAACTTAACCGCATTGCCGGTGCGCAATACTTCTACCGCCCCATCATGCACGGTATTAATGCGACTAGGGTCAGAAGATGCAACGATAATTCCTTTATCATTCATTACGTTAATCGGAAAACCAACGATAGCGTAAGAACGTTCAACAATTTTGCCAGCCGTGTATTCATTAAGCTGCATACCCACCTCTCATACTTGCTAAAACTGAATTTGGATACCCTAAAAACAGCGTGGATATCGTTCGATACCAAGCTTTAGATTCAAGCTTGATTTTTGCGGGGGTGGATAATAAACATTTATATCAATGACACCAACTTTATTTACACTTATTCGCAAATATATGGCGTGGTTTCGATCCACATCGAGAGAAGTGGGGCAAATATTTGTACTAATAGCGCTCAATGAGACACTGTATTCGATTATCCAAGATATTTACTCTAAATAGAGTAATACTTGTTCTAAATAAGCCCCACTATTAATATTTGTATTTATAAATATTAATAGTCATACATTTCTAGTGAAATTTATGTATGCCTGCTATTCCTATTCAGCGGTTACGTAATAAAAAATCCCCTCACATTACTGTAAGAGGATTTTTAAACTAGCTCAATTTAAGCGATTATTTGGCTTTACGCTGCTGCTCTTTACGTGCCAATTTTTCTTGGCGACGCTGCAAAATCACATCGTCGGCGGCTCCGCCTACATGTACTTCACCGCGCTGAGTAGCCAATTGCACTTGCTTTTCCCGTTCACGAAAACGCGCCTTTTGCTCGTCACTGTGTTTATCAAAACAGTGTGGGCAGCTCACCCCTTTTTCGTATTTTGGTGACAGCGTATCTTCATGCGTAATCGGTAAACGACAGGCATTACACATATCGTAAGCGCTTTTCTCAAGCTGGTGATTAACAGCGACACGGCCATCAAACACGTAGCAATCACCCTGCCATAGGCTCTCTTCTTGCGGTACTTCTTCAAGATACTTAAGAATCCCGCCTTCTAAGTGATACACCTCGTCAAAGCCCTGCTCTTTAAGAAAAGCCGTGGATTTTTCGCAGCGGATGCCACCAGTACAGAACATCGCGACTTTTTTGTGTTTGCTCGGATCCATATGTTCAGCAACATACTGAGGAAACTCACGAAACGATTCTGTTTTAGGGTTCACTGCGTTTTGGAACGTGCCAATCGCAATTTCATAGTCGTTACGCGTATCGACCACAAACACTTCTGGATCAGAGATCAACTGGTTCCACTCTTGTGGTTTTACGTAGGTGCCCACCACATGGCGTGGGTCAATGCCCTCGACACCTAAGGTAACGATCTCTTTTTTCAGTTTTACTTTAGTGCGATTGAACGGCTGTTCGCTATCAAACGACTCTTTGTAAACGATGTCAGCCAAACGAGCATCGGCTTTAAACCATGCCAGCAAAGCATCAATACCTTCGCGGCTTGATGCGACTGTGCCGTTAACGCCTTCATTCGCCAGCAGCAAAGTGCCGCGGATTTGATGCTCTTCCATCAATTTTTTCAGTGGCTCACGAAGTTCAACATAATCTTCAAGGCGTACAAACTTGTACAGCGCGCACACTACGTAATCAGTCATTTTCTTACCTATTGGCGCACAGGAATCGGCTCCCGTGCTCTTTACTTCATTGTGGCGAAGTATAGCTTAGCGCCGCAGCGACAAACACGGACAGTTGTTACGGTTAAAGGCTAATTTCGGTTAAAAATGGAGATAAAAGTAAAATATTTTAATAAGTTAGGTAGAAAGGCGTGATAACAAAATCCTTGTAACTGGATTACATCAGCACTGCGTGACAGAGGAAAAGACGTTCGACCGAGAGAAAAAAGCCGCTCTCGATGAGAGCGGCTGATGATTTTAATTCAGAGTAATGCCTTCTTTACTCTCTTTATTGGTGACGGTTAGGTGCACATCACGTTGTGGGAATGGGATAGACAGACCCGCCTCTTCAATTTTTGGCTTAATCTGGCGTTGAATACTCCAATAAGTATCCCAGTATGTGTCCACGGTACACCAAGCGCGAAGCTGTAGGTTCACGGAGCTGTCGGCCAACATCTGCACCATCACTTTAGGTGCTGGATCTTGCAGTACAGCTTCATGGCTAAGAGCAAGTTCTTTAAGTACATTTAAACCCGTTTCGATGGAATCTTCATAAGAGATACCAACGGTAATATCCATACGACGGCGGCTATTACGAGTATAGTTTTTAATGGTTGCGCCCCAAACAATGCGGTTTGGACTCGAAATATATAGGCCATCACCGGTTTCCAAGATAGTGGTAAATAGCCCAATATCACGCACGCTACCGGAAAAGCCAGCAAACTCGACAAACTCACTTTTCTTAATTGGCTTAAGAATCAGGATCATAATCCCTGCCGCGATATTACTTAACGTATCTTTAAGCGCTAAACCAATGGCTAAACCAGTGGCACCCACTAACGCCACCAAACTGGTGGTGTTCACGCCAAACAGGTCAAGAATAATCACTAAGGCAAGGAGATAAATCGCATACGACGACACTTGGGAAAACAGTCGTGAGACGATTTCGTCGCCGTTACTGATTTTCATAAAACTCGCCATAACCGCTTTACGGATTAACTTAGACATGACAACGGCGACAAACAGTATCACCACCGCAAGAACTAAGTTTTTCAGCGTTTCAAGAATGACCAGCTGATGATTGGTATAAAAATTAATGATTGCGTCCATAGTTTCTCCAGAAATCTTTAAGACAGTACGAAGCATTATTGTCGTTTCTCTCGCGCTTCGTTAATGATTCAACAACACAATATTAAGCATATCTGATATAGCTAAGGATAAACACCATGGCTTTCACGCGGTTATCCCCTCCCTTCAAATGAGTTGCACCTTTACTCATTCCCTTCGGACTCTTTGAGCGTTCGATGTACTTAAGAGTTTACACCTACTTGTCGGCACAAAATTCACGACAGCGCTGCGCTTTGATGTGATTCAGTTAACATAACAGCCGTCTGGGCACGCCGATGCCCATCGCAAAGGAATGAACCTAGTGGCTAAGTGCCGCTCGGTTGCAAAAGAATTACAGGAGCAAAAATGAGCTTAAGTCAAAGTAAATTGGCCATCATAGGTATGGGCAATGTTGGCTGCGCCTTGGCACACCACCTTACGATTGGCAATCTATGTGATGAGTTGGTACTTATCGATCGCCTCCAACAAAAAGCATGGGCAGAAGCTGAGGATTTAAAACATTCACTCGGTTTTTCTGAAAACCGCATGAGTATCTACGCTGGTGATTACAGCGACTGCAAAGATGCCGATATTGTGGTGCTCTCTGTTGCCGCACCGTATGTTGATGGTAATACCCGCCTCGATATGCTTGATAAAGCCACCCGTATCGTCCAAGACATTGTGCCGCAAGTGATGCAAAGTGGTTTTGCCGGAATCTTTATTGTCATTACCAATCCCGTCGATGCCCTCACCTATTTGGTACATAAGCTTTCAGGCCTTCCTGCCCATCGAGTGATTGGCACGGGGACATCATTAGATTCTGCGCGCTTGCGCCATTTTCTTGCTGATACTATGGGCGTTGACCCACGTAGCGTTGAAGCCATGTGCCTCGGCGAACACGGGGATTCACAAATGATTCCTTGGAGCCAAGTGACTGTCGGCGCTAAAAAATTCAGCCAGATACTGCACGATAACCCAGAACGCTTGAAAGGAATTGATATCCACAAGGTACAACAAGAGATTAGCCAAATTGCTTACCAAATTGTTCGCTCTAAAGGCGCGACCAATTTTGGGATTTCAGCGGTAGCAGCAAGAATGGTGAAAGCGATTGTGCGCGATGGCAATATCGTGATGCCTGCATCGGTGATGCTGAATGGTGAATATGGTGAGTCAGACGTCTATGCGGGCGTCCCTGCAGTGATCACCTGTAATGGGATTAAAGAGCTAGTCACTTACCATCTTGATGAGCATGAATTAGCAGAATTTAAGCAATCGCTCGCGCTACTAAAACGAGTTAACCAACAGATGATGGCCTCATTGAATCAAGAAGAAGCCTGCCAATAGCGTACTTGCCAAGATCGGTAGAGACTGATCTTGGCTAATATATCTTCACTAACATCGACAATAGGTTCTGCTTT
Organism: Vibrio porteresiae DSM 19223; assembly: GCF_024347055.1. Lineage (NCBI taxonomy): Bacteria > Pseudomonadati > Pseudomonadota > Gammaproteobacteria > Vibrionales > Vibrionaceae > Vibrio > Vibrio porteresiae. Next base: position 2,009,000 of record NZ_AP024895.1, read on the forward strand.
GCCTTAGTGAGTCAGTTTAATGAGTAGCTGACTTATCATCGTCACGAGAAAAAACTGTCGAGAATAAAAATGCCAGTCAGGCTCACTGGCTGGTATTTTTCTTATAATTCAATAGTCAACAAGCAAAACAGCGCCGCAGGGATACTGGATAAAAACAGTTTCAGGCAGACATTTAGTTTGCTGGCTTGCTGCTGATCATCCACTCTTTGTAAGTTTTTCTCACCCACCACTTGAATGGTCGAACCGCTACCGGGTTGTGCCAGATAAATAAGCGTGGTTAGCAGCCAAAACCAAACCATGAGAACAAACGAATAATCCGCAGCACCATTTAAGGTGAACAAATGGGTGTAATGAGTCACCGTGACCAACGCCAATAAAGAAAGCACATTGGCGACACAGATGAACAGCATTACCTTAACCGCGGTATTTTTCATGTTACTTATCCACTCTCATGGTTCTATTTATTGACAACAAGCTTCTTAATCGTCGCTTTGCTTACAGCACGGGCATCCAAGCCGACTCAGGTAAAAGATAAACACCGGCTTCATGATCTGCGCCCGCCCCCACGATATGGCCGATTCCTGATGCCATGACAGCCAAAGTAACATCAAAGGCATTGAGGCTGTCGCCAAAACCAGCGGTTAAGTTAAACATCGAGCCATCGGCAAGTAAGTAAACCGTCTTGCCATTGAGTTGATAAGCATCGATGTAAGGCATAGGTTCACTGTGCTCAGCATGAGATTTAAGGTAAGCCACATCAATCTCTTTCGCAACATGGCCCACATTGAGAATAAAGACGCCATCTTGCATCGCTTCAAGATGCTGAGCGGCTATCACATCGTGCGCGCCAGTTGCGGTGGCAAAGACATCACCGTATTGCGCTGCATCACTCATCGCAACGACTGGCCACCCATCGTATTTTGCTTGTAGAGCGCGGGCTGGATTGGTTTCTACAATCTGCACTTGACCACCATAAGCTTTCGCCGCTGCGGCAGTGCCCTGACCAACCAAGCCATAGCCAATCACAATCACCACTTTTTCATGCAACGTGAGATGAGTGGTTTGGAAGAAAGTATGCCAAGCCGTCAATCCCACCATATGGCGATTATGTAACCCCTCTTTGACTGGCAAATCATCCCAGTTAAAGATAGGGTAACGCGGTGCGACATTACCTAAACGGCTGATGCCGGAACCAGTAGCTTCCAAACCAGCGATGATAGCGGGACCATGGTCTTTTTCATGCAATCGAGTGGTTAAGTCAGCCCCCATTTCACACAAGTGAGTTGGCTGCCATTCAAGCGCAAGATCAAAGGATTTGGACCACTCTTCATCGCTCATATTGCGCCATGCATGCCCTTGAGCACCTTTTGCTTTGAGGTATTCCACTACTTCATCTTGTACTGTGGTTGGATTACATGTGGTGAGATAAATGCTCGCCCCTTTGTTAAGCAAACCTTCCACCAGCGGAATCATTTTTAAATCCAAGTGCATATTACAAGCGAGGCGAACCCCTGAAAGATCAGGTAACGCATCAACAGTATGTCGAGTACGGGTCATATGCAGTGCGGTCCAATTCAGTTCCGCTGCGAAATCCTTATACATGGGGGCTCCAATCAAATGACATTCAAAATGGCTTTCAAATCAATTGATTGCATAATACCGCAAATTTGCGCGTTAAGCAGCATGTGCGAAGGGGAATGTGGTCGTAAAAAGGGTAAAAGTTCAGGTCACTTCGGTTCAACAAACCATCTTCATTCACAACACAAAATCGCTGGAGTTCATTCGGCCAGACGAGGAATGGAACTATTGGTTGGAACATCAAAGCGACTATTTACTTAAAGATATCGATGTACTCCAAAACAATTACATTATTAATCATTGCGATATGACCATGTGTGCCGCAGAAGCAGATATGGGAATGACGATGGCTCGCTATACTTTAGTCAAAGAAATACTCAATGAGGGAACGCTAATTGCCCCATTTGAACGGGTAAAATCCCGACGAGGTTATGATTTGATTTGTCCGTTGGAACATGAATCACGCCCGAAAACTCGTGCGTTTATTGAGTGGTTAAATGACCACGTCAAAAAAGAACAGTAAGAAGAGTTCTTACCATTGGGAAACGACACCATCATTGTTATCGATATCGTCCAAGCTTTCAGTCGGATCTTCGAGTTGTTCTAGCTCTTCCCGTGAAAGCGAAAAGTATGCAAAAGTTTGTTCGATAAAACGTTGTTTATCAACATTCATATTGTCAATTTCGTTGTTTGAAAATAAAACCATGCCCATATACTCCTTTAGTCAAATAGTTTCGTGGGTCAACCAATACTCCTTTTCAAAAATATTTTCGTTGAACACCGCTTATTATACAGATTTGGAGTTTTTTTGCCAGTAAAAATAACTTTCTCAGTAAAACCTTATGAAAATCATTGTTAATTTTATATCATAACTTACTGATATTAATGAATTAAAAATTACATCATTTTTTATACACTCAGTACTTTAATTAATAAAAACATAATTTATCACTGTGAGATCTTTTGTTTATTATTACTTTTAATTGACGATTAAATGACATTTTAGTCTGTTATGAAAGCCGCTATTTTTTTCAATAAATGAGGCAATTTTAAACTACTTGTTGAATATTAAGGGGGCTTTTCCCTCGCCAACAGTATCCCCCTTTAGAGTTAAGTGATAGGCAATTGATGGTTTATGCACATTGTTCATCCCAAACTTTATTCAACAAACAAATCAACCTCACGCACCTGTCATAAAGCAGACAACCGATGAAAATTGATATTGATAACTCATTGAAATTAAAAGGTATCTACTCTGGCATAAAAGATGATGCAACTCTTATTTGTCAGTGTCACATTACAAAAGGAAACCAGAATGTTAGAACCAACCACGGAGCAGGAGAAACAAGAGCTCACCCAAGCACTCAAGCGTGCTAAACGGATAGCCTCTGAACGAGCGGGTGAATTACATGATTTAGTTGAAGAGCGCCTCCCCGAACACTATGAGGAGATCCCTATCCTTGCCAAAGCCTGCTATGAGGCATGCTTAGAATGGGCAAAACTGAAAGAGCAGTTAGCCAAACAAGTTTAAACACGTCGTTCGACGATGATCAATGGGAACTCTTTGATACCCAAGCTGATTACGCAGAAGCGCATAACGTCGCTAAGCAATACCCAGAAAAATTAAAAGAATTGCAGGCGCTCTGGTGGAAAGAGGCCAATCACCTCAGCGATCCCGCCGTGATTAAACCTGGGGAAATGCTCTACAAGTTCAACCGTATGGATGACGGTTTGAACGATTAAAAAAGTAAAGGTTCCCCTGTCATGGGTAACCTTTACGCATCGACTCATCGATCATTATGATTAAGTTGCAAAGACAGCATCTCTCTTATACGTGACAATGAATGGCGGCTAACGAGGCTGCGATTAAGAGCGTAAACGCTCAACGATTTCCACGAACCGCGATACGCCCGCACTGACGTCTTCCAACCCGTGCGACACAGAGTGAATACTGTCTTCCCCTTGCAGAGCAACATTGTTCACCGAATCAAGGTGACCATCCATTTCCCCAATCAAGCGGGTGTTTTCCGCCACCACACTGGTGATTTCATCGGTTGCAGCCGAAGTACGTGAAGCCAATTTTCGCACTTCATCAGCCACCACAGCAAAACCACGTCCTGTTTCTCCGGCACGAGCGGCTTCAATCGCGGCGTTTAATGCCAGCAAGTTGGTTTGATTGGCAATACCGTTAATGGTGGTGACAATTTCATTGATGTTTTTCGACTGATTCATCAATTCTGTACCAAGCACACTGGCCCCTTTGACTTTGGCAGCAACTTTATGTGATGTTGCCACCGCATCATTGAGCACTTGGATGGCAGAATCGGTAATGCGCGATGTCTGCTCTGAGATCGCCGCTGCCATCTCGACGGCCTGCATCGCAAGGTTCACTCTCTCGGTAATATTGGAAGCAAATTTGATCACTTTATACACCTGACCTTTGCTATCCAAGATAGGGTTATACGTCGCTTCTAACCAAATCGTGTGGTCATGCGCATCTTTACGTTGAAAGCGCCCAGTAAAGTGTTCCCCACGTTGTAAGCGGCGCCAAAAATCAGGGTTTTCTTTATAGAAATCAGGAAAGCAAAACATCTTATGATGCTTACCAACGATCTGATTCATCGCATATCCCATGGTATGCAGAAAGTTCTTATTGGCCGTTAAAATCGTACCATCAGGCGTAAATTCAATTACAGCTTGCGAGCGGTCTAATGCCTCTAAAATGGCATTTTTACTGTTAAGTTGCAGCGAATCAGCCGTCACGTCGGTGCATATTTTGACCACTTCAACAACTCGCCCAGATCGATCTTTTACTGGGAAATAGTTTGCGGACAGAAAAAGGACATCGCCATTTTTTTTATGACGCTGGAAGATACCACAATGACCTTTACCATTGGCCAAATCACTCCAAAACTCGCGGTATTGTGCTGAGTTCACTAGGTTAGTGTCACAAAAAATTCGGTGATGCTGTCCCACTACTTCTGACAGCGAATAACCCACCGCGGAAAGGAACAGCGGATTAGCATTTAATATAATGCCATCCGGTCTAAAGGTGATGTAGGCGGTGTGCTGTTTGATCGACTCCAATTCAAGCAGGCTTTGCTCTTGGCCCTGTTGAACAGCACGAGTTTGGCTATCCGCTCTTTCTTTTTGATGTTGAAACCACATGTGACGATCCTTTTCTTAACAGTGACACCCGAGTGAAACAGACTGCTTCACTTGTCATTTACACCCCTTCAAGGTAGAGATACAAATCGACTTGCCTCTATTAAATATACATGCAGTTTTATAATGCGCAGGAAATTTTTATCTTGTTGTCAATAAGATACAAAGCCCACTCACTCTTAAGTTGTAGGCTCTATAAGCACTTAAACAAACATCTCGATCAGTGCACTTCTTTATCCCAGCTGATCACGCCAGTGTAAGTATCACAATCTTTTACCGAACCATCAGCATTGCTAAGATAAACCTGTTGTGTTGCTGAAACTGGATAAGATAGGTATTGCGAGCACTGCGCACTTTGGCCGTTGCCCACGACAATTTTGGCACCGGGTTTTATCGTGCAGCGCACCAGTTTATCCAATGGTGACCACTGATAGCAGATTTGATTGTTCTTACGATACAAGGCAATAGGACCAGAGGGTTCGCTAAATGACCACCACTGACCCAGCTTACTGTTTGGATTGGTACTGTTCCAAGCACGATAGATCACCACTTGGGTTTTCGGTTTGGCTTGATAAACGGCCCCTTGGCATAATTTGCCCTGATCAGGAGCGCCCTTCGATTCTGCGAGCAACGCTGGATCGGTCACTTGATAAACTGATTTGCCAAACGAGGAGGAAGGGTCGTATTCCCCAAACACTGCTGCGTAACTTCCGCCGTAGCTTGTTGCTCTTCACTGGCAAATTGACTACATCCTGCCAGAAAAATCACACCACTTAGCCAGAATATCCTTTTCATCCTTACCTCCACCACAATGACGTTTTCGAGCATACGCTCTTTGTTTAATATAAAAGTATAGAATGAGTTACTGTCAGTTTGCTATCAGTATTGCATTCCCTGGTTGATATCCATTCCATAGTGGAAAAGTACTTTAGCTGCTACGCAAAGCAAAAAAGAAGGCGACCCCGTTACCAGTGTCGCCTTAGCGTTATAACTCAAACCGTCACTATTTTTGTGTTAAGCCGTTATTGCGAATCAGCTCTTCATACCAGAAAGAACTTTTCTTACGTAGACGACCAAGATCTTTGAGATCAAACTCATCGCGGTTCACGTAAATGAACCCGTAACGTTTACGACAGCCTTGGTGAGTCGAAATGAGGTCAATCGCAGACCAAGGTGTGTAACCAAATAGCTGCACTCCATCGGTGATCGCAAGTTGCATTTGTTCAATGTGTGCATGTAGGTATTCGATACGATAGTCATCGTTCACGTTACCTTCTGCATCCACTTCATCAAAAGCACCTAGACCGTTTTCAGTGATCATCAGTGGCAAGTGGTAGCGGTCATTAATTTCACGCAATGTGCTGCGCAAACCAATTGGGTCAATTTCCCAGCCAAACTCATTGGTTGGTAAGAATGGGTTGTGATAGCCGCGATAGACGCCGCGTTCACCAATCGTAATATGTTGGTCTTTACCGCTGCGTGGCACCGCATCGCTAGCGTCGTTATGGCTCGCTTCTACGGTTTGTGAGGTGTAGTAGTTGAAAGCGATGAAGTCAGGTTTCGCGCTCGCTAACACCTCAATGTCACCCTCTTTGATCTCAGGTAACCAGCCCTTTTCTTCCATAAATGACCACGCCACATCGTTGTAGCGACCGCGCACCGCAGCATCAAGATAGAGCCAGTTACGGATCGCGTTATAGTTAAACGCGGCCATAACATCTTCAGGTTTAGAGCTTGCAGGATAGATCAACGCAATATTTGGCGCAGGACCAATTTTGTTCTCAGGTTGCATTTCATGAGAGATCGCCATCGCTTTAGCTTGCGCGACCAACATATGGTGGTTTTGTTGATAAAGGTCTTTTTGACCACCATTTTTATCGTTAGTACCAATAGCACTTCCGTGCAAAATCATCATGTTCTGTTCATTGATGGTCAGCCAATATTTCACTTTGTGGCCATACTCTTTAAACAGCAGTTGCGCGTAATCAGCAAACCATTGGATAGAATCACGATTACTCCACCCCCCCATTTCAGCCAATGCTTGAGGCAAGTCGAAATGGTACATAGTGACAATCGGCGTAATGCCTGCTTCGAGCAGTTCATCAATTAAACGGTGGTAAAAATCAATGCCTTTAGGATTCACTTCACCGATGCCGTTTGGCATCACACGGCTCCAAGAGATTGAAAAACGGTAAGATTTGAAGCCGATTTCTTTAAATAGTGCCACATCTTCCTTGTAACGATGATAATGATCACTCGCGACTTTAAAATCTGTTGTGCCTTCAGGGTATTGATCGCGAACGTCGATAACCGACGGTCCTTTGCCATCTTCGTTCCAAGCACCTTCGACTTGATACGCTGAAGTAGCAGCGCCCCAAAGAAAATCGTCAGGAAAAGGTTTCAGTGTTTTATGCAGCATATGAGCTCCTTTGTTCTTAATTTTGTTTCACTGGAGTCACCCTATGATGGAACCGGTTCCATTACAAGTAAGAAAGTGGTCAATCCACAAATATCTGAAAGAGATCAAATAATGCCCTTAGGTTTTTAATAGGTTAATCAATAGGAAATAGATAGAAAACAAAAGCCACTTGAGTTAAGTGGCTTTGTGAAGAATGTCGGTGCCTTACGCTAATCGCGACATCAGCAGATGTTTGCGATGACGGCTTGAACTAGTTACCACTTGAGATATCTTCATCAACGGAAGGTAACTGAATACCTAGCGCACTGAATACACAACCGTAAAGCAAGTTAATCGATGGAGTGGTGTCCTCTTCTTGCTCAGCAATTTCCGCTGCACAAGGGATAGCCACAGCCATACACTGCTCTGGGGTAATGGTTTGTCCGCCAGTGACGGTTTTGTTTTCCCAAATCGTGGTGTTATTACAAAAAGGTTCTAAATCTTCTTGAGTTAAATCTGCTGCTGAAGCTGATGGCAAGGTATAAAACAGTGCTGCCAACAGAATACATGAAAGTGCTTTTACTTCACGTAAACATAAAACGAGCTTCAGCGAAAAATGAGTTAGCGATGACTTAATTCGCTGCATACTACTGCCTCCGGATTGACCGTACTTTAGCGCACAATATGTGCATAATTTGGGTAAATAGTAGTCAATGGATTATTTACTCTGTCAATTGTCTGACAAATCTATTAACAAAAGGCCGTATGCATCACAGAATCTGGATCAATATCAAGTTATGGCTCAAAGTTCCTACTTTACTCTCCATGAACCACGGTAAAAGTCCATTTTGCTTGGTGCAAAATGACTCATACGTGACATTGTCACTTATTAATCAAAGCAAAACTCATCATTAGCAAGTTTGACAATATTGACCATAGGTTCTTCCCAACCAAGCACGGCTTTAAGTGCTTTGACGGTTAGCTCGACTTGGTGTTGCTCAACATTAATTTCGATCTTTAACAAAGGATAGTGTTCCACTTCGCCTTTACCACCAAAAACCGGATTCGCCCCTTCTAAGGCACGATGAGAACCTTCATAGGTGGTGATTGCCCAGCAGTGATCGTAATGACCAATGCGATCAACGCCCAGCTCATGCAAAGTACTCAATACCGATTCTTGTTGTTCTGGCTTACAAAAAATGCTCAATAGATACACACTAACCTTCTTTTATTTTTTAAATTTTCAATATGTTATAACGAACGAAAGGGGACGAAAACATCAGCAACCCACTCAACAATCGGTAACGCATCACACTTAATCACTTGAGCAACACGCTCCTGGGTTGGTTGTCCTGTTTGCCAAAAACCCACGATAGCTTCTATTTCAGGCGCGCATGGAAGTGAGCAAGTTCGAATCGCTACGATAATGTCATCCAGCGAGACATACCAACTGCCGTGCTCAACCGCGATAATCGTGTACACTGTGCGTAATATTTTTTTGACTACTTCTCGCCCAACACGCGCAGCGTTATCGTGGTTAAGCATGACTAGCCGCTGCTGCAGGAAATCCGGCAAATCCCCATTAAGGGCATAAGCGATCGCCAAAGAGGGTTTTTGCCATGCAAAGCGTAACGAGAGATCCTCGCCATAAATGCAACAGCAGCAGTGCTTGAGCCAAAAGTGCCAACGATACTCCTCTTCCGCCAAAAGTACTTGAGGAAGGACGCCGGGGTCAAAGTCAATTTTAGTCACAAAATCAAAGCATTGAAGAGTGTTATGTTGAATATCCTCTAACATATGCAACTCGGAGTCGGTCAACGGATGATGAAAGATTAAGGAAAGATCCAAATCAGAGTGATACTGGCGTGCCTCTCCTCTTGCCACACTGCCGTACAGATAAACACTGTGTAAGTTGTCCCCTAGCTGGGTTTGCAACTGGTTCAACAGCGCATCCAGTAATTTGCGATATGCTGGAGCAATCTGTTCCACTTGGCAGGGATTGACGATAAAGCCGTTAGCATCGAGGCCATTTGGAGCACGTTGTGATTGGGTCATAGATCACCGTTTGACATAAATTCCGCCAATGAGATGTGATAACTCATCGATATTTGTGTTTATCCATTCGCCAACTCGAGCCAAACTTTGCATGATGAAAGTCATTCTCTGCGAAAGGAATAGACAATGAGTATTGATAACAATGCGCAAAAACCGCTTACCAATCAAGCTACATGGGCTCGACAAGCAATACAAAACTTTGCCTTCGCTGTTTTGCTTTGGCTAGGCCGTTCTGGTCAAGCGATTCACCCTTATCAAGGCTCAACTCGGCTCCTGAAGAAATTCTGCGTAGAGCCCACCGACGACTCTATCGCATAACGGGTTTAACATAGACCTAGCTAGGCTTAGCCGCATTTAAACTGGCCAGCGGTGTACGACACAAACCGCTAATAAAACCAGTTAGTTATCAAACTAACTGTTTATAGAAATAGACCGTCGCGGTCAGCTCTCCTTGCGAACTCATCGCATAGTTTGGGATCTGACCTGCCTCGATATAGCCAACTTTACGATACAAAAGAGACGCTACGTCACCAACCCGGGTATCAAGCACTAACAAGCTCTGCTCACGACGTATGGCTTCTTGTTCCAACGCATTCAGTAACTGGGTGGCGATACCTTTTCCTCTTGCATTGCGATGCACCATCAGTTTTTCGACTTCGCCACGATGTCGACCGTTGGCTTTGGCGCACAGGGCAAGTTGCACGCTGCCTAATACTTCGTCCTCATCTAATGCAACAAACATGACTCGCTCTTGATCCGCTATTGCCTGCGCCACATTTTGCCAATAGCTGTTCACTTCGTTATCGCTCACAGGGTCAATAAATCCGACCGATGCGCCACTTGCTACACAATCTTTTAATAACTCAGCAAGTGAATCATTGATATCTGACAGGTCGTGAATCATGGTTATTTGCATGTGTTTTCCTTGCAGTAAATCGCCTTTTCAATAAGGCTTTAAAAGTGATTGGTGATGACTGTCTCACGCTAAGCGCTTGGCAGCACCAGTTGATAATTGGCAACCGACAGCCAGCGCCCATGTTTGAAACCAACTTGGTCAAAGATGCCCACTTGACGAAAACCCAGTGCTTCGTGAAGTCTACAACTTGCCTCATTGGGATAGGTAATCACGCCAATCACGTTACGCATCCCCATCTGTTGTAATAACTTAAGCAGCGCGGAATAGACCTGCTTACCGTAGCCCAACCCCGTATGCGTGGGTGCAAAATAGATCGATGGTTCGACTGAAAAGCGATAGGCAGAACGTTCGCGCCATAAGTGTGCGTAGGCGTACCCAACCACCTGCTGATCCTCTTCTACCACAAGCCACGGGAACTTGGCTGACACCACGGCGTCAATACGACCTTGCATCACCTGTTGTGAAATGCACTCTTCTTCGAAGGTGATTTCTGTGTTTGCTATGTAGTGATTATAAATTTGCGTAATGGCTGCAGCATCGTCACTGCGTACTGGCCGAATAACCATGTCAACTCCCTCGTGTATTACCTTCGCGTCCTGCGAACCAAACTGTCTGCATCGATTAAAAATAGCTGTGCGTGTGTTGCTACCTTGGCCGATGTAAAAGTGTTCGTCAATAACTAACAGCCACTGTTTTTCAGTTACTTAGAGCTTTCCACTGCCGAAGATATGACAACCGGTTTTGACTATAACTGAAAAAGATAGGCCACAATCACTGTGGCCTAGGGGTTGAGCTTAAGCATATTGTCCGAGAGTATCGGGGGAATTGACTACTCGAGGTTAAGCAGTTTATGCATTCCGGCCTCATAATGTCCGGGAATATTGCACGCTAACTCCACCGTATGTGAACCATGAAAATGCCACAATAGTTGTTTGGCTTTGCCTGGTGCCACCGTGACTGCATTACCGGAATCGTGGTGATGGGATTTCATGGTTTTCATCATCTCGCGATGCTTTTGCTGCTCTTCGGGAGAACCAATTGAAAACTCATGATCCATTTTCCCTTTGTTAACAATAACAAACTGCACCACATCGTTAGGCGCAATCTTAACCTCTTTTTTAAAGCGAATCGTCATATCATCATCCAAGATAACATGCACGACCTTATCGGGTTTTGCCCCTGGAGCAGGCATACCGACCGCCGACATCATAGGCATTGCAGAGTGATCCATTGATTGATGATCCATTGTTTGATCAACCATTGTTTGATGATTCATCTTGCTATGATCCATCGTCCCCATAGCGGAAGGGTTTGGGGTATCAGCCATGGTTTGACCTGCGACCAAAAGTAATAATCCAATCATAAGTTTTTTCATCTTTATTTCCCTACGTTTGTGTTGTGCTGCGCTTGATTGTCGAGTGGTTGAGTTATTGAGTGTGCATTTGCTTGGTCAGCTTTTTCTTGCTCAGCATAGATTAGCTGCTCGTTAAAACGACGCAGTTCCGCTGCTTTCCACAGTTTATAAATAGCAGGTAATACCAGTAGTGTAAGTAACACTGCGGAAACCATGCCTCCTATCATGGGGGCTGCAATACGTTGCATCACTTCTGCACCAGTACCGCTGCCGTACATAATCGGCACTAAGCCAATAATAACGGTGAGTACGGTCATCATGACCGGACGCACGCGCAGCCCCGCTCCATCGCGAATCGCTTGTTCTAAATCCTCTATGTGCATTGGCTTATGTGCTTGATGGTGATGATCTTTCATCGCTTGCCACGCTTGATTGAGGTACACCAACATGATGACGCCAATTTCAACCGCAACCCCAGCCAGTGCGATAAACCCGACCCCAACGGCAACCGAAAAGTTGTAGTTCAAACCAAACATCAACCACACCCCACCGACTAACGCCAAAGGCAATGTCGCCATGATCACCAACACTTCCCCCCACCGTTTAAAGCTAAAGTAAAGCAGCAACATAATGATGGTGATGGTGACAGGCACGACAATCGACAAACGCGCTTTCGCTCGTTCGAGATACTCATATTGTCCTGTCCAGTTCAGTGCATACCCCGTTGGTAGATGCAGCTCTGCCGCCACTTTCTGCTTCGCTTCATTGACATAGGAACCAAGGTCGCGTCCATCAATGTCGACATACACCCATCCGTTAGGACGTGCATTTTCTGTTTTGATCATTGGCGGACCATCTTGATAACGAATCTCGGCCACTTCTGCCAGCGGGATACGGGCACCATTAGGCGTAACAAGCGGCAAATCTTTAAGCTTTTCTACCGAATCACGATAGGACTGCGGATAACGCACGTTAATGGGATAGCGCTCCAATCCTTCTACCGACTCAGCAACGTTCATTCCGCCGATCGCCGTCGAGATAACCGCTTGTACGTCCGAGATATTTAAGCCATAACGTGCCGCCATTTGGCGTTTGATATCAATGGTGACATAACGACCACCAGCGACTCTTTCTGCATAGACAGATGCTGTACCCGGGATCTGATTCAGCAAAGGCTCTAGCTCAGCACCGATTTTTTGAATCACCTTAAGATCAGGACCAGAAATTTTGATCCCAATTGGCGTCTTAATCCCTGTCGCCAACATATCAATGCGCGTTTTTATCGGCATAACCCAAGCGTTGGTCACGCCCGGAAATTGCACTAAACGGTCAAACTCTTTACGCAAAGATTCAGAGGTCACACCGGCGCGCCACTCCGATTTAGGCTTCAACTGAATCGTAGTTTCAATCATGGTCAGCGGCGCGGGGTCAGTTGCTGATTCAGCACGGCCGACTTTGCCCCAAACCGTTTTCACCTCAGGTACGGATTTAATCAGCTTGTTGGTTTGCTGTAACAGCTCACGCGCCTTACCAATTGAAATACCCGGATAGGTGGTTGGCATGTACATCAAATCCCCTTCATCTAAAGGAGGAATGAATTCGCTACCAATTCGAGTGGCTGGATACCAAGCGCTGACCATCAACACTAACGCCACCACCACCATGATTTTGGGATGACGCAAACTCACGCCCAATAGTGGACGATAGGTTGCGATCAGCCCTTTGTTGACGGGGTTTTCATGCTCGTGACGAATATGACCACGGACAAAATAGCCCATCAATACCGGCACCAACGTGATAGCTAACCCAGCCGCTACCGCCATCGAGTAGGTTTTGGTGAAGGCCAAAGGAGAGAACATCTTGCCCTCTTGACCTTCAAGAGAAAACACCGGCACGAAGCTTAAGGTAATGATCAACAATGAGAAAAAGAGCGGAGACCCGACCTCTTTCGCCGCCGTTGCGATGATTTCCCAGCGGTTTTCATCGGTCACGGGAGTGCGTTCAATGTGCTTATGCACATTTTCAATCATCACGATCGCCCCATCGACCATAGCACCAATCGCAATAGCGATACCCCCAAGCGACATGATATTGGCATTAATGCCTTGCGAATGCATGATGATAAACGCCCCTAATACGCCCACAGGTAAGCTAATGGCGATGACCAAGGAAGAGCGAATGTGGAATAGGAACAGTGCACACACAATCGCGACCACCACAAACTCTTCCGCCAGTTTGTGCCATAAATTATCGACGGCTTGATTGATCAAGGTAGAGCGATCGTAAGTCGTCACAATTTCAACCCCTTTGGGCAATCCTTGCTGTAATACACTCAGTTTTTGTTTAACCCGTTCAATCACTGAACTGGCATTCTCACCAAAGCGCATCACCACAATGCCACCCACCGCTTCGCCCTCGCCATTGAGCTCAGAAATACCGCGACGCATTTGTGGCCCAATTTGAATGTCGGCGACATCCCCAAGCAGCAACGGAGTTCCCGTTGGGGTCATCTTTAGTGGAATCGCTTTTAAATCAGCCACACTCGAAATATAGCCAGTCGTCTGCACCATGTGCTCAGCTTCAGCAACTTCCACCACCGAAGCCCCCGTCTCTTGGTTACCTTGGCGAATGGCTTGATTCACCTGCTGCAAGGTCAAGTTATAGGCACGTAATTTGGCCGGATCGATTTGCACTTGATACTGCTTAACCATGCCACCAACGGTCGCAATTTCAGACACGCCATCGACTGTTTGCAGCTCGTATTTCAAAAACCAATCTTGCAAACTCCTCAGCTCAGCCAAATCGTGCTTGCCAGTTTTATCTTGCAAAACATAAGAAAAGACCCAACCCACCCCAGTCGCATCCGGTCCTAGGGTTGGTTTTGCATTACTTGGTAACTTGGGTGCTACTTGGCTTAAATACTCCAACACCCGCGAACGTGCCCAGTAAAGATCGGTTTTATCATTGAAAATGATATAAACGTAGGAATCGCCAAAGAACGAATATCCCCGCACGGTTTCAGCTCCCGGCACAGCAAGCATCGCCGTGGTGAGTGGATAGGTGACTTGGTCTTCAACCACTTGTGGAGCCTGTCCGGGATAGCTGGTTTTAATGATCACCTGCACGTCGGAAAGATCCGGAAGCGCATCCACCGGGGTCTGTTTAACACTAAATAGCCCCGCCACAATCAATGCTAACGTGGCCAATAGCACCAAAAATCGATTATGAATCGACCAATCGATAATGCGCTCAATCATGACGTTGGCCCTCACGACGAATATCGACTAACGAGACGTCACCGCCTTGCGAAACCAACTCGACGTCAATGGTGTCTCCCTCCGACAAACCGCTTAAATCCAGCGCCGGATCCGTCATAAAATTCATTTCACCAGCCGGCCACTGCCACTGTTCAACGGCAACGTGCTCAATGGTAAGCATGTTCATCTCTGCCATCACATCGGTCACTTTGGCTTTCACCCATAATGTCTCTTTCGCCGCTGGCTTAGAGAGCTGATAAGAGCGAATTAGATAGCGGCCTTGCGGCGTCTTCTCTAATGTAAAATCAATGCCTTGCCCAACCGTTACCTCCTGCCATGGCACATCATCGGCCAAGGTGAAATCCATGGTCATACTCGGCCAGCCCCAGCTCGCAACCGGATCATGGCGAATAGTGAGCATGCGATGCCCTGCCATCACTTGGGTCACAATCCCGGTCGCCTGAGCGGTATCAGCTTGAACTGGCGCTTTAGCTTGAACCTCTTCCATGCCATTAATTCGATCCAATTCGGCAGTGAGGCTAGATTCAGAATCAATCAAAAACTGCGCTGATGTCACGATAGAATCGCCTTGTTTTAAACCAGCTTTTACTTGCGTCATGCCCGCCGCTTCCGCGCCGATTTCAATTCGTGCCGAGCGAAACTTACCTTGCCCTTCATTGAGTACCACACGCGTCATAGCTCCGGTGCGAATGATCGACTGAGTGGGAATCAAGAGCGCTTGCTCAGTCGCTTCTGGCTGCAACACAATATTGGTGAACATATTGGGTTTGAGTTCGCCATCGTTATTGGCAAACACTAAGCGCACCTTTAACGTGCGAGTTTTGCTATCGATGATGGGATAGACATAATCGACGCTACCTTGCCATGATTTATCAGGCACTGCGGGTACGGTTAAGGTGGCTTTGGTGCCCTGTTTAATCCAGCGCGCTTGACGTTCGAACACCTCAGTGTCCACCCAGACATTTTGAATCGGCCCGACACTGAGAGCCGTGTTTGCCGGCGTTAAGTAGCTGCCATCACGCACGTTAAGAGCGGCCACAATGCCACTTATTTGCGCTTTAATATCAATCGATTGCTGAACCTTACCCGAGCGCAATAGTTGATTAATCTGCGCGTTATCCATGCCTAAAGCGAATAGGCGATCTTTCGCCCCTTTGATCAGAGCATCGCGACCTAATCGATGTGCATTAAGCAGTTCATCTTGCGCATTGACTAACTCTGGCGAATAGAGCGAAAACAGAGTTTGACCCGCGGTCACTGATTCACCTATCGCGTGGATATTGACCTTTTCCACCCAGCCGCTGACACGTAAGTTCAGTTGCCATAATCGGCTTTCATCAAAGCCAACGTAACCCACCGTATCAATGCGGGGGGTAAGATGACCAAGGGTCACTGAAGTGGTTTTCACTCCCAAGTTTTGTACCACTGCAGGATCAATAGTGACAGTACCGGGCACGTTCTGTGTGGTGGTATTTTCCTCGGCATAGACCGGTATAAGGTCCATCCCCATCGGTGATTTACCCGGTTTATCACGCTTATAACTTGGGTCCATCGGCGCTACCCAATAGAGCGGTTTGGCGGCATTAGCTTCACTACTCTGATCTGGCGTCCATGAGTGAGAGACATAACCAAGGGAAGCACCCACCAGCAGTGCCACAAGAGAAATTGTTATTGTTTTCATAATCTAGCCTTACTGATCAAAAAGAAGAACGTTGGTGAGTTAACTCAATCACATCAACCGGAAACGCATTAAGCCAATAAGCCAGATCGGCTTTAGTTTGGTTAGTTTGCGTAACCAGTTGTTGATAATCCAACTGCAACGCAAGGCTATTCACATTGGCCGCGACCCATTCAGCGAAACTAGCGGTGTTGCTGTCATAAGCGCGTTTGACTGCGGCCAAATGGGCTTGCGATTGAGGCAATAAATGGTCGCAATAGCGCAAAGTTCGCTGTTGTAAACCATTCAGATCGGACAGCAGTCCATTCACTTGGGCATTCATTTTTTGAATCAGTAAGTCTCTGTCTAAACGAGCGGAACCCAGTTCGTACTTGGCCGCATTGACCGAGCGATCTTGCTTATTAGACGTAAATAGCGGGATATCGAGGGTAATAAAGGCACTGGCAACATCTGGTGCTTTACCCGTGGTCATACTGCTGGCACGCCGGTCGCCATACGCGACTTCAATTCCCCATTGCGGTTTGTAATTTTGCTCCTGCAGTGCGATATCGGTCTGTTTAATCGCGATGCGCTTGTCAGCTTGGTGCAATAGCGGATGCTGTTTAAATTGTGGGTAGTGATCTCCCACGGTCATTTGGCTCAGTAATCCATCTAGGCTTTGCCACTGCACCTGATTGCTCGCTGCATTGGCGGAATTACTGGTTAACCAATCAGCGCCAAGCCACTCAGACAACTGAGCTTGAATTTGCTGTTGCTGCTGCCAATTGAGATCGAGCTTTTCCTCAAGTGTGGAGACGGCAAGTTCGACACTCAGTACATCCTGCACCGATTTTTTGCCAAGGGCATAGTTGGTTTCGAGTTGACGCACGAGCTGACGTTGCAACTCTATGCGCGTACTCAAATTACTGTGCGCCTCTTTAAGGTAACCCAGTTGTAACCACAGGCGACTCACACTTTGCGCAACCGCTAAACCACGCAGTTGAACGTTGTCTTCCGTTACATCGGCTTGTTGAAAGGCTTTCTCTTTTTGCAGTTGCAAGGTATCGCCGCGTGGAAACTGCTGCGACACGCCTAAAGTGAGGTTAGTCATCGAATCGTCGGTCAATGACCACGAATCGACCGGCACGTTCGCTGCGCCAAAGCGCAATTTGGGATCCATGTAAGTGGCACTTGCAATGCCCATTTCACGCTGCGCATCTGCCTGATGATAAAGGCTAATACGTTGATAATCCTCACCAATCGCGCGGCGAATGAGGTTGCTCAGCTGGGTGGAATTTTCCGTTAACGCCTTTTCTGTTAACGAGTTAGACGTGACTGAGCCTTTAGCGGTTGAACCTACTGTGGCTACCGACGTTCTATTTTCTTGAGTGGAAAGAGGGTTTGCTCCGCTGACAGCAGGCATGCCCAATACGATGCCCATGATCATAGGCACCATTAATACGGTTTTTTTCATTATAAAAATCCATGAGTTATCTGACCGAAATCGGCCTAATTAAAAACGATAAACAGCAATGGATTTACGCTATCGGAGGGCGATAGAGTGAACGAGGATAACCCGTTAATTGGTGAGAATGGAGTGGATAGAACACGTCAAGATAAGTGGACGTACCAAACATCACGAGTGTTGAAGAGAGTAATACCCCAACGACACTACCACACATATTGTCGTTACAATGACCCGACTGACAATGATTGCCTACTGCCGTATTCATCAAAGTATGGGGGGTATTTTTACAATGTTCACTGAGCGATGCACCATCATCAGCCATTTGAGCATGGTTCATATGCTGATGTTGTTGGGTGCTTTGCTGTGGATTGGCACAATCCATCGACATTGAATGCGCCGAAGCTGGCATAACATGAACAGAGCGGTTCATTGACATGAAATCAGAGGAGATCGGCGTCAACGCATACGCATTCGCACCCGACGTCGAAAAGACGAGTGCAATAAGCAGCATGAGTAGATAAGGACGACGATGGTATGATCGCATTGTTTTTCTTAGTAATTAAACTTCCTTGACTCTAGCCTATCACTGCAACACCGTCAATATCGGTTGTAAAAATATCCTCCGGCATAGCCGGAGGTTTTTCATATGCGCCTATAAGGCTCTCCTACCAGCAGCGCCCTAGCAGGCGCATCGTGATCTGACATTTGCATATGACTATTTCTTGCGACCCGTAAACGGGTTACCTGAATATGGGATCGACAGTTGCTCTCCCATTTTGTCTTGATCTAATTGATGCTTGATGTAATTTTGGATCTGGCTTGTATTTTTACCGACTGTATCAACGTAATAACCCCGGCACCAAAATTCTCGATTTCGGTATTTGAACTTCAAATCCCCAAATCGCTCATAGAGCATCAAACTACTTTTACCTTTTAAATATCCCATAAAACCTGAAACACTCAACTTCGGTGGGATTTCTAAAAGCATATGAACATGATCTTTACAGCATTCAGCCTCGAGTATATTCACGTCTTTCCATTCACATAGCTTTCGCAAGATTTCTCCAACTGCTCGACGTTTTTCACCGTAGAACACCTGCCTTCTATATTTGGGTGCGAATACTATATGATATTTACAGTTCCATCTTGTGTGAGCTAAGCTCTTCTCGTCCCCCATATTGGGACCCCCTTTCAATTTCTGATTAACTCTTGTAGTTGCCAGACCACAAGGTATTTCTAACAAATTGAAAGGGGTTTTATAACTGACTTATAGCTATAAGCTTAACGGAACCCCCAGCCAAGCTGGGGGTTTTCTCTGTACAAAAAAGAAGCTCGCCATCTGCATAGCGAGCTTCCCTTCAATACAAAGTCCAATCGGGTATTACGCTAAATCACTGCCATTGGAAGCGATGACTTTTTTATACCAGAAGAAGCTCTTCTTACGGCTACGATTACGAGTACCTCGACCACAGTCGTCTTGGTCTACATAGACGAAACCATAACGCTTGGTAATTTGGTTAGTACTAGCACTGATGATATCGATAGGTCCCCACCAAGTGTAACCAAACAGGTCTACCCCATCAGCAATCGCTTCTTTCATCTGTTCGATGTGTTGGCGTAAATAGTCGATACGGTAATCATCATCGATAGAGCCATCTGGGTTCACTTTATCGCCAGTACCTAAGCCGTTTTCAGCAATAAACAGCGGTTTGTGGTAACGCTCATAGAGCTGGTTTAACGCTAAGCGCAAACCTTTCGGGTCAATCTGCCAACCCCAATCGCTGCTTGGCAGATAAGGGTTTTTAATTCCGCCAGTAATGAGGTTACCTTGTGCTCCTTCCAGATTTTCTGGATGAGCACTCACTGTGCTCGACATATAGTAGCTAAATGAGACGAAATCGACTGGATATTGCGCCAGAATTTCATCGTCTCCCACCTCTTTTTTCAATACCACCTCTTTCTCTTTAAAAAGACGGTCTGCATAAGCTGGATAACGCCCAGTCGCTTGCACGTCAGAGAAGAACAACGAAACACGCTGTTGTTCTACACAGGCTTGTACATCATCTGGATGGCAAGAATAGGGATAGAGCATTTGGTAGCTGATCATACAGCCCACTTGTGAGCCTGGGATGATCTCATGACACGCTTTAGTCGCTAATGCACTGGCCACAAACTGATGGTGCGCACCTTGATATTTGCCCTGCTCTAGATGTTCGTAACCTTCTTCAATAATGCCAACACTCACGTAAGGGTGGTGTTTAACACAGTTGATTTCATTGAAGGTCATCCAATATTTAACCTTTTTGCGATAACGTTTGAACACCGTTGTCGCAAAGCGTAAATAGAAATCAACCACTCGGCGGTCGGTCCAGCCTTCGTACTCTGTGATTAAATGCAATGGCATTTCGTAATGTGATAGTGACACAATCGGAGTGATGTTGTGTTTGATCAAACAGTCAAAGACACGGTCGTAAAATGCTAAACCTTCTTCATTTGGTTCAAGTTCGTCACCATTAGGGAAAATACGGGTCCACGCTAGAGACATACGGAAACACTTAAAGCCCATTTCAGCAAACAGTGCGATGTCTTCTTCATAGCGATGGTAGAAATCAATACCAAAGCGCTTAGGGTAAAAGCGTTTTGATTGTGGGTCTTGCGCTTCTTTCACTTGCGCATGAGTCATCATAAACCATTGATCAGACCAATGTTCTTTCGGAGTATTGGGATCAAATAAATACACATCGGAAGCCGAAAGGCCTTTACCGCCCTCGTCACTACCGCCTTCAATTTGGTTCGCTGCGGTCGCGCCACCCCACATGAAATGCTCAGGAAATGCATTGAATTCTTTCATGATGTTATCCTTTAAAAATGAAACGCCTATTCGTAAGTTGTCTTTGAACAGGGAAGAAAACTAAGCCAACTGGGCGTTGAGCTTAATCACATTAAATTTGGGCTCTGCATGCCCTTCGTCACAAACATCGACCTGCTTAAAGTCGTCGCTGTTGGTGATCACCATAATCACGCTGTTATCTATGCCCTCTTTTTCAATGGCTTGATAATCAAACTCAATCAGTGGCTGTCCGACTTGAACGTGTTCACCTTCAGCTAAATCACATGCGAAGTACTTACCGTTCAATTTGACGGTATCGATACCGACATGGATGAGAATTTCAGCTCCCGCATCGCTGGTGATCGCAATGGCGTGTTTGGTTGGAAAAATGGAGTTAATAACACCGTTGACGGGTGATACCACAGTGCTCGATTCAGGCTTAATTGCAATCCCTTTGCCAAAGGTTTCGGAGGCAAACACAGGATCACTCACTTCTGACAGTTTCACTAACAAGCCTTGAACCGGCGCGTGAATTTCTTCGTTTACCGCAGGTAGAGAGTTCGCAATGGTATGAGCAGTTGCTTGCTTATTGGATGCGGCTGACTCATTGGTAGAGGCCTTATTGCTTGTTGACTGCGCGTTCGGTTCTTCAAAGCCAAGGACCACGGTCACTACTGCCGCGACAACAAAGCTCACCAACAAACTGGCCATCGCATAAAGGAAGGTAGGGCCAGCCAGAGCAGGAATACCAGGCAAACCACTCATGGTGAATGCGTACGCTTTAACACCAAAACTGACCGCTAATGCACCACCTAAACCACCACCAATCAATGCAGCAAGAAACGGCTTTTTAAGGCGCATGTTCACACCATACATCGCCGGTTCTGTAATCCCCATGGCAGCAGAAAAACTGGTCGATAATGCTAATGATTTCAGTTTTTTATCACGACTACGTAAGAAGACACCAAATGCAGCACCGGCTTGGCCAAGGTTAGCAACAAAGAATAGGATCTTAATTGGATCGTAACCCATAGTACTGACGTTATTGACCATCACCGGCACCAAGGTGTAATGCATACCGGTAATGATAATCAGCGACATGGTTCCGCCGATGAGAAGGCCTGCTACACCACCAAGGTGACTTAATAGCCAAGTTACCCCACCCGTTAAACCGTTACCAAGGAACAACCCGATAGGACCTAAAGCACTGAGCGTAATTGGCGTTACAATCAGCAAGGTAAACAGCGGCACAAACATGGTCTTTAATGGCCCCGGCATAAAACGATCAATAAATCGTTCCACAAAGGACATTAACCAGATAGCCAAAATAATCGGTACGACTGAAGAGGCATAGGATGCCGGAGTAATCGGTAAACCAAAGAAAGTCAGCGCATCGCCAGATTTCAAACTCTGTTGAAATAACCCCGTGATGGATGGGTGGAATAACACCGCAGCCATCGCCACAGCGACATATGGGTTACACTTGAAGCGCGTTGCACAGCTATACGCTAACACCAAAGGCAAGAGATAGAAGACACCATCGCTGATGGCATACAAGATTTGATAATTAGCACTGGCTTTATCCATCACCTCAAAAGTGAGTAGCAGCGCCAAAATCCCTTTAAGAATACCTGCGCCAGCAATGGCCGGAATAATTGGTGAAAAGATACCGCTAATGGTTTCCATTAAGCGAGCCAAGAGGTTCTTTTCGCTTTTCGCTGGTTCTGCTTTTGGGGAACCTATTTTTGCATCATAGGCTTCTTTTAAACGGGGAATGGAGCTAAGAATCGCCTCGCAGACTTCATCAACTTGGTTACCGATGATAACCTGAAATTGATCGCCTGAAACGTTGACACCAAAGACTCCGTCAAGCTGACGAATGGCTTCTTGGTCGACTGCGGAAAGATCGTTTAGATTAAAACGTAAACGAGTGATGCAGTGAAAAAGGAATGTAATATTGTCTGCGCCGCCAACGTGTTCTACGATTTGACGCGCTAAGGTTGATGTATTCATCATCTTCTCCAGAAAGAAATTAGTCCTGGCGATTAATCGCCGTTGGATCCCTCTGGTGTTTGCCTGATTTAACAGTAACAAGCCGATTGGATTACAAAATCATCTTAAAAATTATAAGGTTAATTTTCTCCTTTTTTACCTTTATTCGGTTAAAAAACTAATGGTGAACACTTGAGCTTACCGCATGAGTGCTACCTAAAGGCCGCGAGCGAATTCATTTTCACCAACGACATTACCGATATGAATCACAAGGTAGAGTTTTTCTGAATCACTCATCTTGTGCCCATAATGCTTTTCCATAAACTCAGCGATCACTCCCACACAAGCAAAGGTCTTGGTGTGTTTTTTATGAATAATGTCCACAAATTCGCTGTCGTGATTATTAATCACTTCCTTATTGTGAACTCGCTGAGCAAAAAATTTTAAGTGGGTAATAAACCTTTGGTAATTTGTGGTTTCTTCATCCACTTTGATTTTAAAGTAGTACTTCACGATATTTTGAATTTGAAAAACAATTTTGGTGACTTCTTTAACGTCACTAAGATGTTGTCTATCTAATGCATTAATAATGTGAAGCGCAACGTTGCATGCTTCATTTTTGGGTAACAACGTATTATAGCGAACTAAGATATGTTCTATCATTTCACAAGCAAACTGATACTCGCGTTTATAATAGTTTTTTACCTCCCAATCTAATGGGTTTTTAATCTCAATCCCCTGTTCTGCTCGTTTAACCGCGCAATCGAGATGATCGGCTAACGCAATGAAAAGACTATCATTAAAATCGGTAGAAAGTGTTTCCTTAGCTCGTTCGATGATATCACTCGTCATTTGAACAATGTTGAGTGGCAAGCTTTCAATTAACGTTTTCAATCGTTCAGAAACCGCATCGCCCGCTTGCAAGCAGAACACCTTTTCGACCTTATTCAGATCCACTTCACTGCCAGCACGAACAGCAAACCCTAACCCTTTTCCGGTTAAAATCACTTCCATCCCGTCACTAGCGACAGCGCTAACAACGTTATTGTTTAATATCTGGACGACTTTTGGGTCTTTTAACGTCACCATCTTTATCTTTTCTTTCTCTATTTACGATTTTATTACGCCAAAAACGCAAAAAGGCGATTCTGTAGTACACAATTCCGCCAATTTAGCGGTTTGTCGTATACACAGTCTCGCCCACTTAAGGTAACAATCTGTTCTGTAATTAGATTATACTTCAAATCTAAAACATCTAGTCACTTTACTAAAAAGTGTGAAGATTCTCTTAAAAGTGCATCAAGAAAGAAAAAAGAAATCTACTGATGTCTCAATCTGTGCCCATGGCTGCAGCGAGTTTATCGGTAGGAATATGCCCAGCATCGAGCACCATGTCGATAGGCAAAGGCGCTACATAAGCAGTTGATTCGTTTTGATTAAATAACTTAAAGCCGTAAACAAATGACATGACAACTACGGCGATAATTGCGACATAAATTGGACCACGTTGTTTATTATTCATTTTTCTATCACTTTATGGATAATTAAGTTAGTTAATAATTGGGAGAAATGGACAACGAAAACATCATCCCACAAATACCAAAACTTTGCTGTATTAAAAATGAGACTATATTAATCAAACACATGAATTAATGTTAGGATAGTTAACAACTATATTTCCTTACATTTATTAATGTTAGGCTTGTTAACAATAATATTCCCTCACTTTTATTAATGAATTAATCTATTTTTGCCAATCGATAAATATGATCATCATATAAACGACCACTAATACAATAGTTTTGCGGTATTACTTCCGCTAACTGAAAACCACATTTGCGTAACACACGTTCAGAGGCAATATTGCCTTCCGTTACTACTGCTTGAAATTCATCGATTCCCAGTTCACTACTCCCCCAATCGAGCAGGGCAGCTAAACTTTCTGAGCAATAACCGTATCCAAAATACTGCGGCAAGAAAAGATAACCGACCTCAGCTACCCCCTTATCGAAGCAAAACCCAGTCAAACCCAGCGCTTGACCAGTGTCGCGATTCGTCACAACTAAAGTTAACCAATCGCTATCTTCAAATGACCATGGCTTGCAACGCTGCTCAAACCGTTTTTCAATCTCTTCTGGCAAAATGGGATCGAAACATTTGGCAATCACAATCGAATTCACATGCAATTCATAGAAAATCGCCCAATCTTGGGCCGCTATTTGCCTCATTGCCAAACGAGGACTCTCAAACTCAATCATAACATCCTCTTTTAAAAGCATTTGTAATCTCTTTCAGAGCAAAGCATTATCCAATAACTCACTCTACATGCCTAAAAAGAGCAATGTTGTCCTGCCTATCGATAAAAATAAGCGTTATCAACTTTCATCA
This sequence comes from Vibrio porteresiae DSM 19223, assembly GCF_024347055.1. NCBI lineage: Bacteria > Pseudomonadati > Pseudomonadota > Gammaproteobacteria > Vibrionales > Vibrionaceae > Vibrio > Vibrio porteresiae. Next base: position 2,034,079 of record NZ_AP024895.1, read on the forward strand.
TCAATGACTTAACCTACCAATAACATCTATTTGATGCCAGCTTTACACTGCCTTATTCACGATTATTTGCAGAACATTTCTGAAAATCTGGCTCAAGATCAAACTTTATTCTCCTTAGGTATGATTGTGGTTTATCAGCACGTCGGTATAGTCCGAGACAACGTCATGCTAGGTAAAAAATAATGAAAATCACCTATTCCCCACTGCTGATCTTGGGATTGTTCAGCAGTGCAACCTTTTGTGTGGAAGTTCACTCTCCACCCTCCCAAGCGTTTATCAGCCAACTGTCTGATATCGATATCAATTCGGCGCAATCTGGCAGCGAATCCAATCACGCGTTTGATAAATTCACTGTGGTCACAACGTCACAGTGTAACAATCAGGTGTTAGCGATGAGTAGCCAGTCTCTTGACCAAGATCCGCTTGCCTACCACCGCTATGTAGAACAGCTATGGCAACATGCACTTGGCAATGAATATTTCTACATTGAGACTCAAGATTGCAAATCGGATGCTCAAGAGTGGATCACACAAATTCACCCTTGTACGACTGAGTTATGTGGTGAGCAATATGTAGCTGATAAGCAAACCATTTGGCTCAATACACATTTGGAAGTTACCCATGTAAGACAAGCTGCCATTGGCGTACGCACGCCACTCCCTTTTGACAAGCAACACCAACGTTGGCTAGTAACTGGCTATTTTGTTGAAAAAGGCAGATTAAGCGACCAAATTGCACTGAAAGGATTCACTACCGACCAAGCCTTATCTAAAAGCACATTTGTGGATGAGCTTACGCTCTATTTCCCTGATGGCACATTACGGCAAATCACGCACTTTAATGATTCAGGCGTTAAAAATGGTACCGAACATCATTACTACCCAACGGGGCAAATTCACCAAACCGCGCGCTATTTAGATGGTCAATTAAACGGTACGGTCGTGAATTATCATGCCAATGGCAATATTGAAAGTAATGAGCGCTTTATCCATGACCGACATGCCGATGGCGATTGCGAGCATTATGATGCGCAAGGAAATCTGTCTCGCAGCCATATCTTTAAAAATGGCGAATATGACGGTCAATATGTCGATTATTTCAGTAATGGTGTCGTGAAGACGTCGGTGCAATACCATCTTGGTATCATGGTGCGTAGTGAAACGTTCCATGCTAACGGCAACCCCGAGAGTTTGTATCAAGTTCAGGGAAAACAAACGGTTTCTGAACGTTATAATGAGCAAGGTCAACGCATTAGCCGTGATGTATTTACAAAACAGGTTGCTGGAACTTACCCATTTAGTCACGAAACTTGGTTCGCCAATGGCAAGCAAGCAATACAAGAACCCTATGATGAACGGGGGCTTCGTCACGGCATGGTACAGAGCTGGTATGAAAATGGTCAGCCTAAAGAACAAGCACGATATGAGCATGGAAAAGTCACCCACAGAGACTTTTTCTCTCCTCAAGGCATCACGATTGAAGCCATTTCCTATGCTCAAAACAAAAAAGACGGTACTCATCATAAGTGGTCAGCAGAAACGGGCAAACTGATCTACGAGCTGAGCTATGCCGCTGGCATTCCCGTTTCAGCAGAAAAGCACTTTGACCCACGCAATGGTGACTTAGTTGAGCAGATCTACCTCGACAAATCGGGTCAACCACTGGACCATTTAGTTGAGGGGCAAGCCCCTATTCAACATTTTCATCAAGGCCAACTGGCGATGATGAGTTGTGGGGTGAACAACCAAATAACACAAGCAAGTCAATATATTGAGCGAGCCAAGAACAATGATGGTCATGCTCAACAAGTACTCGGCCAGTTTTATTATCAGTGTCATGCTAAAGAGCTCGCGTTACAGTGGCTTTCGCAAGCAGCGCAGCAGAATAATATCGATGCTATTCGTCTTCTCATCACGCTTTATCGAACGCAAGACGGCGAATATGCGCCTATCGCTGATGAGCACATAGCGTGGCGTTATCTGCAGCAAGCAGCACAATTACAAGAACCTAACGCCTTGTTTGAAGTAGGCTTTCACTTTTTACCGAGTGATTTTGCGAAACATGTGTTCCAAGATTGGCAGCAATATCCGTTTGTGACACCTGATGAAGCGCAATCCTTTCGCTACATCAAGCTGGCCGCTGATTTGGGAAATCCTAAGGCAATTTACGCCGCTGGATTAATGTTTCAATACGGCATTGGCATCGATGCATCACAAGAGATGGCACTAAGCTATTACCAAAAACTGCAAGGGGTGTTACCTGATTTAGCACAAAACCTGATCGCTGCGATATCGCAACCTCTTGAACCGATGCAATAACAACGCTGGGCAGTCTATTCTTCAAGAAAACTGCCCAATGTTCTTTAACCCTAACCAAGCATCCCTCGACATTAGGTTCACACTAAGAGGTTAGCGATTTTGTCAAATAGACACGTTCACTATTGGCTACAGGGAAATGACGTAATCGTCCCGTTTCAGCAAAACCTAATTTCTGATAAAAGCCCACCGCTTGCCCGGCAAAGGTATCAACAAAAAGATGAGTAACACCGCGCTCTTTGGCCGCTTGTTCTAATTGTTCAAGTAACGCCATACCTTGCCCTACACCACGCAATTCAGGTTTTACCCATAGATATTGGATGTATAAGCTGGTCGCTAGCTGTGAACCACACACGCCGCCGACCACTTGCGCCGTTTTATCACGTAAAAAGCAAGCAATGCTCTGCTCTTTAAGATTGGGAAATTGCTGTTCATGTAAGGCCATTAGCCCTTGATAGATCGTACCAATATCCTTAGTGGATGGTTGGAAGGTCACCTTAATCTGCATAGAAATCTCTCAGTTATACCAATAACAACAGTGCAAACTAAGTGAACAATAGAGCGAGAGAGTTCCCCTAGGTGGGGAAGAGAGGTAATTAGCTTAGATCACATGATTTTGATCGCTAAATGAATTGGTTCGCTACATGATTGGCGAACACGCGATTCTCAAGCAACATGGCAACTCATGACAAATTCCCCTATGGATTCGTTATCCACTTGATACTTATTGGGAATATAGCTTGCTTCGAAAAATCCTAGCTTACGATAAAGCTGGATTGCTGGTAGGTTGGTATCTAGAACTTTGAGGTCAATCCAATCTATGCGGCGATCTTGTTTGGCAACTTGCACCACCATCGATAGCATTTGTTCGCCCAGCCCTTGCCCTCGATAGGCAAGCCCAACCCCAATTCCTAGCCAAACACGGTCACGGCAACCATCGAATTCATCACGACGCAGGCTAACATCTGCAGCAATCGTTCCCTGTGGATCGCGGGCAAGCCAAAGCCGACGCCACGTGTGTTCACTCTGTTTTGCTTTTAAACCTATTTGGTAGGAATGTTTGAGCGATTCTCCCCACACAGACGTACCACGCGCATCGGGCATAAATAGTGGCGTACCATTTATCCCGTTGGTATCAAATTGCTGTTGGGCATAGACAAAAAACGCGTCCAGATCGAGTAACGTGGCAGCCGTAATGGTGAAAGAGGTTATAGTCATGCTTACTTTGTTTTAACCACGCTTTCATCCAGCGCTTTTGCTTTAGCTCGCGCGCCAAGAAAGTCAAAATCAATACCTTGCAGTGCCAACAAGCGATCAAGCGTCGGATAAAGCTCACCTAATGTATCGCTGAGTGTGCTACGCAGTGTTTCGATCACTTTCTGCGTGCCACGTTCAATCTCGATGTTAAGCCAATCGCCAGCAAATTTTTGCTCGAAAATACTCATACGACAGACTTCGTCACTGAGAACGACGGTAAACAAACTTTGGTTGGTATCAACACTAACAATAGAGACACTTGCGCCATTTAGAGCAACTCGGCTACCCACCACCAAATAGCGTTGCCATTCAGTTGGGAAAGAGAGTTGATAAGTTCGCTGGCCCCCTGACACATCAATAGTGCAAATCTCTGCCTGAAAATCAATGTTACCCGTCAAGCGATGACCATCACAATCTACAGGCTCATTGATACTACAAGTCAGGTTCACAAACGAACCGGATTGCGCCGCAGCTAAGGCGGTATTTGCACATTGCGCGAGTTCAGATTGCAAGCCTAAAAGATCGTTCCCTTTACGTTCAGTCACCGCAAAACGCACACCATCCACACACACCCATTGACCTTCGTGGATGGGTAGATAGAAATCGTGATGACAGCGTAATGTCACTTCCATATGCGACGTCTGTCGAACACAAGTTACGATCTTACCTAACGATTGCACCACACCTGAGAACATATTTTGTAGCCTTTATGATTATCACTTGAAGGAATCGGTATCCGTTACGTAATGACCAATCCCAGCATTCACCTGACAAATGAATGAGTTGTTTTAATTTAGAGTAGATATCCTAATCAAATAAAAAGGAAAAATCTAATACCTCATCGACAAAGATTTATTGTTTTAAATCAAAATCATTACTGCACGATGACTCGCGAGTAGACACAATTTTTCTCTTTAAAAAAAGTGAAATTCTTTTCACAACGGGTTAAATTGCGCCGCTGTCGCTGCCTTGAGACAAATATCAATGGTTATTTACATCCTTATCAGCGAGATGAGAAAGAAGAAATCCCAATTCGTAAGCCACCTTGCACCACTAGAACTGGGCGATCAGTTGTAACTCATTCGCCATAATGATAAGCTCGCGCAAATTTACTTCGTATAATCCCAATAATAAGGTTTGGGAGTTTCTACCAAGAGCCTCAACTCTTGATTATGAAGTCTGTAACTTTATGTCCCCATTTTATAAAGGTAGAGACTGATGAACTATCATAACCTTCCCAAGATCGATCTCCACTGTCATCTCGACGGTAGCGTACGTCCAGAAACCATCATTGAATTGGCTCGCGAACAAAATATCACGCTACCAAGTGACGATATTGAGACCATCCGTTCATTGATGATTGCGCCGGAAACCTGTCAAAACCTGGGTGAATACCTGCTGCGTTTCGAATTGCCACTGTCTGTCATGCAAACTGAAGAAGCTATTGAACGAATCTCTTTTGAAGTATTTGAAGACGCAGCCAAAGAAAATGTCAAATACCTTGAAATGCGTTACGGCCCGATGCTGCACCTCAATAAGGGGCTAACTCTCGATCAAGTGATCCGTAGCGCCGTTAAAGGGATGAAACGTGCGGAAGCGATGTATGACATTAAAGGCAATTACATTCTCTCTATTTTGCGCCACATGCCTAAAGAGACCATCAAATCGGTTCTTGACGCAGGTGCTGCCTATCTGAATAACGGTGTGGTCGCTTTCGACCTCGCAGGTGGGGAAGCGGATGGCTTTTGTCATGAGTTCATCCCCTATGCTCAATATGCCATCGAAAAAGGCTATCGAGTCACCATTCATGCTGGTGAGCAAGGCTGCGGGCAAAATGTCTACGATGCAGTGAGCCTACTTGGTGCAGAGCGCATCGGCCATGGCATCCACATTAAAGGTCATGCGGACGCGTATCAGCTTGTGAAGCAAGACTCTGTCACATTGGAAACCTGTCCAAGCAGTAATGTGCAAACAAAAGCGGTTGATCATCTTAAGAATCACCCGATTAAAGCGTTTTATAAAGACAACGTGCTTATTACCATCAATACCGACAATCGTACGGTTTCTAACACGACAATGACGGATGAAGTTCGTAAAGTTTGTGAGCAATTTTCATTAACCGCTGAAGATTACGCGGCGATTTATAAAACCAGCGTCGATAATTCATTTGCAACCGATGCAGTAAAACAGCATTTATTGAGTTTTATTTGATACATCAAAATAGTAAGGGAAGCTAAGCTTCCCTTTTTTTTTGGGGTTCGATCCCAAAAATCGTTTCTTCTATTGGCCGACATTGTTACACTTTTATTAAATGTATTTGGCTGCAATGCGACCAACTTCATCTTTCATTTACTACCTATATAGTGGTAAAGTTCGCATCAGCTTTTGCTTAAATGCGCATTTTTAGCCCAATTATCGGTGAACACTGCGAAGTGCTTCACTTTTTGACGTTTTCAGTAGCCTAAGCACAGCATTAATTGCGTTTTAGATCATTGAGTTATTTATAACCATTATTTTTATCGCATTGTTTAATTTACTTTTTATTTATTAAAAAGCAATTTTGTTATTCATTTAAAACATTTATTGCAACATAACTGATTTACATTGGTCTAATCGTCCGAAAGTTCATGATTCAGCCTACTTTCATTCAAGTTATGGAATGGGGTTCAGAAAGCTTAAGGCTATTTGCTGATATGTTGTTGTTTTTATTTACTCTATTTTAAATAAGTAATATTGGTTCTGTAGGTTGTTTAATGTACAAGACTGAACGTCTGAAAGTGTTTTCAGCAAACTTGCCGTTTTTGGTTTCCGTAAACATTGGTATCTCTACCATTTTGGTGTTTAGTGGTATCTATGATGGCCTCAGTACAGACAAACTCATCTGGATGTTTTGCATCTATGGTGTGTCTGCGTTACGACTTTTTTTCCACTACGGAATCTCACCAAACAACCCACATAAACTCGACTTTCACTTTGCAGGTGTGATATTCGCTGGCATTGTTTGGGCGAGCTATCCCTATTTATTCCACCAAGACTTTACCATCAAACAAGAGATGGTCGCGCTGATCATCTTCTGTGGTATGTCCGGTGGCAGTGCCAGCCTACTCTCGGCTGATTTACGCTCATCAATTGCTTTCACCACTATCACCGTCATTCCGTTTTGTTTGGTGTTAATGAGCATGGGCAAAGATGAGAAGGCAATTGGTCTGATGGGGATTGGTTACGCTATTGCCCTGTGTTTAAGTGCCGTTCGTAGCTCGACTTTCATTATCAAGTCGATTCGCAGCCAACTGCATGTAGAAAACCTCGTTGCCAATCTAGAAAGCGAAGTGCAAACGCGTACTGCCACCATTTTGACGCTAGAACAACGAGATATGCTCACGGGTCTTTATAACCGTAATAGTTTCACCACTAAGGTGGAATTGGTTCAAGATCAAATCGATACCACCCCAACTATCGATACCTTTATTCATATTAATCTCGAAGCGTTTCATATTATCAATGATAATTATGGGCACGAATTTGGCGACCTAGTACTGACAAAAGTGGGACAACGCCTAACCAATATCGATAAATACTACGGGTCGGTGTCTGCGCGTTGGGGCAACGACGAATTTATTATTTATCTTTCGACTCAATCGGGCTATGCGGTTAACGAATATATTGATTTAGTAAAAGAAAAACTGGCTGAGCCAATTCAACATCATAATATTCGTGTCACACTCTCTTTCCATATTGGGTATTACGAATGCCATCAACCGATGCATGTGTTAAAAGCGATTAAAAATGCCCAACTAGCAATGAATGATGGCAAAAGAAATCACATTCGTATTCGTGCTTTTGACCAAGACATTCAAGATAAATACGAACGTAAAGAATATCTTCGTGTCGAAATGCTTAAGGCACTGGATAATCAAGATTTCTTTATGAACTATCAGCCAATCGTCGATATTCGTTCGCAACGTATTCATGCATTTGAAGCATTAGTTCGCTGGAAAGTGGCTGGAGAACCGATTGCTCCTGATGAATTTATTTCGATTGCCGAAGAGAACGGTTTAATTACCGATTTAGGCAAATTAATTATGAAGATGTCGCTTGTCGCACTCAACCGAGTCAATCAGCGTTATCCTGAGATTGCTATTTCGATTAACGTATCAGCCATCGAGTTTGAGAACGATGAATTTATTGATTATCTCGATTTCTTGATTCATCAATACGCGATTATTACGCGCAACGTCCACTTGGAAATTACCGAGACGGCAATGATTTCCAACTTGGGTAAACTCAGCGACGTAATTAAGCGCGTGAAAGAGATGGGGATTATGATTTCCGTCGACGACTTTGGTACTGGATTCTCATCCATTTCAGTATTGAAGAACTTAAGTGTCGATTTCATTAAAATCGATAAATCGTATGTCGACGACATCTGTACTGATGAAAAAGATCAAAGCATTGTCTCTGCAGTGACGAAAATGGCGCATACCATTCACAGTAAAGTCATCGCCGAAGGCGTGGAATACGCAGATCAATTAGCACTGCTACGTGCAAGTGATGTGGACTTTATTCAAGGCTATCTGTTTAGTAAACCCGTCACCTTTGAAACCATGCTCACTCAGCTGGCCTACGAAAGATGATGACGACATTGGCGCGTGTTAGCATGCGCCAGTGTCTCTGACCGCTGAAATTATCGGTAGAACACCGCCAACCAGACGGTGACCTGCTCAGTGTCACTTTCTACTACTCGGTGCTTTTCATGGGCACGAATCTGCAAGTAATCGCCCGCTTTCAATGTCACTTGGCGGCCATCTTCAAACTCTATGACACCATACCCCTCTAATACCAAAACCCATTCATGTTCATTTTGGTCATACCATCCCTCTTCTGGTGACATTTGGCCACGAGAGAGAATTCGTTCAATGCGCACATGTTTGGTACTGATCAAATCTTGAAACACTTCGTTAGGCAACGAATGGGGAATTTGCGTAAATAAGTTACCCACTTAAGGACTCCTATCTCTTGTTCGGGAAACATTGAATTGAGTACAGCGTCGTTCGATTAACAGCATCGCTACAATACTGATAATCACAAAGCAAAACTCACCTGTAGAGAAGCACCATACCCCTAGTTGTGTATTGATTCCACAAGCATTTGCTTAAATAGGTTACCTGCTTGAAAATAATCCACCACCAACTCGAAAAGGCCAGAGAAAGCAAAACGCACCCGGACATACAATGACCGAGTGCGTAAAATGTAAGTGCGAATAAAAACGTTAAGCCACCGCTTGGCGAGAGCGGTACAAAGCAGAATGTGCCAAAGTATAATCGCCGGGGACTTCCTGCTGAATGCGAGCACCATAAAGCTGATCGAGCGGTTTTCCATAGGCAAAAACGTCAATTTCTTCACCCGTGGCTTTATCAACAACGGTCAGCTCGACACGGCGATAGCCATCAGCTGCATGGATACGCTCTAGCATATCCATCTGACGCAACACATCATCATTAACCAAGAACACTTGCCCTTGAACTTGATGACCATAACCACGATTGAGAATCAACCAAGGGGAGTAGCGATCGCCCACTAAATACAATGGATAACGATTTTTGGTTTGAAAATCTCCAGGATAACGAACACCTTTATTGGTGGCGAAGTTAGGGAAACCTTCTTTTAATGTCCCAAAGACAAACACCTTATGCATTGAAATATCCTTATTTCTATCGGCAGAAAGATGCACCGCATTCGGTACACGAAAAAATGTTATAGGGCCACCGCGTGCCATTTAGTCCAACCAACCAAAAGTAGCGCCGCAAAGGCAACCCACACTAACGTTGCTAAGGTCAACGTCCACATTAAGTTGTAGCGATAGCTAAAATAATAAACCGCGACTAAATACGCCGCGTAAGGAAGCAGAGAATAGAGTCCAAATAAGACGGTTGCCCTTAACTCGTCCATCGTCCGCTCAGAACCCACAATGTAGTGAGCAATCAATGCGAAGGTAGAAAACAGCGGCACCAAACCTGAAATATAGAAACTCTTACTCTTGGACAACAACGCAATCAGCAATACAGCCAACGCTCCTAAACTGCACTTGGCAAATAAAGCGACCACTCATCCTTCCCTATATGAAACACATCTCTCAACTATTGTGTATGCGCATTATGCCCATAATTATGCGTTAATGACTAGCGTTCATTATCGGCATTTTCTTTTTAGTTGAGAATTATCACCAGATGAGTGAATTAATCAATGTGAATATTCCCAATGATGAGACGCCTAAAACGTCACCTATAGTCCTATTTTTCTCGCATATAGTAGATACATAGCGATATTGCCACTACAAAATCGAATAAAACTCACCCATCACAATCTGATTTCAAATTCTGTGCAAAATCGTCATTTATCATCTAATGAGAAAATACCCACAAGGCCACACATGTACATAATTCCTACTGCTAATACAAATTTGACCGAATAATGCACTGCAATAGTTTGCTTATAGATAAGGTAAAAAGAGAATGATCTGGGCTAGGCTTCTTGTTGCCAAAAAGCCTAACTAAAAGAAAGGAAAGAATGGGGAATATTAACGGGCAGCAAAGAGGCTGTTTTGTTGTTCAAATAGCATGGCCAATTGTTGTGAATTTGCCACAGGTTCTACTTGGTAATCTTGGACGTTCTTTGCTTGTGGTACGTAGGCAGAAGCAACATGACTTAACTCAGATAAATCCACTTGCCCATTAGCCGCGATGGTTTTCATTTGATCGGAGCTTAGATGCGCACTATGCCCACCGGGTAAATAAATCGTGCCGTTAGAAAAATCTACCGCAAAAGCGACAACGCCGGGGATAAAGAAAAACAGCAACCCAATCGCATCGAGTGCCGCGATTCCCACATCAATTCGGCCATCAACCTGCCCTTTTCGTTCTGGGTGCATAATGGTGCCGCAAGCGGTGAGATTCATACACAGCATGAGTGCAACAGAGCTGGCAATTATTTTTTGCATGCTTGTATCCTTAATCGTCATTGAAAAAGTGATCTTAATGCAAAGTATAGTGGCCTAATTAAAAGGAGCTGTCTGATTTACTTAAAGAGTTTGTCAACTCTCGCCCAAATGGGTTGAGCGAGAATCGTCGACAAAATGACAATGGCGTGATGAGTATGATCGTTTCAGTGAGTTAACGTACTTAGCAACTCAACGAAATGGTTTATGGCAGGATAGGTCACGCTGGTACAGTTACTGGGTAATGCTTTGGCTGGATACCATCGGATTTCTCTACACAAGTGCGGCTCGGCATTACGCAATTGACCTTGCCATTCATGGCAATAGAACACGTAATGACATATGCCTTCATTTTCATCAAAAATATCGCAAATCAACGATAACGAGGTCACTTTCACACCGACCTCCTCTTGTGCTTCGCGAATCGCTGCTTGGGTGGGAGATTCATCGGCTTCAACCCTGCCAGAGGGAAGCCCCCACAGATTACTAAGACGACGGGTGTTCTCTCGATAACCCAGTAACACTTGGTTATCTTGCGCAAATATCATATGCACCACATCCACCATAAGATCTCCTTAATCTTTTGAGATTGAAACATCTTAATCAGCTTAGCGTATTTTCATCGCTTTTATTTGATCGATACCGATACCAATCAAAGTACCAAAGATAAGGCCTAAGGCCATATTGCCCATTCCCCATCCCACTAAAGTGCCCAATCCTAATCCCCAAGCGTAAAACTTGCCGTCGCCCGTTCTCATGCGCATCATTTCTTCCTTGTTTTTGTGTTATGTAAATCTGTGCTATTACTCTGCTCTTTCACTGGCAGATTGGCTTCAGATTACCGCGTTGAGCTCAAGTTTCAATCGTCAATTCGCTAAAAGTAGACCTAACTTTCGCTTCATCGTTGGCAGCAAAATTGGCGGTTATGATAGAGACTATCCCATATTCACTAAGGCAATGGTTATGCCATATTTCAGACAAAAAAACGGAGCTAAGACTCCTCTTAGCTCCGCTTTACTTAACTCAGTGGCTTAGCACTCTTTGTTGCCCATATTGATTATTTTGCTCACTGATAAATAGCCAACCCTTTGCGGGTCTACCTTCTAACTTACTGACGTCGTTAGTAAAGGATTCGTCGTTTGATGAGCATCATAGCGACGTGGCCGTTATCGTGAGAATCGTAAACTTACAAACTCTTGGTTTACAAACTACTGGTATAGCAAACCGACACTGAGTTAATAGCGCCAAAATGCCTTAGAAAAGATGATAAGGACTGGGAAAATTTCCAACCGACCAAAGATCATGGCTAAGCACATTAACCACTTAGCGGGATCTTTTAACGGAGCAAACCCTGACGCCGTTTCACCCCACCCTAATCCCATGTTGTTAATACATGCCGCTACCGTGCCGTAAGCTGTTTTAAAATCGTGACCAATGGCGACCAATCCCCAAATAAAGAAACAGGTGAAAAAGATCCACAAAAAGAACAGTCCCCACACTGAACGCATCACTCGATCATTGACTTTCTCTCCGGCGATTTTCGTGGTTAACAGTGCATTAGGGCGAACCAGTTGGTTGATTTCCGTTCGACCTTGACGAAACAGCAGCAAAAAGCGCATTGCTTTGATCCCACCACAGGTTGACCCAAAACAGCCACCAAAAAAGCTGGCTCCCATGAGCAGCAATACCACCGCATCGGGCCACTGAGGAAATCCCGCTGCACCTAACCCGTTATCGGTCATCACGGAAACCGCTTGGAAAAAGCCATGAACAAAGGCATCCGATAAACCAAAGGTGTGTGTGCGAACCAGCTCTAACCACGTAATCAACACCACGATACTCATAATCAGCATCATGAATTTGAACTCGGAATTGCTCCAAATCGGTTTAAAACTGCGCTTGATGATCGCCACATAGTAAAGCGAGAAATTGACTGCCGCGAAGATAGAAAAGACCCCACCGACCAACTCTATCGCTGAACTGTGGTAATACCCCAAACTATCGCCATGCGTAGAAAAGCCGCCAAGCGAAACCGTTGATAGGCTATGACAAATCGCATCAAACCAGTTCATACCCGCCCAGTAGTAAGCCAAGGTCGTAACTACCGCAAGCAAACTGTACAAGCCCCACATGCTGCGTGCCGTATCGGCCAAACGCGGTGTGAGTTTCTCCTCTTTCATCGGCCCCGGCATTTCAGATTGATAAAGCCTTGCACCACCAATCCCTAGAAAAGGCATGATGGCAACGGCTAAGACGATAATCCCAAGACCACCAAGGAAATTGAGCTGAGCACGAAAAAACAGTATCGACTGAGGCAAACTATCAATATTCGATAACACCGACGCCCCTGTCGTAGTGATACCAGAGACACCTTCAAACAACGCATCGGTAAAAGAGAGGTCGAGACGGCGGTCGAGATAAAATGGCATCGCACTCATGATGGAGAAAATCAGCCAGAAGAGACAGGCCACCATAAAGCCATCACGTTTTTGCAAATACTTATCTTCGCTTTTATTGGTGAGTTTCCAGCCAGCTAAACCAATCAGCAGCGAGACCGCAAACGTGAGGAAGAAAGGCGTGATATAACCATCGCGATACAGCCAAGCAACGCCCATTGGCACTAACATGGTTAAGCTGTAAATGATGATCAGAAAGCTACAAAGATGCAGCACGGTTCCCACCCTAGAGTGAGAGCGTAAGTATGAGTGAATGTTCATGATTTGCTGAAAGATTACTGTTCAGTTAACGCTTGGGTAAGCAGCCGATAGCCTAAGCCTGGTTCTGTTTTGAGCAGTCGCTGTTCATCGACACTGTCGTGTAACTTGCGCCGCAATTGGCTAACCAACACTCGTAAGTAGTGAGTATCTTCGGTATGAGTCGCACCCCAAATGGTTTGCAACAGTTCAGTTTGTTTGATCAGTTTGTTGGGATGCTTCGCTAACATACATAAAAAGGCGAATTCCTTCTTGGTTAATGCCAGCTCCTGATCGTCAAGCCATAGCTGATGACTGCTTTGCAGCAAACGAATTCGCCCGCAGGACAATTCATCAGACACACTCGTCTCATCCACCAAATCACGCAACAAGACCTTAATTCGAACCATTAACTCTCTGATACCAAAAGGCTTACTCAAATAGTCGTTTGCCCCTGCTTCCAGCAAACGTATTTTTTCATCCTCTTCATCACGAGCAGTTAGGATCAAAACCGGAGTCCGGCTCTGGCTTCTTAGGTACTCTAACAAGCGAATACCATCACCATCTGGCAGACCTAAATCGAGCACCACCGCATCGATACCGCCTTGTTTAAGCACGTCCAGCGCTTCGGCGATGGAATGAGCGCCACAATATTCCAGTCCCTCTGCCACCAGCGAGATACGAATAAAGGTATGTATTTGCAGCTCATCATCTACGACTAAAATTTTATGCGCCACAATGGGGTTCTCCCGATGTCATCGGTAAGGTAATACGAAATACACTGCCCTCGGGTTGAGCAATCGCCTCAATGGTGCCTTGATGTGCGGCAATCAAGCCGCGCGCAACAGCCAGCCCTAACCCAGTGCCACTGTCGTTATGCTTGAGTCCTTTTTGCGAATAAAACAGCTCAAACATCTGCTCAGCTTGCTCTACAGAGAAGCCAATTCCTTGGTCTTGTACATCAAGAACCACGGAATTCTGTTGCGAATAGAGATGCAACGTCACTTGCGTGTCTAGGGGCGAATAACGTAGCGCATTATCCACCACATTAAATAGCGCCTGAGCAATCAAACTTGAGCTAAGCGACAAGGTCGGTAGCGGCTGCTTTGCCTCAATCACCACGCGCGAAGCTCGCTCACCTAAGCGTGATAACACGAGGGAGACAACCTGCAGCAGCGACTCTTCTTCTTTATTCACTTTCAAAGCACCATGCTGCAGCTTGGTCGCTTGCAACAGGTTTTCAATGTACTGATGAAGACGATGACTCTCTTGCGTGGCACTGTCGAGCAACTCATCGGTTTCCACTTTCGAGAGCAACGCTTGATACTCTTTTAAAGTACTTAACGTGCCAATAATGGTAGCCAAAGGAGTGCGCAAATCGTGAGAGACAGATAATAATATCTGATTGCGTAACTGCGCTTGTTTCAACGCGTCTTGCTGGCGTTTGTACCGCTCAGCTAAACGACTAGTCAATAAGGCCACCACAATGAACATCAGGAGATTAATAATGTCATCTTGTCGCCACATGACCAAAGAATAACGCGGTATCGTAAACAAGAAGTTGAAACAGACAGCCCCGATAATAGCCGCTATATAAGCGTATTTACCTTCACAGTAAAAAGCGACCAGCACCACCGCAAGTTCTAATAGCAATAACACCGCCACCGCAGACTCTAAAGCAAGATCGAGCCAATAACTGCAAACCAATGCAGTAAGCACGACAACTGCCGTAAAGAGCATACGTTGACCCATCGTTCTTGGTGTCATGGTGATCGTCATCATTTTCATCAGTGGCGCTACTCTATCAAACCGGTATTTTATTGGCGCGTAAAAAAAGCGTAAAAAAGCACGTCATTTACGTGGTTAAGTTTACGCTTTTTTATCTAAACGTTGGCCTTTGAATTACGCTTCAACCGCTAAATGGCGCAATATTTTCGCTGGGTTACCGCCAATAACCACATTATCGCCAAAGCTTTTGGTGACCACACTACCCGAAGCGACCACCACATTGTTACCCAATGTGACCCCAGGGTTAATCGTTGCGTGACCGCCAATCCAGCACTCGTCGCCTATGGTAATCGGTTTGGCAAACTCAACCGATTTACGCAGCGTTAAATCCAGCGGATGCCCAGCGGTATAAATGCCAACTTGTGGACCAATCAAACAGTTGTCCCCAATAGTCACAGGCGCACAATCCAAAATCACCCCATCCGTATTCATGTAGAAGTTTTCCCCTACCCGAATATTGTGCCCATAGTCACACGCAAAGCGGCCACTGATATGAAAACGTTCGCCCACTTGTCCAAACAATTCACGAATGATTGCATTACGTGCCTCGCCTTCTCGACGGCGTAACTGGTGAAAATCGTCTAATAAATCACGAGCACGGGCGCGCAGCGCTACTAAAGTTTCCTCTTCTGAATAGTAGTTTTCGCCATTACACATCGCCACCCACTGACGGTCATCGCCACTTTGCAAAATATCGGAAAAAGATGGATACGCCACAATCTAAGCCTCTCATGATTTAAATAATGCTTGAGTCTACCGTATTCATCGTGTTTCTCAATCATTGCCGCTGTTTATTCCTAACTGCCTAGCAGAATTGGAAAAAAGCATGAATATCAGCAGGTAAGCCATGGTCGCGTTCTACCGCTAGACCAATGACGCGCGTCAATTGAATATCTGCTAGCGGTTTCACAATCACATCCGTCCTTCGTTCTACTGTGTAAGAGGGCACGACCGATACCCCTAAACCTGCACTGACCAGATCTAAGGCGTACTCTTCGGTTCTCACCGTAGCTCGAATATTCAGCGCCATGCCTCGATCTTGGATTGCGTAACGCCACGCATCGTCGATATCGCAAGGCTGACGGCTAATAAACGGAATATTGTTTAGCGCGATCAGCGGAATATCCATTCGATGGCTTAGCGGATGATCTTTTGGCATCGCTAATACGTAACTGTCTGACCAAAGTGGATGAAATATCTCATTGTCATGACACTGATTTTTGGTGATCAAGCGCGCATCCGCTGCATCATTAACGTCCACCAACGTCAATTCCAGATTCGGGATTTTATCCAGTAGCCCCTTAACGATATTACTGACGCGCTCACTGCCTAAAAACGGACTTAACGCTAGCTTAAGCTCTCGCTGTTGATAAGATTCAATCAGTAATGACTTAAGCTCCCCAACTCCCAAAAGCAACTCTTTGGCCTTAGGATAAAGCCTTCCACCTTCAGGCGTTGGACTCACACCTTTGGGGTGACGCACAAACAACTGACATGCCAATTCACTTTCTAGCTGCGCAATCGCTGCTGATATGGATGGCTGAGAAATAAAGCAACGCTTAGACGCCCCGCTAAAACTCAATTCTTCAAATACGGCGACAAAATATTTTAACGACCGAAACATCCGTGTTTCCTCTTAAGCCAAACATCAAATTCACCTATTACCCACCATACCCTGTGATGGTGCATTCACATAGGAAAAAACTATACCCCTTGCAGATATTCCGTATTTTACCTATGGCTAGGTAACTTTTAGGATGAGGTTAATACGTTGAACTAGAAACAAGGATTTGGCAATGAACATGGAATTTCTCGATGAACTAGGCCTCAATACTTTTCGTCATAACGAGCTGTTTGCCTCGGTGGTCAGTGGCACTCAGAGCCAACAGGGACAAGGTAACACTCACTGCGGTTATAGCCCGATAGACGGCATGCAAACCGCCCAGTTTAACCTAGCAACACCTGAGCAACTCGATGCACAAACTGAGCGTTCAATCGCTGCATTTAACCAGTGGCGCACGACTCCAGCCCCTATTCGAGGTCAGTTTGTCCGACGTATTGGTGAGCTGGCACGCCAATATAAACATCAGCTTGCACAAGTCATCACCTTAGAAGCTGGGAAAATACTTCCAGAAGCCCTAGGTGAAGTACAAGAATGGATTGATGTGTGCGATTTTGCAGTCGGCCTTTCACGCCAGTTACACGGTTTGACCATTGCCAGTGAACGTCCTGGTCATCGCATGATGGAACAGTGGCATCCTCTCGGTCCTGTTGCAGTGATTTCAGCTTACAACTTTCCCATGGCGGTTTGGTCTTGGAACGCTATGCTGGGTTTGGTGTGTGGCGATGCGATTGTATGGAAGCCATCTGAAAAAACACCGCTGTGTGCACTCGCCATTCAAACCATTGTCAATCGTGCTTTAGACGAGATGCCTCATGTTCCCAAAGACATTGTTAGTGTCATCATTGGCGATGCAGCAATTGGTATGGCGATGAGTCAGGATAAACGCTATCCGCTAGTGTCAGCGACCGGTTCAACGCGAATGGGCAAAAGTGTTGGTGAGATGGTTGGCGCTCGTTTAGGACGTTCTCTTCTCGAACTTGGCGGTAACAATGCCATGATTGTGTCACAACATGCGGATCTCGATTTGGCATTAAGAGCCATTGTTTTTGCCGCAGTGGGAACGGCCGGACAGCGTTGTACATCGCTGCGCCGTGTCATTGCCCACCATTCAGTCAAAGAGGCGTTAGCACAGAAACTTATCCACGCTTACCAATCCTTGCGTATTGGTGATCCCCGTAAAGAGCATGTTCTCGTTGGCCCTCTAGTTGATGAGCTCAGTTATGCGACGATGCAAAATGCCTTACATTCAGCTGAGCAGCAAGGTGGAAAGCGGCTTATTGGCGGTGAGCGGATAACGAATAATGTGCCGCAAGGCGGTTTCTATGTCGCGCCTTGCATCGTGGATATCGAAGCAGATGCTGAGATTGTCCAACAAGAGACGTTTGCGCCTATCCTCTATCTAATGAGTTACGACACCATTGAGCAGGCAATTGAGATTCAAAATAATGTTCCGCAAGGTCTCTCTTCGGCCATTTTCACCGAGAGCCTAAAAGAAGCCGAACTCTTCCTCTCTCCAGAAGGTTCAGATTGTGGTTTAGCCAACGTCAACATCGGCACGTCTGGGGCAGAAATTGGTGGTGCATTTGGCGGTGAAAAAGAGACCGGCGGCGGCAGAGAGTCTGGTTCAGATGCATGGAAAAATTACATGCGCCGTTCTACCAATACCATTAACTACGGCGGTGACCTGCCATTAGCGCAAGGGATTGTGTTCGAATAACACCCTGATTTTTTTTTAAAAATTTCACTTAAACGAATCATTTCACTTAAACGAATCGACAACTGGCCGATTCGTTTTTATATAAGACATAAGCCAAAGAGTCTAACTCAATGATTCATTTGATAGCAGTGAGACATTCTATAAACGTGGCCGACTTAAACTCGGATCAAATGGATTTATCTGTTCACTGAGCTTTTGCGCTTCTTGCTTCATCAATTCCACAATAATCGGTAGCCGCTCTGGCGTTAACCGAACAGCCAACGTACCAATACTCAAAGCAGCCACAATCTTACCGTTACAATCAAATACAGGTACGGCTAACCCAGCCATGCCTTCAATTAAGCCACTGTTTTTCGCGCAATACCCCTGCTCTTTTACCTTGGAGATTTCAGAGCGGATTTCGACTTCGTCGTACATTTTGTACTCTTTTAAACGCCCCAAATTGTGCTGCAGTATCTCTTCTTGCTCTGCTCGTTGCATAAAAGCCAAGATAGCCATCGAGCCTTGACCAACGCCTAGTGCGACGCGACCACCTACATCACCGGTGAAGGTTTGAATGGGAAATGGACCTTCAAACCTATCCAAACAAATAGCGTCATAGCCATTACGCACTAACAGAAATACCGTATCGTTTAAGCGCGCACCCAAACGCAGTAACACCGGTTTAGCGAGCTCCCTTAAGCCCGATGAATGCCCTGCCTGCGCCGCCAAAGAGAATAATTCCAACCCGAGTGAGTAGCGTTTATCGTTTTCTTGTACCACGACTTTCTCATCGACTAATGATTTTAATATGCGATGAACCGAGGCTGGCGTCATTTCTGTCTCCGCCACAATGTCGGTAATCCGCATACCGGTTTGATGATGTTGAGCTAACAAACGAATAACCTTAAAGAGACGAGCGGTACTGCTGAGTGATTCCAAGTGAACTCCTTTTCTGCACGGTAGCGAAATCATCCTTTGCACAAGAAATGTTCAGAAGTGGTGCATGCCATTTCATAATTGTGCAGCTGCTTTTATTCTAGTCCATCCCCATTAGAGAGCAAAACCACCTAACGGATTTACCTATTCTTATTTGCAACTTTTATTCCGCTTATCGGAATTATTTGTATAAAAATTTCGTTCAGTGGAAAAAGTAGCCACCCATGGCATAGATAGTGCAATTTTCTTATCACAAGGAAAAGTAGAAGAACATGCTCAACACCGAAACATGTTCCTGAACGGAGGCACTGTTATGGCATTTTTGTCACTCTCGAATCTGTGTAAGAACTACAGTGGTCGGCAAGTAATAAAAAATATCAATCTGTCGATCGAACAAGGGGAATTCATCTCTCTGCTTGGCCCATCGGGTTGCGGTAAAACCACTACGCTACAAATGATTGCGGGGTTCGTGGACGTCACCCATGGCGCTATCATGCTAAAGGATCGCAACATTACCCAAACGCCCCCCAACGAAAGAGGCTTAGGTATTGTATTTCAATCCTATGCGCTCTTTCCTCATATGACGGTGGCAGAGAATGTGATGTTTGGTCTGCAGATGCGTAAAGTGTCGAGTACCGAGCAGCGCGAACGTACTGAAAAAATCCTCAAGCATGTTCACTTAGAACAGTACAAAGATCGCTATCCGCGGCATCTTTCTGGTGGGCAACGGCAACGTGTCGCTCTCGCGCGTGCGTTAGTGATTAACCCCGACATATTGCTGCTCGATGAACCTTTATCGAATCTCGATGCAAAACTTCGTGAAGAGATGCAATACGAACTGCGCCGCATCCAATCCTCCTTTGGCACCACAACATTAATGGTGACCCACGATCAAAATGAAGCGATGTCGATAAGCGATCGCGTTGTGGTGATGCAAGATGGCGTGATCGTCCAAACCGATACCCCGCAAAAACTGTATCAGTTCCCTAAAAACACCTTTGTTTCATCGTTTGTCGGTCATTCAAACCTGATTAAAAGCACCATAACCCAGGTAACCAATTCAGCCACAACATTGTCCATCACGAACCAAATCAAACTTGAATTAAATCGAAAATTTCATTTTGTGGCCAATTCAAAAGTGATTTTAAGCTTACGACCAGAGTCGTTACACATCGTCCCCTTGGGTCAAGGACGCCTTGAGGGAACACTGGCAGAACAGTTTTTCATGGGCAGCCACTGGATGTACTTAATCGATACACCAGTCGGTCGTCTAGAAGTAATGTCGTCACAAAATACGCCCAACGGGCTGATGCTCGGAGCGCCATTATCACTGGACTGGGCCGATAGCGATTGCCGCTTACTACCGACCTCAGAACGCAGCAGCGAAGAGGTTGCAGCATGATGGCAGACAACGCATTAACCACCAGCTCGGCTAAAAACCTTAGCCCCAAGTCGCCGCATATCACGCCTTGGTTTCTGTGCAGTATCGGCACCATGATTTTTCTGATCATGATCATTACACCGTTGGTCATTACTGTATTGCTCTCTTTTAATCGTTATGACCCCAACCTAGGTGCCATCGCTGGTACATTCACTTTCGCCAACTTTAGCGACATTTTTAGTGACTCTTGGTATTGGGAAATCTTCGGTCGCACGGTATGGGTGAGCTTTTTAGTCACACTCCTGTGCGCCATTATCGCGATTCCAGAAGCCATGATTCTTAACCGTATGGATCGGGTATGGCGCTCCATCATGCTGGTCGTGATTCTTTCGCCGCTGCTGATTTCCGTCGTTATTCGTTCATTTGGTTGGAGCTTATTGCTGGCCGACAACGGCTTAGTCAACCGCTGCCTTGAATTTTTCGGCATTCCAACTGTGACGATGCTTTATCAACAGACAGCCGTCATTATTGCTCTGGTTCATGTCATGATGCCGTTCATGTTGATCCCACTTTGGACCACCATCCAAAAAATGGATCCCGAAGTGGAAAACGCAGCACTGTCGTTAAATGCCAGTCGCTTCAAAACCTTCTATCGCGTGCTATTACCTCAAATGACGCCGGGGATTCTCTCTGGGTGTCTGATCGTCTTCGCGTTAAGTGCCAGCTCATTCGTGATTCCGGGCATTCTGGGTGGACGTCGTTTCAAAGTCGTTGCCACCCTCATTTACGACCAGTATTTGAGTGAGCTGAACTGGCCTTCAGGAGCCGCATTAGCTTTGATTCTCTTACTCGCAAACGTCCTGATCATCGTCAATTTCAACCGTCTGCTGCAACGCACTTATAAAGCTAAGTTGGAGGATTAACCATGCGAAAAAATGGTCCTTTTTCACTCCTTTTCCACTATTTGGTGGTGGCGTTTATGTTGGCACCTTTAGTGATCGTCTGCTTGGTTGCATTTACCCCAGAGCCGACACTGACCTTACCCACTACGCACTGGTCATTACGCTGGTTTAAAACGCTACTTGAGCACGATGAGTTCATTAGCTCCTTTTGGTTAAGCCTCGGTCTAGCTGCAGGTTCGGCCACCTTATCGTGTCTTATCGCAATACCAGCAGGATTGGCGCTGATTCGTTATGAATTTCCGGGCAAAAACTCCATCAGTGCCTTGCTGTTTTCGCCTTTGCTGATTCCTCATTTGGTGTTAGGTGTGGCGTTGATGCGCATGTTTACCCTATTAGGGGTGAATGGATCCCTATTCTGGCTACTTCTTGCACATATCGTCGTTGTAACGCCTTATGTTCTGCGCCTAATTTTCACTGCGTTAATGGGCTTTGACCGAGCAACCGAACAAGCAGCTCAATCATTAGGTGCCAATAAACTTACCGTCTTTTTTAAAGTGACCCTACCTATCATTTTACCCGGCATTGCTGGCGGTTGGGCACTGGCTTTTATCAATAGCTTTGATGAAGTCACCATGTCGGTATTCGTTACGTCGCCATCCACTATCACACTGCCGGTGCGCATGTATATGTACACCACTGAATCAATCGACCCAATGATTGCTGCGGTCTCGACTGTCATGATTCTGATCACGGCAATTCTTATGTTTGTCATAGACCGCTTCTACGGATTGGATCGTCTGTTAATTGGTAAAAATTAAGAGGTATTTATGGACAATACGGATTGGCATGAGGGCAACACGATCATCATGCATCGCGTTCAGGAGCTGGATCGATCCCCTATCGCATTCTTGTTTGATGGGCACGAGGTGACCGGATTTGAAGGTGACTCCATTTTGGTCGCCATTTTAGCCCGATTCCCTTTTCTTAGAAAAAATGAGTTTAGCCATCAGCCACGCAGCGGTTTTTGTTTGATGGGCGCATGTCAAGAGTGCTGGGTCTGGAACAAACAGGGCGAGCGGATTCGTTCCTGTTCAACGCCTCTACAAGCTGGCATGGAGCTTTTTTCGACTTCGCCAGTTATCCAAGGAGAACTTGCTCATGAGTCATAACGTCGTGATTATTGGTTCTGGCCCAGCCGGAATGGCAGCGGCGAAAACGTTGGTAGCCAAAGGCATTCACCCCATCGTCATCGATGAAAATGACCGTTCGGGCGGCCAGATCTATCGCCAACAGCCCAGCAACTTTACTCGCACCAAAAAACAGCTTTACGGTTTTGATGCTAAAGAAGCCGAGCAGACCTTAACTGAATGGCAAACAATATCAGGTCAATTGACCTATTTGCCTAATCATCTGGTGTGGAATGCCGTAGGTAAAACGCTCTATCTCTTTAACCAAAATAAACCCGGTTACCAAGAGATTGAGTGGGATTCACTGATCGTTGCCAATGGCGCAACAGACCGAATTTTGCCGTTTAAGGGTTGGACGCTCCCCGGTATTTACACATTAGGCGCGGCCCAAATCGCGCTTAAAAATCAGGGCTGCCTTATAGGCCAAAGTGTTGTCTTGGCAGGAAATGGTCCATTGCTCTATTTGCTCGCGTGGCAATACCTAAAAGCAGGAGCCAATATCAAGGCCATCCTCGATTACTCTGGTTTTATGGATCAATGTAAAGCGACCACTAAACTGCTGCATGCACCTAAAGTGGTTTATAAAGGCATCTATTTTCTTGCCGAGCTCAAACGAGCCGGCGTCAAAATTATCTACAACGCTCGGCTTGATTCGGCTGCGGGTGATGAAAAAGTCACGGGCATTTTCTGGCACAAACAGGGGCAAACTCACGCAAGTGAGTATCTCGAATGCGATTCTGTCGCCTTTGGCTATGGATTACGCTCTGAAACGCAAATCCCTGATTTGCTTGGTTGCCAATTTCACTATCACGCAGAGTATCGTGATTGGTTACCCGTGCTTGATGACCAACAAACGTCTGTACCTGATCTCTATTTGGCCGGTGATGGTTGTGGCATAGCAGGGGTTTATGCGGCGAAACTCAGTGGAGAAAAAGCGGCCAATCAGATTTTGCAAAAGCTCAACTTGCCGGTTTCAACCCATGACATCAGCAACATTGATAAGCAACTCAACCACTTTACGACCTTCTCTTATGGGCTCACTCAGGCCTTTCCATTTCCGACCACATGGGCACAAGAAGTCCCTGATGAGACCGTGATTTGCCGCTGCGAGAATGTCACCGCAGGTGATATTCGAACTATGGTTCGTGACAGAAATTGCCAAGAGATGAATCAGCTTAAAGCTCATTGCCGCAGTGGTATGGGGCGCTGTCAGGGCCGTGTCTGTGGCACCGCCATTCGCGAACTACTCGCTTATGAGACTCGCCAAAGCAGTGATGCGGTCGGGCGTATTCGTGCGCAAAGTCCACTTAAACCTATCCCGATTATTGTTGAAGAGGAGTTCGCTGATGAACACCACTAAATCAGATGTCATCGTTATTGGTGGTGGCATTGTTGGCTCGTCCGCGGCGCTGTTTATGAGTCAGAAAGGGCTGAAAGTGACTCTTATCGAAAGAGACGCCTGTGGTAGTCGCTCCAGTGGCGTCAATTTCGGAGGAGTACGTTGTCAGGGGCGTCCTGTTACTCATCTTCCTTTAGCGATAAGAGCGCGCGATATTTGGCGCGATGCAGAAAATATCATCGGTGGCCGCTTTGAATACACAGTAACCGGTCATCTTAAATTGGCGCGCACTGACGAAGAACTCACGATCCTCAACGACTATTACCACGAGTCGCTTGATATGGGGCTTGATCTTGAAATGCTCTCCGGCGATGAAATTCGCCGCCGTTACCCATGGTTTAGCGGTCGAGTCCTCGGTGGTTCGCTGTCTCCCCATGATGGGCAGGCTAACCCAAGAATCGTCAGCCCTGCCTTTGCCGCTGCAGCGCGTCGTGCTGGTGCTACCGTATGTGAACGTGAACCGGTTCAGCAGGTAGAAAAACTGTCTTCTGGCTATCGCGTCACGACGGAAAAAGGCATTTACGAAGCTGAGCAGCTTATCATTTCAGCGGGTGCATGGAGCAACAAGATTGCAACGCAGCTGGGAGAATCCTTTCCATTAACCCACGGTTTCCCAGCGATGGCGGTGACCGAACCTGTCCCCTATTTCATCCATCCTTGCCTAGGCGTGCAAGGTGGCGATATCTATTGCCGTCAAGTCACGCGCGGGAATGTGGTTTTCGGTGGCGGACATGGCGTCGGTGTAGGAGAAGCCTCTTCAAGAGCGACCAGTGATAGTTTGATGACGTTAATGAAAAGGTTATTAGAGCTCATTCCTGCCATGAAAAACACGCAAATTCTGCGCACCTGGTCTGGCATGGAAGGTTTCTTACCCGATAACACCCCGGTTATCGACAAAAGCCAAAAAAACGCTGGCCTTTATTATGGATTTGGCTTTTCCGGTGGCGGTTTCGAAATCGGCCCCGGAGCGGGCGCTGCACTCGCCGATCTCGTCGCGCATGGCAGTACGTCAACGGATCTTACCCCATTTAGAGTGTCTCGCTTCTAAGCAAAGAATGCAGACAAAATGACCATCAAGGAGAACCTCATGAAAAAATGGACTTATTCAACGCTCTTTTGTCGCAACGCTATCGCGACCACCTTGCTCGCCGGAACCTTAATGGCGGTCGGCAGTGCATCCGCTTATGCGGAAACAACGCTATACGTTGGGATGAACGGGGGCACCATGCAAAAAATGTATGAAGACTATGTGTTCCCTCCTTTCGAAAAAGCCAATAACGTCAAGATCATGGTGATTCCTGGCACCTCATCTGACGTGCTCGCCAAGGTTAGCGCTAGCCGTGAAAACCCACAAATGAACCTCATGTTTCTTGATGATGGCCTGATGTATCGCGCCATCAACATGGGACTATGTACAAAAACCGAGCTTCAACCTGAAATTAAAGAGCAACTTTACCCATCGGCACATATTAACGATGACATGGCCACCGCGGTGAGCATTGGCCTCACTGGCCTTGGCTACAACACCAAAATGTTTAAAGAGAACGGCTGGGATGCACCGACGTCTTGGAACGATCTTGCCGACCCTAAATACAAAGGCAAGCTGATATTCCAATCGCTCCCATCCTCTACCTTTGGTTTACATGCTTTCCTCATGTTTAACCGTCTGCACAATGGTACTGAAGATAACGTCAACCCAGGCTTTAAAGCATGGCCAGATTCCGTTGGTAAAGATGTCAAAGTCTATATCGCAGGCTCATCCAAATTATCAGAGATGGTTCAGACCGACGAAGCCGGCATCTTCCCGATAACCCCAACACTGGTTGCGGCATGGAAAGCCAAAGGCATTGATGTGGCTTACGCCAACCCTAAAGAGGGCTCCGTTACCTTGTTCTACACCCAGTGTGTCGTAAACAAGAGCCAAAATCAGGAGCTAACGCAGAAATTGGCCAACTGGGTGCTATCAGAACAGGCGCAAACACTGGCTCTTGAGCACGCCTCTTACATTCCTGTGAACTCAAAAGTTGAAGGCGCTG
The DNA here is from genome assembly GCF_024347055.1 of Vibrio porteresiae DSM 19223. Taxonomy (NCBI): domain Bacteria; kingdom Pseudomonadati; phylum Pseudomonadota; class Gammaproteobacteria; order Vibrionales; family Vibrionaceae; genus Vibrio; species Vibrio porteresiae. The sequence goes on from NZ_AP024895.1 coordinate 2,060,290, forward strand.
GAGAGACGAAGGAAGAGCTAAAACAAATTGGCGGGTACATGAAAACCGCAGTTACCCTTGATTGGGACAAAATCAACACTAACCGCCCAGCGTGGAACAAACGCTGGAACCGTGAAATCGAGTAAACAAACTCAAAGCTGCTGCACCGTCAGCAGCTTTTCTCTTTTTAGCCACCCAATTGCTATAGAGTTAACCAATCAAACTCATCCCCACTGACCTTACTAGAATATTTCCGTATACTTCGCCAGGTTACTTATTTCATTAGGACCTGACTATGTTTCAACCCGCTAATACCGTTGTCGTACTCGACTTTGAGACCACGGGACTTTCCCCAAATATGGGCGATCGCGCGATTGAAATTGGCGCGGTCAAACTCGTTGATGGGGTTAAGGTTGGCAGCTTTCAGCAGTTGATGAATCCGGGCTTTCGCGTTAGCTCATTCATTTCTTCATTTACTGGCATTACCAATAGCATGCTTTCGCTTGCTCCTGACGCGAAGGAAGTGATGCAAGAGTTTGCCGAATTTATTGGCGATAGCCCGCTTGTGGCGCATAACGCCTCATTTGATAAACGCTTTCTCGATGCTGAATTTGAGCGGATTGACGCTCATTATCCGGGGCCATTTGCCTGTTCAATGCTGATCGCAAGACGCCTTATCCCCAACGCGCCGACTCATAAACTGGGTGATTTAGTGCGTTTTAAGCAGATTGAAAACGACGGCACGTTTCACCGCGCCTTAGCCGATGCAGAGATGACAGCCAAATTATGGCTATTGATGTTAGATGAACTTGCCGAACAAGGGGTGAGCACTCCCAGCATAACGTTAATGCAGAAGATCAGCCGAACCAACAAATCTGCCATTCCCGCACTGCTAGCAAAAGAAAGAGTCTAAAATTCAGATTACTTAGGCATTTATTGGCATTCGAGACGGTTTCGATTATCACAAAAAAGCGGTCACATCACTCCTAAAAGAGCACTTGTAACCGCTTGGCAGTAGGTGTTCGGGATACGTTATGCAACGACTTAGCAGCGGCAGGATCTAACGTGTTTTAGGCAACATTCATACTCGCCAGAATAATCTGCAAACGCTTTTTAATGTGGGCAACACGTAGCTCATGACCCGTTGCCGCATGTTGAATACTGCGTGGTAACAGCGCGCCGAACACCACATCCATCAGTAGCCCTGCGTAGACTTCAACATCGTCAATCTGTATCCGTCCGCGTTGGTTTTCTAACTCAAGCCAATCCATCACCAATTCTCGATGGCAGATAATGCGTTGCTCATAGAGATAATCGGTTAACTCTGGAAACAGCACCGCTTCTCGATGCAGTAAATGCAACATCGCGGCGCGAATTTGTGCCTCGTCACCCACAATATCGAGCTGAAAAATCTTATGCAGTGTCTCTTCAATGCTCAGATTTTCTGACTCTGGGCGTGGCAGATCGACCAACAGGTGACGATGATGCGCGATCACCGCAGCAAAAAGCTCAATTTTGTTGGTAAACAATTCATAGATATTGCGTTTTGAGGTTTTGGCACGCTTAGCCACATCCGCGGTGGTGGTTTTGGCAAAACCAACTTCTTTAAAGGCATCATAAGCACTTGCTAAAATCGCTTGACGGCGTGTTTCTTCGTCTAATGTCTTGGGGCGGCCGCGTTTTCTGGTCACAGGCAGTTGATCTAAGTCACTCATGTTTTTCAACTTTATTATTTTAGGTACTATATAAGTACCATAAGAGTTATCATGTGTCCACGAACAGAAATAGTATTCAAATAGACTCAATAGCTGCAGCTTGAATTATCAACACTATACTCAATAACAACTTCTTGTATTACGGCATCAATACTTGACATAACAAGGACTAGGCTATGGAATCCTCCTCAGCATTGATCGATCCCAAAGTAAGGCAATTGATCGATACGCTTTATCTGACAGAAAGCAGAAAGCGAACCATGGTAGCGTCTAACAAGTGTGTCCATCCCCAAGCTAATAACATAGCGGATTGCTCAGAACAGAGGCAGATCGACCGTAACTTAGGTAACTTGATTTATGCCTTAGTGCGACGGGTAAAACCCAAGACTGTGTTAGAGATGGGCAACACGCTGAGCCTTTCCACTCTCTTTCTTGCTGCAGGCGTTAAAGATAATGGCTTTGGCAAAATTATTCGGTCGCAGCCATCCGCTCAACAACTTAATGAAACCTTAACGCACCTTCACTTGGCGCAATTGACAGAAGTGGTTGAATGGCACAAACCCGATGTGACACAGAGGTCGCAAGCTCATGACCTCAATAACATTGATTTTCTATTGATGAATGGGGAAGAGAATGACTGCAAAGATCTGCTTCAACAAATAGAGCCTGTGATGGCAGCAAAATGTGTGATAGTGACCGACAATACCGACAGCCAAAAAGCTCAGTCATATCTCGATTACATTCGCGACCCGCACAATGGCTATATTTCCTGTGCGTTAAGTGTGATTGGCGAGTCGCCTACCAGTCGGCGGGAGATCACATTGAAAATGGCATAGCCAATTAAGACTGGGTGATTTTATGTAGCAGCAGCTGTAACCCCGCAAAACCGAATGTCGCACAAAACAGCAATTCACTGGCTCTCCGCGTTTTCGCGTAGAGTTGTCTGGTCAACTGACTGGAGAAAAGCACCGCGTAGCCCAAAAACACACTTGCACTCACCGCCCCAACCGACACGATGACAGAGACCAAATCCATCGCACTAACTTGGTTGGGAATTCCCACCGAATAAAGCGCACCAAAAAAGAGAATCGCTTTAGGATTGGTGAGATGCAGCAGCAAGCCTTTGAGATAGTACGCGCGATAGGAACGTTTCGTCGTCTGCAAAATTACGGTGCTTTGCGGCTTCATCACGGAGCGAAAGGATTTGTAGGCAAGAAACAGCAGATAGAGCGCGCCGATATAACGCAGCACTTCAAATAGCCACACATTGGCTTGCAATACGGCGCCTAAACCAAACGCGGCGGTCATTGACCAAAAAAAGGACCCCGTAAGTATGCCCAGCGCCAAGGTAACACTCGCTTTACGCCCTTGACTCATCGACGTGCCAGCAATCGCTAATGTGGCAGGCCCAGGGCTGGCAATCGCGACCAGCGCCGACAGTAGAATTAAAGGATAATGAATCGTATCCATGAAAAATAACGCCCTTCCTTGGCAAAATAGTTACTCATCATGGAGAGAAAATGCCTATAAATCAAACAATTTCATCACCAAGGGTTAATGTTCTAACGCGGTCGAGGTTCGCTCCGCATGCTGACGATATTGTGAAGGTGTCACGTTAAAATGCTTTTTAAACAAGCGACTAAAGTGAGCCACATCATTAAATCCCGTGCTGTAAGCAATATCGGAAATCGTACGATGAAGGTTTTGACTGTCACTCAACATCTCAGCCGCCTTTTGGGTGCGATAGAGCCAAATCATACGGCTTAGCGACATGCCCTCTTCATTAAGCAACTGATTGATATAACGGGTAGAAACACCGATATGCTCTGCCACATCATTGCCGGTTAACTCAGGATTGCTCGCCCACAGTGCAATGCTTTGTTTTACCCGCATGACGATCGACATTTGGCTATGACTCAGACGAGATCCAACGGCAGCCCACTGTTCAGAAAGCAACATCATCACCCACTCCATGGTGGCTTTCGCGACTCTATCGGCCATCAACGAAGAGACAAAAGGTGCATGATTGACCAATTTAGTCAGGTGACCTTGAACGAAACCCGTCACTTCGCTCTGTCGGTTTAACTCTGTCACCGTTAAAGAGTCGAAGTTGGTATGGTAAGTACCCAAACGTGATTTCGGCAACGCCATGCTTACCAACTCAAACTGGTCGGGAAATTCCAAATCGTAATAACGGCTGGCATCACAAATCCACATCGATTGCTGACCAAACTGGGTTTCATTGCCATCCTGTTTTGCTAAGCAGTTACCAGAAATCAACCAATTAAAGATCACATGGTTCTCTTTCGCACTTTGGATGATAGATGTGGTGCGCTTCACTGCATGAGGTGTGGCTTGCAACCTCGCTAATTGAATGCCCCCGACAGATTGAGCACAAATATGACCAGAAAAACGTTTGGCTGTATCACACTGATAATCAAGTGGAATCACTGCTCGCGTTGCTTCATCACGCCAGTGATCAAAACTCAACTCACCATGATCAGCCTGATTAGATGTTGTCATAATGCACTCCTACTTCCTATCGATTGCCCTAACTTAGCGGCGGTTGGTTATCACCATAAGCGACCTACTATACAGCAAGTTACATGCCGTTATGGCGATTTTATTCGCGCTGAGAATAGACTGCTGCTTAGTGCCACCATCACTCAATAACTGGCGTCCACAAAAAACTGATTGGCGTTTTGAGATAAGCAAATCGGTTGAGAACATGTATCAATAAATAGCAGTTAATTTGATATAAATCTCTGAAAGTTCATTTTGGTGCAAGGTATTGCACTACCTGCACCAATATAAAGCAAGAATTTACAGAATAATATATCAAAATGAAACAACTAGCATATTGGTTCTTATTCAGTCAAACATTGACGCTTACGCAATCAAGAAAAATGCATCAGCGCGTGCCAATGTGGCCACAAAAAGGTCGATGTCTTCATCGTCATGCCACTGGAAGTGGTGAAAAAACAAAAAAGGATTTTGCCATGTCGAAAAAACTATCCGGGCTCATTTACGTCGCCCTCTGCTACATTTTGGTCGGTTCAAGTTACCCCATTGCCCAACAAGCCATGGAGCAAGTCCCTACTTGGACATTTACCAGCATTACTTTCGCAATAGGTTTTCTATTTCTGCTGCCAATTACGCTCAAATCAGATCGTACCAATTGGTTTAAGATTGCGCCGCGCGATTGGTTTATTGTCGCGTTATTATCACTACTCGGCGCGGTGTTATACACCGTATTTCTGCTCTACGGATTGCCATCTACCTCAGCAACCACAGCGTCAGTGGTAACCAGTGCTGCGCCTGCATTCGTGGTCGTAATTTCTACGCTCTTTTTTAGAGAAAAGCTCTCCTTTGGTGTCGCAATGTCGGTGGTTTTAGCCATCATCAGCGTGGTGGTTATTTCGCTTCCATCAGGCGGTGAGGGCGGCACCACGACAGCAATGGGCTTGATCTTTCTGCTCTTATCAACACTTTCAAATGCGTTAAATATTGTCTTCGCTGGCAAATTGCAGTGCTCACTCAAACCCATTTCTATGTCAGCAGGCGTTTGCTTAACTGGGCTGATTTTCTCTCTACCGATGACATTTTCTGAGCTGCACAGTTATTCCCTGTCATCACTTAGCGCAAGCAATATTGGTGTGATGGTGTATTACGGCATTTTCGTTTGGGCAGTGCCATACATGCTGTTTTTCAAAGGTGTTTCATGCATCTCTTCTGCCTCTGCGGGTATCTGCGTATCCGTCGTTCCCGTTGCGGCTATGGTGACGGCCGCGCTGTTCTACGGTCAATCCATCACAATGGTAGGCATCATAGCAACCTTGATCATTATCGCTTCAATCGTCTTTTCTGAAGTTGATCTCTCAAAGCTGCTGCGCAAATCAGCCCTTTCTAGAGATCCAGCGTAAGCCAGCATTACCTAACAAATTCGCATCTAGCAGGTCAGCATCTAGACTGACCTGTGTTCCCCATAAGATAAGGACGTCATCATGACACAAACGGTCAAACCCACTCCGGTTAAAGAGTTCATTGAATTAAACCATCAAATTCAACATGGGATGGAAACCTACCCAGGATTAAGTCATGTGGATATCTTTGAACACGCACCACGCTTTGAAAACAGTGCGTTGATTGACGGCATGTCACTATTTGGTATTTCAGGAACTTACATCGATTCACCTTTCCACGAAGACCCTAATGGACACAAAATTTGTGACTATCCATTAGAGAAACTGGTGAATTTGCCAGTGGTTGTGGTGAACAAACCGACAGAACGAATTTTCTACGAAGCCATTGATTTTGCAGGCTTAGAACTGAAAGGTTGCGCCGTTTTACTTAATACGCAACACGATCAACATTTTGGTACGGCTGATTATGGTGAAAACTGCCCTTACCTATCCAATGAAGCGGCTGAATACCTTGTCTCTCAAGGGGTTGCTCTAGTGGGAATCGACTCTCCATTGGTCGACAATATTAAAAACCCTAATGCAGAAATCCCAGTACACAACATTTTGTTGAGTCATGGCGTTGTGATATGTGAAGACATGACAAACATCGCAGCGGTAAATGGGAAAAATGCTTATTTAACCGCAGTACCACCACGAGTTCCGATGGCAAGTTTTCCAGCTCGCGTATTTGCAGCAGTTTACTAATTGATTAACCAGCCACCTCAATAAAAAATCCTCAGTGTTGGGCTGAGGATTTCTCTTTTTTGTCCCATTTTTGATGCTGATTCCCCTGTATTTTTTATAGTCAACTTTAAACTTAGCCTAGTTAAAATTGGGACATTACTGGGCACAATCGCACCAATAAAGCACATCTAAACCAATTCATTTAACAAAAATGCCATTTTATTAAATTTACCATTAAAATAGCAATATTATTCAACAACTTATAACAACTAAAAATACCACAAATAAGGCACTAATCTTGCTTAAACTAATCTTACTTAAGTTGAGTAACATAATCTAAAGGTGAGGTGACTTATGGGCCATCTGTTTTCAACTGCTGGTATTCAAACTAAAGAACGCTTCGATTATTGGAATGATGTCGTATTTCAGCGCTACGCTCCATGTTTAGGGAAGATAGCCAATCAAACCATATTTAACGCATCCACTTCGGTTAATGAATTTGGTTCTACTGAAATCAGTGATGTGGTTTCTGATGCCATCTACTATGACCGACGCAAATGCGACCTTAACTTGATTGAACGAGACGATATTTTTATCTCCGTAATGACCGAAGGCAGTGCGCATTTTGAACAGCATGATCGCAGAGTGACTCAACAAGTCGGTGATGTGCTGATTTACGATTCCGGACGCCCCTACGCTTTTCGCTACCCCACCGCGTACAAAGCAACCTTAATCCGTGTGCCCCGCCCTTTATTAACGACTAAGATTCCCAACATGGATCAACTCGGTGCCAATATTCTCACTGCCGGCACCGTTTACAATCGCTTAGTTCGCTCTCTGGTAGAAGAGACCCATCTGATCGCCACATCTGCTGAACTTATTGATGAACGCCATTTTGTGACACCGTCACTAGAGATATTAACCACGGCGATATCACGCTCAGTAAGCGGTAATGAGCCTTGCCACCCAACCTCAAATCAATTAGCCGCGGTGAAAAACTATATTCGCCAACATCTCAATGACGAAGATCTCTCATTAGAGACCATCGCCAAAGCACAATGTATGTCGGTACGGACTCTCTCTAGGTTATTTGCAGAAATCGGTGAAACCCCACGGCAATGGCTACAAAACCAACGCTTAGCCGGAGCCTATCAAGCGCTCAGTTTAGGAAAAGTGCGCAACGTTACTGAGGCAGCCTTTCAGTTCGGCTTTAAAGATCTTTCCCATTTTAGCCGCCGCTTTAAAGACCAATATGGCATGGCGCCAAAATCATTACTTGAGTAAGAAAAAAACAAATAGCGACCACCAAGGTGATCGCTATAAAAGATGGGATAAGTTTGATGATTGCGAAGGCGCTTTACTTGTTCGATTCTGCTTGAATCTGTGCCATTCTTTTTTGCAGATCTTTTTGCAAAATATTCAGCGCATAAGGTTTCAGCGACTTCCAATTTTTGCACTCTTCACGCGTTCTCGCACAACCTAAACACCAGCCTTTGGCGTGGGAAAAATCGCACATATCGATACAAGGGCTTTTATTTTTCTTCATATGCTTTCTTCTACTTGCTGTCAGATAGGCTCGTTTTCAAAGCGTGCGGAGCAGTTGATCGATGCTCGATTCTAAGCTGCGCAGCCGGTTGAACTCTTCAAATAGTTTCTGTTCAAGGCTCTTAAAGTTAAGCGGCAGCGTTTTCTGACAGATACCATAACTGCTATCCAACATTTTATAGCCTTTCCAACTGGCGATTCGCTGCTGCTCAAGTTCCACTAACTGGCGAATAAAATCGGCCTGAGCAGGGCAATCTTCTTCTGCATGGACACAAACAGGAAATGATTTCTGTTTTATCTGCGGTGCTTCGATAAAGGTCTCAAAATGCACCCCACCCTGATTGTGATTAAACCAACTGTCCTTGTAGAGCTGGAGGTAACTTCCACGATTATAGATTTCCCACCCCTCATCGAACCAACTGGCTTGACGCAGCATTTTCTCAAGGTTACGAAACACACCTTTTACATCTTTCATAAAACAAAACTCATAGCGACGATGATTTACTCATCATTAATAACAAACAACGTTATAACATAACAATCCACAAAGCCAAACCATCAATTGTTAAATATTGTCGTAACTATGCACCAAGATGTTAACCATGCAGGTGAGATAAAGAGCGAAACTAGTCACTGACTATTGCCGCAGTTTGCCATTGGCTCTAACCAAGTTTTGCCAAGCAACTGTTTAGCTTAAAATTCCTGACCACTTTCTTATGTCAGTTCTTGACCTACATATACTAATATTAGATTATGTGCCTAGTTGATTAATTGTGATTATGCATATGTGTACTTTTATGGCGTCTGTATTTTCTGAATTTATTATTAATAACAATGTCTGCTGAAAAGACAATGACAAATGGTTAAAAAACAACCAAAATAATGGAGTGGTAAAATATGAAGGGTAAAATCCTAGATTTTAATCAAGAAAGCCGTTCTGGAGTGATTTCTGGAGATGATGGGAATCGGTATAATTTTGATATGGAGCAATGGAAAGGATCAGTTTTACCTAAAGTGGGCAACAAAGTTGACTTCGCGGCAAAAGGTGAAAATGCAGAAGCCATATATATAGAGACACTTGTTGCGGGTGGAGCATCTAAAAAAATAGCTGCTGCATTGTTTGCTTTTTTCCTTGGTGCCTTTGGTGCTCATAAATTTTACTTAGGTTATACCAAGCAGGGAGTGATAATGCTGCTGGTATTTTTGTTTGGTTTTATATTACTTGGCATTCCTTCGGCGATTATTGGAATAATAGCATTTGTAGAATTCATTCTTTATCTAGTTAAATCAGATGAAGAATTTGAGCAAACCTATGTAATAGGCAAAAAGCCTTGGTTCTAAAGTATCTAAAAAATTAACAAAACAGAAAAGTAACAGTTGACTATCATTTCATGATTATAGCCAATTGTTACTTTTCCTTTTATTAAAGAGTTATAAACTTTAGAGGCAACATGAACTAAAAAATCTGGAATTTTGGGAATTAATATCTGATGCACTTGGTCTAGTGATATATAAAAATGACTTCCAGGTCGTAGCTGTCCCAAATGAGACTAGGGCTTAACGCTATAAAAAAGTTGGGAGTCAATAATTAATTTTGACCTAATTTAGATTGCCAAAATATAGCGCCCTGTATTTGGCAACCGAACTATGCGTTATATGGTAATCAAATCAACACAAGGAGATAAAGTGGCTCAGGATTTTATAGTATTTGACCTCGATGGAACCATTAGTGACCCAAAAGACGGCATTGTTCGTTCGATAAACTACGCACTGGCAGAGCATGGTTTGGCTGTGAGAAGTGAGCAAGAATTACAGCGTTATATTGGTCCACCTTTGGATAGCACTTTTAAGGAGCTATCCAATTCGAGTGATTCTAAGCTAATACTCTCGCTGGTCGCCAAATATCGCGAGCGCTATTCAGAGGTCGGCTTCTCGGAAAATAAGCTCTATGAAGGCGTCGTTTCCAGTTTAGAGTCGTTAAATCAACATATCCCGTTAGCGGTGTGCACTTCAAAAAGAGCGGACTTTGCTGAGCGCATCTTAACTTTATTTGAAATTAGACACCTATTTGAATTTGTTAATGGCGGGGATGTTGGAATCACCAAAGTAGCGCAGTTATCCGATTTACGTTCAGCGGGAACGATCGGCTCGGGTTCCATTATGGTCGGTGACCGCAATGTAGACTTAATTGCAGCTCATCGTAACGGACTCAAATCGGTGGGCGTTCTGTGGGGCTATGGTGACTATGAGGAGCTCTCATCCGAACAGCCATCCATGATTTTGCAAAGCCCTAGTGAGTTAATCAAAATTGCCCCGTAGCAAGTTCGACGAATCAACCTATGTTGCCTAATCGGACAGAAGCGCTGTAGCGCATCAATTCCAAAGCCACACCCATAGAAAAACCCAACCGCAGTGCTTTCTGCGGTTGGGGGGATGCTAGCTTGTCTCTATCTCTCGATGAAATCTCTAAGGACGAGGATATTCTGGCCGAAACAGCTCAAATTGGGTGTCAGCGCTGATGCCAAAATAGGTGGCTGGACCACCCGCGCGCATAACAGGCGCTGCTTTCACCGTTTGAAATACGCCCTCTTCAAGAAAATCCGTATCAATATGAACGCCGACCACTTCACCAAGAACCAACCAAAATGGGATGGCTTGTTGCTGCGCGTTATTTAATTGAATCAGTTGAGTTAATTTGCATTCAAACGACACGGGCGCTTCAGCCACACGCGGGACGTTAACTAAGCGCGATTCCACCGCCGTTAAACCACTAAATGCAAATTCGGATTCACTTGCAGGAATCGGCGCGCAGCTTAGGTTCATTTTTTCCACCAAGCTTTTGCTCGTCATATTCCAACAAAACTCTCCCGTTTCTTGAATATTAGCGACAGAGTCTTTCCAACCGGCGCTGGAAAACCCGATGATCGGTGGCGAGTCGCTAAACGCATTAAAGAAACTATAGGGTGCTAAATTATCAACACCTTGCGCTGAACGGGAAGAGATCCAGCCAATCGGTCTTGGTGCAATAATCGATTTAAACGGATCGTGAGCCAGTTGATGGCCTTTTTGCGGCTCATAAAAATGAACAGTTCGCGACATGGAAGTCTCCTTTTGCGTGATAAGCTTTATACCTTAGCAGTAACCATGACTAACCCATACCCACTTTTCCCCTATTACAAAAATAAAAAAACCGCTGAGTTTAGCTAACTCAGCGGCGAACTAACGAGTTCATTACAGTTCTAGGGACAAACAAACCGTTTTAATACCATCGTTCAACAGAATAATGGGGTGAACAGATCAAATAATGGGGTCATAGCTCACAGTAAAGCGATGGATTACCTAACTTATTATCACGTTACTTATTTCCTAACAGAGGTAGGTTCGCTAACATGTTTTTCATCGCAATCGCATCCCAAGGGAGATGTTCTGCAACACCTAAACCAACCACATCAGCGACTTTTGCTACATCACTCAGCACGTTTACTACTTGTTGCATGGTCAATTGACCGCGCGCGATGCCATCAAACTCATGGGGTTCAGCATCCAGCTTGCAAAATAGCAGGCTGCGGAATGTCGCTGGGTCAAGCACATCCAAATCAAGGTGCACCGCTAAATGTTTGGCACCGGTGGATTTAAACCAGTCAACGACCGCTTGAGTACCTTTCTCAGCCAGTTCGGCGGGAGAGATGTTCTTCAAGCCTAAACGTTCCATTTCGTGGGTTTCCCACTCAGTGGTGTTGTTCACGCCAACATAGCAAACATTGCTTGCTTTAACCGTTTGTTTTACGTGAGCGGTAAATTCGCTATCCCCTTGACCAAGCAAGTTGCCAAGCACATGGGCGTGGGCATGTTCAAACTGCTCAGGTCCCATGATATCTGGGTGCGCATCAACCCATAAAATAGCCAGTTCACCATCGTAACGTTCGTTAAGATAAGCAAATGGCGCCAAATCGACTAGGCAATCACCACCGATGACGACGATGCTGTCTGGTTGGTGTTTGTCGATCTTCGCACGTGCATCGACTAATTGAGCTAACAATGCTTTACGTCCAACAATCCCTTGCTCGTTACGTAACCCTTCTGATGTCGGCTCTGCGACATTCACTTCTTCAACTGGCCCTGTTGGATCAGGTGCTAACCAATTAAGTAATTGCGCACCGAAGTGGTATGGCGGATTATCACCACCCTGCCATTGAGGGAAAAACAGACGTAACGGTTTCTTTTGTGCTGAATCAGCCATAAAACATTCACTCCTCAATATTCAGCTTCGAGCTGAACATCCAAAATTGTGTAGTTGTTTACTCGACACTCATTATGGAAGCGATAGGAATGAATCCGTTAGTCTGAGAAGGACAAATGCTTTGCTTAGTGCGCCATGCTCACGATTAAAGTGAGCTTTTCTTATCAAGGAGCTGTTTTGCCGTAATCCCGTAAGTTTCTTTAAACAGGCGACTAAAATGCGTCATGTTAGAAAAACCAAAAGTAAATGCAGTTTCGGTGATGGTACTGTAGCGACGACTCAGCAAGGCTTTATAACAAGCACTTAAACGCTGTTGCCATAACCAGCGCATCACAGTGGTTTGTTCCGCAGCAAACAGACGATTAAGGGTACGGGCTGACATATTGTTGTCTTTGGCAATCGACTCAATGGTTAATGACGAATCATCAATTCTATCCAACAGATACTTTTGCACTTTATACAGTTTCTCGCTGGCTTTGAGAGACAAAAGCGGGCCATTTTCTGCATCGTAGGCCGAATCGAGCATGGTTAACATTGATGAGATCATCTTGTCTCCCACACCTGAATCTTGTTCTTGAACCTGCCAGATACTTTGCAGTAAAGATACCGAGACGTTGCCTAACAATGAGTGGCTTGGCAATACCTGATTAATCACTTTATCTGGCTGGTTAAAGTGCGATAAAAACAACCCGCGTGGAATCGACATGACCATTTGATCATCGCCATTTGGGAAATGGCAAGAGAATGGCTGAGCACTGTCGTACACCAAAATGTCACCCGGCTTTTGCTCAAAAGTACGACCATTTTGGGTCAAAATTGCCCGTTGGCAGAAGGACAGAGTGACCAAAATATTGTCATTTTGATCGGGGTGATAGTCACAGTACTCGATTGGTGTGGATTTGATCCGTGTGATTAATGAGCCACCAAAACGTTTCACTTCCAGTGAACCATCAAATCCTTCACTGCTCAAACGACGGTTATAGGTGGGTGTGTAATAGGTTGATTCAATTAGCCCTTGCCAATAATCAAAGCGCTCAGAATCAGCAATGTCATGGGTTGAAAAGCGTTTCACCATACATTTTTATCCTTTCAAAACGTCACACTTTATGTGCCTGGGTTAATGTTCATCGTCTCTATAGTACAAGCTTAGTTGGCGCGACAAAAGTCGCTTAACCCAAATAGCCCTTCAGTCTCAGTTGATGCCTGTCTGCACCTCTACGCTGATACCCCAACTATTTTTGTGATTGAACTCGTCAAATTGTAATGTTATAACATTTCTAAAATGATCACATGGGACGCTATCAATGTTAGATCACACCGCTTCAGCTTTACCCGTCACTGTTCTATCCGGATTTTTAGGTGCGGGGAAAACGACCGTATTAAGTCATATTTTGAACAATCGACAAGGGCGTAAAGTGGCGGTCATCGTCAATGACATGAGTGAAATCAACATCGATAGCGAGATTGTCGAACAAGAAGTCACCTTGAATCACAGTGAAGAAAAACTGGTCTCTTTAAGTAATGGCTGTATCTGCTGCACGTTAAGAGAAGACCTGTTGCAAGAAGTGAGCAAATTGGCCAAAGAAAATCGTTTTGATTATCTGGTGATTGAATCTTCTGGAATATCAGAACCTTTGCCAGTTGCAGAGACATTCACCTTTGCCGATGACGAAGGCGTATCACTCTCAGATGTCGCACAACTCGACACCATGGTTACTGTGGTTGATTCGGTCAATTTCATGCGTGATTATCGCCAAGCTCAATCTCTGCAAGAGGCAGGAGAAAGCCTTGGCGAAGAGGATGAACGCAGCATCACTGACCTGTTGATTGAACAAGTTGAATTTGCCGATGTGATTTTGATAAGCAAAACCGATTTAGTCAGTCCAGATCAAGTCACTGAGCTAGAAGCGATTTTGCGCACGCTCAATCGTCGCGCCAAGATCATTCCCATCGAAAATGGACATATCGATGTAGAACAAGTCCTTGGCACACATCTATTTGATTTTGAACAAGCGGCAGCCGCACCTGGTTGGTTGCAAGAAATGCGCGGTGAACACGCACCAGAAAGTGAAGAATACGGCATTAGTAGTTTCCCCTATGTGGCAAGGAAGCCCTTCCATCCTGAGCGTTTTTATCGCTTTCTAGAAAGCACCAAACAGATCCCCAATTTACTGCGTTCTAAAGGTTACTTTTGGCTGGCAACTCGCACTGGCTATGTCGGGCAATGGAGTCAAGCTGGGGGTGTTTCTCGTCATGGTTTTGCCGGCGTTTTTTGGCGGGCCATGCCGAAAAAATATTGGCCAACGGATGCCGATAGCTTAGAGAAAATCCAAAGTCTGTGGGTTGAACCTTTTGGTGACATGCGCCAAGAGTTGGTGTTCATCGGCCAAAACCTTGACCAAGCAGCCATCACTGCTGCTTTGGATGCTTGTTTGCTTACCGAAGACGAGTTGGACGCAGACCTCGACACTTGGGAATCCTTCCCTGACCCTTTCCCTAAATGGCGCTAACCATGATAGACACGTTAATTGAACACACAGAAACACTAGCACCAGGTCAAGCTGTGTTGGGTGATGACCCATTAATCATGACCCAGATTTTCCGACCAGAAAACAATCTGGTGGTTTGGCAACGATCACTTTCCACACAGTTACTTGATGAGATTAAAGAGGCCATAACGCAAAAGCCAACTTGGCAAATGGTATTACAAACGTCGCAAGATGAAGCGCTTGAAGAGTTAGCGGATGCCCTCAGCGATTGGCGTTGTGCTCAGGAATTGAGTTGCGACATTACTCAATTGATTGAAATGTATAGCGTGCTGTTTGATGCCAAACGCGTTGGCGTGCGCTTAACCGTGCTCGAAAGCACCATGTGCCCTCGTTTTCATGTGGATCGCGTGGGATGCCGTTTAGTCACCACGTATTAGGGTCAAGCAACGCAATGGATCAAAGGTAAAGATGCAGTTCAAGTGACTCAAGATTACCCCAATGCCTTGATTGAACAGATGAATACCGGCGATGTCGCCTTGCTCAAAGGCACATATTGGGAAGGCAATGAGCAACACGGCATCGTACATCGCTCACCACCTGCGACAGAGCAATCACTACGCTTACTTTTAACGATTGATTTTATTGATTAATACCAATTAATACCGATTCATTTAACCACTATTACTCAACACTGAATAAAGGGCAGATCTATGGTTGCGCGAACCCAAAAGATCATTCAACAGGCAGCCATCGTGTGTCACGCACATGGTTGTCAACTTACCCCCAAACGTAAGCTTTTGCTGATGGGATTGATTAAATCCGGTAAAGCGCTTTCGGCCTATGAACTCATCGATTTTTGCAAAACACAATACGATGAAGTCGTCCCCGCTATTTCGGTCTATCGCATTTTGGATCTGTTCCAGCAATTGCATTTAGTCCACAAACTGAACTCAATCAACAAGTTTACGGTTTGTTCGCACATTTTGGATAAAGATGAGATTAACCAACCCACTGTCTTTCTTATCTGCCGTGATTGCCACAAAGTGAAAGAGCTCCACGTGAGCGCCAATCTTATCAACGCGCTAAAACAAGATATCGACGATAAAGGTTTCCAGGTTATCTCTTCGCAACTGGAGCTGGAGTGCCAATGCGATGATTGCGTGTCCAACACAGCAAAACAGGCCCAGCACTAATTTATCGTTGGTGTTTACCCAGCGACATTTTCAATAACTTCTTATTTATTCTAATAAAAATAGTTTTTACGCTTATACGGAATCATTATGAACAAAACACTTACTCTGCCAGATGTGGTTCTGACAGATACCGCCAGCCATCCTGCAGCCATTGAATGGGTGGGAATGTCCGGCATTGCGGTGCCTTTCTATCTACCAATAAGCTCAGTAGACTCGACGTTAGTCACCGCTAAGGCAGATCTTTATGTGAGTCTAGATAAAGCAGAAGCGAAAGGCATTCATATGTCGCGACTTTATCTAGGTTTATACAACCAGTTAGCTCAGGCGCATCTCTCTTCCAGCTTAATCAGTCAGTTTCTCTCTGAGATGGTGGAATCGCAAAATGATATCAGTCAAAACGCCACTCTTACGCTCAGTTTCGAGCTGCCATTGCATAAGAAGGCACTACTTAGCCATCGCTCTGGTTATCAGTCGTACCAAATCCATTTGACCTTTACGAAATTGGGCGATCGCACCTTTTCTGAAGTCCATATTTCGATCCCCTATTCCAGTACCTGTCCATGTTCGGCATCCTTGTCTCGCCAATTATTGGCAAAGGCGATTGACCGTCAGTTTGACGCTGCAAGCATAGATAAAGAGCAGTTGCTTGAATGGATTGAGTCTGCTCAAGGCAGCATTGCCACACCGCATAGCCAACGCTCGTTTGCGGATATCAAAATGAAGTGGGCAGGCTGTCACTACTCAGATATTGCAGCACTAATTCAACACTTTGAAGCAGTGCTTGCGACGCCAGTACAAACCTCAGTGAAGCGTGAGGATGAACAGGAATTTGCACGCTTAAACGCGGAAAACCTGATGTTTTGTGAAGATGCCGCCAGAAAGCTTAAGCAGGCATTACACAGCATGAGCGACCTCGAAGATTACTGGTTTAAAGTCGATCATCAAGAGAGCTTACACGCCCATAATGCGGTAGCGATTGACCACAAATACCCAGCTCAACACTACCACCGTTAATGAAGGCACTCTCCATGATAAGAAAAAATCCATCCGGCGATTTACCGGTTATCTCACCCGACGCTTTTGTCGACCCGACGGCAATCATTTGTGGCAAAGTGATTATCGAACAAAACGTTTTTGTTGGCCCTTATGTCGTCATTCGCGCGGATGAAGTGGACAGCAATGGTGAGATGCAACCTATCGTGATTGGTCATGATTCCAATTTGCAAGATGGGGTTGTTATTCACTCGAAAGATGGCGCGGCGGTGAATATTGGCGCACGCACCTCCATCGCGCACCGCTCCATCGTCCACGGTCCTTGCTCTGTGGGAGATGATGTATTTATTGGCTTTAACAGTGTGGTGTTTAACACCCATATTGGCGATCGCTGTGTGATTCGCCACAACTGTGTGGTCGATAGTCTCGATTTGCCAGAGCAGTTCCACGTGCCGCCGATGACTAATATCGGCCCTGGCTTTAACCTTAATAGCATTGAGAAAGTCCCACCTAAATATTCCGAGTTTTCTGAATCTGTGGTGACAGCCAATAACATGCTGGTACAAGGTTATAAAAAACGCTCTAACGAGTTTTAAGCGCCTAAACTTTATCTAAAACCGTTTGGCAAAACTCCTCTTTTGAAGTGAACCCAACCCGTGCTAAGCGGGTTGGGTTTCAACATAAAAAGAGATTAAGAGTCACTCACGAGATGAGTTCAACGGTTTTAGTGTTCCCTTTTTTTTGAGCAATGTGTCTTTATGAACCCTATTCCTGTTGTGATCCTGAGCGGTTTTCTTGGCTCGGGTAAAACCACCTTATTGCGTAACCTAGTGATTCAAAGTCATCAGCAAAATAAACCACTTGGTGTCATCATCAATGAACTCAATGCGTTCGATGTTGACGGTGCCTTAGTAGAAAATGTTGATGTGGTCGACAAGAAACACCACAGCCTCATATCAATCGCTGGCGAGAGTCTTAGTACACCTGCGGGAATCGCGAAGTTAGATGGCGCTATCTCAACCTTATTGACGCATCACACGCCGCAACTACTGATTATTGAAACCTCCGGCAGTGCGCATCCACTGCCGTTGATTGATTATTGTCGTCAGCAAAGTCGCATCAAATTAACAGGGGTACTTTCCCTGATGGATAGCGTGATGTTAGCGCAAGATTTTGCTGATGGTCAGAACCTAGTTACCGACCTGCAAGCCAATCTGATGCAAGGGAAACGAGACATCACCAATCTATTGGCCGAGCAAGTGCTCTTTGCCAGCCATGTGATCCTGACTAAAACCGAGCGCTTAAGCCCAGAACAGACTCAGCAGATTGGCCAAGCTTTGCAAAAGATAAACCCGTACGTGCCAATCTTAGCGGTCTCGTGGGGCAAGTTGGCACTTGCTGAATTGATGCAGTTACCTACTTATCGCTTTTCCTTAGTGGAGCAACTGATTGATGAACTCAAAGAAGCCGTTGAACAAGACAGTGCAGAAGCCTCTCTCTATCAAATGGAAACGGTGCTCATTGAAGATGACCGCCCGTTTCATCCGCAGCGGCTTTGGGATACCTATCATCACTATTTAGGTAAACAAATCTATCGCAGTAAAGGCTTTTTCTGGTTAGCCACACGCGCTTCCCATGCTCTGCTTTGGAATCAAAATGCGGGCAGTATTGGACTAGAGCAAATAGGTACGTGGCGCTCTGCAATATTGGAACAAGATGATAATGGGTTAACACCAGAAGAGCGGCGTATCCTGCAAGCCAAGATCGAACAGCACAACGGTCGATTTGGCGATCGCCGTTGCCGCTTAATCGTCATCGGTGATAAAGCTCAGCTCACCACCTTCACTAAAGCACTGCAACGCTGCTTTTTAACTGAAAGTGAAATTCAAGATTGGCAACAAGGCACCACATTTCCCGACCCATGGCCGAAAACCACAGTAATGCAATAACCACAGATTGATGCGTACCAGAAGAGAGCTGGTACGCATGCTTGCACAAAGCTAAAAGACTAATATGCGATAACCGCACCATCAGTACGTGACTCTGTACCACCGACTAAAACGGCGCTACCTGGTTCCCTTAAAATGGCTTGCCCACGACCAAAGCTACTGCAGTCAGGACTTACAGTTATATCATGACCGCGCTCCATCAATGCTTGCACGATATGAGAAGGCATCATAGGTTCAACGGCGACATGGTTACCCTTCATCCATTGCCAGCGCGGTGCATCTAACGCTGCTTGTGGATTAAGTTTGAAGTCGATCAAATTCATCGCCACTTGCAAATGTCCTTGCGGTTGCATAAACCCGCCCATGACCCCAAAAGGACCAATCGCTGCACCTTGATAAGTAATAAAGCCTGGGATAATGGTATGGAAAGTGCGTTTTTTTGGCTGCAAATAGTTTGCATGCTCGGGATCAAACGAGAAGGTGTGACCACGGTTTTGCAACCCAATTCCCGTTCCGGGAACAACAATACCTGAACCAAAACCCATGTAGTTACTTTGGATAAACGACACCATATTTCCTTCATGATCAGCTGTCGCTAAATAGACAGTACCACTTGCTTTAGGGTCTCCATGACAATGTTGCTGCGCTTGATCCGTAATTAATTTAGCTCGTTTAGCGGAGTATTCATCACTGAGTAATTCTGTTGGTTCTACGCTCATCGCATTGATGTCGGTGATGTAGTGAAGACCGTCCGCAAAAGCCAGTTTCATAGCCTCGATCTGTTTGTGCATCTGATCAGCATCGTTATGTTTGGCGGGCTCAAACTGCTTAAGAATATTCAGCCCCATTAGGGCTATCATACCTTGACCATTAGGGGGAATTTCACAAATGTCATAACCACGATAGTTAGAGTGTACCGGCTCAACCCATTCAACTTGATGCTCAACTAGGTCACTTGCCGCCAAATATCCCCCAGCAGCGCGACTTGATTCTGCTATTTTTTCGGCCAATTCCCCTTTATAAAAAGCGTCACCATTGGTCTCACCAATAAGACGTAATGTGTTGGCATGATTTGGGGAGCGCCACATTTCACCTAAGGCAGGGGCACGACCGTTAGGTGCAAAGGTATTGAGCCATTCTTGGTAAACTTCACCACCCTCCTGAGCACGCAATTGTGAAAACTTCACTACCGCCTTAGCCCAATTTTTTGCCAGTGTAGGGCTAACTGGATAACCATTTTGCGCATATTCAATAGCCGGCGTTAGACATTCTAGAAGAGATAAATTACCCCAACGCTTATTCAAAGCAGCCCAAGCCGATGGTGCACCGGGCACTGTCACTGGCGTCCAACCGTAGGTTGGCATTTCTGTCAATCCTTGCTCTTTAAGAACCTCAACATTTAAAGCTGCTGGTGATAATCCACTCGCATTTAAACCAAAGAGAGTCTCTTTCATCCAAACCAAGGCATATGCGTCACCACCAATTCCGTTGGATGTTGGTTCAACTACCGTTAACGCAGCAGCCGTCGCAATGGCTGCATCTACTGCATTACCTCCTTGCTGCAAAATTCGAATGCCCGCTTGTGCTGCTAAGGGTTGAGAGGTAGCAACCATGCCATTCGTACCATACACAGCGTTACGCTGTGATGTGTATGGATATAATGTTGAATGAATTTTCATAAAAATTCCTTTTACTTACTTTGGATCCAGCGCATCACGTAACGCATCACCAAACAAATTGAACGCCAAAACGATGACAAAAATTGCCATTCCTGGCCAAATAGCCATCCATGGGGCTTGAGTTAAAAATCCCTTTGCTGAGTTGAGCATGCTGCCCCAACTTGCGGCTGGTGGTTGTTGCCCTAAACCTAAAAATGACAAGCTAGACTCAGCAATAATGGCGCTTGCCAAAGATAGAGTTACTTGGATAAATAGCGGAGCAAGAATGTTAGGGAAAATGTATTTCCATAGAATACCTAGATGAGAAGTACCCACAGAATAAGCAGCCTCAACATACTCCATGTACTTGACCGTCATTACCTGACCGCGTGTTAATCGAATAAACAACGGAACATTAGCAATACCAATCGCCAACATCGCGTTAGTAAGGCTTGCGCCAAGTGCAGCAGCCAATGCTATGGCCAAAATTAAGGATGGCATCGCCATGATAGCTTCTGTACAACGGGAGATGATGCTGTCGATTTTGCCGCCACAGTACCCAGCTAACATCCCCAAAGGAACCCCGATGATGAAGGCGATAAACACCGAGAAAAAGCCAGCCATTAAAGACGCACGCGCACCGAATAAAAGACGACTATAGATGTCGCGACCAATTTCATCGGTGCCTAACCAGTACATGGTCGATGGAGCTTGCCGTACCGCCATCCAGTTGGTTTTGGTTGGATCGAAATGGGCTAAAAGTGGTGCAAAAATAGCCATTAATGCAAACAAAACAATAATGCAGAGGCCAAACCAACCAATAGGATTAGCCCGAAATTTCATCCAAGCACGATTGTTAGAAAACTTGGTCCAAAGAGAGATATTGGGTTGAGAGTTCATCATTATTACGCCCATTAGTGCACCTCACGAATACGTAATTTGGGATCCAATAAGTAATACGCCACGTCGGCCACAATATTGCTCAAGATGAACATAAGAGCAGAGAACATTACGACTCCCTGTACTACTGGGAAATCTCGGTTATACACAGAGTCGACGATTAACTTACCTATTCCTGGAATGGTGAAAACTTGTTCAGTTAATACAGCACCGCCCAATAACTCTCCAAATTGAATCGTCGCCAAAGTAACAACTGGAATCAGGGCATTACGCAGTGCATGTTTTAAATAGATGGCTTTGCGCTTCACTCCTTTTGCACGAGCGGTGCGAATATAATCAGCGGAAAGAACCTCAAGCATTGCACCGCGAGAGTGCCGAAACAGTGTCGCAGCTAGGCCAGTGCCAAGAACAAATGCTGGCATAATCATGGTTTCTATATTTTGAGCAATGCTTTCCAACGGACTGACATACCCAGAGGCAGGTAACCATCCCCAGCGTACTGAAATGAGCAAAATCATCATGAAACCGAGCCAAAAGTTCGGGATAGATTGCCCCGCCAAAGCGAAGATACTTGCGCTAAAATCCCATTTAGAATTGCGTTTAACTGCCGCAATGACACTCATTGGAATACTAATGATCAAAGCAAAAGCCATGGCCAATAAGCTGAGTTCAATGGTGACCGGCAACTTTGCTAGTAATAGATCAACAACTGGCTGACTGGTTTTCATCGATGTACCGAGGTTTCCAGTCAACGCTTCCGATATCCAATAGAAATACTGATTAATAAACGGTTCGTTAAGATGGTAGGCTTCACGAATATACGCCAGAGCTTCAGGACTTCGGTCTTCCCCGGCTAAAACCAGTGCAGGATCACCAGGGATCAGTTTTTGCAATCCAAAGATAAATAATGAAATCAAAAACAGCGTCGGTATCGCTGTATAAAGACGCTTGAATATAAATGAGAGCATAGACATTCCTTGTCAAAGAGGAGAAGAGTCCCTTCTCCTCTTTCATTTGCACTTTAGCTGGGGGAAACGGTTATTCAACATCTCGTAAGCGCGGCATACCATCGCCAAACGGAGTGAAATGTTTGATGTTAGATGAGATTGCCCATTGCCATTTCGGATGATAGAGATAAATCCAAGGGCGAAGTTGTGTCACACGCGTCATTGCTTGTGCATAGAGCGCTTTACGTTTAGCAACATCTTGTTCGGTACGTGCGGTATCTAGCAGTGACTGAACCTGTTCATCATCAAAACCATTTTCATTGAGCGGCGCGCCTTTACCATAAAACGAATAGATGTTGCCATCAGGATCAACTCGACCACTCCAACCTAGAATATAAGCTTCATATTCGCCTTTGTTTTCAACTTGGAGTGTGGTAGCAAAGTCCATGGTTTTCAGTTTGATGTTAATCCCTGCTTCACCAGCCATCGCTTGAATAACTTGCCCTATTTGTGTTGCTTCAGAGGTATTTGCGATCATTAACTCAATTGATACACCGTTGGTGTAGCCAGCTTGTTTTAACAATGCTTTCGCTTTTTCTACATCACGTTGAGGGACAGGAAGATTTGGCGCGTGATAGTCACTTTCTGTACTCACCCATTGATTGTCAGGAATGTACTGATTAGCAAATACCACTTGGTTAATTACGTTACGATCTATTGCATATTCAAATGCTTCACGTACTAAAGGATTCTTAACCGCCATGTCTTTGTCTTTATTAGCACCATATCCCAAGTTGAAGATAATACCGTTGTAACCAATACTGGTCGCTTCAATCACTTTCAGCTTAGGATTGCTTTTCACTTTTTCGATATCAGTTGGAGCGACACGCTCAGCAATGTCTAGTTGACCTGATTCCAAGTTAGCTAAACGAATCGTGGAATCAGGAAGCGGAAGAAAGGTCACTTTATCAAAGTGGTAATGCTCAGCATCCCAGTAACCTTTAAATTTAGTGAGCACAATTCGGTCTTGTGCGATACGGCTTTCAAATTGATAAGGCCCAGTCCCGACAGGATGCTGAGCAAACTTATCCCCTTCTTTCTTTACTGCTGTTGGTGACACCATCATTCCAGCACGATCGGCAAGAGCTGCGAGCAAAGGGATAAACGGTTTAGTCAGATTGATTTTTACTGTGTTTTTATCAACTACCTCAACGCTTTTCACCACGCTTAATTCGCCTTTACGACGTGAACCTTTAAGATTTATTGAACGTTCAAGGTTAAATTTCACGGCCTCGGCATCAAAATCGGTTCCATCTTGGAATTTAACACCTTGGCGCAACTTCATTACCAAACCTTGGTTGTGATCTACCCAACCCCAGCTTGTTGCCAGCATTGGAATAATATTGAGCTGCTGATCAATGTCGACCAACTTGTCAAACAAAGAGGTATACACTTCACGCCCGACCATAGTGGTGCTGGTATCTGGATCTAACGCATCTGGGTCGGAATTCAACCCAATGGTGATATCCTTAGCTTGGGCGGTCTGAGCCATAACTGCTAAAAGCAGTAAGCTCAACGTTTTCATTTTCATGTTATATCCTTATATCAATGAGTTGAAAGTGGCTCGCTTTATGATTCTGCTGCGAGCCGAGCATCGGAAAAATGGCGATAGATTAGCTGTCGCTTTCTGTAATCTGGTGATTCCAATTCTTCGAGTTTTACTGGGATAAAATCCGGAACAGTCTGGTGTTGAAAACAGGCAACCTTGTGTTCACCGTCCAAAGCGATATCACATCTCGGATGCTCTTGCTCACAACGTAATCCAGCGTATTGGCAACGAGAGCGAAAATAGCAGCCCTCTGGAAGATTCTTCGGATTGGGCAACTCTCCATGTAGCGTTTTGAGTTGTTTAAACCCAGGGACTGGATGCGGAATTGAAGAGAGTAACGCTTGCGTATAGGGGTGCTTAGGGTGATTAAATACCTCTTCCGTCGTTCCTATTTCCACGATTTGCCCTAAATACATCACGATCACGCGATCTGCCATGTGCTCAATAACCGAAAGGTCATGAGAAATTAAAACCAAGGTTAAGCCAAATTTTGCCTTTAATTGGTTTAGAAGATTAATCACTTGAGCTTGCACTGAAACATCCAAAGCTGAAACAGGTTCATCACCTACGACTAACGTTGGCTGACTGGCTAAAGCACGTGCAATCGCAATACGTTGGCGTTGCCCGCCACTGAATTCTTGCGGATAACTGTTAGCGTGAAAAGTAGATAACCCTACCAACTCTAGAAGTTCATACACCGCACTATCTAGCTCGTGACCGCGTAAACCTTGGTGTATTTTTAATGGCTCTGCTAAGGTTTTATACACCGTCATCCTTGGGTTTAATGAGGCAAACGGATCTTGGAAAATCATTTGTAGCTCTTTGCGTAAGCTACGCATTTGCTTGCTATTTAAACCTAGTAGGCTTTGACCTTTGTAGATAACATCACCAGCTGTAGGTTCATGAAGCCTTAGCAACATTCGTCCGAGTGTTGATTTACCACAACCAGACTCGCCTACTATCGCTAAAGTTTCGCCTTCATAGACATCAAAACTCACTCCATTGACAGCATGTACTGTTGTGCCATCAGCGCTAGAGAAATGCTTTTCCAATTTCTTGGCCGTAAGTATGGTTTTACTAAGCATGTATCTTCTCCTTAGCAATACACGTTGGTTCATTTGGTATTGCAAAGTGTTTTTCTAATGGCGTAAACCAGCAATGGCTTGAATGTCCCGCTTGATGGTCTTGTCTAGGTGGCTTTTGCTGACATTGCCCAGTGGCAAAAGGACAACGTGTATTAAAGCGACACCCCTGTGGCATTTTTGTCACTGGGGGAACCATGCCTTTGATCGTTTCTAAACTGCTTTTCTTTTCACCAATTCGGGGAATGGAATTGAGCAAGCCGATTAAATATGGATGTTGCGGGTCACGAAAGACTTGTTCTACAGGACCACTTTCAACAACATGGCCCCCATACATAACTACCACATCATCTGCAATTTCCGCGACGACACCCAAATCATGAGTAATGAACAAAATTGATGCTTGATGTGCATCTTGGAGATCTTTCATCAACGTTAAGATCTGCGCCTGAACAGTCACATCTAAAGCAGTAGTTGGCTCATCAGCGATTAGTAACTGGGGTTCATTGATAAGCGCCATCGCTATCATAATTCGTTGCCGCATTCCTCCTGATAGTTGGAATGGGTATTCGTCGAGTCGTCCTTGACCAGAGATTTGTACCTTTTCTAAAGTAGCGAGTACCTTAGTTTCGATATCAGATTCTGCCAATTCAGGATGGTGCGTTCTTACCGCCTCAGCAAGCTGCTCACCTATGGTCAAGACCGGATTGAGTGATGTCATCGGCTCTTGAAATACCATGGCAATTTGATTACCACGCAAGGACTCCATCTCCTGATCTGTTAAATCAAGAAGATTTTGCTGCTGAAAGAGGATCTCTCCCGTCGCAGTAAGAGCAGTACGTTTTCCTTTTACAATAGGATGTTGTAATCCCATGATGGTCAGCGATGTGACACTTTTACCACATCCACTTTCCCCCACTAGACAGGTCACCTTCCCTTTACGTAGGGAAAAACTAACACCATCGAGAATATGAGCTTGCCCTTGGTGGGTTTGAACACTCAAGTACAAATCTCTCACATCCAGTAGCGGCTCCTGATCCATGTCGCCTCCTGTAACAATTCCATTGTTATGTGTTAACAAACAAAAAATATCGATATTTTTATAAAAGATCAATATTTAATTAAAATATACATAAAATGAGGTTTTTGAGATATTATCCAATGACCGCAAAAGACGTGTTGATACAGGAAGCCAATAATGAGTGAACAAGAAGCGCTAACAACATCAGAGATGATTTACCAAGCTCTTAAGAAAGACATCATTAACGGTGTCTATCCAAGCGGTGAAAAAATCAAATTGGAGTCGGTAAAAGAACGATACAACGTGAGTTATAGTCCCTTGAGAGAGGCACTTTCGCGCCTAGCAGAAAGCCAATTATTAATTAATTCTGGGCAAAGAGGCTTTCGCGTTCCTGTCATGTCACAAAGTGATTTTGAAGACATCACCAACTCCCGTATTAAGCTGGAATGTATGGCACTAGAAATGGCGATCGAGAAAGGTGATTTAAAATGGGAAAGTAATATCGTAGCTGCCTACCACCTTTTGGCCCAACAAGAAAAGCGCGTCCATGAATTGGGCGAAATATCTCAAGAAAGTCGTGATGATTTAGATAAAGCGCATGAAGAGTTTCACCAAGCTTTACTGGCCGGTTCACAATCTAACTGGTTGTTATTTTTTGTGAAAAGCCTTAACTCTCAGTTCGATCGCTATCGCCGGTATAGCACAACGTTTCAGTTTAGTTCCAACCGCAGCGTTGAATATCACCGTCGGCTTAAAGATTTGGTGATTGAGAGAAATAAAGAAGAAGCGCTAAAAGTCCTAGCAGATCATATCCGCTATTCAGCCAAAGCTATTCTGAATTAACTTAGCTATTGAGATAATAAATCTTTGGCCAAAAATCTATTGATGATGCGATAACGAACGGTGTTCTTTGTCGCATTGTTCTTTAGAGTCCAACGTAGCAATGAGCCCATTCACAAAATGGTATTTGTCTTACATTGGACTTAAGGCAGTTTAACCATCAATTAAGCTATTGAACTAAGACAAAGAAAAGTGAAAAAAAGAAATGGTCAGAAACAACAAAGCCCACTAAAAGTGGGCTTTGTTTTAAATTCTGGTGCGTCCAAGTGGACTCGAACCACCGACCCCCGCCATGTCAAGGCGATACTCTAACCAACTGAGCTATGGACGCACATTGTGATGTTCCGAAGATATTTGGTGCGTCCGAGTGGACTCGAACCACCGACCCCCGCCATGTCAAGGCGATACTCTAACCAACTGAGCTACGGACGCACTGCTTGGGAACGAGAAGGATATTAGCGACAGTTTTCGACTCGCGCAAGTGCAAATTCTTACTTTTTGAATCAACTGGCTTTTTCGCGATCAGTTTGGTTATTTTTACACCAAAACACCGTTTTGGTGCAAGATGTACCAAATCGAGTTGTACATCACTTTTTGTGAATCTGATTCAAAAATCCAGTGTACTAACTCCGAGAAATAGGTAATATAGCGCTGAACAAACAATAACCATAAAATCATTCACTTGGCTAGTTCGCATGGACGCAAAACTTTTCGATAACTCTCATACCATCAGAGCATCGTTACTCTCAGGGGTCAGTTTATTTTTAACTGGCATGTCCGCCTTTTTTGCTCTCTTTTACATGATAAAACTCAATTCGTTCACAAGTGGATTTGTTGAGGTGCTTTTCTGTTGTTATTCGGCTCGAATTTACTATTTATCAAAGAAGAATCAGCATCGTGATCGTGATGTACGAAATTTCGTCTATCTGATTGTTTTGCTTATTACTTATGGTAACGCCTCCCTACCTTTGGCCAATTACAATTTGCTTTGGACAACCCTTTGTCCGCTACTGATGTACGCTTTACTCGGACGTAAACACGGTCTGTATGCTTCGATCACCATACTGATACTGCAATTGGGCATCTTGAGTTACCGCTCTTTTAACTCTAATGAAATATCCCTAATCAATCTGCTCATCAATATGATTAGCAGCTATGCCACCGTATGGCTGATTTCTCATATCTACGAGGGCAACCGTCGTGACGTCGAACAAACATTAAGTAGCTTAGCCTCGCGCGATGCATTAACCAGCACTCACAATCGGCTCGCCTTGACCACAGCTTTTGGGCATTTTGAGCGTCATCGCCACGAAGAGCAGTTGAGCTTGTTGATTATCGATTTGGACTTTTTTAAATCGATTAACGACCGTTATGGCCATGATGTGGGTGATAAGGTACTAATAGAAACCAGTCAACTTATCATGCAAGTAGTGGGCGATGACAATCTCTTTCGTATCGGTGGTGAAGAATTTTGTGTCACGTTGTTTAATCACTCCATCGCTCAAGCAGAAAAAGTAGGTGAACGTATCCGCAATTTGGTCGCCACCAATCCTTACGTCTACAACGATAACCACATTCACTTAACGCTTAGTGTGGGTATTTGTGAGTATCAGACCGGCTATCATTTGGGTGATTTACTGCGAATGGCGGATAAAGAGCTTTATCGAGCGAAAGAGAGTGGCCGTAACCAAGTGCGTTTATGCCCAGCAACCCCACAGGATGCCGAGCTAGAAACCGACGTGGTTCAACAAAAAGCGCAGAATTAAGAGTCGATCTCTTCGTCATCAAAAATGACATTGTAGTTTTCAGTATAAGTACAGTGAGGTTGACGGCTGCAGGTAAAAAAACGTCGACCTTTGAACTCCCCTTGTGTTGCCACTTTAATTACCATAGGGCTGCCGCAACGTTTACAAAAACGCACTTCTTTGTCTGATTCAATCAAGTCAATATGCGCCGCCAATAAGCGACGCAGTTTGCCAACTTGGTAACTGTATTTTACGTTAGCGCCAATCAAAGGAATGCCTGCTGATTTACACACCTGCATAATCAGCTTTTGTCGCTCAACTTTACCTTTGTCCAGCTCGCGACCATCATCGAGTTCAATCACAACGCGTGGTTCGAGAGTACGTGCATCGCACACCACATAATCGAAATAACTTTTGGCAATTTGATTATTAGCAATAAACCACTCTTTCTTGTTTTTGGTTTTATGTGGCACCAACACCGAACTCATCGAGACTTTCGCCAAGATAACACCATGCTCACCGACTGCCGCCACTAACGCGTTATAAAAAGCGCCTTCAAACATATTGAGCAACGGCCCTTTTTTGCGATATTGATACTCCGCCGTGTTTTCCTGTTTGAGCAGATACTTTTGCGTGAAATAGAAGAAGACAACCAACACAACAACGACGATGAATATGTTGAACATGGTGATAAGAGCTCCGCTCGCATAGAGTAATTAATTCATAATTAGCGAAATTTTAAGGGAATTGCTAGAGACAATCCAAATATTTGCGCCATTACACTGGTGAAAGCCGTGCCATCACCCTGCTTTTGTTGTTTTTGTTAACCAAAACAAAAACGGAGCCACGTGGGCTCCGCTTTTAAGATAACGAGAACTTAGAAAACAAACTTGTCCATCAAGGTTACCATCTTACCAATTTCAGGTTTGGTGATAGTGTCGTTCGCCCCAAGTGCTAAGGCTTTAGCGCGGTTATCATCACTCATTAATGATGAGAACATCACGATTGGCATCTCTTTGTACGATTCACTTTCACGCAGACGTTTCACCAAGTGCATACCGTCCATACGAGGCATTTCTACGTCTGTCACAACAGCGTTAACAAATTCTGCAGCAGTCACCCCTTCGGATTTGGCATGAGCTGCAATTTCAGTTAATTTTTCAAAGGCTTCTCCACCATCTTTACAAGCAATGATGTTGTAACCTGCAGAACTTAGGGTGTCTTGAATCAAGCTACGAATAAAGGCAGAGTCATCCACCACCATGATGGTTTTACCGTTACGTTTTGCCACCATCTTACGGTTAAGGTCGACAGTACGGTCCACTTTAACGTCGTATTTTTCCATGCTCAGTTCTGGGTTGATATCAGCAATGATCTTTTCAAAGTCCAAGATCATGATGAGCTTATCTTCTTTACGAACCACAGCGACAACACAGTCCTGCTCGCCAGCTTCAAGGAATTGGCTTGGGGATTCAACGTCATTCCAAGAAATACGGTGTATGCGACTAATGCTGTCAATTAAGAAGCCATTGGTCATGCGGTTAAAGTCGGTCACGATAACGTATTTTTTGCTGATATCAGGACTGACTGGCACACCTAGCCATCCAGCCAGATCCACCAGCGGTGTGAGGATTTCCCGGGAAGAGAACACACCAATCATGTGAGGTTGTGCGTTAGGGTAATCGGTCGTGTCTGGGACTCGAATGACTTCTCGCACTTTAGCAACGTTAATGCCGTAGTAACAGGTTTTCGTCTTACCGTTTGGTAACACCTTTTCTAAATGGAACTCAATGATCTCAAGCTCATTGGTGCCGCTTTCTAGTAAGATTGAACTGCTTGCTTTACTCATAATTATCACATCGTCCCGGGATGAATGTATCTTGCTACGCTTTCGACTTCACGCCGATAAATCACAGTCTGTGCTCGTCTTGCACTAGAGCGCTTCCATGTCGAGCAGCCCACTATACCGCAATCTGTTAATATAAGCGTCTTAATTTTATCAATGATTTAGCCGTAAATATTTTAGGCTCATCAAATTTGTCTCTTTCCAGATTGCCAAATGCTAACGTCATTCTGTTACCCACAAATGAATGATCGATGCCACAACCCAGTCGTCCAGCTCTGACACACCCTAGCATGTGGCAGATTCTCTGTATGAAAACGACGCGACGTTGGTGGCTCACTCACTCCAGAACAGTTTAACGTCACCCTAAGGCACTCTTTTTCCATTATTTTATCCCTTACTATGGCGGCCAAACTCGCTAAAACTTTAATAAGACAGATAAATTAATGACTTTTTACCACTCTCGGTTAATCCGTTACCACGACTCTGTGATGCTCCAAGCATGAGATCAACTTTAGATGCTGATTCAATTATCGTCTAGCGATAGCTCTATCAATTGAGTTTCACTTCACTATTTACCCCCATTTCATTAGGTCAACACACACAATGCTCATGGTTGCACTGCCTTTGTGGGCGTAGTTCGGAAGCTGAAAATAGCAAATTTTTCACTCTATTTTGTATGGCAGGGTTCACAAAGATTTTCATTCCAATACTCAGTTAACTTCTATACTTAAAAACAGAACAAGGAAGTATCGACGTTCGCAGTCAAAGAACACACCAACACAAAGGAGGATGGCCATGAGACGTGACGATTTAGGGATCTGTTTAAACCGCAATATGCTGTTTCATCATTTACAGTCTACCTTTACATGTGTGCGCGCTTACGAAGTTGATTCGGAAGCTCACGATAACGTTCATGTCATGCTTTCCTTTCCTCAAATGTCCGGTAAGGACGTGCTGTTTACTATGTTAGGAACCGAGGATTTGGAATGGCGTGCCGAACATTACTGCCCTTCTAACCCTCATGAGTAAACGAACGCTGCGCGGTCATCTCGTATAGGGAAATCACCTTTACGCTGTCATCGTAAAACGAGAGGAAACTCAAAGACATGAAGAGGGAAAATGTAGAGTATTAACTCTAAACGAAATCTGATTGGAATTTCCATGCTCAAAACTGTTCGTGCCTTACTGTGGTGTTCGTTTTGTTCTGTTCTACCGGTTAACGCCGCTCCTATCTCTTTTGTCCAAGCGTGGGACCTGCTCCAACGCGATAATAACTCTTTAGCCGCTGAACGAGCCAATGTGGATCGTTACCGCCATTTAACCGAAGCGACGTCCAGCCTCGATTTACCACAAATTTCGATCGGTGCTAATTACACTCATTTAGATGACGATATCACGCTCTCTGGTAAGCAAATTTTTAGTAATACTAAATCGGATATCTCTGCCTCTCTAGCCGCGATATTGGCGGGACTCAATCTAGATGTCAGTAGCCTTTCGGGTTTTTCCACCACCATCAGTGAGCAAGATGTCATCACCTCTTCGGTGCGCGCCATTTGGCCTATTTTTACCGGTGGTCGAATTACGGCAGCGCAGGAAGGAGCGTTGGGTAAAGAGCAAGAAGCAACGGCGCATTTTAAAATGGAAATGCTCGCCCGCTATGAAGATTTGGCCAAATACTATTTCAGTGTGGTACTGGCTAAAGAAGTGGTTCAAACTCGTCAAGCCGTAGTGAAAGGACTTACAACGCACCGCGATAATGCGGTTAAATTGGAGCAGCAAGGGCAAATTGCCCATGTCGAACGTCTTCAAGCCGATGTGTCATTAGACAAAGCGGTGGTCGATTTAAACAAGGCTCACAAAAATCTTGATATCGCCCAAAACGCTTTAACCAAAATTCTTGGTCAAAACACGCTTGTTGAACCAAGTGGCACCCTATTTATCAACTCAACCCTGCCGCCGATGAGTGCGTTTGATGAGCAGACTCAGCAAACCTATCCAGGGCTGGCTATTTTGGATGCCAAAGAGCAGCAAGCAAAGAGCTTAGCCAAAGCGGAGAAAGGTAAATACTTCCCGCAAGTCTATCTTTACGGCAACTACAAGCTTAACGAAGAAGATACCATCGCCAGTCAATTGCAACCCGATTGGATGGTCGGGATTGGCGTAAGCATTCCGCTGACGGAAAACACCGGCCGAGGTGAACAATTGCAAGCTGCCAGCAGCGCCATGACCCAAGTGCGTTATCTTCGTGCGCAAGCTCGCCAAGACTTATCCGTCTTAGTGCAGAAAACGTATCTTGAGGCTGAGCAAGCTTTAGAAGAAGTCCAAGGTCTGGATTCGAGTTTAGCGTTAGCCAAAGAGAATTTGCGCCTGCGTGAAACTGCCTTTAGCCAAGGTTTATCCACATCGGTTGATGTGGTTGATGCCGAACTTTATCAAGCCAGTATTCGCACTCAGCAGTCAGTGGCGGGGTTTAACTATTTGATTGCCCTAACCCGTTTGTTGGCGTTAAGCAGCGAAATGAATTCGTTTGAACACTATCATCACAATGCCATTTTCCTTAGCGCCTCATCGCCAGCGCTAACTCATCCTTAAGGAGATTGTATGAAATCACTGAAATTGTCGTTGATTGGCCTGATAGCCCTCGGCATCATCGGATGGATAGCGTACAGCTTCTACCTCGCCTATCAACCGCAACCCATTCGTTTACAGGGGCAAATTGAATCGCAGCAATACAGTATCTCCTCCAAAGTCGCGGGGCGAATTGACCAAGTTTTTGTACGTAAAGGCGATCAACTCGAAAAAGGCCAGTTAGTCTTTACAATTCACAGCCCTGAAATCGAAGCCAAATTAGAACAAGCCATCGCCGGGCAAAAAGCCGCTGGTGCGTTGGAAAGTGAAGCCAAAAATGGCGCACGGGAACAACAAGTTCAAGCGGCCAAAGACCAATGGTTAAAAGCCAAAGCGGCTGCAGAGCTTGCAGAAAAAACTTATCTACGCGTTAACAACCTCTATAAAGATGGCGTGGTTTCAGAGCAAAAACGCGATGAAGCCCAAACTCAATGGCAAGCGGCTAAGTACACCGAAAGTGCTGCCGAGCAGATGTTTGAATTAGCCAAAGAAGGCGCGCGTAAAGAGACCATTCAAGCGGCCACTGAGAAAGCCAAAGCGGCCGCAGGAGCCGTGGCTGAAGTGGAAGCTTATGCAGCCGACACCAAGATCAATAGCTGGTTTAACGGTGAAGTCTCACAAGTCTTACTGCACAGTGGTGAGTTAGCTCCGCAAGGATTTCCCGTTGTGACCGTGATTGACACCCAAGACACTTGGGCCGTTTTTAATGTGCGTGAAGACTATCTTCGCCACTTTGCCAAAGGCGCGACTATTAAAGCCTATGTTCCAGCATTACAGAAAAGCCTCGACTTTAAAGTGACACACATCGCCGTGATGGGCGATTTTGCCACATGGCGTTCGACGGATGCGACCCAAGGTTTTGATTTACGAACGTTTGAAGTGGAAGCCCGCCCCGTTGAACCAAGCAGCGCTTTGCGCATGGGGATGAGCATAGCGGTAACATTGACCCCTTAAATCTAAAGAGACACTTTGACTATGTGGCAACAGCAGTGGCGATCTATTCAAGATAACCGATGGCTACAGTGGAGCGTAATTTGGTTACCTCTGCTGCTGGCTGCGTTTTTGTGGTGGATTTTCTCTGCGGCGATAGTGCGAGATTTACCAATAGGTGTGGTCGATCTCTCCCACAGCACGTTATCAAGAAGCTTGATTCGCGATGTCGATGCCACATCGACACTCGCCGTCACGCGCTATTATGCCTCTGTTGATCAAGCCAGTGATGATCTGATCCAGAGTAAAATTTACGCGTACATCGTTATCCCCTATCGCTTTGATCGCGACCTAACTCTGGGTCATCAACCCACGGTGACCACCTTTTATAACAGCCAATACATTTTAACTGGGCGATTAGTGAATTCTGCGGTAGCGACCGTGCAAGCCTCTTTCAATGCCAAGGTCGACTTGGTCAAAACCTTATCTCGTGGTCAGCAAACCACACTTGGAGCCCTTGCTAATGCGGTTCCCATTCAAACGCAAATGACCCCGCTATTTAACTTAAATATGAACTACGCGCAGTTTTTGCTCTCAGGCATTATCCCAGCGCTGTGGCAGATTATTATTGTGGCGAGTGTGATCATGGTGTTGGCGAACAACCACCAGCAGACGCAAGATGAAGTGCAGTGGCAACAGGCACCGCTTACTCAACTGCTAAGAGTCATCACACCTTATCTGCCGTGGTTTGCGCTCCAAGGAATGGGGTATCTCTATTGGTTTTATTGCTTACTTGGATGGCCAAATCATGGACATCTTATCGCGATCCTCGCGGCGCAGTGGCTCACCATCGCAGCCTGTGTCGTAATGGGAATTCTGTTTTATCTCATTACCCTTGATGCAGCGCGAAGCCTAAGTTTTGCAGCAGCCTACACCGCCCCTAGTTTCGCTTTTATGGGGGTGACTTTCCCTGCCACCAATATGGGCACACTCGCTACGCTATGGCGCGATATTTTGCCGATTAGCCACTACATTGAAGTACAAATTCAACAAGTCAACTACGGTCTATCTTCTTGGGAATCTCTGCCCACCATGCTGAATTTGCTGTGGTATACCATTCCATTGGCTGCGGTTCTCTGGCTAGCGCCGAGGCGTTTAACCCCATCGTCTAGGGCTGCGGAGGATCACTCATGTTAAGTGTTTTGATGCAAGAATGGCGAGCCCTCACTCGTAACGCTGTGGTGGTATTAACCGTCTTCGGTGGCGTGTTTTTTTACTCCTATCTTTATCCGCTACCCTACGCGCATCAAATACCGCTGAAGCAGCCGATTGCTGTGGTCAATCTTGATAGGAGCGCCATCAGTTATCAATTAGAACGAATGGTGGACGCCACACCACAACTTGCGGTGATGACGCGCATGGAAACCATCGCTGACGCCAAGCAAGCGTTTCTAGCACAACGCATTACTGGTTTTTTGGTGATCCCCGAACATTTTTACCGTGATTTGATGTTAGGCAGTCGTCCGACCCTCTCCTACGCGGGCGATGCCTCGTA
Source organism: Vibrio porteresiae DSM 19223 (assembly GCF_024347055.1). NCBI lineage: Bacteria > Pseudomonadati > Pseudomonadota > Gammaproteobacteria > Vibrionales > Vibrionaceae > Vibrio > Vibrio porteresiae. The sequence goes on from NZ_AP024895.1 coordinate 2,095,800, forward strand.
TTTTCTTGTCTATGGCACCATAGCGGAAGGGCTTGCTAAAGCCTCTGGCACTTTATCTGCACAGGCTAAAGTCACGCGATTACTGGCCAAAGGGCAGGCTTTAGTGCAAGCACAATCGGGTTACGCGCCAACGTTATCGAATTTAAAACCGACCTTTAACGCGCGCATGGGGTATGTCGATTATGTTGTCCCTGCCGTTTTTGTGCTGATTTTGCAGCAAACCTTAGTGATGGCAGCAGGGCTTATCGGAGGGACACAAAAAACAGATTACCGATCAAACCGTTATTGTTGGTCAGAACCAACGTGGAAGATATTGCTTACGCGGTCTATCGTGTTAGTAGCGGTCTACTATGTGCTCAGCGCTTACTATTTTGGTGGCAGTTTTCATTTTCATGGCGTCAATACCTTAGCCAACCCGGTGCAATTGATGACCTTACTTTTGCCATTTTTACTCTGCTCAGTATTTATCGGCATGGTGCTTGGCGCTGCAACGCCCAAACGAGAGTACGTGACCTTATTGGTATTGGTCAGTTCAATGCCGCTGGTCTTTTCGGCAGGATTTATCTGGCCAGTGGAGAGTTTACCCAAGCCGCTCACGGCCCTGGTGAGCCTGTTTCCCAGCACTCCGGCAATTCAAGGTTTTTTAGCGTTAAATCAAATGGGCGCAAGTTGGCCCCAAGTGGCGACGCAATGGACTCATTTGTGGCTACTCACCGTGGTTTGGGGCGTACTAGCGTGGGTAACGTACCAACGCACTCAACATGCCATTCGGACTCTATTTTAGATTAGAGAGACAACAGAGATAAGAAGGCTAAGTATCTAACAAACGGTAAAACTTGCTCAAGCAAACAAACTATTTGGCCGAATTTACCCTTGGATGTTCTTGCCACTGTTTTTTCATTTTAGCGATGGTTTTATCGTCCACACCATGGACATTGCCATACTGTTCTCGGCACACCATGATGGTTAATTTGGCTTGGTATTTTCTCGCCAACTTGCGATAAAACGCCATTTCCCATTGGCGCACAAAGGTATTTGATACCACGATATTGTGCCCTTCCGATAGCCAGTACTCACTTTGAGCCTGACACCAATCATGCGCTTGACCAATCAGTTCAGGGCGAAAATGATAGTCACCGTGTTGATTAACAAAGAACATGTCCGCTTCCAAATGAACACCGGGTAAAGTTTTGGCGAGGGTCGACTTTCCCGAGCCAGGTAAACCTCGAATCAAGGTAATGTTCAGTGACATACTTATTTAACTCTTTGTTATCAATATTAAAACCTAAGAAACCAACCACTAAGCCGACTCAGCTTAAGGCGAGAAAGAAGTTTACTGTTTTCTCTTTTTTAGCGTAACTTATTTTTAATGCCTACGCATTTTGCTCTCGACATCATTCAGCAGTTAGGTTATAAGTCTAGATGTATAGACGTCCATAAATATCGCTTAGGGAGAAAGCTGTGCCTATTAAGATACCTGATCAATTACCGGCTAGAGATGTGTTACGACATGAGAACATCTTTGTGATGCCTGAGTCTCGTGCTTCCACTCAGGAAATTCGACCACTCAAAGTGTTGATCTTAAATCTTATGCCGAAAAAGATAGAGACAGAGACTCAATTCTTACGTCTTCTGTCCAATTCACCTTTGCAAATCGACATTGAGCTGCTGCGTATTGACGATCGTCCAAGCAAAAATACGCCAGAAGAGCACCTCAACGCCTTCTATCGTCAATTTGAACTGGTGGAAAAACGCAACTTCGATGGCTTGATCATCACTGGTGCGCCTTTGGGTTTGGTTCAGTTTGAAGATGTTGTCTATTGGGATCACCTCAAACGCATTATGGATTGGGCGAAAAGTCATGTGACATCCACTCTTTACGTGTGTTGGGCTGCTCAAGCGGCACTGAAGTTGATCTACAACTTGCCAAAACGCACCCGCGAAGAGAAACTTTCTGGTGTTTATCAGCATGAAATTCGTCAACAGTTCCACCCATTACTGCGTGGTTTTGATGATACTTTCCTTGCGCCGCACTCACGTTACGCCGATTTTGATGTGGAGTATTTAGCCGAGCATACCGATCTCGACATTCTTGCGACCTCTAAAGTTGCAGGTGTGTATCTGGCTTCCACCAAAGATAAACGTAATGTGTTTGTCACAGGTCACCCAGAATACGATGCTTTTACCTTACACAATGAATACATTCGTGATGTAAAAGAGGGGCTAGATCCAGCAATGCCAGTGAACTACTACCCAGATAACAACCCAGAAAACCAGCCTCACGCCAGCTGGCGTAGCCATGGTCATCTGCTGTTTGCTAACTGGCTTAACTACTGCGTTTACCAACAAACACCGTACGATCTGGATAACTTCAGCGAAGACAAATTCACCAAAGACGAAGATTGATTCGCCGCAGCGACAGAGTGACATCAGTGAGTTGAGATTGAAAGACAAAGGCCACCAGAATGTGGCCTTTTTTGTCAGTGCTTCTCAGCCGTTTTTGCCATCTCACTCGCACACTGAATGCAACAGGCTAGATGAGCACCTAAGCGCTTTTTAAGATAGCACTCCTTTGGTTAGGAGCGCCGAAAATGACCAAGCGATATTTTTTCTTATCACTGCTACTGTGCCTTTTGTCTGGCTGTGTTCATCAATCCTCGCAAAAGACCACTCAAGATCCTCAAGCGATCGCGGATGCCCGAATTGCCTTAGGTCTTGCCTATCTCAAACAGCATGATAGCGTCAAAGCCAAACAGAATTTAGATCGCGCGTTAGAAGTGATGCCACATTACCTCTCCGCCCAACTGGCCATGACCTATTACTACGAGCAAGTTGGTGAACTGGGATTAACTCGCAAGGCGTTTACCGATGCCCTCAAGGATCATCGACAAAGTGGCGATTTACTGAATAACTACGGCGCGTTTCTCTGTCGGCAAAAAGAATATGCTCCATCACTGGCCTTTTTTGAACGCGCCGTTGCCTCGCCTAATTACCACGATATTGCAGCAACTTACGAGAACGCCGCCTTATGCGCTTGGCAAGCCAAGCAAGATGACAAAGCGCTACGCTATTTTACCCACGCCCTGCACTACTCTCCCGATAATGAACGGCTGCAACGTTATATGATTCGTTGGGCAAGTGAAACCAAACAATGGGATGTAGTTAAGGAAAGGCTGCAGCATTATGTGAGGCGATTTGGTAACAGTCGTTACACGGCAGAAATTGAGCGCCAGTTAGCCTCAGTGTCTAGAAACTAAAAACCGGATACTAAAACTAGTCAGTAAAACAGCCACTAAAGACCAATCACTAAAGAAAAAAGACCAGTAGTAAATGTTCAACGAACTAAACAGGTTATTTCACGTTGGTAGGACGCCCGTCACGCCCCCCTTTGCGGTCCCGATAATGCACTCGACGTAAACGGCGTGTCTTTCTTGCTCGCTGCATCTTCAAATATTCAAGAAACAACATACGACAAAAGAAGAACAACCCCACCAGCAACAGTAGGGTAAACACCGACATAAAAGGAACGCAAAGCCAATCAGGCTGACAAGGTACAAAAAATTCGAAGTCCATATCAACCTCCTGCGAGCAAGCACTCTTAGTATCGCGTAATTACAATATTAGCGAATTATCTTGCTCAAAAAGTTAACATTTTTCCTTCAGCCACACTTTGCGCTGACTAGCATTTTGAAAACTCCATGCAATAAAACGGCTGATTTTTTGACCTTGCGCCATTTCGACGACTTGCGCCTCGACCGCTCCAACTTGCTCAAGTTGTTTACGCATCCAGCGTACATTCTCTTTTTTCGAGATCAGCGAGCTAAACCAGAGTACCTGGTCTTTAAAGAGCGCACTTTCTCGAGCCATTTTCTGCAAAAATGCTGCCTCACCGCCCGGACACCAAAGCTCGGCTTTTTGTCCACCAAAATTGAGCCCAGAGCTTTTACTCATCACGCTTTTTCCACCCTGACGTTTCTGTGCATTTTTTGCCAAGTTAGCTCGTTTTTGTTCAGTGCCCTTTTGCGCCTCTTCAAGTGAACTATGAAAAGGAGGGTTGCAGGTGGTCAAGACAAAGTGGTCATTCGGCGCAATGATCCCGGTAAAAATAGACTCGCTTTGAGATTGTAACTGGCAAGCAATTTTACCCTTAAGCACCGCATTACTCTGGGCAATCTTATTGGCCTGTTCAACCGAAACCGGATCAATATCGGAGGCTTTCACCTGCCAACCATAATCCACAGCAGCAATAATGGGGTAAATACAGTTAGCCCCAACGCCAATGTCCAACAGGGTGACATCAGACATCGCCAATTGTGGGAACTCTTTTTGCAATAGCTCAGCCGCACGGTGAATATAATCGGCACGTCCAGGAATCGGTGGACACAAGTATCCTTGCGGAATATCCCACTCAGTCACACCATAATGGTGAGCCAATAACGCTTGATTAAGACGTTTTACCGCCACAGGGTCAGCAAAAGGAATGGTGTCAACGCCGAGGGGATTTTTCACCACATACTGCCTAAGTTCTGGCACGGCTTGGCACAGAACCGTGAAATCATACTGACCGTGATGACGATTGCGTGGATGCAAACCGGCTGGGCTAGTAATGACTTTGACCTTAAGCGCCGCTGCCTCAGCTGGAGATTTTTTGGGTTGAGCGCCACTTTTACGCGGCTTAACCGTTTGTGCACTTTCGCCCATCTTCGCTGGCTTCTTACCTTTTGCTGCCGCGCGCTTAGCCCGTTTTTGCGCTTGCTTTTGCTCATCACTTAGTGATTCATCTGCAGACGATTGACGCTTAGTGGACTTTTTCTTAAAAAACTGGTCAGCGGGGATACCGTTGATTAGCGGCGCACGACTCATGCTTCAGCTCCTTTTAACTCTTGTACCATCATAAAAATACGCGCATCCAGCTCGAGCTGATGATAGTGCGGCTCCATATGACAACAGAGTTGATAAAAGGCTTTGTTATGATCTTTCTCTTTTAGGTGTGCCAGCTCATGCACCACCAACATGCGCAATAAAGGTTCGGGAGCCGATTTAAATACCTGCGCAATACGAATCTCATTTTTGGCTTTGAGCTTATTGCCATGCACGCGTGAGACATAGGTGTGCAAACCCAATGCATGGTTGATCAAATGAATTTTGCCATCCCACACCACTTTACTCAGTGGTGCTGTTTTCTTCATAAACTGATTTTTCAGTGCCATCGTATATTGAAACAAGGCTTTTTCGCTTTGAATGTCATGACGCTGCGGATAGCGCTGCTCAAACCAACTGACTAACTGTTGATTGGCAACTAAGCGTTCCACGGATTCGACGATATTCGTTGGATAACCTTGAATGTATTTCAGCACTGGATCTGTCATGGCGATGTTCAATTGACTCAATCTTTAAAAGGGCGCTAAGTGTAGCCCAAAGCTCAGCGTGATTCATCTGTTGTGTCGATAGGTTTGCAAGTCGCTAGCGCCACAGGTAAACTCTGCGCCCCGAGAACAATACGAGTAAGCACCATGAAACGAGTTGTCCTTTACGTTAAAGACAAGTGCCCACACTGCAAAGATGCCCAACGTTATTTAGACAGTAAGCAGATTCCATACCGTCTGTGTAATGCCAAAATGCAACGTGGACGCAAAGAGTTAGACGCGATTGGTGCGCGCAGTGTCCCTGTGTTGAAAATCGGCGACCGTTTGATGATCGGCTGGAATCCTAAAAACTTCGACCGCATGTACAGCAGTAACTAGTCTGTACAGTAGTCAGTCGTTAGTTAGTAAGTTAGTTAGTTAGTAAGTTAGTCAGTTAGTCAGTTAGTCAGTTAGTAACGCGGCAATGCGTATTGCCGCAGAAGTTGATGAGTTAAACGTATTTCTTTACGTACTCAATGAACGTTTTGTCGGCATGGGAAAGATAACCCTCTTTGCGCCATGCCAAAGCCAAATCAAGCCACACTGGCGGATCAAATGGCACGGCAACAACATCCGGCTCTTGGTCCGTGACCAATTCCAGTAACGCCGTAATCGCATATTCATGTTTTACTATGCTTAAAATCATCGGCAATAGATTGGTTTCAAAAGAGAATTTTGCTTCAAGCTTATGCTCTTTACACACCTTATCTACAAACTCACGATGGAAATAACCGGTTTTAAACATCACCAATTCATGTTCAAAAAAGGTTTCAAAATCAATTGATTTCGCAGTCGCCAACTCATGATGACGGCCAACGGTAGCCACCATTTGTGAAGATAAAATCGGATCAACGTCCAGCTCAGGTGGCACATCGTGATTGAGGATCACACCAATATCCAATTCACCCGCCAATAACATGCGTCGAATCGACTGCGTACCCGCTTCTAACACCGTCATTTTCAAATTGGGGAATTGGCTTTTAAACGCCATAATGATTTCGGGTAAAAAGTAAGAGCCCATCATGCTTGGCGTGCCTAATCGTACTTCGCCTTTCACCACCCCTTTTAATTCATCCATTGCCAATTGAGCATCATCAAGCTGCCGCAAAATCCTAAGCGCGTGCTCTAGTAACACTTCGCCTTCATGGGTCAACGACACTTTGCGCTCATCGCGCTTAAGTAAGGTAACACCAAGTTGCTGCTCAAATTTCTTGATTGAGATACTTAACGCTGGCTGAGCGATATGCAGTAGCTGCGCTGCTTGAGTAAAACTGCCCTGCTGGGCAACCGCCACAAAATGGCGTAAATGACGAGTTTCCATGGTCGATAAATTTTAGATATAGTGGTGATACAGGCAATATATTTTATTAATTGACCTAACACTGCTAATTTGATCACGTTGTTAATGATCGAGTTGTCATCATGATTGAACTGCATACACCACAATACCGTAAAGTCACTTTTGCTCTGGCCTTTGGCTCATTTTTGGTCTTCTCTAATCTCTACTTATTTCAACCAATGCTGCCTTATATGGCTCAGCATTTCTCGATTTCAGAAACCCGAACTAACTGGATTTTCGCCGCTTCAACGCTGGCACTTTCAGTAACACTGGTCCCTTGGGCAATCGGTTCAGAATCGGTCGGACGTAGAAAAGTGATGTTGATTGGCTTATTTGCTATGCCAATCATTAGCTTATTTATGTTGTTAACCACCCAATTTTGGCTATTGGTAATGGCAAGAGCAGCGATGGGCGTGGCGTTAGCGGCCTTTGCGTCAGTTGCGGTTGCTTATATGGTGGAAGAGCTCTCGGCTACCGCTTTTAGTAAAGCGATTGGCAGTTACATTGCCGCCAACTCCCTTGGGGGCATTTCAGGACGTATCACCGGCGGTGTATTAACCGATGCTTTGGGCTGGCAGCAAGCGGTGGTTGTTATGGCGACCTTTACTTTAATTGGCACCTTGTGGGTGGCGTATGCGCTACCGGTGCAGCAACACTTTGTGCCCCAGAAAGGCCGTTTTCGCGAACACAATCGTTCGATGTTACATCATTTAAGTAACCCGCTTTTGTGGCTCGCGATGCTCGTTGGCGCGGCCAACTTTGCACTGTTTGTGAACCTTTATTCCGTTGCAGGATTTCGCCTGGTTGCCGCCCCCTATTCACTCCCTGTTGGTTTAGCATCATTAATTTTCCTGTGCTATCTCGGTGGTACAGTAAGCTCGCGCTTAACATCGCTGTGGGTAAAACGTCACTCCTCAGTAAGCGGTATGGTACTGGGCACCATCATTAGTATGAGCGGCATGTGGTTAGCGCGCATTGAACAGTTGCCCGCTATTTTACTGGGGTTAATGTGCATCAGCTTTGGCGCATTTTTCACCCACACCCTCGCCTACTCATGGGTAAGTCGTAAAGCGACTGAAGCCAAAGCGACAGCGACGGCACTCTACTTAGTGCACTACTATATTGGTGGTAGCTTAGGCGGTTTTTACCTGCTTTACTGCTGGCAACATGGTGGATGGGATGGTGTGATTGAAGGCGGAATGGTGCTCTATTTGGTGATCTTTGCTCTGTGTTGGATGCTGCACAAACGCAGCCAATTGTCCCAAACTGAGCCAAACCATGGATTTGTTAAAACGTCTCGCTAGCAGTTTGTGCTATGCTTGCCGCAAATCCACAATAACAACGATAAGCATTATGAGCTCAACCACAGATACTCAAGCCATTGCAGCCACGGTTAACCAATGGCTTGATGACGTTGTCATCGGTCTTAACCTATGTCCTTTTGCTGCCAAACCCCAGCGCAATCAACAAATTAAGATCTTTGTCAGCCAAGCTGATAAAGAAGAATCGCTTCTTGAAGACATTCTGGCGCAGTTCACTACTCTGGAGGAGACTCCCGTTAGTGAGCTAGAAACCACTTTGGTTGTGGTGCCAAACATGTTGCAAGACTTCTGGGATTACAACCAATTTATTGATTGGGTTGAAGCCCTAATTAGTCAACAAGGTTGGGAAGGCACTTATCAAGTTGCGACGTTCCATCCTGATTACTGCTTTGCAGGCACTGAGCCTGATGATGCAGAAAACCTGACCAATCGTGCACCTTATCCAATTTTCCATCTCATTCGTGAAGAGAGTATGGAAAAAGTGCTGCGCCACTATCCCAATCCTGAAGCAATTCCAGACACCAACATTGCGCGCGTCTCGGCTTTGACCGAAGAAGAACGTCGCCAATTGTTCCCGTATTTGTTTCGCCAATAGTCTCTTGCATACATAAACTAAAGAGCGTTATTGGGCAAAAACCATCGTTATTTGATCTCGTACATAACGACAGCAACTAACTCGGTAAATAGAAATTCTTAATGGGCTTTACCCCTTGAAAGTGCTACCCTAGCGGCAGCATTTTCTATGAGAGAATAACATGAGCAAATTAACTGCAGACATCCAAGCAAACCTTGATCTTTTCGTTGCTGAGACAAAAGAATCTCATTTGGTTTGGGGCCTTCGCAATGAAGAAGGTTGGTTGTCTTGTGAATCAACTGAATTTGAAGAAAGCGAAGTAATGCCTTTCTGGTCAAGCAAAGCTGACGCAGAAATCCACAACGTTGAAGAGTGGGCAGATTTCGAAGTGGTAGAAATCCCACTAGACGTATTTGTGGAAGACTGGTTACTAACTCTTGCCGAAGATGGCGTACTGGTTGGCACCAACTGGAACGCACAGCTTGAAGGTAAAGAACTAGAACCTTCTGATTTAGCAAAACTTTACGTTTAAGTTATCGCTAAACGCAATTGAACAAGACGCAGCGATGCGTCTTGTTTGTTTTTAATCTATAAGCCCCAACCGGACCGAATCCATGCAATTAAGTAAGCTAACGCAAGAAATTTTTGATCACCTGTATCGCGACATTACTGAATTCCGTTCAACTTTCGATCTTCCTGTTGCTCAACCTGACACGTTAAATGCACAACAAGATAGCCTGCACACTTCACTGATCGTTGAAGAGATGACAGAACTTGCTGAAGCGCCAAACAAAACTGAGCAAGCCGATGCGATTGTCGACAGCGTGTACGTTTTGATGGGTCGCTTAGTGCATCTTGGCAACGAGAAAGTGTCGGATAACCTAGCTATTAGCTACCTTATCGACATTCTGCTGAACGTTGCAGTCAACCGTGGTATCGACTTTATCCCTTGCTGGGATGAAGTACACAGCTCAAACATGAGCAAAGTGTGCCGTAACGAACAAGAATACGCAGAGACAGAAGCATTTTACGCCAAGCAAGGCGTGAAGCTGATGGGCGTAGCAAAAGGCGGTTACATCATCGCTAAATGCGCCGAAGATTTTGTTTCTGAGAGCAAAACCATTAAAAAAGGTAAAGTGCTGAAATCGGTTTACTACCGTCCAGCTGACCTAGCACCATTAACCAAATAATGGCGTGCGCCAAAGCCTAGCCACCGCTGGGCTTTGGTTATTTATTAAAAAAGAAACAGACTCTAATTCACTCTCGTTTAAATTCACCACTCAAAAGTGACGCGGCGTTACCATGTAGAATCGCTGCCAATTGTTAGGCTTAATAGTAACCGATGATACTGAGAATACCTGCTGCAGCCCTCGCAGGTTGTAAGCGTTTTTCTAACTCTTCAAACCACTTTGCTGGAGTTGAATAATCGCCTTCATTTTCGAGAGGAGGAATCCACTCTTTATGTCTGAAAAACAGGTCTGGAACGGATCGTTCAAGTGCTCCAAGCTCTTTTTGAGTAAAACCTTCGATAAGCAATCTCTTAGCCTCGTCCAGAGCGTCCTCATAAGAATGTACATTATCTAAGAAAAGCTCATTATCCTTTAAGTATGTAATAAGATTTTCTAGAGCTGGAATAAGAGCGTTTAGCTGGCCTATCCGATCTTCTTTTGTGTATCTATACTCGCTCATCATTAGTGCCAAATGTCCTTCCTACTTGTGGAGTCTATCTGATATTAATCAGCTCGCGATGCGTCAGAGACCGCCACACTATTTTCCATCATCAAAAATGAGTGGATAAGGCCATCTACAATATCTAGCGTAATGACAAAGGGCGTTACCATCGATTTCTCCGTAACTAAATCTATAGCGGCTAATTCACCATATATCATTGCTCTACGCTCATTCGCCAATATGTCATGCACCTCAAAATGTGTTCTCTGAAGTCGCTTCCCCGTCTCAGTGATAAAGCGAGTCACTGCCTCTCGACCACGTTGCTTACCAATCCAAGGATACGCAGCTTCGTTGCCAGGAATATGCCACAGAACATCTTTTGCAAACAATTCACCAACGGAAGATGATGATTGCGCCTCTGCGAGCCTTTGTAATAAGGTGCGTGCGATGGTCAGATTGTCTTGGTCTGTCATTAAATTACTCCGCTTTTAAGTGCTGTTTTCTTAAATTGATGTCATCCAACATGTCTTGAATACTGATTTGAACCAGTTTTTGTTCTACTTCGTTTTGAAGATCGCTGCGAATATCTGTTAACACTTGCTGAATATTTGAACTAATAGAACATGAAGCCACCTTTTCGTATTGATGAATCGCAAATAAGGTAGGCGCATTGACGGCTCGATAGACATCAAGCAACGAAATGTCCTTTGCCTCACGTACCAGACAGTTACCGCCATTACGTCCACGTGATGAAATCAGCAATCCATTTTTAGCCAGTTTTCCAACAATCCTCTTAATAAAGATCGGATTGGTATTCACGCTTTGTGCCAATTGGACTGTATTGACATACTTGTATTTGGCGATTCCCACCAAAACATGTACTGCAATCGAAAACTGGGTGTTGTCAGCTGCCACAGTGACTCCTTTAAAGCTTGTTTTTTCTTACCATAACATCAAAAAACCAATAAGGATACTTTATTGGTATCCTTATTGGTTTTTTTGTTTCGAGTGATGCGACTTATCACTACTTCAGAGCAGTGTTCGACATTAGGAAACATAAGCCCTAGCAAAGACGATTTGTGCATTCAATTGGGAGATGAGAACAAAGGAATAGCCAAACGATAGATAAAAAAACGCCACCCTGATAGACAAGGTGGCTAAGGAGACTATAAAAAGCCTAACAAGAACGAGAATGTATCGATCTTATTAATGCCAATTGCGTGCCAACTTTTAAAAATAACCTAAGTTATTGATTTATATAGACGTGGTTAAAATGGCATTTTGGTCGGTTTCAGTTGATGATCCACATTTGTGCTTTCTGCACCAAAACTACTCGAAGAGCAGTATAGATTTTCCATCAAAATCAACGCTCTTGACCGCAGTGTTAAATACGCGCGCAAGCGTCTCTTCGGTCAAAACCTCGGTTGGTAAACCAATGCACTCCACCACACCTTGTCGCAGCAATACGACTCGGTCGGCGTGGCGTAGTGATCGGTTTAAATCGTGGTTGGCCATCACCACGGTGATTCCCTGCTGTTTTACATAGGCAATCAGTTTATAAAGCAAAGCCTCTTGAGCGATATCGAGAGGCGCAGCTGGTTCATCCAAAATCAACATCTTTGCATAGGGATTGAGTGTCGGCCAAATCTGTAAGCAGCACCCAACCAGTCGAACGCGCTGCCATTCACCGCCAGAGAGCTGATGAATGGAGCGATGCAATTTGTCGCTGATATTTAAAAGTTCACTCAGTTCATTGACCACGGGCAACACTTTATCATCATGAACATCGATACAGGCCGGCAACGACAAAGCCAGATATTGAAAGACATCCAGATTAAATGCGGGACGCTGCGCTTGAGGTAAAAATGCCCTTTTGAGCGCCAGTTCGGGCAGTGATAGTTCGCTACTGCGCAGATCATCAAACCAAACTTCACCTTGGCACTCTGTCATACCCGCGAGTGCTCCGAGCAACGTACTTTTTCCGCAACCATTAGGTCCGAGAATGTGCAGTACTTCTCCTGCTTCACACTCAAAGGATAGTGGCAATAAACGATGGCCCACTTGTAAGTCTTTAATGCGAATCATGATTTTTCACCAGCATCCAGATAAATACCGGAGCCCCTAACGTTGTGGTCACCACACCCAGTGGCAGCTCCGCTGAATTCAGCGCTAATCTGGCCACTAAGTCAGCTCCTGCCAGCAGCAACGCGCCACCTAATGCTGATAATGGCAGTAGCATTTTATTTTCTGATCCTAAGGTTAAGCGCAGTAGATGTGGGACAACTAAGCCAACAAAACCAATCACGCCTCCCAGAGCGACCGCTCCGCCAACCAATATCGATACCGCCAAGATGAGTTTCCAGCGCAGTTTGTGGATATCCACACCTAACTGGCGAGCGACCTCTTCACCGAGCATCAGCTTATCGAGCTTCTTACCTTGCAGCACCAACCATCCAATCACCGGAATGGTCACCACACTGAGCCAATGTTGTTCCCAGGTCACGCCGCCAACGCTGCCCATCAACCAATACATTAACTGGCGCAGGCTCATATCATCACTGAAATAGAACGCCCACGTCACCACTGCGCCCGATAAAATCCCCAGTGCGACGCCGACTAGCAACAATCTTGTCGTCGTAAGCCGCAACGTTTTCGCCATAGTGACCAATATGGCAGTAAACACTAAAGCACCAGCCATTGCCGATAGCATAAACACTTGAGGCGTAGCTGCAAAAGGAAAGAAAAACAGCACAAGCACCATAGCGACACTGGCTCCGCCAGAAATGCCAACCACACCCGGCTCAGCAAGTACGTTACCCAGTAACACTTGTAATGTTGCACCAGCGACTCCTAGCGATGCGCCAATCACCAATGCGGCCAATAGCCGTGGTATACGCAAATCAAAGAGCAACCGGGACTTTAGTGGCGTTAGTGGCTCAAACGGCGAGATATAAAGTCCGCCAAGCACCAAATAAATCGCAGCTAACAGCACTAACGCGAGTGCTAAGATCCACGCAGCTCGTGCCCAACGCCGCTGTTTACGTAAAATGAGCTGATTAAAATCCATAGAAAAAGAGAGATAAAAAAGAATGGCCTAACCATAACGTTAAGCCATTTAAATAGAAAGAGAGATTTGAGGTTAATCAGTCGTAAACGACTTGATCATTCTCATATCGAATAGAAACGCCGCACACCATGAGTGCTGCGCGCTGACCGATCGCCACTTTGCGATTTGGGAAGACAATCGCCTCCCCTTCGTTCTGTGCCATCAGCGGTTTGTCGCCATCATGACCAAACACTTCGCCATGCATAAACGAGGTGAAGTTTTCCACGGAGTCATCAAATAGAAACGCAAAGTCGTCATGTAAACGCACTATGGTGCGGCTTACGCGATATGGAATTAACTCACGAGTCGGTTCAGGTAGCGTATCACCCGCAATTTTCGCTTTAAGGGCTTCGCTAAACCCTTTAAAAGACTCGAGATCATTTTCACCAAGACGAGCTACTTTACCCAGCTCTACTGTCACAGCTTGTGCGCCATGTTGCTCTGCACTGTACCAACTAAAGGTACTGGATGGGGCATTGGCAAGCATCAAGGCTTCAACTTGCGCCGCATGAAGAAATTCCACCAAAGCTCGACTGCGCGTCGCATGACGTGAACGAGGGCTAACGGCGAATGAACGATGCTTTGAACCACGAATCGCACAGTGCAAATCGAAATGCCAGCGAGATTCTGCCTTAGTGCCAGAGAAAAAGTCGCTCACTAAGATTTTTAGGTTATCAGCGATACCTAACTCTAATGAAGGCTCTTGCGGTTTTTCCTCGAAAAGACGATTGAGGTTAACATCGATAAAACGCACATGGGCGTTAGTCGCTTTGGGATGAGCCAAAATAAACAGACAACGCTCTTTAACCGCCTGTTTTCCAGCAAGAATGGCACTGACCCATTGATCGACCAGTTCAAGCGGTGCGGTTTCATCACCATGAATACCAGCAGAGATAACCAAATGTTGAGTATTGGGAGTCTGCTGCGCAGGAATCACCTCTAACACGCCACGTTGATGCAATTTTAACGTGACACCGTTTGCATTTTTAACGGCATTCGGAACGATTTGAGAATACGTATCCAATGTGTCAGTCAAAAATGACTGATGAAACAGTGACGTCATGCATTACTCCTTTATTGCACAGTAATAATACCAATCACAGTGATTATCTAACCCAATAGTGACTGTGATTGATATAAGTAAGCTTGCCACACCGATATTACTCGTCATTTTACCCATGACAATGATTCGGCTAATACAAGATTCTTACCTTCATACAAGGTAATTCTGAACCATCCGATTTTAACACTATCAAAGGAAAACTCTCTATATTCAATTAGTTCTTTAACGTACTCAACAAGCTAATTCTGACCTGCATCACGTAAATCTCCCGAATGTGAATCACATGTCTCATTCTAAGAGAAGCTCTGCCCTAAGGCAGAGCTCATTCTTATTACACGGTGACGCCAGCTTCAGCGAAACTTGCCATGGTGTTATAGAACTCAGCAGCCGCTTTAACCATAGGTACCGCAAGCGCAGCACCTGTGCCTTCACCAAGGCGCAAACCCAGTTCCAACAACGGTTTTGCGTGCAGTTTGTCCAGCACAACTTTATGACCCGCTTCATGTGATTGGTGAGCAAAGATCATCACTTCACGACTGTCTGGTTCAATAAGCGTGGCAATGTATGCCGCCGTGCTCACGATGAAACCGTCAACCAAGACTGGGGTATTTTTTTCGTACGCGCCAAGGAATGCGCCAACCATCTGGACGATTTCAAAACCACCGACTTCGGCCAATACGGTCAACGGATCTTGACCATGGCAGCGAGCGACACCTTGAGCCACCAGCGTCACTTTTTTCTCATATTGCGCAGGAGAGATACCTGTTCCCATACCAACGCAAGTTTGTGCGCATTCGCCACTTAATGCGGCCAGTAGTGCCGCTGCGCTACTGGTATTGGCAATGCCCATTTCACCAAACATCACCAAGTTTGAGCCTTGGTCAATGATGTTTTGCACAAAGGATTTGCCTAACTCAAGACCGCGAGTCACCTGCTGCGCCGTCATCGCAGCCGATTCAGCAAAGTTAGCCGTGCGATCGCCAAGACGTTGAACAAAGAAATCTGGATGATCCGATTCAACTGGGAACAAGATACCCGCATCGACCACTTTGATATCAATTTGGTTAGCACGGCAAAAACAGTTAATTGCAGCACCACCATTTAAAAAGTTAAGCACCATCTGTTGTGTTACTGCGCTTGGCGCGATACTCACACCTGCATCAGCAATACCATGGTCGCCAGCAAATACAATGGCGGTGGGTTTTTGAATATCAATGTGCGTTACTGCTGCAGCTTTACCTTGGCTTTGAATCAACGCCAATTGAAATGCCACTTCCTCAATTTGGCCCAGAGAACCCACCGGCTTGGTTTTTTGGTCAATCCGAGTTTGAATAGACTCAGCGTATTGACGATCTAACATGCTCATTATCCTTACTATCATCGACTACCTATCGAGTAGAATCCCCTCTATTTTAACGCACTAACTGATTAATGCTTTCTCAAACAACGGCTTGAGGGTCTAACCACGACATCATTTTCTATCGGGTTTAACCCAAAACAGTCATCGCGTTAGAGGTAGCAAAATCACTGCGATAGGTAGCTGAATCATCTCAAAAAATTACTCTGAGTGTACTCGCAATCATAACGATACTCCAAGCATAAACCCTGAGTTCATCGCGTAACTACGACCGAGTAAAAAGTCGATAACGAACGCGATTTTGTTTGTTTACAAAAAAACAACGGATTGATAAGCACTATGTTGCAATTCACTAAAGTAGGCAATATAGTCAAAAGCGAATCTCTAGGTTTTCGAAGCATCTCAGTGATATTCCTCGCGAAACCGTAGGTTACTCTCTTTTATCAAATCTGGATTTTATATACGCTACGCACTTCTGCGTTAGGTCGAAACATAATGATTAATAAAGATTTTCCCTTAGCAAGCGACAGCGACTTTTACGTGATGATCGCAGGAGCATCCGGTCTGGTTGGCTCACAAGTGCTCAAACATCTGCTTAATCAATGTCATCTTGGCGGTGTATATACCATGGTCAGGCAGCCGCTTAGCCAGCAACATCCTAAGCTAGTTCAGATTCTTGACGGTCAACTCTCTGTTTTTCCTGAAAATGCCAAAGGTAAGGTACGCTACGGTGTGATCGCGTTAGGAACGACGCTAAAACAAGCGGGCTCCAAAGAGGCGCTGAAGAAAGTTGACCTAGATTTGGTTGTCGAGATAGCAACACGGATGAAAGCTTATGGCATTACCCATGTGGCCGTTGTCTCAAGCTTTGGTGCCAATCCTAAATCTCATTCGCACTATTTATGCTGTAAAGGTGTGATGGAACACAAGCTCATGCGCTTGGGGTTTGAACACCTCTTGATCCTGCGTCCTGGGCCTTTGGTTGGTGAGCGTCAAGAAGTCCGTCCCAGCGAGATCTGGTTACAACGATTGATGAAAGTGGGTCAATATGTCCTATTTGGTCAATTACGTAATTTCATTCCAATTGCAGCACAAGATGTTGCCAAAGCGCTGCTGAAAACACTATTCGAAGCAAGCGAGCAAAAAGTCACCATACTTAATTCAGTCGATATGCTGCAAAAGCTCAATAAGCCCCTCAATAATAAATAGTCTTTCTTCTATGAGCCTACCCTTGCCTTTTGCTACAGCCCAAACAAAGGCACAGGTTTGCTCATAAGATGAGATAGACTCATTACGCGAACTTGGTCTTTTTTCTTTAACTTCCTTTTTTTGCCAACGAACCGAGTAGCGACTAAATCGTTTTCATGCTCTTTTTGTATGCAAACCCGCTCATAATTTTCTTTATCATATTAAAACAGAAACCTCACCTTACTCTGACATTAATTCGATTCATAACTGCTTAAATTGTTAAGCTTTTGATCCAAAAGCGCCCTCTCTTTGCTAGGCGAGTTATCTCACCTTCCACTATAAAACTAGTCCTGTATTCGTCATTTTTCGTTAGCTTATAAGCTAACTATTTTCAAGTGCCTGCAAGATATTATTATTAAATAACATGTTTATTTAGCACAAAGTTTGGATTTATCTTCCAAAACAGTGTTTATTGATAATTTCGTAGTGAAAAGTATTGTGAAGGGTGTTCCATTTTTGTCCGCACCCCATAGGCGTGAACATTCGGATAGATATAATGGGCCCCGCAAACGTCACACAAGTGAAACGTAAGCGTCACGTGAAGACGGCGTTATCGTCACAAACTAGTAACTAGGTAATTAGGAAATAAAAATGATTAACAAACTAAAACTTTCTGCAGCAGCAGTGGCTCTAACTCTTCTAGCTGGTTGTTCATCTTACAATGCAAGCCAACCAACTTCTGGTCTTGTAGCTAACGTTGAATCATCAGTAAAAGCTGACATCAAAGTTGGTGAAAAAATCTCTGGTGAAGCAACAGCAAACGTTCTTATGGGCGTAATCAACTGGGGCGCAGGCGATCACTTCGTTGATGGCGTAGACTACGGTACAGGCGGCGCACTATCTTTCGCAGACGCTTCAGCTTCTGCTAAATCTGCAGCAGCATACAACGCTGTTAAAGCTTCAGGTGCAGACCTAATCGTTGCTCCTCGCTACGAAATCACTACTGAAGACTACGTAGTGTTCAAGAAAATCCACGTGAAAGTAACTGGTTACAAAGGTACTATCACTAGCGTGAAATAATTCACGGTGAATTCCTTATAGAAAGGCTCCTTCGGGAGCCTTTCTTTTTCTATGCCATTCTCATTTGCAGCCCTAACCTCTTTTGCTCACTCTCAAACTCCCTAGCCCTACTTTGGCTCATCCGCTTTCTGTGTCCCTCTATTTGGAATTGATTCAATCTCATCGCCCACTAATTCAGCACCTTGCATCATTTATTCTCTGTTTGGCTACTTTTCATTCATCATTCAAACTCTATGGAATAAGACATAACTAAACGGCATGGTTTTGAGAATAATTGTTATCATCCTGACCAGTCAGTCAGCATAAAATAGGCTCAAACACTTATGTCACTTCTTCATTTAAGGAATCAATCATGTCAGTAGCAGTTATCGCCGCTCTCGCGATATTTATTGGCATTCTGGCGGTTTTATTTAACCAACAGAAAAAGTCACGCACACTTTCACGTTTAGTATTAATGGGGCTTGTCCTTGGTAGCCTATTTGGTTTAGGCCTACAATTTATGGTCGGCGAAGGTCAACCTGCGACGAAACAAATCCTCGACTGGATCGCCATCGTAGGTAACGGCTATGTCGGCTTACTCAAAATGGTGGTGATGCCACTGGTCTTAGTATCGATGATCTCAGCGGTTGTTCGTCTCGATAGAAATGGCTCTTTAGGTAAAATCTCGACCCTAACGATTGGTATTCTGCTGATCACCACCGCGATTGCGGCTTTGATCGGTATCTTTATGGCGCAAGCTTTTGGCTTAACTGCCGAAGGTTTAACCGAGGGTGCTCGCGAAATGGCGCGCATGGATACCTTAGCGAGCAAAGCATCGACCGTTGCTGGACTGACGATTCCACAAATGCTGCTCAGCTTTATTCCAACTAACCCATTTGCTGATCTGACTGGCGCTCGCTCTACTTCTATTATCGCGATCGTGATCTTTGGCGTATTGGTTGGCGTGGCTAGCCGTAAAGTCATGATGGAAAAAGAGCAGCTTGAAGCACCGATTCGTACGTTTGTTGAAGCGATTCAATCGATTGTGATGCGTCTGGTTAAAATGATCATGGCGTTAACACCTTACGGTATCGCCGCTCTTATGGCTAAAGTAGTGGCAACCTCAAGCGCAGCTGACATTTTGAAACTGCTCGGCTTCATCGTTGCTTCTTACCTTGCGATTGCGGTGATGTTTTTGGTGCACGCAGTGCTGGTTTCTTTTGTTGGCGTCAGTCCAAAAGCGTATTTCCAAAAGATCTGGCCGGTGCTGACTTTTGCCTTCAGTTCACGTAGCTCTGCAGCGACTATTCCATTGAACGTGGAAGCGCAAATCAACAAACTGAACGTTCCACCAGCGATTGCTAACCTTGCGGCTTCATTTGGTGCCACCATTGGACAAAATGGCTGTGCGGGTATCTACCCAGCGATGTTGGCAGTCATGGTTGCACCAACGGTTGGCATTAACCCAATGGACGCACACTTTATTCTTTCATTGGTTGCGATCGTAACGATCAGTTCCTTTGGTATTGCAGGTGTCGGCGGCGGCGCAACCTTTGCTGCGTTAATCGTTTTGCCAGCCATGGGGCTACCCGTCACCATCGCTGCTTTGCTAATTTCAATTGAACCGCTGATCGATATGGCGCGTACTGCGCTTAACGTATCTGGAGCGATGACCGCAGGCACATTAACCAGCCGTTTGCTCAATCAAGTACACCAACCTGAACAGCAAGAAGCTTAATTTAGCCGCGTCACCCTAGATACACTGATATAAAAAAAGCCAAGCATCTATTTTTGCTTGGCTTTTTTATTGTCAGTATTTATTTTCAGAAGTACATCGAGTGCAGTACAAATAACCTTAACACTGCTTCAAAACTCGCGCGTGCAGTTGGTTACCTAAGATGCCGCCAAGGATTAGCACCACGAGGAATGCCCAGCCAGACAGCGAAAAGTTAGCAATAGGTGTAAATAAAGCGCCCACGTTACAACCATTAGCAAAACGAGTGCCTAACCCCATCAATAACCCACCAAAAGCAAACAGCGCATAATGGCGAGCTGTGTAACCAGGTTTAAGGTTGAACGAACCTTTACCAAGCAGTAATACCGCAATCAATGTACCCAACATAATCGCGAAGTTTTGTACGGTGACAGCATTTTCCAATAGGGGTAATGTGTAGGCCGCTTCAGGCTTATGGGAAAACGCCGCTACATCTTGCACGTTCATGCCTAAGCTAACCAGTAGCTTACCGAACCATAGACCAAAAGGTGTTGAAGCCCCCCAACCCGCTCCCGTTGAAGCCATCATAATGCCAAAGATAATCGCAATCACTAACGCCGTACTGCGCATTTGCCATACGTTGCCGAACCATTGTTGATACGTCTCTTTACTCCAGAAAGGATAATCAACCGTTGGAGTTGCTGCCGCTTGCTTATGACGCAGAACTTCACCATCCACACCATAGAACGTGCCCGAGTTTTGACGTGCAGCTTGGTAGCGTTTAGCACACCAGCTCACCAACAATGCAAGACCTGCCGTGACGATCACCGACCAGAAGTAGCCATGCAGTGGGCCACCAAGCAGATCCGGTAAGAAAACGCCTTTACCACTGTAGCTGGCGGTAGAAAACCACGTTTCACGAATCCAACTTTGCGTTGCTTGTAGAGGAAAACCGACAAACACACCAAAGCCAAAAAACAGTAAGGTGATCAATGAACGAGGAATGTCACCTACCATTTCCACCATCACGCCAGTCGCACAGCAGCTTGATAAGCTCATGCCTGCGCCAAACATCAATCCGCCGAGTAGTAAGCCCGTATTAATGGGGTTAACCCAAAGGTTGTAATCACCAGGTTTGGCGTTAAACAGAAGGCCAGCACTGATAACAGAGGTCACGACAAACATAAACATTAAGGTTTGCAATAACTGGGTTGAGCCGCGACGATAAGCGCGGTTAACACTGCCAGCAAAGCCGATGGAGCCTTTTGTCAAAGCAAAACCCAATGCTAGACCCAGCAAAAGACGCAGATAGAGTGCATCACTTTTTAAATAAAACGCGCCAAACACTAAGGTAACCAATGTAATCCCTAATGCCCACCAAGCCTGTTTTTTATTCATTTACCTACACCATTATTCGCACACGAACTCAAAGCGCAGCAGGTTAACATGATTAATAATAGTTATTGAGTAGATCGTTTATAACATTTCGTTCTAGCTTAAATATTACCGTTTACTTATATGAGTTTAATTGAATAAATAATTCTATCTATATATTGCTAAATATAGACTCACTGATATTATGAGCGCGTTTATAACACACAATAAAATGATCCAAACGTTAGTCTATTCGGAGTTATTATGTCTGATTTATTCAATCAATATGGCGAGTTATCACAAAGAGAGACTCAAGCTAAAACCCATGCTTTGATCAGCTATGGCCTGATGGCAATCGGTGTATTTACTGGGATTTTTTGGCTGGTTGGTGCTATTTGGGCAATGGTGAAAAAATCCGATGCCGTCGGTACTCGATATGAAGATCACTATGAAAATATGACGAAAACCTTTTGGGGTGTGTTAATTTTTTCCATTATTGGTTTTCTCACCTCATTAATCTTTATCGGCTATTTCATCTTATTTGCAACGTGGATTTGGTCTATTTATCGTTTGGTAAAAGGAATAGCACGTATTCTCTCTGACCAACCATATAATTAATCCCCCGTCACTGTGTTATTGATCTTAACCTTGTTATTACGTAACAAGGTTATTAATTCGACAAAATTAATTAAGCAAACAAAGTTCATAAGACAAGCAGTGTTCATAAAAAAGCAACGTTCATAAAACAAGCAAATCAGCCTATGCCTTTTGCTTGTTGCCCTTTATTTCCTCATTATTGCATCCTTATCTTTGTAAAACCTGTTGCTTAGCAACTTTTCAAACTTTGCCACAGCGGGTATCCTTGCCTCGCCCCAATTTGCAGCTAGCATTGATAGAGAAAGCCAAGCTTTTATTTATCGGGTTAACGCAACATGGTCACTATTTGGCGAGCCATATCAGTTAGATAATTGACCGACACACAATTCAGAGGACGTATCCTGAACTATGCCTAGGTTTCCGACATCACTCAATCTGACACAGATGCAGCAGCTACGTAACGCACTGGTTGTGCTCGGATTTGTTTTCGCCGTACTCATTGCTTATTCAAAAAGTCAGGCGCTAACTTATGGTGCCATTCGGTTTGATTTTGATACCACATCAGCTTTCGTCACTCAGATCGACGTCAACCATCGTCACGATGACATCATCTTTGTTCATTACCAATTCTCCTCAGAAAAAACCGAATCCTATGAGGGAAGCTATGAGGTTCACAGCTTAAAAGAGGATTACCCTTACCAAGTGGGTAGCCAGTTGCCGGTGGTGTATGCCAAGCATTTCCCTGAATTCAATACGTTAGAAGAGATGCATCCGCAGATGCGCTCTGCGTTTTACCTGTTTATCACCTGTTTTATCTTGATGCCCATCGATGTGATGGTTGCGCTTTGGTATTCGGTGAAAATTCAACAGCTGCGCGACAATGAAATGAATCTGCCCTTCTAGATAATCGCAACAGTGAACAAGCGTTATCACCTCGGTCCACTCTCCTTGTGGCTAGGCTTTTGCTGATATCTCGGTATACTCTCGTCGTTTTTGGTGCGCCGCACTTTTTTGGCCACCCCACTTTTGCTTCAGGCCCAACCACCGACAGGACAATAAAACCAGATGCACAATCGACAATTTACCGCTCAAGAGCAGCAAACTTTGCGCGAACTGATCATGTTGAGACGCGATATCCGCGGCAATAATTTCTTAAGCGACCCTGTCACCGATGAGCAGATTCACGAATTATTAACTGCAGCAGCACTCGGACCATCGGTTGGATTCTCTCAGCCTTGGGAATTTGTCGTCATTCGCGACAACGCTACCAAACAGCGCGTTCATCAGGATTATCAAATTGAAACCCAGCGCGCAGCCGATCTGTTCTCCACTGAAAAACAGGCGCTTTATCACCAATTAAAACTCGAAGGCATTTTGGAAGCACCAGTCAATATTGCCGTGTTTTACAAACCCACGACAGGTCCTGTCCTTGGGCAAAACTCGATGGCAGAAGCGGGTCAATACAGTGTCGTGTGCGCTATTCAAAACATGTGGTTAATGGCCCGCTCGATGAACTTAGGTATCGGTTGGGTCAGCATCATTAACCCTGAGACCATTGCTGAGATCCTCAACGCACCTAAAGATCGCAAGCTGGTTGCCTATCTGTGCGTTGGTCATGTCAAAGAGTTCTACTCCGTACCCGAGCTTGAAACATTAAAATGGGAACCACGTAAACCTATCGATAGTTTTGCCTTCCAAGAAGGTTTTCCTGAATCCATTTAACCCTGTGTGACGATTCTATTTAGGTAAGCCCAGCTTGCCTATTTGTGCAACGTTACTTTTCTGTGAATTCTCATAAAACTTATTTCATATCTCATCTTGTTCTTATCAAAACGGTTAGATTGTAAGCAAACTGACTAATCGGAGTACAACATGGATAAGATGATCATTACGCCTTGCAAATACATTCAAGGCCCTGATTCAATTAAATCTCTAGGTCAATACGTTCTGCCCATGGGAAACAAGGCACTGGTATTGGCAGATAGTTTTGTGACCGAATTACTCGGCAGTCAACTGACTGCCAGCTTTAAACAGGCAGAAGTGAGCGCTGAACTTACCCTATTTAACGGTGAATGCAGCCGCCAAGAAATCGACCGCCTCGTACACATCGCTCAAGAGAAAAAGGCGAATGTCATTGTCGGCGTCGGTGGTGGTAAAACCCTCGATACCGCCAAAGCCGTCGCGTTTTACACCAACAACCCTGTCACCATCATGCCAACATTGGCGTCTACTGATGCACCAACCAGCGCGCTTTCTGTGCTCTACACACCGCAAGGTGAATTTGAAGAGTATCTCTTCTATCCGAAGAACCCAGATATGGTGGTTATGGATACGCAAATTGTGGCAAACGCTCCAACTCGCCTCTTGGTTTCAGGTATGGGCGATGCGTTATCCACTTACTTTGAAGCGCGTGCTAATACTCGCTCAGGGAAACAAACCATGGCCGGCGGCGCGCAAACTCTTGCCGCGCAAGCATTGGCAAAATTGTGCTACGAAACTTTATTGGCAGATGGCGTGAAAGCCAAAATCGCGTGTGACAATAATCTCTCCAGTAAAGCGCTGGAAAATATTATTGAAGCCAACACTCTGCTTTCTGGGGTCGGTTTTGAAAGCTCTGGTATTGCCGCTGCGCACGCTATCCATAATGGGCTCACCAAATTGGAAGAGTGCCACCATAAATACCACGGTGAAAAAGTGGCGTTTGGCACTCTAGCCCAACTGATTTTGGAAAACGCGCCAATGGAAGAGTACACCACGGTACTGCAATTTTGCCGTTCTGTCGGTTTGCCAACCAACCTGTTTGATTTAGGCGTGAGCAAAATTGATATCGACCAACTCAAATTGGTGGCAGAGGCAGCCTGTGCCAAAGAAGATACCATTCACAACATGCCGTTTACTGTCACACCTGAATTGGTATTGTCCGCCATTTTGACCGCGCATCAGCTAGGACTACCTGCCTAACTGCCTAAGTGACAGATTAACCGATGGTACAAATGAACTAAAAAGAGGTGGGTTGCTTGGCAACTCACCTCTTTTTATTTATCGCTATTTTTGTTTACGGCTTGTGACTAGCGAAAACAGATTTGCGCCCAACGCGCTAGCCCCGCCGTAACCGAACCAAAGTCGTTACCGCTCACCACTTCCACACCCGGAAGTACTTGTGCTACCGCCGCTTTCAAGATAGGTGATTTGGCTGAGCCACCGGTCATGTAAATCACATCCGGTTTCGTACCACCTTGCTCTAACGCATCACTCACCAAGCGCATCATCTTCGTTTTAGGCACTTCAATGGCATTCATCATGTCATTTTGTTGAATATCAAGCTCAACCACATCACGAAGGAAATCCAGTGTCGCGCGATAAGTAGCTGCGCTGGAAAGCCCAATTTTTGCCTCTTCGGCGCGACGCACCACTCCATGACCTAAGATCTCTTGGTAGACCTCAATCAAACGGGCCAGTTTTTCTGGCTGCTGCGCTTCTTTATGCAGCATTTTTAGTGCCGCCATATTCTCTTTAGCGTAGAAATCGGTTTGCGCTGGCAAGTCGTTAATGGCAACCGGGTTCCAAAACTGGGTAATGGGCATTTCAATGCCTGACAGCATCTTTGAGCCAAAACCAAGCGCAGGCATCAACTGGCGAAAGGCGATGTGAATATCCAAATCGTTGCCCCCAACTCGCTCACCAGTGTGGGCCAGTAGCGAAGCAGAACGGTCACTTTTGTCTTTCCAAGAAGGTCCCATTTGCAGCAATGAACAGTCGGTTGTACCACCGCCGATATCCACCACCAGTACATTTTTGTCTTCGGTTAGAGACGCTTCATACTCAAGACCCGCCGCAACAGGTTCAAATTGAAACTCAATATGACGGAAACCCGCTCGGCTTGCTGCTTGGCGCAAAATGGCTTCCGCTTGGCGATCCGATTCCACACCGCCACGACCTTGAAAGTGAATAGGACGACCAATCACTGCATCGTCTATGGTTTGCCCCAAACGCGCTTCACCTTGGCGCTTAATGTTGGCCATCATGGCGCACACCAAATCCTCAAAGAAGCGAATCTGAATGTCGCGCAATCCCATACTGCCGAGGAAAGATTTCGGCGATTTCACATAGTAGGTAAATTGCGGATCTTGCAGATAATGATTAAGCGCTGCTTGACCAAAATTCACATCACGCGCTTCCAGCTCAATGCCTTCATCGTGGTTAAACGCTAGCGCACGACGCAGCAAGTCTTCACCGATTTTATCGCTCGGTTTTATCTGACAAAAACGAAACAGATACTCTGTTACGGATTCTCTCGTGGGTGCAGATAAGGTGGAAGGAATATAGATATTGTCGCCTTCCACTGCCACTGGAGTAGGAACGCCATCCAACATATGCGCGATGGAACAGTTAGAGGTGCCGTAGTCAAACCCGATATACATAGCTCGTTTTCGCCTTGGTAAAAAAAGGTTGCATAACATACAGCAACTGCTGCAACAACTCCAGCACTTCTTCGCCAGCTCACTCACAAAACTGCCTCTCACTCCGCACTGAGATGATTGATTTAGCGAGGAACTCTCTTCGCAAATTCGCCACGTATACCCTGCACGATCGCCACTTTAGGTGGAGCCCCATGTGAGCAACAACGATCATGACAACCCATTATAAGGATAGAAAACATGCTGCAAGCCAGTTTAAACATCAGTGCATCCCAATCTGACCTATTTGGCTCAGATGGGCAAAATAGTGCGCGCTCCTCGCAAGGCCAAGGAAGCGGTAATAACAGCTCCATCGATCAACTCGCTCAGCTGTTTGTAGGTCTCCTCATGGCAGCGGCTGCCTTATCCGGCCAAGGTCAAAATGGCGATTCCACCAGCGGTAATTCTAACGGTGGCTCAAGCTTGGGAGGGACGCAAGGACAAGGCGACAGCAGCCTAAATGAGATGATGAAAACGCTGCTAAGTGCACTCACTCAAGGTGATTCAGGAAGTAACCAATCCGCTGTCGGTTCCAATCAAGCCAGCAGCACAGGAACCACCGGACAACTGGCAGCGCAAAGTGACCAACTGCTCAAAGACGCGGGCACAGGTTCCATGCAAACTGCGTTGACGCCAACAGCAGACGGTGGTGCACAGCTAAACAGCAGTGCTCAATCGGTCTCACAAAGTGTGTCAGGATTGATGGATCAGCACCCAGAGAGCTTTGGTACGCCAAGTAACCCAGGGGCTTTAGATTCTCAAACCCAAGCCTCACCATCGGTAGTAACACAAACCGGCGCAGCACAACCTGCGGTCAGTGATCAGACAGAAATCAGCGCAGCGGACACCAATACGGCATCTAGCTCACATGTGATGCCACAAGGAATGCGCAGCGTACCATCGGATACCTCGGAACCGATTATCGATGCTGAATCTGGCGCACGTGTTCGCGAGGCGACCACCAGCAAAACCACAGGGGCAACCGTCAAACCGCTTGAACCATCAGACAATCCTAACGTGGTCAATGACACGATTGTGGTGAAAGCCGGTGAAACCTTCGACGGTAAAGGACAAACCTTCACCGCAGGCTCAGCCTTGGGCGATGGTGGTCAATCGGAAAGCCAAAAACCGATTTTCCAATTGGAAGATGGCGCCTCGCTGAAAAACGTGGTGATTGGTGAAAACGGCGCAGATGGTGTGCATGTTTATGGCGATGCAAAAATTGATAACGTGCACTGGTCAAACGTTGGTGAAGATGCCCTAACCATCAAGCCAAGTGAAACCGGCAAAACGCACAATGTCGAAATCACCAACAGTAGCGCTAAACACGCCCACGACAAAATCTTCCAGATGAACGATAACGCCAATATCAAGATCGATAACTTTGCCGCAGATGACTTCGGTAACTTCTTGATCAGTAACAACCATCAGCAAGGTCAATGGAACATCGATATGAGTAATATTTCGTTGAAAAACGGCAATTACTCGGTGGTGAACAGCTTCAATAAAGAGGGCACCACAGTCAACCTTGATAATATTTCGATGGAAAACGTGAAACGCACGTACGTCCTGACCGATGGAGCAAAAATGAACGTGGCTTAAACGAGCCTTGGTGATGATAATGGACAGCCACTGCTGTCCATTATCCATTGATATTTGGGGCAAATAGGTCGCTTATGAGCGTGGTACAACGCCTTGCGGAATTGGACACAGGTACGGAGCGCGTTGTAACTCTTGCTCCAGCTCAGCTTTGGCTTGCTTAATATGAGTCGGTTCGAGCAGCAAATCGAGCGCCGTAGCTGCCATGACTTTCGCCGCATGTGCCATCCCTTTGTAACCGACCGACGTATTACCTTGTGATACTGCTTGCCACGTATGCAATGGCGTACCAAAAGCATAACAAGGTGCGTAACATTGCACTGTCGGCACCACCCAACTCACATCCCCCACATCTGTTGAGCCGTAAAGCGGTTCAAAACACGCTTTGTACGGCATAGGTCGATGCATCACCGCTTCATAATACAAATATCCCATCGATGACGGTGACACGTCCCGATTCATCGCACACAAATGATCGACGCTAGCCTTAATATCTTCTTTGGTTAACGTGCCACGCATTTCCTCTAAATAGGCTTGCTCTGCGTCGGTGTAGGTCGGCATGCCAAGCGTTTCGATATGCTGAGCCATCAATGATTCCAAGTAACGATTTGGCTGATAGCTTGAGCACGCTTTGATGAACTCAACATCCACGCTTGTCCCCGCCATCAGTGCTGCGCCCTGAGCGATCGCTTGAATGCGAGTATAAATATCTTGCACATCGGCAACGCGCGGTGAACGCATCAAATAGAGTACGGACGCTTGCGCTTGCACCACGTTCGGCGCTAAGCCACCCGATTGAGTAATCGCATAGTGCAGACGAGAATCTTGCGGAATATGTTCACGCAAGTAGTTCGCGCCAACGTTCATCAGCTCGACTGAATCAAGTGCACTGCGGCCAATATGAGGTGCGGCTGCTGCGTGAGATGCCTTACCGTGGAAATGAAATTCCGCCTGAATATTGGCTAGCGTCGGAGTATTAAACACCCCAGAAAAGGAGTGAGGATGCCAAGTAATCGCCGCATCAAGATCGTTAAATACGCCATCACGAACCATAAACGTTTTACCTGAACCGCCCTCTTCCGCCGGACAACCATAAAAGGTGACTGTGCCTGAAAGTTGATGGGTTTCAAGATAGTGTTTAATCGCCAAAGCCGCTCCGACTGAGGCCACACCCAGTAGATGGTGACCACAGCCATGCCCGTTGCCACCTTCCACCACACAATGAGGCGTCGCTTCCCCAGCATGCTGACTCAAACCAGACAATGCATCGTACTCACCTAAAAAGCCAATGTGCGGTTCACCGTGGCCAAAGGTAGCGGTAAACGCGGTTTCAATCCCAGCAACCCCTGTGGTTACGGCAAAATCATTGCGTTGGAGAAAGGACTGAATCGCCTGAGCGGATTGAAATTCTTCAAAGCGAGTTTCGGCAAATCCCCAGATCTGCTCGCTTAGCTCAGTTAATGGTGTTTGATGTTGGTCGATGCTGTGCCAAAGCAGCTCATGCTCTGACATGGATTGATGGTTATTTGGGCACTCCATTGCGCTTCCCTTGAAAATGGGTTGATGATGCCCAATCTATTAAGCAAGGCAGGGTTAGACAAGATAACCAATTGTTTAGGGTAATGACTTTTAGTTATCGTCTCACCTGTTATCAAAGTCTGTTAGTAACATCGGTACGTAAACTTGTTTGTAAAACCAAGGTGGCACAAAGACTCTGCTTCTCACTCATTTTGAACCTTGTGACATTTTTGCAGACTAACTAACAAAAGCTATCCACCCGCATTTACAGAGGTGAAGACATGGATACCAACACAAAACAGATCATTGATGGCCTATTTGAGCGTCTTGCTCAGGCGGAAAAACAGAACAGCAATCGCGATAGAGAAGCCGAATCGCTCATCGAAAAACACGTGGTTGCACACCCAGCAGCCCCTTACTACATGGCACAAACCATGGTGATGCAAGAGGCCACCATCAAGCAGCTTCACGCGCAAGTTGAACAACTTAAAACCGAGTTAACCCAAGCTCAAGCGCAGGCTCAACAAAAAAGCTCCGGTGGTTTCCTTTCTGGGCTATTTGGCGGCCATAAAAACCAGAACAACCAGCAATGGCAAAACAACCCTCAAGGCAACCGTTTTAGCGGTAGTAATGGCTTTGGCCCCAACAATGGGGGCAATAATTATGGTCCCAATAATGGCTATGGCAATCCCGGTTCCGGTAACAATGGTTTTGGTAATAGCGGTTATGCGCAAAATGGCTACGGCAACGGCGGTTACGGGCGTGGTAACAGCTTCTTAGGTGGCGCACTGCAAACAGCAGCAGGTGTCGCAGGCGGTGTCGTATTAGGTAATATGATGATGAATATGTTTAGTCATCACCAGCCAGAAGAGATCGTCAACATCATTAACGAAGATCCAATGCAACAAAATATGGATGGCATGGGCAGTTCATTTATGGACAGCTCGTACATGGATAACCAATTCTCCGATGCCAGCGGCTTTACCGACGGTCAAAGCGATGCCGATTTTACCAACGGAGGTTTTGATACCGCCGCAACGGATGGCAACGGTTTTACCGAAGGTTTTGGTACGGGAGGTTTTGACACCAGCACCTTTGATAATGGCGGTTTTGCCAATACGGATACTGGTACCGACCCATTTAGCAATGGCTTTGGTAGCGACAGTTACGACGACCCGTTCTCAGGTGGTTTTGGTGGCGGGTTCGACGACAGCGGCTTTGATGACTTTAACGATCTGAGCTAAATCGTTCTTCCATGACTTACCGCAAAGGCAGGCACTCCCTGCCTTTGTCTGTTTTTACACCACATTAACCTTCTGATAAGCAACGTGATTCTTCGTCAAGCTTGTCTATTGATTCATTCATATTGATGATTCAAATAAATTTTATAAATCTCCATTTTTTTTGATCAAACACCTTGAGTCTGTTTGCTAAAGGCGTATTTTGGGAGTTCCCCACTCTTTAAAATGACTTTTGTTATGAAAAAAACTTGGCTTACGCTCTCTTCAACCCTGCTTATGATGGCCACCAGCTCTGCTTGGGCAGACCGCACCATCGTCGACCAAATTGGCCGTGAAGTTACGATTCCAGATCAAGTCAATCGCGTTGTGGTACTGCAGCATCAAACCTTAGACCTACTAATGCAGTTGGACGCAAAAGACAAAATTGTCGGCGTGCTGTCGAGCTGGAAGAAACATCTCGGAGCAGAAGTAATTCGCTTAGACCCAGCGCTGCCTTCTCTCCCAATGCCTGGCGACCTGACTCAAGTCAACGTTGAAAGTCTGCTCAAACTCAATCCGCAAGTGGTGTTTGTTACTAACTATGCACCGCAAGCGATGATTGACCAAATCAGTAACGTCGGTATTCCTGTAGTCGCTATTTCCCTACGTGCTGATAAAGCAGGTCAAGCAAACAAAATGAATGCCGACATAGCCAATGAAGACCAAGTGTATAACCAAGGTTTAGCCCAAGGTATCCGTCTGATTGGTGATGTGGTTAATCGTCAAAAGCAAGCTGAGCAGTTGATCAAAACCACCTTCGCTGACCGCGCCGAAGTCGCCAAACGACTCGATGAAATAAAACCAGCAGAGCGTGTGCGTGTTTACATGGCTAACCCAAATCTCACCACTTACGGTTCAGGTAAATACACTGGCTTAATGATGCAACATGCAGGTGCAGTGAACGTGGCAGCCGCAAGCATTAAAGGTTATCAACAAGTCTCGATTGAAAATGTCATGCAATGGAACCCACAGGTGATTTTCGTTCAAAGCCGTTATCCCAATGTCGTGAAAGAGATCAACACCGATCCACGTTGGCAGTCGATTGATGCCGTTGTACATCATCGCGTTTACCTAATGCCGGAATACGCCAAAGCATGGGGCTATGCAACCCCTGAAGCACTGGCTATTGGCGAAATGTGGATGGCGAAAAAGCTCTATCCTGCCAATTTTAAGGATGTGGACATGACCCAATTGGCGAACCGCTACTATGAGCAGTTCTACCATGTTCCTTATACTCAGGCAGTGACCCAATAATGCAGCGTCACTCGTTGCCAATTCAAAGCGCGCTGGTTCTCGGCGCGCTGTTTATCGCGGTTATGTCATTGGGCATAGGCACTTTTTCGCTCTCTTTAACTCACATTACCAAAGCACTTGCGGCGCCACTGTTCTCTTTTATCGAACCTGTCTCTCCCATAGAACATCAAGTGATTTGGAATGTGCGCTTACCGCGCATTTTAATGGCCCTGCTGGCTGGTAGCGGCTTAGCCTTATGCGGCGCGACCTTACAAGGTCTGTTTCGTAATCCGCTGGTGAGTCCACACATTATTGGTGTGTCGTCCGGTGCCGCCTTTGGTGGTTCGCTGGCGATTTTACTTGGCTGGAGCCAACTCGGATTGCTCGCCTCGACCTTTAGTTTTGGGATGATAGCGTTACTGCTGGTGTTTGTGATTGCCCACTATTTTGGTCACCATAACCATCTCGTGCTGATTCTCGCTGGCGTCATTTTAAGTGGTCTGTTTGGTGCACTGGTCAGTTTGATGCAGTTTCTAGCGGATAACGAAGAGGTGTTACCCAACATCGTTTTTTGGCTACTGGGTAGCGTTGCAACCGCGAATTGGGCGCATCTGCTCACCATGGCGGTGCCTTTGTTACTGGCGTCAATCTTGCTGCTGGCGTTACGTTGGCGCATCAATATTCTCTCTATGGGCGAACAAGATGCCGAACTTCTGGATCAAAATGCTCACCGCGTACGTTGGTTAATCTTGATCTTGTGTGCTGTGATTATTGCTAGCCAAGTCGCTGTGAGTGGCAATATTGGTTGGGTAGGTTTAGTGGTACCACACATGGCAAGAATGGTGGTGGGCAGCGATCATCGCGCCTTGCTTCCAGCGTCAATGGCGATAGGCGGTGCTTTTATGGTGTTGGTCGATGATTTAGCACGCACACTCACCGCTGGAGAAATTCCGCTTGGCATTCTCACCGCCCTACTCGGCACAGTGTTGATCGTCTGCCTACTTTATTGTCGACGTAAAGAGGTATTGGTATGAGTCAACCAACACTCCTCACGCATGGTTTGGTGTGCGGCTATCGTGGACAAGCACCACTGTTTCATCCACTCGACCTCACACTTGCTGCGGGCAAGATTACCGCTTTGTTAGGCGGTAACGGTCAGGGGAAAACCACCTTAATGCGCACGCTATTAGGCCAACTTAAGCCGCTTGCAGGTCAAGTCACTCGTGGCGGACAAGTAAACTTTGTCCCACAGCGATTTTCTGCCGCATTCTCTTACTCGGTGTTGGACATGGTTCTAATCGGACGTGCCAATAAAATTGGCCTATTTGCTACGCCCTCTCGCCAAGATAAACACGCGGCGATGGTTGCGCTAACTCAGTTAGGCATCGAACATTTAGCGAAGCAAGCTTTCAATACCCTTTCCGGGGGCCAGCAACAGTTGGTGTTGATCGCGCGAGCCTTAGCAACTGAGTGCGAACTGTTAATCCTCGATGAACCGACCGCTGCGCTCGATCTCTCCTATCAAGCCAGTGTTATCCAGTTACTGCATCGACTTGCCGCTGAACATAACATTGCGATTTTGTTCTCAACCCACGATCCCGCTCAAGCGGAATTGATCGCCGATGAGGTGCTGATGTTGATGGGAAACCAGCAATACCTCTACGGCAGTAAATCCGATGTACTCACCGCAGCCAACCTAACGGCGCTATACGAATTGCCAGTGCAACGTTGTCAGGTAAAGAGCGATTCACTCCAGTTTTCTACTTTTGTTCCCTATTTCGGATCAATGAATTATGAATAATCGACCACTTATTATCTTTGCCGCAGGTAGCCTCAAAACGGCGTTTCGTGACCTGATCCTTCAGTTTGAAGAACAACACGATGTTTCCGTACGCAGCCATTTTGGTCCTGCCGGTTTACTGGCGAAGAAGATTCAACAAGGTGCTTACGTCGATCTGTTTGCTTCGGCCAACGAAGCACATCCAGACAGCCTAGTGGAATATTGCACTATGGCGCCGGGCAAAGTATTTGCCACCAATCAACTGTGTGTGTTTACTCGCCCTGAGTTGAACGTGAACCAAGATAATCTCATTGCACGCTTGGCGGATCCCAACATCGTGGTTTCCACATCCACTCCGATAAGCGATCCCGGTGGTGACTACGCGCTGCAAGTGTTTGAAAAAATTGAAACGTTGCACCCTGGTGTAGGCATCGCGATTAAAAACAAGGCGCAGCACTTGCTCGGAGGCAACATTCCCGCCTTTTCGACCACCAATCCAGCGCACATGCCTGCCGCGGCGAAACTGATCATGGATCGTCGCAGTGATATTCACGTGGGCTACGCCAGTCATACGCAAACCATGAATAATTTATCGGGCATTTCGATTGTGCCACTCCCAAGCGCGTATCAAATTACCGCTCGTTATAAATATGCATTAAACAAAAACATCACCCCAGCGGCTGTCGCGTTTGCCGACTTTTTATTATCGCCAGCAGGCCAAGCACATTTGGTCAAAAATGGCTTTGGCTATGCCAGTACGAGTGAAGCAGCGCTGTTAACGCCATAGGGTTTTTAGAGGTCAATTGACTCACATTACAACGGTGATCATTTACTCAAAAGGTAAAAACAAAGTGAATACGCAACCGATACCGCAAGTAAATTGACAACAAAAGGGTCTAAATAGCCATAAAGTGTTACAAATTAGAATAGAAATCATGCAATTATATCGAGTGGACTCACAATTTACATCCACAACAAATGCGCCTGACATAAGTATGGTTATAATGCTGCTGGTGTAAATTTACAGCGAGTGAGTCATGTATCACTATTTATATGCGCTACGACAGTTTCGCAATTTTCACGGTCGTGCGCGACGTAAAGAGTTTTGGCACTTCTATCTAATCAACATAGTGATTGGCTTGATTCTGTCACTGCTGGATGGTCTGTTTGGTACGATTAACCCAGTTAACGGTGCAGGTATGATCAGTGCCATTTATGCATTAATCATCATTGTTCCTTCTATCGCACTATTTGTGCGACGCATTCATGATACCGGACGTTCAGGTTGGTGGTTGCTACTGCTCTTTATTCCCGTCATTGGCTTCTTCACTTCGCTCTATTTTGCGCTCAAAGACAGCCAACCGTACGAAAACGAGTACGGCCCAAACCGTAAACATCTTAGTTGGTGATCGTCACTACCATTATTTGCTAATGGTATAAACCGAATGAAAAAAGAGCGCGATTGCGCTCTTTTGTTTATTGGCTTGGATAAGAGGCTTCGGTTGGTTCGAAATTAACTAACGCTACCGCAATTTATTGGTTAAACAGCCGCTTTGAAAATGGTCACTTGGCACAACAAGAAGGGGTAAAAAGAGGTTAACCAAGTAACAACTCACACTCGATAGGAAGATAGCGAGTGGCCGAATTCATCAAAGAGAATGCAGTAAGAGAAGGCACACCATACACTTCCGTCGCGCAGCCATAATCTTGATAGATTTTATCGAGTAACAAACTGAAATCACCATCACCAGAGACCAACACCACGGTATCAGCCTGTTTGGCGTATTCCATTCCATCTAAGGTAATACCCACATCCCAATCGCCTTTGGCAGTACCATCGGAGCGCTGGATAAACGGCTTGGTTTTTACTTCAAAACCAATAGCCCGCAAAATATTTTGAAACTGACGTTGCTTCTCATCGCCTTTATCAATGGCATAAGCGATCGCTTTAACCACTTCACGATTTTGCGTCACTTGACGCCAAAAGACGTTGTAATCGAAATTGCGCTGATAAGCTTGTCGCGTAGTGTAATAGACGTTCTGGACATCCACTAGGATGACAACTTTTTCCATAACGATTCCATGTAGCTATAAAAACCGCATCCTATCATAAAGTGATGCATAAAGGGACTGTTGGTCATTACCTAACCTAACCGATTCTTTTTAAAGATCTTTGGTTAACCACCGACGACGCTACGCACAAAACGCAATAAGGTTGAGCCGTTATTCTGATAACGCAGAGTTTGCGCACAGCTATACACCAGGGAGTCTCCTGCCGATAATTGATGCGTTCCATCACTCAGCTCCAAGGTCAACTCGCCATCAATCACATGCAGCAGCTCGTGCCAACCGTCTGGATCGGGTTCCGCCAGATAACCATCATTGGGGGCAAGGGTCCACATCCATAATTCCACTTGTTGAGTCGCGGTAAGTGAGCAGCACAGCACCGCTTTACTCTCCGGATGGGTACCACGCCAAGTTAAGATATTACGATTATGCGACTCGGTTTCGCTTGGGCTGACGATCTGCGCAAAACTGACGCCCAGTACCGCAGCTAACTGAGCTAACTTGGCTAAGCTAATGTTGGTGCTGCCATTTTCTAGTCCCGCCACCATTCGGCGACTGATGCCGGACTTATCCGCCAAAGCCTGCTGACTTAAATCCTGTTGTGCTCTTAATCGCTTTATATTCGCCGCAACGTATTCAAGTACACCTTCTGTTTCTTGCGTCATGAAAAACCTTTTGTGCAGTATATTGCACCATCATAATAAACGTGGTAGTTTGTGCACTATATTGCACAAAGCTAGGGAAATGACAACCAAAATGAACCAGATCTGGGCACAAAAAATCATGCCAAGAGCACCGCATCTCGCGATGATATTCGTCACTATGTTGTGGGGAACGACCTATCTCTTAGTCAAAGTCGGCTTGACATCGAGCTCACCGATGTTTTTCGTTGGCTGTCGCTTTGCCGCCGCGTTTGCTGCTATCGGTTTGTTCTCATTTAAGCATTTGATTCGCTGTACTAAATACGACCTATTTGCTGCTGCCGCGATCGGTTTTTCCATTACGATTGGTTATGGTTCACAAACCATTGGCCTACAGTACATTACGGGGTCGGAATCTGCGTTCTTCACTGCCCTTTTTGTTCCGTTCGTGCCCTTTATCATGTGGCTCGCGTTTCGCAAAATCCCCAGCAAAATGAGCTTACTTGGTATCGTGCTGGCGTTTATCGGCTTAGTATTTCTTTCCGGAAATAGTTTTATCGCGATTTCACTCAACTTTGGTCAATGGATTACGGTGTTGAGCGCCTTTGCGGTTGCCACCGAGATCATTCTGATCAGCTATTTTTCACCCAAAGTGAATTTGAAAAGCGTGACGGCTCTGCAATTGATGTTTGCCTCGCTGTTTGCGTTTTTGTCGATGCCTTTGGTCGGTGAGACCACCATTCCCCCATTTTCGATCACGTTAGTGACGCTAACTGTGGGCTTGGGGATCGCAAGTGCGTTTATTCAATTGGTGATGAACTGGGCACAACGTGTGGTTGCGCCATCAACGGCAGCGGTTATCTATGCAGGAGAACCCGTTTGGGCAGGCATTTACGGCCGTATGTTCGGCGAAATCCTCTCACCTTCCGCTCTTTTGGGTGGCACTTTAGTGGTCATCAGCGTGTTAGTCAGTGAGTATCGGCCAAAAAAACGCCGCCAAGCCAAAAAAGCGGCCGCGCATTAATCGATTACGGCCGGTTAATCGTGCCCACTAATGACTGAGTTCATTGTCCATCATCGTTACCAACAGTTTCAAAAAGGCACTTGGCGCCTTACCCAATTGACGACCCAAACGCGTAATAATGTGCGTTTGGGTCTGATTGAGTTGCGCATTTTTGACCGGTAAACAGTTAAGTCGCGTATCCCATTGCGGTTGGCTTTTGATAATAAAACCGGGAATCAACGTCACACCACCATGCGCAGCATAGCAGTGTAATGCGGTGAGATTATTACTAATGATATTAGGCGTGAGCGTGATATTTGTGTCGTTCTCTACCGCAGAAATGATCTGGCGAATACCGTGCGCGGTATCGGGTAATGCGATCGGATAGGGCTTTAACACACTCATTTTCAAAGGCAATGGCGCTTCATTTAACGGATGGCTTTTATCCACCACCACAGTGAGCGGATGCTGACAGTGATAGTGGCTGCGAATTTTCGGATGGGGCGGCGGATTGAAAATCACCCCGATATGGGCATTATCTTCAGTGATTTTGCGCATTACATCATTGCCACTGTGAATCGAGAGATGAATTTTCACGCCGGGAAACTGCTGAGAAAACTGGCTCATCACATGGGTGACCAGATTGATATAACCTTCCCCAATCGCCAATTCTATGGTTCCCGATTGCAGTCCGCGCAGTGACTTTAAGTTATCGAGCAGCAATTCCTGCTGTTGCAGATAGCTTTTGTAATAGGTCAACACCTCTTCGCCAGCTTCGGTGGGTTTTATCCCGCGTCGATGTCGTTCAATTAATACCGTATCAAGCTCTTGTTCTAAATGGCTAATCTGCCGACTCACTGCCGAAGGCGCTACATTAAGGTAATCAGCCGCCGCGCGCACGCTGCCATGTTGTACCGCTTCAAAGAAGAATTTTATTCGGTTTTCCTGCAAATAGCTCATGACCAATCCTTTGGTATGTGTGTTGCCCAAAACGCAACAAAGTTACGAGATGCGATTATTGTTCACAACAAAGCGCCTGTCTATACTCGCCAAGGTACACAAATAACTTAATTCATGTGCTACTCGCTTAAGCTATTTGCTTCGAGCTATTGACTTCAAGTTAATGACCTAGGAGAGCCGGGATCGCTTTCTTACGTTGCCTGATAGTCTGTGTGCCGGCCTGTGACAAACACAGCCTGCCCTATCAAATCGGGTCAAACCGGATAACTGACCCTCATTTAAAAAGGATTGAAAATGAACATCGGTGTAATCGGACTGGGCAATATGGGCTCAGGCATGGCGGCCACTCTGGCCAAAAAATCTTTCCCTGTCTTTGGTTTCGATCTCTCATCACAAGCGCTAGAGGCTATCGCGACGCAAGGTGTCACACCCGTTGCTCAATTTGCCGAATTGGTTGCGCTTTGTGATGTGGTGATTTTATCTCTGCCTAAAGCCCTTCATGTCGAACAAGTGTGTTTAGGCCATCACCAAAGTACCGAGAGCATTCTCGCCTTAGGCAAACCGGGGTTGATCGTCATTGATACCACCACATCAGAGGCGCAAACCAGTCGTAAGGTGGCAGCTGAACTGGCTAAACAAGGCATAGAGTTTCTAGATGCCCCCGTATCCGGCGGACCAGCAGGCGCAGCTTCTGGCACCATGAGCATGGTGATAGGCGGAAAAGAGAGTACCTTAGCCACCGTTATGCCCATTTTGGCAGCGATGAGCACCACCCAAGTGCACATTGGCGATGTTGGTGCGGGCAATATTGCCAAAATCGCCAATAACTTACTTTGCGCAGCGCACCTTATCACCACGGCGGAAGTGGTGAGCCTGGCTCAGCACGCAGGAGTCGATGCCGACAAAGTCCTCGCTGGCATTAACGCAGGCTCAGGACGCAGTGGCGTTAGCCAAGTGAACTTTGCTAAATGGATTCTCAACGACACCTACAATTCAGGCTTTACCATGGGGTTAATGCGCAAAGACGTAGGTTTAGCACAAAACCTCTGCGAGACGTTAAATCTCTCCCTTCCTCTGAGTGAAACCGTCATGGATTTGTGGCGACAAAGCAGCGAATCGTTAGCTGATAACGAAGATTTCAATGCCATCGTAAAACTCTCCGATAGCCAACTCTATTAAAAGGAATCAATAACATGGAAAAGTTATTTACCACAATGCTCGACCTTTTACACACCGATACCATAGGTAGCTGGGTGAATGGCCAGATTGAACTGGGTAGCGGTGAGCTGATTGAATTGATCAACGCCGATGACGAAACGGTGATGTTGCGTTATCAAGATGCAGACCCTGCGATTGCGGCCACCATTGATGAAGCGGCGCAACGCGCACAACAAGAGTGGTGGGCCATGCCTGCCAAGACCCGTGGTCGCATCCTGTATCAAATCGGCACTGAAATTCGTAAAGAAGCCGAGGCATTAGGTTGGGTGGAATCGCTCTCCACCAATAAACCGCTGAATAATGCCAAGGCAGAGATCCTGATCGTCGCCGAAATGTTTGAATACTATGCAGGCTGGGCGGACAAACTGCATGGTGAAGTGATTCCAGTGCCAACCACCCATCTCAACTACGTCAAATACGAAGCGATGGGCACTATTTTACAAATGACACCATGGAATGCCGCTTTCTTTACCGCCGGTTGGCAAGTTGCCCCTGCGTTAGCAGCCGGGAACGCCGTGATTTTAAAACCCTCGGAGCTAACGCCAATCACCTCCTTGATGCTCGGCGCACTGATTGAACGTGCTGGCGCACCAAAAGGCTTAGTCAACGTCGTCGCTGGCTACGGTCACACCATAGGTCAAACCTTAATTGCCAAAGCCAACATTCGCAAAGTGTGCTTTGTTGGCTCACCGAAAACGGGCGCGCACATCGCAACGGCGGCAGCCAAACGCTGTATTCCATGTGTCTTAGAGCTCGGTGGCAAATCTGCCAACATTGTGTTTGCCGATGCGAACTTAGATCAGGCAATGAAAGGGGCAATGGCTGCTATCTTTGGCGGTTCAGGACAAAGCTGTGTATCAGGATCGCGTCTTCTCGTCCAAGAAAGCATTTTTGAAAAATTCGTCGCTTCGGTGGCGAAAGCGGCGCAACAAATTCGTGTTGGTCATCCACAACATGCCGATTCAGACATCGGCCCAGTCAATAACCGCAAGCAATACGATCACATCTGCAATATGCTGGCGATTGGCGAACAAGAGGGTGCCAAAGTGGTTGCGGGCACCACACCGATTCCTGAGCGCGATGGTTTTTACATTAATCCCACCGTACTCGCCGGAAACAACCAAATGACGGTCGCCCAAGAGGAGATCTTTGGCCCTGTTGTGGTGGCCATTCCGTTTAAAGATGAAGCCGATGCAATTGCTCTTGCCAATGACAGTCAGTTTGGGTTGGCTGGCGCAGTCTGGACCAATGATGTTGCGCGCGCGCATCGCGTTGCCGATCAAGTGAAAGCAGGGACATTTTGGATCAACAGTTACAAAACCATCCATGTCAGCTCACCTTTTGGCGGCTATCGTAACAGCGGTTACGGCCGTTCATCTGGCTTGGAAGTATTACGAGAATACTGTGAAGTGAAGAGTGTCTGGGTTGAAACCTCAGCACAACCAGCCTTTAGTTTTAACTACGGAACAGTAGAAGGATAAAATATGACGATTGCTCAGTCGTTACTCACCGAAGTCAAAGCATGGCGTCGTGATTTACATCGTTACCCAGAATTGGGCTTTGCCGAACATCGCACTGCCGCTCAAGTGGCAGCGCTATTGCAAGAATTTGGCCTTGAAGTCCATACCGGTCTTGGCGGTACTGGAGTCGTTGGCACATTGAAAAACGGGGACGGACCAACCATAGGACTGCGCGCCGATATGGATGCCCTGCCCTTTGCTGAACTTGGCGACATCGAACATAAATCGTGTCATCACGGCGCCATGCACGCCTGTGGTCACGATGGACACACTGCCATTTTGCTCGGTACAGCGAAACTTCTTGCTCAAACCCGTCGCTTCTCTGGGACGGTGCATTTTGTTTTTCAACCGGCGGAGGAGAACTTGGGCGGCGCACTCAAAATGGTCGATGATGGACTGTTTACCCTCTTTCCTATGGACGCGATTTATGGCCTACACAACTGGCCGGGCTTGCCTGTAGGTACGCTTGCGGTCAATGAAGGGGCGATGATGGCATCACTCGATACCTTCAAAATCACCTTAACGGGCAAAAGTTGCCACGCCGCGATGCCAGAAAATGGTCACGACCCAATCGTGGCTTCTGCAGAGCTGGTCACTGCGCTGCAAACCATCACCGCCAGACGACTCTCTCCTTTGCAGGCAGCCGTGGTCAGCGTGACTAAAATCCAAGGTGGCGAAGCAATCAACATCATCCCTGAGAAAGTGGTGTTGGAAGGCACCTATCGCTGCCTCGATAAGGGTGTGCGCGCCAAAGTAAAATCCCTGATCGGAGAACTCGCCAGCTCAGTACCTGCAGCGCATCATGTGCAAGCACAGGTTGAGTTTTTTGATGGGTATTCAGTAACAACCAACCATGCCACTCAAGCGCAACAGGTTCGCGATGCGGGCATTGCCGCTCTTGGGGAAAGTAAGGTGCATTGGAACATCTTGCCTTGCATGGCGTCGGAAGACTTCTCTTATATGCTCGAACACTGCCCTGGTGCCTATTTCTGGCTCGGAGCCGACGGTTCTACCCCCTCCAAACCGCTGCACAATGCCTATTACGACTTCAATGATGACATCATCGAAACTGGGATGACCGTTTGGCAGGAACTCGTAGAGCGCCTGCTTAAATAAACATCGCTTTTGAAATCATCTTTTTTGATACCGCCCAACTGGGCGGTATTTTTATATAAAACCAGTTCATTATCAGAAAAATCCCACACTAAGCGACAAAATAAGCACTTTTGTTTTGCGCTCTTACTCACCCTATCACTGAATCTACGCCACTATTTACTTAAACAACGCCACCATTTGCTTAAACAACGCGATAACATCTTGTTTTCTAATAAGTCACTTCATTTCCTTGATGAATAAGCGCGAGCAGCTACGCTGGCGGCTCATTGTTACCTACATGGTTTTATCGAAATATAACCAAATGATTTACAAGACTTTTGTGTGTTGCCTTTTCGGTAACGATAAAGAGATATAAAGAGAACACTAACTATGCTGTAATGCCTAAACAGCAATGGAATGAACTTTTACTCAAGGAGAGTAATGATGAGCAACCATTATTCAATTAGAGCGCTATTAGATTGGCGACTGCATCTTATTATATTAGCAACAACTGTTATCTCTGAATTAATTGGTGTTAAAAGCATCCCAATCGGTTCAGCAAAATTGTTATTTTTACCCCTTTTCTACTCTTTTCTTTTGTGTTTGCTGTTTAACCCAAACATTACTCGTTTTTCGAGCAAATTGATCACCAAAAAGCAGGCCTCGGTAGCCACCTCCATCATTGGTATTGGCATTTTGCCGTTCATCGCTAAGTTCGGCACTCTGATTGGCCCAGCGTTACCCAAAATCTTCAACTCAGGTCTAGCGATGATTTTGCAAGAAGCAGGTAACCTTGCCACCATGTTGATCGCCATGCCCGTTGCCGTTGTGCTATTTAAAATGGGACGCGAAGCCATTGGGGCAACTTACTCCATCGCTCGCGAACCGAATATCGCGGTGATTTCCGATCGCTTTGGTTTAAAAAGCAGTGAAGGCGTTGGCGTTATGGGCGTCTACGTCATGGGTACCATGTTTGGCACTATCTACTTCGCGTTACTAGCGGGCTTTTTAGCATCGACACACTGGTTTGACCCACGAG
Organism: Vibrio porteresiae DSM 19223; assembly: GCF_024347055.1. Taxonomy (NCBI): domain Bacteria; kingdom Pseudomonadati; phylum Pseudomonadota; class Gammaproteobacteria; order Vibrionales; family Vibrionaceae; genus Vibrio; species Vibrio porteresiae. The sequence continues at coordinate 2,138,979 of NZ_AP024895.1, forward strand.
CGCTAGCGATGGCCTGTGGTGTTGGTAGCGGCAGTATGACCGCCGCGTGCTCTGGCACTTTAGCCGCCGCTTATCCCGCCATGAAAGATGACATTCTCGCTTTTGCAGGGGCAAGTAACTTGCTGACCAACGCAACGGGCTTATACGTGGCTATCTTTATCGCCCTGCCTTTTGCTGAGTGGTATTACAAAAAGCTCAGTGGTACGAAATCATCAACCGCAGTGACGTCTAACCCAGTGGAAAGTGGAGAATAAGCCCATGAACGTACAAGAAATGGATTTACGCGCCGAAGAAGAGAAAGTCCTTGGCTTTAAAGAGAACGTCATTTTAACGCTGATTTTCTGTGGTATTGCCTTAATGAGTAACTGGGCTGGAACAGGACACAGCTTTGCCAAAGCGCTACCCGGCATGCTGATTCTGTTTGTGATGATTCTTATCGGAATGGGCTTAAAAGAACTGATCAAAGGCCCGATCCCCACCGTGGCATGGGTTTCACTGGTGAGCGTTGTCGCTACTTTGCCAGGTGTGCCGTTCTCTGATCAGCTCTTAGGCGAACTGCAAAACCTCAGCTTTTTATCCCTAGCAACACCCGTGCTAGCGTACGCAGCCATGGCTGTTACGCACATGGAAGTGAAACTGTTTAAACAATCCGGTTTCAAAATCGCGATTGTCTCGCTACTGGTATTCACTGGTACTTATATCGGTTCAGCGCTTGTCGCTCAAGCCTTTCTGTAACACCCTGAGTGACAACGCCATTATGTGACGTTGTCACTCAAACTTCCTCCCTGTAGGACAGAGACTGCATACCATGTGCAGTCTCTTTTTTTATTCCAGCGCCTTTAGGTGAACGTTATTGGGGCGAAGTGGCGTTTCTTACCCATCAGCTTTTTCTTCACACAGTTTCTTTTGCATAAAATAGAGTCAGTTAGGAACTTTTTGCGCTTTTGGCTATCTAAGCCAACATTCTAATAACCCATCACTATCCGAGTTCTTGCTGAGCCTTGAGGTTGCCAGCTTGCACAGACAGTTCATCGTGTCACACCATGAATCAATGCCTTTGCTATTTGCCCTCGCCCTCATCAATGGATGATGAACAGTGAAATAAAACGCTGCCAACATGCGGTGCACTTTCGACAACCAAAGAAACTGCATAACGTTTTTACACACTATTGATACACATAAAGGGATTCAAACCATGATAAAACCACACACTGTGTTTGGCACATCAGCAACCTTAATCACTCTCGCCTGCTCTTTTGCGGTAAACGCGGCGCCAAGCAAAGCCGATGATTTATTGAACGCGACTTTGTGGATGCAAAATTCCGTTGAGTACAAAGCCAACGTCCGCGGCATGTATGCCTTAGCGCAAATGCGCCTAGATGAAGCGTTAAAAGACAAAAATTGGACTGCACTGCCAACCATGCAAAAAAGCGGTTTTGGTATGTTGCCACCAGCAATCATCGTCGACTGCGATGAAACCATGTTAGACAACAATGTCTATGAAGCGTACCTGATTAAATCGGGTCAAGGTTACAGCTCGAAAACATGGTCTCAATATGTCCAAGACAAGGTCACTGAAGCCATGCCTGGCGCAGTGGATTTTGCCAAATATGCTGCAAGCAAAGGCGTTAAAATTTTCTACATTACTAACCGTAAAAAAGAGAGCGAACAAGCCACACTCGACAATATGAAAGCGCTCGGTTTCCCAATGGACAGTCAAGTCGATGTGCTCCTCACCAAAGGAGAGAAAAAAGAGTGGACCTCAGATAAAGCAACACGCGACCAATATGTGGCCAATCACTATCGTGTTGTTTTGATGTTAGGGGATAACCTGGGCGATTTTACCTCGCCTGCCGGCTCTCCAGCACAGCGTCTCACGACTTACCAAACCAACATGGCTCACTGGGGTAAAGATTGGATTATGCTGCCAAACCCAGAATACGGTTCGTTTGAAAGTGCCACATTTGGTAATGATTACTCTCTTAGTCCAGAAAAACGTCGCGAGCTTAAAATCAGCGCACTGAAAGCCTGGGAACCAAAGAAGTAATCTCTCTTTAGAAACATCAATTTACATCCCCCGCAAACCAAGGGGGATGTGCTCTTATCACCTATACTGATAACGATTCGCCATGGCTTGACCGAACGAATCACCTGCCTCTTACGCATCAATATCCAACAAGAATAACTGCTACTATTAGTATATAATTAGATAAATCATTAGCTTAACCGCCCTCATCAACCATTAATCATTTAGACATATTATGAGTCATCGCTTACAAACATCTCAGCCCGTTTTAGGGAAGAACGGCATGATGTTCTTCCTGATTATTATCAGTGCCTTCCCACCTTTGACTATCGATCTCTATTTGCCAGCACTGCCGGAAATGACCCATATCTTTAATACCCAGCAAGCCTTGGTCAACCTCACTTTAAGTGGCTATTTCGTCACTTATGCGGTTGGCTTATTGATTTGGGGGCCTCTAAGTGAAAAGTTTGGTCGTAAACCTATCCTACTTAGTGGGCTTTTCATTTACATGATTGCGAGTCTTTGCTGTTCTCTGGCGGGCAATATTGAACAATTAATTGCTGCGCGCGTGCTGCAGGCTCTAGGCGGCAGTGCAGTTACCGTGGTCTCCACATCAATAGTCAAAGATTTATACTCTGGGCGAGAACGTGAAAGGGTCATGGCGACCATCATGTCACTGGTCACTATCGCTCCAATGGTTGCTCCGGTGTTGGGGGCGTTTATTCTACAGGTGGCTTCATGGCGGATTGTCTTTGTTGCTTTAGCGATATTCGGTGCTTTTGCGACGCTCCTTGCGCTCTGTTATAAGGAAACCTTGGTAAGTCGTTACACTGGCTCGATTATCTACTCTTGGGGACGACTGGCGGTGGTTATTAAAAACCGCCACTTTGTGATTTTGTTGGCGATTTTTTCCATCACGCCGATGGCGATGATGGCTTTTTTGGCGGCAGGTTCTTATATCTACATCAATGACTTTGGTTTAACTGAGCAACAATTTAGCTATGCGTTTGCGTTTAACGCGCTATGTGCTTCGTTTGGCCCAACCATGTACATCAAAATCTCCCGTCATGTTCAGGTGACTAAGCTCATTACCTACAGCTTTTTGCTGCTCTCCTGTGCTGGCGTGCTGACGTTAACGGTGGCGCATCTATCGCCTTGGTTCTTTGCGTTTATCTGCGCCCCTGCGACCTTAACCGTCATAATGGTGCGCGTACCGGGGATGAATTTAATGCTGGATCAACAAGAGCACGATACGGGCTCTGCCGTCGCATTGATCCAGTTCTTTGGCATGATTTCAGGTTCTATCGGTATGGTTTTGGTGTCGTTAAAACCAGACAGTTTAATTAACAACCTCGGCGTGATTCAGCTCTGCGTCGGACTGCTGGGTGGCGCGCTATGGCTGATGGCTCGTCATCGCCCGTTTGTCACCGAAAAACTGCCTAAATAATCGAATACATGACTCATTTTCTGGCTACACAATCTCGGTGATGGTCTATCCCATCACCGTACTAAGCACTCCAAACCACACGATTACGTCCTAACCCCTTGGCTTTATAAAGCGCTTGGTCGGCCGCTTTAATTTGCTCTTCCCACGTTGATTGCGAGCCTTTCACCACAAAATGAGCCCCGATACTGACAGTGACATTGAGTACCAACTGCTCACAGACAATCTCATCATTGGCTAAGCTCAAGCGCATCTCGTTCAATCGCTCATGGAGCACTTGTTGATTATCACTATGAATAACAATGGCAAACTCTTCACCACCGATGCGGGCAATTAAATCGTCACTGCGAACCTGATTACCTAAACGGCTGGCGATCGCTTTTAGTACTTGATCACCCACCATATGACCGTGTTGGTCGTTAATCTGTTTAAAATGGTCGACATCGAGAATCGCCAACGCATAACTGCTATTGACCGCGTCATGCTGCGCAAAATGTTCTTCCAATGCACGGCGGTTATAAAGCCCAGTTAAAGGATCACTCATTGCCATCCGTTTTAATTGCGCTTCAGCCTGGTTACGCGCCTCTTCCATCTCAACTGAATAATAGAGCCCGGCTAACGCGTCGGTTAACGGAGAGAGAAAGGCCGCATCTTGATCACTGTAGTTGTCGAGCTTATTGGCAAATCCAATCATGCCGACCACTTTGCCTTGCAACTTAATCGGTAAGCCCATAAAGCGAAAGATTTTCGGATGCCCTTTAGGCGTGCCCTTAGCGGCACTATGAGTGGATGGCTCATTACTGATGACAATGCTTTCGGTGCGAATCACGCTGCCAAACAGATTGTCGAGATTGGTGAAATAGAGTTGGCGCTGATGGTAAAGCTCCAATAAAACTTGCGCCTGATTATTCCACGCCAGCTCAGAGGTCGCATGAATAAACAGCGCCTCTTTCCCCTCTTTCATGCGCATTTGACCAATAAAGGCAAATTCACTGTCCGCAATTTCGGTTAACTCGGGGAGAACTTTACGACAAGCGTTAGAGAGATCGTGATCCTGCAGATAAGCGCTCATGGCTTTATTTATAAAGCTCAGCAGTTGATGCTGCTTCTCTTGCAATAATTCGATTTTTTTCTTTTGTGTGATATTGCGATGGGTGCCTGCCACACGCAGGGCGTTGTGTTTTGCATCGCGTTGAACAATTTTACCGTAGCTCTCTAACCAGACCCACTCACCATTAGCATGCTTAATTCGATAAGTGGTGAGCATCGCGGTTTCTTTACCAATAATATGCTGATGGAAAGCTTGATCCATTTTTGTGCGATCCGCTGGATGAATCAGGCTATGCCAAAAATGGCGACTTGAACCAAACAGGTCAGGCTCAATACCTAACATATCGTAACAGTACTGATTCACTGAGAGATGATCGTTAGCCACATCATAATCCCATGTCGCAAGGTCAGATGCTTCAAGTAAGATACGCATTTGCTGATTGGCTTCACGGAGCTTTTGTTCCATAAACCGTTTGGCGGTGTAATCAATCAGTAAGGCATGCACCGCATCAAGGTGACCTTGTTCGAAAAACGCTTTACTGATCATCTTGACCCAAAAGGTTTCCCCTTGCGGATTACGTAACTCAAATTGCGCATCGGCATTTTGCACGCCGTCACGGTGCACACTCATTAAAAAGGCAAAATTATTCAAACTCTTGGGATCGATATAATCTTCAAAAATCGCTTTATGCTGACGCAGTTGCTCGACAGGCAAGCCAAAGATTTGTTCCAGATTATTTGAGGCGTAATGAAGGCTTAAACCGCCGGAGATTTGCCATTGCATAATCACCGCTGGCGAGTTTTCGATAAGTTGATGCTCTTCTTGCAAATCCAATTGCTGCTTCAACAAACTCAGATAACTCGACAGCGACGCTCCGAGTGCCACTAACGGTGCAAGGTCAGCTGAACTTAGCTGGCACGCCTTCTCATCCTCGGTATGCTCATCCTCTGCGTACTTATCTTCGGCGTACTTATCTTCTGCATAGATAAGCCCAATCGCTGTATGCTCAACCACCAACGGCACACCAGCAAAAAAGCGGCGCTTTGGCGTCTCCTTAACCCACTTTGAGGGCGAGACAATCACGGATTGTTGAGTTAGCACCGCTTGCTGACTTTCATCATCACTATCCGTTGGGTGAATTGTGCCATCAAACCACTGAGCAAAGTGCTCATAATAGTCATCCAAGATGGCGACCTTAACGTGGGATACAGGTAAGGCTTTGGCAACGGCATCGAGCAACGCATCGATGTCTATCGGTATCGGTTCTCTCGTTAGATGTGCAATTTTGGCTTGATTGGTCGGCTGCGTATGCTCCATTACACCATTCCATCCCAACGGTTATGGGCTCGCCACCAGAAACTCTGTGTCGTTACCCAGTGATTCTCAAAGAGAAAAACAAATTCACTTGAGTATAGTCAATATCACGTTGACCAGAGGGGGAATAGAGAGAAAAAGTGCAACTCACTCATTGCTGACGGTGGTAAAGATTAGCCTTGAGTAAGAGAGAAACTCTGGTTAAGGAAAAAAAGCAGCTCGTCTTGCTCAATCGTCCCATCCAAAAGCAAAGTGACCCAATGCTCTTTGTTCATGTGATAAGCAGGAAAGAAGCCAGGTGATGCTCGTAAACTCATGACCATCTCCGGCGGGCATTTGACATTGAGAATATCGACTATACCGTCACTTTTCAGACCCAGCGTCGTTCTCGGTATCGCAGTGACTAAACCAAACCATTTTCGACTGTTGGTATGGCGAAATACCGCCGTATCGGGATATTTGGCCCATGGAAAATCTGGGCTTATCCCGTATTGGTTTGCAATGTACTGCGTGAGATCTCTCTTTATCGTCATTTTGTTGTCTCAAATAGTCGTAGGCAGTTGCAGTGTATATCCAAACAGTAGTGATGCCCAGCGAGTTGTTTTACGGTTCCATTTGCCTAATTTGAACAAAATGACATACGGCGCATTTTGCTCTGACCTTCTCCTTCTAATCGAGCCAAAACAGCTTCAAATCATTGCATTGAAATGACATTCACAACTGAACTTGGACCAATACTAAAGTTGTTAAGACGGTGCAACATTAACTAGCAAGTTCTTAACAAAATACTCAATGGAAGCGAAGTCACTTGGTAAGCAAGTGGATTCCCGATAAAAATCATGAAGGTATTCAAATGAAAACTAAATTCGCCTTTACTCTTCTTGCCAGCCTAATCGGTGGTAGTCTGTTGGCTCAAAGTGCATTTGCTGATGTCTATGTGGGTGGTCGTGCTGGCTACTCTTTCCTCGATGATGCTTGCCACCAAACAAGCGATTGTGATGATGACAGTGGTGCGGCGGGTCTCTTTATGGGATACCAAGCCAACGATTGGTTAGGCGTTGAACTTGGCGCAGATTGGCTTGGCGACCAAGGTATTAACTACATGAAAAATGGCTCTTTGCACCATGCAGACCATAATCTTTCCGCCATTTCCCTTGCCCCTAAATTCTCTTACCCGATTAACCAAGATGTTGATCTATTCGCCAAAGTTGGTGCAGCTTACATGCAGTATGGCAATGCGAACGATGTGGTACCAACAGGTGCAGTTGGTGCGGAATACCATATTTCGAAAAAATGGGATGCGCGCGTCTCTTATCAACGTTACCAAAATATGGACGACGGCGTGTTTGATGGCATGGACACCAACTTAGTCAGCGTCGGCTTCAGCTACAAACTGGGCCAATCTGAACCAGAAGTACAACCTATCGCCCAAACCGAGCCGGCGCCAGTTCAAGAAGTGCAACCTGAACCCCAAGTGGCACCAGAACCTGCTCCAGAGCCCGTTCCTCAAACCAAATGGGTCGTCAAAGAACATGGTCTTAAAAACAACCAAGGCCTCTTTGAACTTAACAGCGCTAAGCTGACTGAAGGGGGTAAAGAAGCCTTCCAACCTCTGATTGCGACTCTGCTGAAATACCCTGAAGCGCAAGCCACTATCACAGGTTATACCGACTCAACAGGTTCCAAAGACTACAACCTGCAGTTGTCTAAAAAACGGGCTCAAGCTGTTGCTGACTACCTAGTAGAAAACGGCGTTAACCCAGACAAACTGACCGTTGATGGCCTTGGTGAAAAAGATCCAATCGCGACCAACAAAACCCTGGATGGTCGTAAACAAAACCGTCGCGTGGAGATCACCATTCCTCAATTTAAGTACAAAGTGAAAGAGACTGTGACTCCGGCAGCAACACCAGCCGCGGTTTAATCTTTGTTGACCACTGCACTTCCTAACATGACTCCGGCTTACCGGAGTCATTTGTTTTCCCCGCTAAAAACCTTTGACCAATTTGTTGTTATACAGCCAGAGACGGTTGTGATTAACGTCGTTGAGATCGCGCTGCTTAGCTGCGTTTCCCGTAAATGCTCGGTTAGTGGTAGCAGCTGCTCCCCAAGGTTGGTTCACGTCATAACAAGTCTCAATTTGACTTTGGGTGATCAGCAGTTGACCATTGGCCGTTTTGCCCGGCAAATAGCCCGTTTTACTTGCCCCTTGTTCCCATGCCCGTCCCAACTTAGGTGCAAAATGGGTAAAGCCTGAATCACAAGAAAGCTTGCTTTGTGTGACTAAAAAGCCATAGGTGGAGTTAGGTAAGGTATCTGGCGCAAACACATAGGCAGAAGAGACATTTCTTGATGAGACGGTATGAAATTCGACTTGATCAAATACCGCTTGAGCGCGGCCAAATACATAGTCAACATCCCCTTCAATGTAGCTGTTACGAATATAGGCACGAGTATGACGCTCAGTATTATACTGGTTGTCTTTATCGGCGTTGTTGACAAAGAAGGTGTCTTGTCGTCCCAGTAACCGCACGTTATCCAATAGCACTTTATCCCCATCGGTGCGCAAAGCGACACCTTGGTGAGTGCCCGCACCGATACCATCTAACATGCTATTTTCTATCGTTAAGTTGGCTAAGGTAAAGCGATCGCTTTGACTCCACACGACCGCAGAGCACACGGTGGTGACCACTTTATTCGGTGTCTGAGCACAGTTTTGGTACATATACCAAGCAGGGTCGCTCGCTTGGTATTCCCCTTGGCTACCGACTAAGGTTTGATACTCTTGGGGCGAAATCATCGAGTCAATCGCTAAGCTCAGCACCACTTTGTTAGCGTCATCGCCTGCCCCATAAATGGTCATCGCGGGGGCATCTTGTGGAATGTAGACCGTGCCAACATAGCGACCGGGCAGTACTTTAATCGCAATCGGCTCATCGCCTTTATGTTGAGCCAGTGCCGCATTAATGGCTTGCTGCACTGTGTGATACGGTGCTGGACTACGCGGCTCACCGACCACAAAAGCCGTCTCTGCCATCGTCACCGCTTCTGGCACCCAACGGTCTTGGTTTAGGGTTAAATAGCGTTCGACGGTAAATGGCTTCTGCTCTGCAGCCGTTAATACCGGATGTTCGGGAGAGTTTACAAAATCGCTGCTGTTTGCAGCGTTCGCGCCCGCGACCAAAAGCGCAGAAGCGATAAGAGAAGCAACGGGTTTTAGCATAGCGTTCTGTCCTTAATGAAGAACAGCTAGCCTAACCACAGCCAGACGAAAAAAACGCCAGTAAAATCACTTTTTAAAACAGCGTTTCAATATGATAAGTCAAACTGCTATTCAGATCGCAATTCAACTTGACCTAAAACAGGTTAACTCAGGATATAAATCACGTTGATTGTTGATATTTATTGGGTTTGTTATGATTTGCGCACATGCCAACATGAGAAATAGATGATGAGAGTACTGAAGTACGCCATTCTTGGTTTACTAAATCGCCATCCAATGACGGGATATGATATTGCAAAGGATTTTAAACATGAGTTAGCTGAATTTTGGCACGCTAACCATAGTCAAATTTACACCGAGCTAAAAAAACTCCATGACGAGCAGCTCGTGACCTTTGATATTGAAATCAGCGGCGAAGTACTAGAGAAGAAGCAATATTCCATCACTGCCGCAGGCAAAGCCGATCTCCTCAATTGGCTGCACCAAGATGAGTTAATGAGCAAAACCGCTAAAGACCCATTTCGGGTGAGAATGTATTTCTGTAACTTTCTGCCGCTCGATACGCGAATTGCTCTTTTAACACACCAAAAAGAACTTCATGCAGCCAAGCTTGCTAAGTTACAAACGACTGCTTTGCAATACCCTAGCGTTCCTCAAGTCGACAGTGACCGTTTCGGTGACTTTATTATCCTTGAAGGTGCCATCATTCGTGAAAAAGGCTTTATTGAATGGTGTGAGCGCTGCATTGGTTACTGCGTGGCAGCACAAAGTCAATAGCTCAACTTTCGGCAGGTTTCTATATAGAAGCGCCTGCCGAGATAATCAACATCGACGGTTATTTATCGCGAGCTGACACGAGAGTTATTATTTGTCCAACTTAAGAAAATCACCATCAATAATGAGTAGCTTAACGCCATGTTCCGTCACTGAGCGATGTGAGCTTAAGTCATCAGATACGATATAGGACATACCTGGTGTTAATACGCAAGACTCGCCATTTTCTTGTTCATTAACCACCTTGCCTTCAAGGCAGTACACAATATGGCCTTTCTGACACCAATGGTCAGCCAAGTAACCTGCGGTGTATTCCACGATACGAACACGCAATCCGGGAAACTGAACGGTCTGCCAATAAGCAATACCGTGAGTACCATAGTGTTCTTGCTTAGGAATGCTTGACCAGTCAATGGTCTGAAAAGGGATTCCGATATCTTCCATAATAAACGATCCTACTGTACCTAAATTAAGCATTCACCATCCCATTTTTCCCCTTACCGATCAATCGCTATTATTGTTAATGACCGTTATTTATTCCTATTTAAGGGTTATTAATAGATTAATTCAATGAGCCTATAGCCTTTATATATAAATAGCACTCATTGTTATTTATATTTATTTTGTCAGCATTATGAAAGCAAGCGTAAATATACGAAATATCACTACAAGAGGAGTAAGTATCGAACTATTTTTTAATAAGCGGGACATCGAAAACACGATATCGCTATTTGATATCAGGAGTCACATCATGATGAAAATGCAACGTCCTTACTTAAGCCCATTTTTGCTGGTCTGCTATTTGTCGACGTCAATAACCGGGATATTGATGCTGCTGCATGTGGGATTTCCGGCCATCCACCCAATTCACGAATGGGGCGGCGTAGCGTTTGTTATCGGCGGCCTGCTCCATTTGATATTGAACTGGCGCGCATTAACCACTTACTTCAAGCCTAAGCTCCGCTTTACGGTATTCATACCAGAACAAGAGCGACCTAGGCGTCAACGGTTAGGCGGAGCACAAACCAGTATGGTAACGAGTCCCAGTACGTTAACTGGCTCCAGCATGGTAACTAACTCCAGAACAATAGCTAGCAATAGTGCCAACAGCGAAGCTGAGCTTTCCGCCCCAACAGCAATCATTGCCTCTTCACAATAACCACTTATTTTTAATAGAAAAAGGGCAGCCAATGCTGCCCTTTCCATCTATTCTTTTGCCGAGCGCTTAAGACATAAAACGGGCGCGGAAAGATTTACCTTTCATCTTGCCGTTGCTGATTTTTGCCAAAGCCAATTTTGCTTTAGGACGCTGCACAGCAACATAAGACCAAATATCATGAACTTGGATCTTACCTACGTCAGCACCAGACATTTCGTTACCCGCCGTCAGTGCACCTAGGATATCACCAGGACGCAGCTTCTGTTTCTTACCGCCTTCAATACGGATACAGGTCATTGCTGCTTTGGCTGGGAAATCTTCAATCTCTTGCTGCTCAGGCAGACGAGTAAATGATTGTGGACCGAAACGATCTTCTAACAGCGAAAGTTTCATCTCATCTTTAGGACCGACAAAGCTCAACGCCAAGCCTTTCGCACCAGCGCGACCAGTACGGCCCATACGGTGGACATGAGTTTCCGTATCGTGCGCCATATGATGGTTTACCACCAAATCCAACGCGTCGATGTCTAAACCACGCGCGGCAACATCGGTCGCCACCAGCACGTTCACGCATTTAAGAGCGAAAAGCGCCAACGCTTGGTCACGTTCACGTTGCTCTAAGTCACCATGCAGCGCTTTAGCATCGAAGCCAACATCGCTAAGGTAGTTAGCTAACTCTTGCGTTTCACGTTTGGTATTACAGAACACTACCGCACTTTCTGGTTGGAATTGCGTCAGCAACATACGAGTCGCTTCTTGGCGGCTCAACGCATCGGTCACTTGATAGAATTTCTGCTCGATATTGACTTTATCTTCTGTGCTCTCAATTTTTACTGTCACAGGTTCGTTCATCATCTCGCGAGCCATCTCTTCAATTGGCCCAGGGAAAGTCGCGCTGAACAGCAGGTTTTGACGCTGCATTGGCATGTAACGCTCAATGGTCTCTAGTGCTTCAGAAAAGCCCATCTCTAACATGCGGTCTGCTTCATCCAAAACAAACTGAGTCAAGTTATCTAGGTTTAGACGACCTTTATCCAAGTGGTCTAACACGCGACCTGGCGTACCTACAATAATGTGCGCACCATGTTCTAACGAGCCGATTTGTGGACCGATGGCAACACCACCACACAGCGTTAAGATTTTAATGTTGTGAATACCACGAGCGAAACGACGCAATTCACTGGCTACTTGATCCGCCAATTCACGCGTTGGGCACAATACCAACGACTGAACGCGAAAACGCTTCACATCCAGATGGTTTAAAATCCCCAAACCGAATGCTGCAGTTTTACCCGAGCCTGTTTTCGCCTGCGCCAACACATCTTTACCCGCCAAAATGTGCGGTAAAGATTGGGCTTGAATTGGTGTCATTGAGGTAAAACCTAAATCATCAAGCGTACTGAGCAGTGAAGGCTTAAGTGCGAGAGAACGAAAATCAGTCTTGGTTTGCAAAATTTTTCCCATGGCCAGAAACTGGCGGATAACAAAAATGAAAGGCGCGATTGTAGCAGTTGAGTTCGATACTGGGTATCACTAGTTCAAGCTTTAACAGTAAATCGTGCTGCCTAATCTTGATTATGGCGTTTTTTAGCCGATGTGGAAGCTATGTCAAACAATCTTATCCCCCGTAAGATTGTCCCCACTCCTAGTCTCGGTATATGTGCAAAACGGCCATCATTTGCTGTTGCAAAAAGCGATGCCTGACTTTCAGCAGAGCTGATTAAACAGCTAGAACAGCAATAAAATAATGAAAACAATGCCCGCATCGAGCGGGCATTGTTTATGGTTCGGTATGACGCTTTTTGGCAAAACGTATCTATTTGGCAAAATGTATCTATTTAGCAAAATGTATCGATGTAAAGCGCTTCCACTTTATCTCTTGCCCACTGGGTGCGGCGCAAAAACTTCAACGAGGACTTAATGGATGGGTCGCTGTAAAAGCAGTTCACATTAATTTCTGCGTATAACCCACGCCAACCATAATGTTCCACCAATCGGGTTAGAATTTTTTCCAAAGTAAGACCATGGAGCGGATTGTTGGGTTGTTGTTGACTCATCGTCGGTGCCTTAAACTTGCGTAGTGACTAACATCAGATGCCCGCCACTTTAACCGATTTTTTGACGAAAGCCAGCAGCACACATCATTAACGTCAACCTATGGCTTAAAACAGCACCAAATTTGCCCCAAGATAAGCGCCGGAGACCTCAGATTCTATCTCACGATGGTGATCACCAAAGGTGGCAAAATCCACTTTGGAATAACGATAGCCCGCAATGATTTCAATATCGGCAATATCAAAATTGATCGGAAACTTTAAGCCCGCTGCATAATCTGTTGCGCCGTTACCGCCAACCCAATGAGCAAACCCACGCACGTAACCGGTATGCGGCCCAACCACCAACGACGCATAATAGTGTGGTTCTATCTCATCTAGGGTCTTACGTTGAGCAAGGTTAAGATGGCCTGCGGTTTGCGTCCAACCGCCACCGACACCTAACTGTAACCACTCAATGGTTAACGGCTCAATAAACAGCGTGATGTCATTTTTATCATAGGTATAACGCGCCGACGTCATTTTGGTTGAGTAACCGCGCAAGCTTGGCAAAAACACGGTATCGGGTCGATAGATAAAACCATACTGATTCGCCGACGAATCATTACCTTGATCTTGCCCATTCACTTCATAGTGCTGTAACCAACGTGCATACTCAAATTCGGTGCCCGTTTTTAATCCATTACTGGCTAAGTTAACGGTATTGACCGTATCCAATACTGCCGCACCACTCATCGCTGAAAAAAGGGCTAAACCACCGCTAGCAAGCCAACCCCAAGCCTGTTTTTTCATTCTGAACTCTTTCCTAAATACCACTGTCGTGGTTAATCAATTATGGATACCACATTCATCCTATTAACAGATTGCAATAGACGAACCCTACATTTAGCTTCTCTCTTGTATTATTTTTAGTTATTTAATCAAGGGAGATTTAATGCTTATTTATATAAGAGGCACAGTGTACACGAAAAAAGCAAATAATAAGTAGCAAAACCGCCTTGTCCTATATTTAAACCAAGCCTAAATTAGTGATAACTAAATAAATAGAAATGTAAAGATATGAAAAGACATACTACCTTTGTCACTTATTGAAATAATTTTGTTGCAATTGTTATGTAGTATTTTGTGATCAAATTCATTGTATACAGAAATTTGCCGCGTCAACGACGTGATTAAAATGTATATCTATGGCTCTCAGGACTGACCATACCATAAGGATAAAAAATGAGTTGGCGAGTGTTGTCTATTCGAAGTCGCATGTTCATTGTGACTGGGCTGCTATTGGTTATTTTTAGCCTAATCTTCACTGTTAAACAAACTGTTACCAACATGGACCAGCAATTAGGCCAGTTGCAAAACGAAACATTACCCACGTATTTGCAAAATCTCTCTGCGCAAATGAGTTCGGAAATAAAACCCTTTATTACCGCTTCGCAGATGATGGCGAACGATCAATTTATTCAACGCTGGATTGATAACGGCTCCAAAGACGATGAATTAGCCATTATTGAACAGCATTTAAAAACCATTCGTACTTCCATTGGTAGTGACGTGACATTTATCACCGTCGACTCGCCAAATGGAACCGAGTATTTACAATACAATGGTCAATTTTCTCACCCGCTGTTAAAGGATTACCAGTTCAAAGATTTCTACCCTAATTTCTTAGCGACAGGCAAAGAATATGAACTCAATATGGAAAACTTTAATGGCGAATTTGTTATTTTTATCAATTACCGTAGCCAAGCGATTAATAGTAAAACCCAGAAACCTTATGCGGTAGCTGGCCTTGGGTTAAAAGTCGATAAATTAATTGAGATGATCACCAAACTCAAATTGGGTGAACATGGTCGCGCTATGTTGGTCACAGACCAAGGGCAGATTCAAGTCAAACCCAAAGAGAGTAACTTAGATGCCATTCAAACAGAGCACATTCGTGATTTGATTACGGATAAAAGCCAGATCAAAATTGAAACCAAAGAGATTCAAGGTCAAACCTACTATATGGGCTCTTTGTGGGTACCTACTCTTGCGCGTTATCTGATTTTGGAAGTGCCTGCGAAACAAATTACTGCTCCCATTTATGCGCAGCTGACCAGCATCATTACCTTTGTGGTGATCTTTATTGCCA
The DNA here is from genome assembly GCF_024347055.1 of Vibrio porteresiae DSM 19223. Taxonomy (NCBI): domain Bacteria; kingdom Pseudomonadati; phylum Pseudomonadota; class Gammaproteobacteria; order Vibrionales; family Vibrionaceae; genus Vibrio; species Vibrio porteresiae. The sequence continues at coordinate 2,154,155 of NZ_AP024895.1, forward strand.
TTGCACTAGTGCTACTGCACTTCGCAGTAAACTCTCTAACCAAACCGCTATCAGCGATTGTGGTGAAAGTGAACCAAGCCGCCGATCACCTCGATTTGGGCCATGAAATCACCAGCGAAGATCAAGCAGAAATCGGCCAATTAGCCAAAGCCATTAACTCCCTTTTGACCACGTTAAAAGAGTCGATGCGTACCGTGAATGAAGCCGTGGTCACAACAGACAGCTCGGTGGTGGTACTGAATCAACAATCCAAAGAGCTGTTCCAAGCCGCCGCCGCAGAAGATGCATCGGTGCAGCGTATTTTCACCGCCACTCAAGATATAACCCAACAGAGTTTGCTGATGGCACAACTGGCAACTCAAGCGGGTACGCTCTCAGACCAAGGCAACCAAGATTTGCGTAACGCCAACGACCAAGTTCAGCACAGCTTACATTATTTGGGTGAATTGGAATCCGAAATGAGCAGCAGTAAAGCAAGCCTTGAGCAGCTTAATACGCACATTGAAAAGATTCTCTCCGTGCTGTCTGTGATCACTTCTATTTCCGAGCAAACAAACCTTCTTGCGCTTAACGCTGCCATTGAAGCAGCTCGTGCCGGTGAACATGGCCGTGGGTTTGCGGTCGTTGCCGATGAAGTGCGGATGCTCTCGCAACGCACCAATGAGTCAACGGTTGAAATTCAGAGTATTATCAAAGAGCTACGTGACTCTTCCCAAGATGTTACGCTGCGTATCGACCTAGCTAACCAAAAGAGTGTTAATACTTTAGAAGGCCAGCAAGCTGTCGCAACCAAAATGAATGATTTAGATGAATTTATGCATCAGCTTTTCTCACTGACACAACAAGTTGCCGAGCAAGCTGAGCTGCAAAATATCGCAGTATCAGAGATCAACCAGCAACTGGAAGCGCTTGGAGCGCAAAGCGAACAGACATCGCGTCTGTTTGAGTTAAGTCGCCAAGCAACCAATGCCATTGGTGACGAAATGGGTAACTTGAAAAAACGCGTTTCGCTCTTTCAAGGTATCTAGTTAAAGGTATTTAGTTAAGGATATTTAATTAAAGGAATCACGTTTCCTTCTCGCCCCCTCAAACAAACAGGCAGAGTTCACCACTCTGCCTGTTTTTTATTGCTCAGCATCTCAACAGTCCCAATGACATACGCAAATCACATGCGGTTTAACGCCTGATAAAGAGTTGCTCTGGTCTGCTCCGCTAAGGCTTGTCCGAACGCCTTATCAATGTCACTTGCTTTGAGAGGATCGCACTCGCTGCGGCTTTTGCACTCACCTTTAACCGTTTGCTTTTGGTAACCTTTGCTGGTTGCCATATAGCGTTTTTCTCCCACCTCATCCAAATCGACATCGATAATCTCACTGGCTAAGAGCTGCGAATTATCAAAGCTGTACACCATGATTTGTCCCAGTAATTGCCGCGGATAGTAGTCAGTAAGTTCAATTTCAACCAACAGTTGCGCTGCCGATTTTAGCTTGGTGCTGATGACGTTACTGTCCCCTTTCAGCTCGGCAAAGACGCGTTGATTCACCAGCTTGACGCCATCTTTAAGTAAGCTCGAGTAGTAACTTGGAATCACCCCTTTGACACTCTCATCTAACTCCGTGTTCTTGCGGGTTTCCATCATCCAAGAGCGCTGCTTATGCGACGTTTTGTTTTCACCAACGTTAGAGGTCTCTTCAGCTTGCTCTTGCATGGTAAAACGCACATTGGATTGCCACTCTTGTTCACTGACACCCAATTTATCGTTAATGAAGATGACGATATTCGGCTGCTTTTTCATTTGATAGAGAGAACGAAACGTCTTGCTGTCCACCTCTGGTGCCATCACCTTTTCGACCGGCTCCGCCATCATTGGCATGGGCGTAGGATCGTTGGCGTGGGCAGAAAAACACATGAATAGTGGTCCAAGCGCTAGTAACCACGCTTTGCCACAACGGGTTGGCTTGGTGACCATTAGCGTCCCTCTCTAATCTCAATCATAAAATGTTTAGCCTCTTGCGATAGGCTAGACTCCCGAAACGTTCCTACCCCATTCGCTGGCAAATAGAGACGTGTCCAAGCTGTCACATCGTCTAAAGGAATCGCTTCCCAATCGAGAAATTGCACTCGAACTTCAAGCTGCAAATCATAGTCGGTGCGATTTTTAATCACGGCATAAGCCTGCAAATTGCCCATCGCCAATTGAGTAGAACCAAAACGTTCCGTGGTCACTTTCACCACCGAACGACTCGTCGGAATCATGCTGCCGATTTCCACGCGATTAAGGTTGTGGTCGATGTACACCACTTTATCAATTTGCTGTTCGTAATTGTCTTTCTGCTGCTGCGTATCAGCTCGGTGTACCACGCTTGATTGGCACCCCATCAACATCACTAAGGTTGCTGCCATTATCCATCGTTTCATGTCATTACTCTCCTTGAGACCAGATCACTCGGTAACCTTTGGTTGAGATAATAAAATTCGGATCTTGCGTCAGTTGCCCACCCTCTTTTAACCGATAGACGAGATCAATATCGGCGTTTTCAGGTAACGCTTTGGCGTTGATATAGAGCTTGTCAGGCAAGGTGGGCCAATAACGTGTATCAGCACGAACTTTGGTCTGAGCCGAGATGGCCATGACGCCAACACCTAACAGGGAAATGCCCGCGCCTAAATTGGCCGTTGATTGACCAAACGCGGGCGACAAATAGAGCGCCGTTCGTCCCACATCCGATAGTGCAGCACCCGCGGCCTGAGTGGTGCTTTTGAACACATACTGCCCTTCAATAATGCGATCCACTGGGCGTCCACCTCGTGAAGAGGCTTGCCAAAAAATATCTTCGCGCAGTGTCATCGGCACCGGCAGCTGTCCTGCTTTATCGAACTCAACGGCAGTGATACGTTGATTTTTGCCACGTCGATAAATCAATTGATGATGTCCAACACCATCGGCCAATTTTCGTGGTGCATAACCAGCTTCAGCAATGATCAAAGTGGTATCGGCTGGCGTAGGACGGACAAAATCGGGTTGAAGCTGCTCAAGCTCTAAAAACGCTTGATCAGCTAAATCAGCGCGCCCCATCATCATGGACGTCCAACCAATCAAAAGTAGCTGTGAGCCCATATCGCTGCGGTTTTGTTGCTCTTCGGCAAAGGCATCTTGCATGATCGCATTGAGAAAACTGGCGCGGGCGTTATCCGGTTGTCCTTGGGCAAGATAGGTTAAGCCGCGGTAGTAATACACCATGCTGCGTTCATAAGGTTCCCCTTTAAAATCCTTGCTCCCCTCCTCGTACCATAAGCTGCGCGCCTTAGCGGCAGAGTCGGAATTGGCATACACACTTTCTATCGCAGCAATAGCTTGGTCAAAAGCCCGCGCGGCACTGGGAAAATCCCCGGTAGCAAAGGCTTTCTTACCAATGATCATCAAATTGAGGACTTGATTACGCCCGCCCTCTTCAAAGAGTCGAGTGTAATCTGCACGCAGATACTCAGGTTGAGAAGAAACATACGCCTGGTCAGCAGGCGTTAATGCTTGAGCCGCATATTGCTGCGGCCCAACCTGCGCACAGCCCGCCAATAGTAGACTGGCGAGCACACTGTATTTACCGATATACGACGTCATCTTGGGCACTCTTACGGAATTCATAATAGTTCGACCACACAATGGTGCCGTACTCGAGATCAATCAGTTCAAAGGTGATTTGCGTGTAGCGCGACACCGCATGATCTTTGGTATCCATGGCATCCAGTGAAGAGATGCGTCCGCCCAAACGATAATCGGCGCCAGCCGTGGCTTGGGTTTTCCGAATCGTGCCACCATCGACAACGCCAGTGCGTTTCATTTCACGCTCTTTTTCCACCATGTCACTAAAATGACGACCAACGAAGATTAACTTACCCGCCGCCGCATTATTGAGACCAATACGCAGGCGGTCGGTCAGCAAATTCTTATTCACTGGCGAGCTAGACTCGTTGGTGAAATATTCCGAATCAATAATGACGCGGGGCGGAGTGGTACGCTGCATCAGCGATGGACTGCGTAACATATCGCGCATCATTTTATCGGTGACGGTAATGATATCTTGGCTTTCGATACCCACCCCACTGACCATTTTTGATGATCCTGACGCATCTTCGTAAACCGTCGCTCGTCCCGCTGAGTTATCAATTCCGCTACAGGCGCTCAGCATGAGGGCGCTACCTAAAATAGCGCCGATGTACCATTTACGAGCATGTAAATCTGTGGATAGTTCCGACATAACCTTCTCCTATCTTATTGATTGGTTTCAGGATGCATCGTGTAATACTCTTTCGATGCACTCGAAAGCGCGGCCATCATCCGTTTGTTGTAATCCGGATAGATTTCAGAAACAGAGCTGACCAACTCTTGATAGTTCGGATTGGCGCCATACACGCCGTAAACATACACAATCATGTCATCGATATTGTCGAAGCTTAGATCACTGTTAGTGCGCATGAACTCTTCTCCGCCAGCCGCTGAAATCGCCGCTTGACGACCCAATGCTTCACCTGCGGTTGAACCTAAGAATCCGCCAATGAACGGAATATTTTCCATCAATTTTTGCCCAGCGTAAGCGCCAGCCGTCGCCCCTAAAGAGGCCCCCATGGCAGCATTCACCGCATTATCAATCCATTCCGTTGGCACCCCATCGGAAGTGAGCGGGCAGAGATATTGACCTGTATTGCCTTGCATCGGTTGTTTATTCAATGTTTGAATTTGCTCGGGTGTTGCGATTTTTGGTGCGGTGGCACAGCCAGCCAGTAGTAGCGCAGTTAATAGAAGTACACAGTGAGGTAAGTACTTTTTAATCATAGGTCTATTCCTTAGATAATGACGACTTGGGTATCTAGCGAGAAAAGTATAAACACTATGAATGGATATGCTGACTATTGAGTAGGTTCACATTAAAGGTAAACACCAATGTAACTGATTGTTTCGATATGAAGTGGTTGCGTGAAGTGACTTGAAAAAGGATCACTAGAGATGAAATTAGTATAAAAAAGCATCAAAAATAGGACGATTATCATGATGTATCATTTAAAAATGTGATCTTAAATTCGCGCGTCATGCCATTTTGGCGGCCAATTTATCGTGCGCTTCTGTGTACACAGAGAAAGAAAAACCAAGGAAGGGAAGCGAAGAAAGGGAAATTTGAGCAGGTGTAGGTACACCTACTCATGGCAATATCATATGGATTTTAACTATCCCGACTACTCCCAACTCGAAGGTAAAATCGTCACCTCAGTAAATTTAAGATGATGAAAATACTCACGAAAAATAAGTAATTTCGCATAAAAAAGCGGTGAGATATCCGGTTCATAATCTCGTGGTGGACGTCCTGTCACGATTTCAGCGTATTCACCAAAAAGGCGTTCTAACGCAGTCCGCGATAACAGCATGGTGGGTGACTCTTGCACAAAACAAGCGAGCGCTAACTGGCGAATGTACTCGTTCTGTGTCACCAATTGATAATCTTGATGAGGAATCAATGACGCGACTTTTTCAATCTCATCTTCAATGTCGTTAATCGCGTATTCAATGTCATCGTAGGTGGGCGGTGTATGCGGAAAATGACGCTCTGCTATCGCAGCAAAACCTATCGGCAACACGACTTGCGTTAAAGTGTTATCTTGCCAAAAAGAGAACAGCGATTCGCTGTCACCAATATCCATTATTATCTGGTTTTGATGCGCTGCCAAATAGCGCTCTACCCTTTCACTGTCACTTATTAATTCATCTGTATGCATAGTTCACCAACCTAGTTAACCTATTGATGGTAAACCTCATGACCAGGCATTGTCTAATCACATTGATGCATAAGGCAGAACTTTCGTTCTGCCTTTGCGCGGCGTCACTGACCCTAATTGGTGCTGGTTGGAGTCGCCGTTGTGCTGTCCATCATCGGGCAGTTGCCTTTGTTACCCTGTTGACCATGGTGCCCTTTACCGTTCATCGCCGTTTGTTGCCCTGCCATATGAGTGGCATGTTGTTGCTGCATCCACGCTTGACGAGCTTCAGGGGTCATATTTTGCACTTGCTGCATGGTGGTTGCGTTATTGCTGTTGCCCATCATGCCGTTTCCCATCGTGTTATTGCCCATTGCAGCATAAGCGCCAACAGAAGCGACTAATGCGCCGATAACAAGTAAAGTTTTGGTTGCTGTTTTCATGGTATTTCTCCTCTCGCTTAGAACACCTTGATTACAACAAAAAATTCGCCGGTTTGTGTGTCGCAATTCCCTTCTTTTCTAGCAAAACGTGACAAAACGACCTTTTGACACACTTTGCCACACATTTGGCCGCAACTCTGGTTATAGTAGTATCAGAGAGATTAGGTAAGAGGTTGATATGGAAAGAGCTTATCAAATACTAGTGGTGGATGATCACAAAGACATTCGCGATTTGCTGCAACGATTTTTGCAGCAACATGGCCTTAGAGTCATGACCGCAGCCGATGGTAATGAGATGTACAAACACCTTAACGCGCAACGCTTTGACCTGATCATTCTGGATTTGATGCTCCCCGGTAAAGACGGCATTACGTTATGTCGAGAACTGCGTGCGGAGAATAATATTCCCATTATCATGTTAACCGCTTTAGGTGAAGAGGTTGACCGCATCGTCGGGCTTGAAGTCGGTGCCGACGATTATTTGGCGAAGCCTTTTAATCCACGGGAACTGTTAGCCAGAATCAAATCGGTGTTACGTCGTCACTTTGCCATTCCTAATGTGGAAGAGCAAACTTCCGGCACACCAAAAAACTATCTGTTTAATCAATGGTTACTGAACACCACCACCCGTGAGCTACGTAATCCACAGCAGGCGTTAATCCCACTCACCTCAACTGAATTTACCATGCTGCTTGCTTTTCTCTGCCATCCCAATGTGGTGTTGAGTCGCGAAGATCTGCTCAAACTGGTGCAAGGCCGCGGTGCCGATGTGTACGATCGTTCAATTGATACCTTAATTAGCCGTTTGCGGAAAAAAATCGAAACCGATCCCAAGCAACCTAAGCTGATCAAAACGATCTGGGGCGGCGGCTACCAATTCAGTTGTGAGGTCAGCCATGACGCGCATTAGTTTGCTTCACTGGTATTTCACCCGCAAACTGATTCACCAAATTGGTTTGGTGATGTTGCTCGGCTTTAGTCTGAGCTTTTTATTGACCTTTTCCCTACTCTCTTACGACAAATCAGAAAGGCTCAGCCAATTATCGGTTGCCGGAGCCTTGCAGCGCGTGATTTCCGTTGCCGATACATTGCAACAAACTCCAGAAACCCTGCATGAATCTATTTTGCGCGCGGCCAGCTCCGCCGATCTGTCGCTCTCGCTCACTAGCCAACCTCGCTTCAGTGATGGCCAGCCAAGCAGCAGCGTTGAACAAGCGATCTTAAGTCGCCTCGACAGCTTAGGATTACACACCGCCCATATTGCGTTGGTCAGCCAAGGCGATCGCCCAGTGATGAATCTCGATCCGAATATGAATGCGATGCACCGAGAACAACTGGGCAATACCATGATGGGTTCCGGCATGATGGGCAGCCATCATGGCGCGTCAGCGCGAGTTAACAATGGTGCTTATCGCGCCACCATCAATGGTTCAATATTGTTATCGTCCGGCTCGTGGTTAAATTTCTCATCTGGACTGGCCGACGATGTTGCCCATTGGTCGACCAGCGTCCTATTCGCCTTAATCGCGGTGATGATGTTGACCATTTTCGGGTCATTGCTCATCATTCGCCGCGCGTTGCGCCCCGTATCTGAATTGGGTCATGCCGCCCATGCTTTTGCACAGAATAAACAAGTTTATCAGGTTGATAGCACGCAAAGCCCGCAAGATTTGACTCATACAATTAACGCCTTTAATGACATGCAACAAGAGGTGGTGGACTACATTAAAGATCGTACCCAGCTGCTTGCGGCCATCTCCCACGATTTGCGCACCCCTCTCACCAGTTTGCGCCTGCGCCTAGAGTTTTTTCCTGATAGCGATGACAAAACCCAGTTGCTGCACACCTTAGGCGTGATGGAAAAAATGCTCACGGCAACACTGCAATTTGCCAAAAGCGACCACCATCAGGAGATTCGCCAACCTTGCCAGCTAGCGCAATTGATCGCTGATATCGTGAGTGAATACGATGAAAAAGGGGTGGAACTGGAGTGTCAGTCGATTCCTGATGTCACCCTCGAACTTCCAGTGGTGAGTGTAAGACGCGTGCTGGATAACCTCATCAATAACGCCATTCAATATGCGGGCAATGAAGCCAGCATTGAACTTAGCGCCGCGGTAAGCCAAGAGCAGCTGACACTTTGTGTGGCAGATACCGGGCCAGGCATCAAAGATGAGCAGCTTAACGATGTGGTAAAACCCTTTACCCGCCTTAATGCAGAGCGCGATACCGCCAGTTCTAACGTCGGACTGGGGCTTTCCATCTGCCGAGCCATCGCGACCGCTTATGGCGGCACACTGACGTTAAGTGCCAACACTCCCCATGGTTTGCGTGCTCAAGTCACGATGGCTTTGCCAAACTTATCCCATAAAAAATAAAGCCCTCGGACAATCCGAGGGCCAATCATCTTTCCATTGTTCATCTTGCACTTAGAGATGGCTAAACCAGCTTTTGTGTCCAAGCTTGCGCCGCTTGATCAATGGCGTCAAACGCTAACCTAAATGCCAATTCACCCCGATTAAATGGGTCAGCGATGTTTACTCCGCCATTCCACAATCCGAACAAAAAGACTTTGTAGTTTGCGTCAGGATAATACTGACAAAAGCGTTCTAGCTGCTCTCTTTCCATGACCAAGATAACATCATGGCTATCGACTAACGCTTCAGTAAGCTGAGTGGCTTTATGCTCTTCTAAATCAAGACCATATTCATGCGCAACTTGAATCGCCACTTTATCGGCAGCCTTGCCTTCAAGGCCATGAGCTGTCACATCTAACCCTGCTGATGCAACTTGCAACTCAGGGCACAAGGCGTTCAGCCGACCAGCGGCATAAGGTGAACGACACAAATTTCCGGCACAGATGACTAATACACGTTTATACATCGGTTACTCGCAAGCTTATTTAACTTCTTCGCTTTGAGATTCAAGGCTTATAGCCCACTTTCCCGCTCTTTAATCAGCTGTTGTAACCAGCGTTTTTCCACCAGCCGATTGGTTTCATTGGCGGGGTGAACGCTCGCGACGGGTGTCTGTTCATGAGTTTGTAGCTCATGGTTTGGATTGAGGTCATTTGCAGAGGGATTGCCATTCACATGAGTCGCCTCATTGGTGCGCAGTGGCGCAGCAACCCGCCCATTATCAAGGGCATCACCGCGGCTCGATAATAACTTCCGCTTTTCGCGAATAAGGCGATCCAACTGTTTAATCGTCAGTGTTTTTCTGGCAATCACATCGTCTAACACTTTGTTCACTTCGGCCAATATCTGATGAATTCTGTCTATCTCGACACTCTGCTCTCCATGAGCAAGGCCATAATGCATCGATGACACCGTATTGGCGTTTTTCGGCGCACGAATCTGACCGGTCGGCTGCAGACCGCCCGACAGCTCGGTTCCCATTTCATCCATCACACTGCGCACAGCTGCTTCATCGATGGTGGTGACATTTTCCATAAAAGCGTAAAGGAAGAGACGATCCATAAAGATATTGATCTTCCTTGGCACGCCACCCGTGTACTGACTGATGATTTGAAAAATAGGATCCGCCAACTCAGGATGGTGATTCCAACCCACCACACTAAGGCGATGCAGTATGTATTCGCGAGTTTGCTCAGTATTGAGCGTTTCCAAATGGCAAGAAGCGATAATTCGCTGCCGAAACTGTTCCATTTCAGGCAATTCAATGATGGGCTTGAGCTCTTCCTGACCCAACAAAAAGCTTTGAATAAGAGGCTTATCATCTATTTGAAAATTCGACAACATGCGTAACTCTTCAATGGTCTCTGAAGGCAAATTCTGCGCCTCATCAATCACGAGTAACGCCCGCTTACCTTGCCGATGTAAACTGTGCAAAAATCCTTCGAGGCGTTTTAAGGTCTCAGCTTTACCTAACCCCTCAACTTGCAGGCCAAAATTGGACGCAATCATATTGATTAACGCATCAGGACTTAAGTGTGTGGTCACTAACTGAATCGCGGTGATCGAATCATCAAGGGAGCTTAATAAACTACGCGCAATAGTGGTTTTCCCGGTACCGACAGGCCCAGTGATAACGATAAACCCTTCTCCCGATTCTAAGCCATAACGCAGATAGGAGATGGCTTTACTATGGTGCGGGCTGCCGTAGAAAAACGTCGGATCAGGGCTTAATTTAAAGGGCTTTCCCGATAACCCAAAATGCGATTCATACATAATTAAAGCTCTTTCCTTAGATTGATACTCACTCGGTTCTCTTGGTATGCAGCCGAGCTGGACGTCGATGAGCGATCTTCAATAGAAAGTTCTAAATCCACCGATAACTCTGCTGCAAACTTATGACTCAACTCTAGATCCCATTTGCGGTAATGATCTTGCTGTGTGTTCTCATTCCCTTTAAAAAACTTGTAATACTTGTACTGAAAGCTTGGGGTGAGCGTGGTGTTACGTGTCAATTGATGATCTAGGGAGAGTTCGGCTCCATAAGTATCGACATCGGTATCGGTGGTCACATTGCTCATCGACTCTTTCTTATCCGAAGTGAGTTTTAACTTCGCTGTCGTGCGTCTAAATGCCAGTTGGCTCTCCCAACTTAATGTTTTGGTTAATGAAAGCTGGTTGATCTCATTGCCATCGACATACAAACTCCGGTTATAGTTCGATACCGACTCGGTATAGCTGATGGTATTGGTCAAACGTCGATGCGTGTGCTTAAAAGAGAGTGAATAAGCATCGCCATAAAACCGCTGTTTATAATCCGCATCTAACGTTGTTCGAGGTGATGGAGCCCAATGGCCACTAGCACGCCACGAGTTAGAGTCGTCATCTTTTAAGGTAAAATCGTACCCGACTTCAAAGTAGGAATTTTGCGAAAAATAGTAGCGCACACCCGGACCAACACTGACCGAATCTTCACTATCACTGCTCGTTTGTCCCTGATAATCCTCGTAATAAGAGTGAATTAATGGGCTAATTCCACTGTCGGTACGAAAACCAAACTCATTTTCAGCTTCTGTTGAGGTGGTGTTGTTATCTTCCCCCTGCCCTTGGGTTAATTCATAGCGATCAACACTGGACCAAAACAGAGTATGTGCTTCTTTGCCTTGCTTAAAATTGATTTTGCCGTTGTAGGTATGGTTATTCCCGACGTTATCTTCGTTGTTGGTGACCGTTGCGTTCACATCACTGTAAAAGTCGAACATGCCCGCTGGGTTACTTTGATACGATAACCCCCCTTGGGCTGTGCGTGTTTCAACGGTATTACCATTACTTACATCGTCATTGGCATTAGTTTCGATGTTACGTGAGACGTTAGAAATCGACGCAGCCACATGACCACGCACGTTAGTGGTTGAGAACAATCCCTTATTAGCATCAAACTTGAGCGTGTTATACAGCTCATTTTCATTCGAATCATAAGAGTACAAAAGTTGCTGCAATTGATAGTCAAGGGATAACACACCATCATTGCCTTTGGCATCAATGTTTAAGCCCGCAATAAAATAGGTGATCGAACTGCTCTGTTCATTGGTTGCAACTGAGTTAACGTTATCTGTGTATTCCAGTTTGGTTTCAACGCGAGGCGTGACCAACACATCCGCTGCAACACAATTCTTAGTGACAAAGAGAATCAAGCCGAGCGAATAAATACTATTTTTTACTGTCCTTTGAACCATAGCCATATCCATAGCCATATCCATAACCATGCCCTGCTTTTTGCACCGCTTTGTTAATCACAAACCCAGTATCGATTTCACTATTAAGAAGCGATACCGCTTGTTTGATGTCTCCAAGTTTCGTTTTATTTTGTTCCACCACGACCACAGCCTGACCAACCAAGTTAGACAGTGTCACGGTTTCCACTACCCCAAGTAGCGGTGGGCAGTCGAGCAAAATAATACGGTCGGTATAGCGACTGGCGATCTCTTCCATTAATGCTGCCATTTTACCGCTCGACAACAACTCATAACTCATGTTGTTAGAGCTACCTGCCGGCATAACACGAAAATCAGGGACGGTGGTTGGGTAAATAATGTCACGCAAATCGCCGACATTACCCAACAGATAATCCGTGAGCCCTGGCATTTCATTACCAAAGCCTAACGTATCACCAATACTTGGGCTCAGTACGTCTGCATCAATAAGCAGCACCGTTTTATCCCGTTCATTGGCAATACTCAGTGCTAAGTTAATCGAAACAAAGGTTTTACCTTCATTCATGTTGGCACTGGAAACCATAATCAGGTTGCGCTTGTTCGCTGTCGGTTTATGGGCTTCTTCGGGAGAGAAGGCTTTTTTCAACAGCTTATGTTTAATCAAACGAAATTCGTCTTTGATTTGCCGTTCACTTTCCGACGTGCCGTTATTGATCATGCCTAAGCTCTCTAACAGAGAGTTATTGATCGGAATAATGCGGCTACTGTCTTTAAACGGCTCTTTCTTCCCGGTTTTTTTAGCCGCAGGAGCTGGTGCGACAGGAGCAGCCACCGCCTCAACTGGCGCAATGTGCTCTTCTGGAACATCCTTTTTAGGCGGTGTGTGATGGAACTCACCCATCGCTTTTTCAATCGTACTCACGATACTCTCCCCCGTTTAAATCACGTGGTCTTGAATAGAAGGGACAATGCTAATCGCGACAATCGTGGCAAATAGCAGTATCAACAACACATTCGACAAGATAAACAACTTGGTTTTTCTCTTCTCCCAAACGGAGATACCAGAGACTCGCGTTGCAGAAACCACGCCGTAAGTGTTAAAGCCGGTCAATTGCAACAGCTGACTGGTCGATGACACAACAGGTGAAATTTGGCTAATCAAAAATGACAGACAGATACCCGCACCTAACCCCACCAGCAATACCGCACTAAACCAGAGTGGGCGCATAGGTCCTGAGGCTTTTTCAGGAACTCGTGGTGGATCAATAATGCGAAACTTAATGTCATCCGCTGAATTGCCGACACTTTGCGAAATACGCGCACTCTCTTTACGAGAGAGCAACTGTTCATATTTCTCTTTAGTAATGTTGTAGTTACGGGTTAAAGAGGTGAGCTGAGCTTCTACGCCCGGCACTTTATCTAAGTCTTTTTGTAGGTCTTCAATCTTCGCTTGATAGTTATCCACCCGCACTTTGAGCGACGCCTCATCACTTTCTGATTCACTGAGATTACGCTTCAAATCTTGATAGACCGGGTCGTTGGCTAACGCATCTTCAACCGTGAAGGTATCCAGTTGTTTCTTACGTAACGCTTGTAAATCCGCCAACTGATTACGGGTTTCGATGACGTCGGGGTGTCTATCGGTATAACGAAACAGCAGATCATCAAGACGTTGCTGCAGTGAGTTAATGCGTTCATCGTAATCGGTTTTCCCGCGCAGCACCGCGCTGTGAGCCTGTTGCTCTTCTTTACGCATGTTTTGGGCAATCGATTTTGATTTGGTTGTCGCTTCATTTAATGCCAAACGGGCATCTTCTAATGCGGCTTTATTTTTTTCTAACTGAGAGTAATAGCCTGAATCACTGCCGGGCAAAAAGCCTTGGTATTCACGTTTAAAATCCGCCAATTTAGATTCATCGGTTTTTAGGCGTGATTCGTATTCAGCGATTTGAGTAGCAATGATTTGACTGGCATTGTCGGTATCAAGACGTTGTTCAGAAAGCGTATTTTCCACAAACACATTCAGCGCAGCTTGCACCACATTCTTGGTGTAAATCGGATCTTCACCCTTGTAACTGATGACATAAAGGTTTTCTCGCCCGCCAGAACTGATATCGATGTTGTTTTCCAAGTTCTTGATGATGGCTTCATACTCTTCGCTGTTTTTTGCTCGCACGTTTGCATCTACATTACGTGCAATAATCTCTAAGTTAGAGCGGCTTAACAGGGTTTTCACCATCAGCTGCAACTCTTTAGATGGGTCCACTTCGACCGCCAAACCACGCAGCAAAGGTTTTAAAATCGAACGCGTATCTGCGTAGACACGCGCCTCAGCGGTGTATTGGTCTGGCATGGTCGCGACAAAAATCCACCCGCAAATACAGACCAGCCAACTCACGATGACGATGTAACGCTTTTTGAGCCAGACCCCTCGGATATACTGAAGAATCTCTTCAAACAATTCCTGCATTATCAATTACCCCAAATTAAAACCAAGACTCTGGGATAATGATGATATCCCCAGGCAGCAAGTCGACATTGGCTTTGATGTTGCCATCCTCCAATAAGTCATCGATTTTCAACCCGTATTGCACCTGTTTACCGTTGACCACACGAATCAAACTGGCGTGGTTACCGTTGGCGTACTCAGTTAATCCCCCCACTTGAATCATGGCATCCAGTAGCGTCATGTTTTTGGTGTAACTGATCGCTTTAGGTTGTGCCGCTTCCCCAATCACCCGAACTTGTTCGCTAAATGGTCCAACAAAACCATCGACAATCACAGAAACAATCGGCTGACGCACATAGTTGGCGAGTTTAGATTCAATCTCGCGAGCTAACTGGGTGGGTGTTTTACCTGAGGCATGAATATCTTCGACTAGCGAGGTGGTGATCATACCGTCCGGTCTCACTTTGTAAGAGCCAGACACTTCGGAGTTGCCCCACACAAACACATTCAATGTATCTCCTGGGCCAATTAGATAAGAGTAGTCACTGATGTTTTTAGTCAATGATGGATGCACTGTCGCCATCGGTAAATCTGGAAGTGCACTGGAGCACGCGCCTATCAACAACGCAGAAAAAATCACACCTAATCGTGATAATAAAAATTTCAAATTACCCAATCCTTTCATGGTTACATCCACCGTATGTATATCTAATCATCCCTTGTTTCAGGTATTAACTTCATTTCTATAAATAAATATCATGCAAATATAGTCGAAGTTAGGCATTAATAATCTATTACCGAATGCAAATTATAAACAGATATCTATTTATTTATTTTAGCTATTTGAACTCATGAACAATTATCAACACATTTGTGTCATTTTTGAGACAAACATTCATGGAATCACCAAACCGCTGAACTAGACTAACGAACAAATGTAAATTTACGAAAAGGTGAAGCACGATGAAAAATATATACTATGCTGTTGACCCTAGCTGTAAATTAGGACAAATTAATACACACATTAAAAAGATTAGAAACGGCTTAAACAGAATTTACTTTTTACCATCACCATCTAAAATACAAAATTATCAATAACAATGAGCCATTTGTGAACACAACAAAAAGACATTATAACTAATTGATATTTATATAAAAATACAAGAAAGTTTTGGCTAATGGACTTTTACAATTAATTCAGAATGAGCGAGAGACAGCATTGTTTATTGATTTTATTAATTAATCAGTCAGTTATACAATGCTAGGACTAGAATAGGTTATCGCATGTCATACCTATTCAGTTTATCTCTGGCGATAGGGATAAAAATAAATGAACACTACACTTTTCAGTGGCATAAAGCCAAGTAGCGTTATTGTGATTGTCACAGACTACATCGCTATCATTGGCGCATATTTTCTGTGCTACTACTTAGTAACTCATTATTTAATATCAGATGATTATCTAACGATAATAAATCAATGGGTTCAACCGATAATATTCGCTATAACGATTTCTATCTTTATACTTTCTGTCGGTTTATACAATGTAAAGTTGAGAGAAAATTTCAGCGGAATTGTGATCAGAATATTTGTTTGTGTTTTGTTGGCTTATATTATCGACAAAGTAGTCTACGCTTTAACAGAAATCAACCAACCAGCCCATTTTGCAGAGTATTTTTCTATCTTTGCCTTCATCACACTGGTTTGTACTCGCTACTTGCTAAGTAAGACTGCCTATCAAAGCTTAGGCGAACGCAACATTTTGGTGCTTGGCACCGGTGAACGCGCCAAAGTGATCGAACAGTATATGCGCCGCAAAACCGATAGGATTGGTCTTAACTTCGTTGGTTTTATCGAAATGCCGGGGGATGCGGCTGATGGGATAAAACGCGAGCGAAAACTGGATCTTAAAGAGTCACTAGAAACCTTTGCCCTAAAAAATCACGTTGATGAAATCGTAGTGGCTTGCGATGAAAGGCGTAATGTTCTGCCCAATGAAAGCCTGGCTATCTGTAAACGCCAAGGTATCAACATCAGTAACATCGTCGATTTTTTCGAACACGAAACAGGTCAAGTGGTGGTCACCCAAGTTTACCCTTCTTGGATCATCTATGGTCCTAACCATCGCTATAGCCCTTTGCACAAATCGCTCGATTGGCTATTTAACACTTGCATTTCACTGGCGATTTTCAGTGTTGTCTGGCCGTTTATGTTACTCGCCATGCTCGCTATTAAGCTGGAAGATGGATTACGCGCTCCGGTGTTCTATTCACAAATTCGCGTTGGCTTAGATGGCAAGCTCTTCTCCATTTACAAGTTTCGCAGCATGAGCATTGATGCGGAAAAAGATGGGGCGAAATGGGCGCAAACCTCTGATCCACGTGTCACAAAAGTGGGACATTTCCTAAGAAAATATCGAATTGATGAATTACCTCAACTGTTCAATGTGCTGCGAGGCGACATGGGGTTTGTTGGGCCAAGACCGGAACGTCCTCAATTTACTAAAGAATTTGAAATAGAGATCCCCTACTACAACCAACGCTATAGCGTTCGCCCTGGTTTAACAGGCTGGGCGCAGCTGAAATACCCTTATGGCAGCAGCAAGCAAGATGCCATCGAGAAACTAAAATACGATCTGTACTACATCAAGTACCGCGGCTTTTTGTTCGATCTCTTGATTCTACTGCGAACAACCGAAGTGGTGCTGTTTGGCAAAGGACGCTAATCCGTTGATGTATGTAAACCGTTTTCAGAACCAAGATGTCGAGATCCCAAGGAGTGAGGATTAATGAGTCAACCACGCAGTAATGCAATGACTGTGGATGTAGAAGATTATTTCCAAGTTGCAGCGTTTGAAAAACAGATCCAGTTTGCTGACTGGGGTAAAAAATACGAAGTACGCGTCGAACGTAATACTGAACGATTACTGACTCTATTTGATGAACACCAAACCAAAGCCACCTTTTTTGTCTTGGGTTGGGTCGCTGAGCATTGTCCACAATTGGTGCGCAGAATCGTGGAACAAGGACACGAGTTGGCAAGTCATGGTTACGCCCACCAGCGTGCCAACACCCAATCTCGTCAAGTGTTCCAAGAAGACGTGTATCGCTCAAAATCTTTCTTGGAACAGGTCAGTGGTGTGGCGGTACACGGCTATCGCGCCCCCAGTTTTTCCGTCAATCCAGATAATGAATGGGTATTTGAAGTGCTGGCAGAGGTGGGCTTTACCTTTAGCAGCAGTACTTACCCGGTGAAACGCGATCTGTATGGCGCGCCAGATTGGCCACGCCTCAAATATCGCCGCCCAGAAGGCATTATCGAGATTCCCTTACCCACCAATACCAGTACCGGCTTTAAACTGCCGATTGGTGGCGGTGGTTTTTTTCGCCTTTATCCTTACTCAATGAGTAAATATCTGATTAATCAGTTCATTACTCAAACAGAACAGCCTTTCTGTTTTTACTTCCATCCGTGGGAGATTGACGCACAGCAGCCTCGAATGCACGGCATTCCGCTCAAGTCACGTTTTCGCCATTACCTGAATCTGGGACAAATGGAAAAACGCCTGACCCATTTACTGAATGATTTTCAGTGGGACACCGTCAGTCACGCTTATCAACTTAATGGCTAATAGAATGCAGCAAACAACGATTATTCAACCTCTGACCGAAAAAGAGTATGAGCGTTGGGACCAATACGTCGACCAGCACCCTGAAGGCAGTTTCTTTCATCTGTCCGGTTGGATTCGCGTAATTACTCAGGTTTTTCGTCACAAACCTCACTATTTAATGGCCGTTCAAGCAGGCAAGATTGTTGGTGTGTTGCCACTGGTCCAACAAAAAAGCATGCTGTTTGGTCATGCGCTGATCTCAACTCCTTTTTGTGTTTATGGCGGAGTGATTGCAGACAACGATGAAATTCGGATGCAATTGGAATCCGAAGCCTATCTATTAGGTTGCGAACTGAACGTCGACTACGTTGAACTGCGCGATCGTTATCAACGTGAATCGAAAGAGCCATGGCAAGTGCATTGCCATCATTCCACCTTCTCGTGCCCAATTGCCAACACTCCAGATGAGATTCTGACATCGATAAAACGTAAACAGCGCGCCGTCGTGCGTCACTCATTTGCCAACGAACTCAGTTGGGACGAACACGATGATCCAGATTTGTGTTACGACGTCTACGCCGAAAGTGTACGTAACCTCGGCACGCCTGTGTTTAACAAAAAGCTCTTTCGCACACTAAAAGAGACCTTCGGCGAGCGCTGTCACACCTTAATCATTCGTGATAAAGAGAATCAACCGGTCTCTAGCGTGCTGAGCTTTTACTACAAAGATGCTGTGCTGCCTTATTATGGCGGAGGCAAATTTGAAGCGCGCGAACTGAAAAGCTACGACTACATGTACTATCAACTGATGTGTTTAGCCCATGAAAAAGGCAAAACTCAGTTCGATTTTGGCCGCAGTAAACACGACTCTGGCTCCTACAGTTACAAGAAAAACTGGGGTATGCAGGAAGAGCTATTGCATTACAAAATCGCCTTAGTCAAAAGTGACAGTTTGCCCAACCTATCGCCGAACAATCCCAAATATCGCCTGTTCATTAACTTGTGGAAACGGATGCCGCTTGGCGTTAGTCGAGCTATTGGTCCTAATCTATCGAAGTATCTGGGGTAAGCGTTATGAAAGAGAAGCTGTTATACCTATGCCATCGCATCCCTTTTCCCGCCAACAAAGGCGATAAAATTACGACCTGTAATACGCTGAAGTTTTTGAGTCAGTATTACGATATTTATCTGGGATGCTTTATCGATGATCCGTTTGACCATCGATATATCAGTGATGTTGAGAGTTACTGTAAAGAGACACTGTTTATCGATCTCAACACCCAACTGGCCAAGGTCAAAGGCCTTAAAGCGTTTTTCACCGGTAAACCCATCACCTTGCCCTACTATTACCATCCAAAGATGCAGCAGTGGGTACAAGATACCGTGCGCACTCAACAAATTCATAAAGCCTTTATTTACTCAGGCTGCATGGCGCAATACGTTTTGGGTGATGAGATGAGCTCACTGCATAAAGTGATTCAGTTTGCCGACATTGATTCCGACAAATGGCGTCAGTACGCTGAAAAAGCAACCGGTGTGATGCGCTGGGTCTACCAACGCGAGCACCGAACTCTGGAAAAATTTGAACAGTACGTTGCCAACCGCTTTGCCGTGAGCTGCTTTATTTCCGACAACGAAACGCAACTGTTTCGCGAGATGTTAGGGGATAAGCCTGCGCTGCACGAGCATATTCAAACACTGGGCAATGGCATCGATTGTGAGTTTTTCTCTCCGCAAGCAGAGCAAACCTTGAGTGAGCCCTACCCGATCAGTAAGCAAAACTACGTGATCTTTACAGGAGCGATGAACTACTGGGCTAATGCCGATGCGGTCACTTGGTTTGTCGAAGCGATATGGCCGAAAGTACATCAAGCACTGCCCGACAGTAAGTTTTACATTGTCGGTTCATCCCCAACCAAAGAGGTGCAGGAACTGCAAAACGTCCCTGGCGTGGTGGTGACTGGCCGAGTTGAAGATGTCAGACCCTATTTGCACTACGCCAAAGCCGCGGTCGCCCCGATGCAAATTGCCCGCGGCATTCAAAACAAAATTTTGGAAGCGATGGCAATGGAAAAACCAGTGCTCACCACTGGCCTGGGTATTGAGGGAATTGAGGACTATCCAGAGGCCGATGTGTTTGTCTCGGATTCACCACAAGAGATCGCCCCTTGGGTTATTGCCAAGCTGAGCGATGCCATGCACAGCGCGACACAATCACGGGCGTGGTTAGAATCCACCTACAGTTGGCCAGCCAAACTCAATCCGTTATTGAGTTATTTAGGAACTCGTCATGGGCACTAAGTGGGCACTACGATTAGGATTACCGCTGCTGGCGTGGGTGGCGCTATTCTACTCATCCCTAGAGAATATGGTCAGTGTTTGGGGTCAATCCAAGACCTACGAACATTGCTATTTGATCATTCCTATTTGTCTGTGGCTGCTTTGGCAAAAGAAAGAGCAACTGCTTAGCACTCAGGTGGCTTTCGCTCGCTTACCTGCATTGCTTTTGGTGTTTCCGTTGACCTTATGGGTTATTGGGCGCACTGCGAACATCGCTTTTTTTGAACATGTGGCGGCAATCACCAGTTTGCAACTCATCATCTGGTCACTGATTGGCACAAAAGCGGCGAAGCAGAATCTCTTTGTCATTGGTTACTTGTGGTTTCTTATTCCGTTTGGTGAAGAGCTGGTTCCGTTTTTACAACAGGTCACCACCGATATGGCGTTGGTGCTACTTCGGCTTTTTGATGTGCCTGTGTTTCGTGAGGGGTTATATCTCACTGTGCCCAATGGTCAGTTTGAAATCGCAGAAGCCTGCTCCGGCATTCGCTTTTTGATCGCCAGCTTGGCACTTGGAACCCTTTTCTCCCACGTCTTTTTTCAAAAGCAGTGGAAGTTTTGGTCGTTTGTGATCTTCTCTTTTATTTTCCCAATCATTGCCAATGGATTACGCGTGTTTGGCATCATCATGATTGGCAATTTCATTGATATGAAATACGCCTCTGGTGTCGATCACCTCGTCTACGGCTGGCTCTTCTTTAGCTTAGTGACTCTGTGTACGTTCTTTATTGCCTATTGGCTACGTGATGAACCTGCTACTGAAGACTCTTTGCCAGTGGCGGACACGGATTCAACGATGATTAAGACAACATCTGGAGTGCAAACTCAAGCCATCATCATTGTGTTAGCGCTCGCCGCCTATGGCTGGGCAAGCATCAGTGCCAAACCCGTTGCACCTAGTGCCAAGGTGATCCCGATGTTATTGCCGAATGACTACCACCCCATCAATACCTCGGGTTGGGAAATCCAGTTTCCTAAGGCGGATCAATCCTTACTCGCCGTTGCTAATAATGGCTCAAGCGAATACTTTACGGCTCAGTATTTCAGTGGCAAAGAAGAGGCTGAGGTCATCAGCAGCCGTAATAAATTCTACAGCGAAGATAACTGGACGCTGAGCCAAAAACGCACCGTATCCATTAATCAGCATGAAGCGCAGGAGTTATCTCTGGTTAATACTCGCGGCCAATATCGCACCGTTATCTTTTGGTATCGGATTAACCAACACTACTCTGCTAATCCATTGAAAATTAAACTCTATGAACTTTACTATCGGCTGAGTCGTCGCCCAGTAATGGCCGAATTGGTGGCCTTTTCCAGCACCCGTCTTAATGGTGAAGGTTTAAATCAAGCCATCACGACGGTGAGTACGCTCCCCAGCGTTGAGTTGCATCCATAAGAGGCTGACCGAATGAGTATCTCGCTGTCACAGATAACACATCGCTGCTTCTCACTGTATGAAGTGCCTCATGGTTCACATCAAACCATCGCGCCACTCGAAGGGGTGCGTGCTATCGCCGCGTTCATGGTGTTTATTGTGCACTATTGCGCCCAATTCACCCCGTGGATTGCTCAAGACTCACTGACTTGGGATTGGATTGTCTATTACCGCCACTTGGGTTCCAAAGGGGTTGAACTGTTTTTTATCATCAGCGGCTTTTTAATCTACGGCATGTTGATGGGCAAAGACCGCCCATTTGTTCCCTATATTAAGCGTCGCTTACAACGCCTTTATCCAACGTTTCTGGTGGTGCTGCTTTTGTATCTCTGCCTCTCTTTTGTTTTTCCTCAAGAGAGCAAATTGCCTAATGAGTGGCTGGCCGGTTTAGGGTACGTGCTAGCTAACTTACTGATGTTGCCTGGAATGTTGCCAATCGAAGCGATTGTCACTGTCAGCTGGAGTTTAAGCTATGAGCTGTTCTTCTATCTGATGGTTCCTGCTCTGCTTTACGTCACTCAGCTCAAACACTGGTCGCGTACGCAGCGAATCACGTTTTTATCGAGTGCGGCGCTGCTCGGATACCTTCTGGTGCTGCTTGGTTACGACTCACACAGTGAGATGCTGCTGTTTATTGGCGGCATGTTGGTCTATGAGATTTTTCAAGCGCGAGCCCCTTATCGCGCCATCGTCGGATCATGGATTTTCCCAGTCACACTGGCTCTGCTGGTGCTGATTCGCTGGGTCGGCCTTGCCGAAAAACTCGATATATTGCTGCTGTTTATCGGCTTTTCTTTAGTCTGCTTATGCTGTTTTGATACGCAAACTTGGCTCGCTAAATTGTGCTCGTCACCTCTACTGCGCTGCTATGGCAACATGAGTTACTCCTATTACCTAATTCATGGCGTTACTCTTAAGTGTTTCTTCTTTGTGCTGGCAACGCAGGTTGCACCTCATCATCAATGGGATGTTGAGCTGTATCTTTGGGTGGTTCCGGTCTTTTTCATGACGTGGGTGGTCGCCACTGGGCTGTTCGTCTGTGTTGAAAAGCCGCTATCACTGAGCAAATCCGCTCGTCCGACTGCGGTAAAAATGGAGTATTAACATGTGTGGGATCTCTGGCATTTTCAATATCCACCAAGCGCCCCCCGTGGACAAAGCGCTGTTGCAAAGTATCAACCGTTTGCAGAGCCATCGCGGCCCCGATGATGAAGGCTATTTCTTTGATCGCAATATCGGTCTTGCTCATCGTCGCCTCTCCATTATCGACCTCTCCGGTGGTCATCAGCCGGTGTTTAATGAAACCCATTCGGTCTGCGTGGTGTTTAACGGTGAAATTTATAACTTCAAATCGTTAGTGGCTGAGCTGGTCAACTTTGGTCACCAATTTGCCACCTTATCGGATACCGAAGTGATTGTGCATGCGTGGGAACAGTGGGGCGTCGACTGCCTATCACGGTTTCAAGGGATGTTCTGTTTTGCCTTATGGGATCAAATGAGTCAGCAGCTTTTTATTGCCCGTGATCGCCTCGGCAAAAAGCCTCTCTATTATGCGCAAACCGAGCGGGGTCAATTTATCTTTGGTTCGGAACTTAAAGTATTAGTGGGCCATCCCGATGTGGATAAAACCTTACGTCACGAATTGGCCGAAGAGTTTTTGATGTTTGGCTACCTGCCCGACCCTTACACTGCGTACCAAAATATTTTCAAATTAGAACCCGCGCATTATCTACTGCTCTCGCCAGGAAGCGCAGTTCGTCCCGTGGAATATTGGGACCTACCCACTCCAGAGACGATTCAAACTTGGGATGAAACTCAGCAATCACTTATCGATCACCTCAAAGCCGCAGTGAATATCCGCATGATGGCCGATGTACCATTAGGCGCGTTTTTATCCGGCGGCGTCGATTCCAGCGCGGTGGTTGCCATGATGGCGCACTATCAAAATGAACCTATCAATACTTGCGCCATCGGTTTCAATGAAAGCCAATATGATGAAAGTGATTACGCGGCGCAAATCGCCACGCGTTATGGCACCCATCACACCTTAAAAGTGGTCTCTGGTGATGAGTATGATCTCATTGATAAATTGACCGATATCTACGATGAGCCCTTTGCTGATAGCTCCGCACTGCCTACTTATCGAGTGTGTGAATTGGCTCGTCAATCGGTGAAGGTGGCGTTGACGGGTGATGGTGGTGATGAAGTGTTTGCTGGCTATCGCCGTTATCGCTTACAGCTTGCCGAACAACAGCTGCGCGGCTCGTTGCCTTATGCGGTACGTAAGCCGATTTTTGGTTTGCTGGGAAAAGTCTACCCGAAAGCCGACTGGGCACCTCAGTTTCTGCGCGCCAAAACGACCTTTCAATCCCTCGCGATGAATCCGATTGAAGCCTATGGCAACACCATGTCGCGGCTGCGTCACGATCAAAGAAAGGCGCTGTTTAGTGCGCAATATAATAAGTCGCTTAACGGGTACTCAGGGCTAGAAATCATTAAACATCATGCGCAAAAATCGCCTACGGACGACCCGTTAAAACGCATTCAGTATCTGGATATCAAAACTTGGTTAGCCGGTGACATTCTCACTAAAATCGACCGCGCCAGCATGGCAAACTCGTTAGAAACCCGTGCTCCGCTGCTGGATCACAAATTGATCGAATGGGCTTATTCGATTGCCAACAGCTCAAATATCCATGGCAACCAAGGCAAATACGCGTTCAAAAAAGCCCTCGAACCTTACGTCGATGACAACATTTTGTATCGACCCAAAATGGGCTTTAGTATCCCGATTGCGCAATGGTTTCGTGGGCCATTACAAGAAAAGTTACACCACACCGTGCTCTCAGAACGCATGTTCGATAGCGGTTATTTCAAACCAGAAGCGCTGAAACAGCTAGTGAGCAGCCATATCAGTGGACGAAGTGATCATAGCGATGCGCTATGGTGTCTTTTGATGTTCGGTCAATTTTTAAATCGGCAGGCTTAGTGATGAAAATCCTCACAGTCACGACTCTTTTTCCCCATGTTAACAACCCCAAACATGGTGTTTTTATCGAAACCCGCTTAAGGCAGTTACGCCGTCAGTATCCCGATGTGGAGATTAAAGTGATCGCGCCGATCCCTTATTTCCCATTTAAGCATCCACTGTTTGGTGATTATGCTCAGTACGCCAACGCGCCCGATTGTGAAGTGCGGTTTGGCATGGAGGTGTATCATCCCCGCTATTTTGTAGTGCCCAAAATCGGCATGACACTCACACCGCAAACGCTGGCTCATACGGTATTACGCCAAGCCAAACGCTTGCTGGCAGAGGGCTTCGATTTCGACCTCATTGATGGTCACTATTTTTACCCTGATGGGGTGGCAATAGCCAAAGTTGCCAAACAGTTAAATAAACCTTTTACCGTGACAGCCCGAGGAACGGACATCAATTTGATCCCCGACTTTGCCAAACCAAGAAAGCAGATTCAGCAAGTGTTCTGGCAGGCAAACCACACCATGGCGGTGTGTGAAGCACTGCGTCAAAGCATGATCGATTTAGGTGCCGAGCCGACTCATGTGTCGACTTTGCGCAATGGGGTCGATCTCAATTTGTTTGCTTTTCAAGATGAGCACCAACAGCTGCTGCTACGGCAAAAGCTTGCGTTGCCTGAGCATTCGCCGGTCATCATCTCAACCGGTCATTTGATCGAAAGAAAAGGTCACCATTTGGTGATTGACGCCGTGCAATCTCTCACCGATGTCACCTTGCTCATCGCAGGCAGTGGCCCAGATGGTAAAGCGTTGGAGCGCCAAGTGCACAAAGCAGGCATGGCCCAACGCGTGCGGTTTTTGGGCAGTTTAAGCCAAACTGAATTAGCTGAATATTATGGCGCGGCGGATCTTTCAGTGCTTGCTTCAAGTCGCGAGGGTTGGGCCAACGTGCTATTAGAATCGATGGCTTGTGGCACGCCTGTGGTGGCAACCAATATTTGGGGAACCCCCGAAGTGGTGCAAACACCCGAGGCTGGCCGACTGGTTAAACGCACGGCCAATGATTTGCGCCAAGGCATTATTGACCTGTTGGACACCCTGCCAGTACGAAGCCAAACCCGAGCCTATGCCGAGCAATTTACTTGGCAAAGCACATCGGAGGCGCAGTATCGCATCTTCAATGCCATTGTGAATCATCAACCCGTTCCCGTGTTAACCGCTGAGACTGTGCAATGAAAATACTCTATCACCACCGCATCGCCTCTAAAGATGGACAGTATGTCCACGTGGAAGAGATCATTAATGCCCTGACTCGTCAGGGACATGAGGTCATTTTGGTCGCCCCACAGATAGCGCAAACCGCCGATTTTGGTAGCGACGGCGGTTGGATGTCGAAACTGCGCGCCATGTTGCCGAAAGGATTGTCTGAGTTGATGGAGTTTGGCTACGCATTCTTGGCGTTTTTTAAGCTCTGCATGGCGATTAAACGCCATCAACCCGATGCGATTTATGAACGGTATAACCTATTTCTGCCCGCTGGGATTTGGGCGAAGACCCTATTTCGCTTACCGCTGGTACTTGAGGTGAACTCACCGCTGTATGATGAACGCAAGAAATATGGCGGCATCGCACTCGAGAAATTTGCCAAGTGGACCGAGTATTATGCTTGGCGTCACGCCGACCACGTATTACCCGTTACTGACGTGTTGGCGCACTATATTGAGCAAGCTGGTGTGCCGCGCGAACGTATTACCGTAGTGCCCAATGGCATCGACCCAACTCGCTTTGGCACTCACTCGCCTATCCTTCGTGATGCCAAGTTTGCCAACAAACGTGTAATTGGTTTTGTTGGCTTTTGTCGTGAATGGCACCACCTTGACCAAGTGCTGGATCTGATTGCGCAGCAAAATAATCCAGACCTCATGTTACTCATCATTGGTGATGGGCCGGTTATCGAGGCGCTTAAGCAGCAAGCTAAACAACTCAATATGGAAGATAATTTTCACAGCACCGGGCTTGTTGAACGAGATGAAATGCCCTATTGGTTGGCGCAATTTGATATTGCCCTGCAACCGGCCGTTACCCCGTGGGCTTCGCCACTTAAAGTGCTGGAATATATGGTCAGTGGCAAAGCCATCATCGCTCCCAACACACCCAATATTCGCGAACTGCTGACCGATCAACACAACGCGCTATTGTTTGACGACCAATGCCCAGAAGCCTCCCTACTCGCCTGTTTAGAAACCCTCATCCAATCACCGCAGTTAATGCAACAGCTAGGCAATGCAGCGCAAAAAACCATTGAACAGCGCCAGCTAACCTGGGATTCCAACGCCGCCACCATCGTCCATTTACTGGCTGCCCATGCGGGCAAATCGTCTTATGCGCAATAATCTTTGCGATGTGGAGTCAAACGAAAACCAACGCCTCATTTGAGGTGTTGGTTTTTTAGTGGTTTAGTGGTGCAATCTGTTATTGCTACCTAGATTAATTTTTAACCGTTTCAACCTCGAACAAGAGCGATTTAAGCTTGGCTCGAATGCGAAAATCTTTGGTCATACTCTATCCTTGCGATGAGTTTTGATTAATCACGATACCAGAATACGTTCACACCCCTAGCGCAAAATTATGCAGGGCTTGTCCAGTTAAGCGATAGATTCTCCACTCAGATTGTTCTTCTGCACCGATGTGATGATAGAAATCTATAGCTGGCTGATTCCAATATAAAACTGACCATTCAAAGCGACCGCATCCTTTTTGAATAGCTTTATTAGCTAGTGTTTTCATTAGTAATTTCCCCGCACCAGAAGAACGGTAGGACGGAGTCACGTACAAATCTTCGAGATAAAGGCCATTTTTCCCCAACCAGGTGGAGTAATTATAAAAATATACCGCGTAGCCTACAGGGCAGTTATCAACCTCACAGATAATAGCCTTTGCCGTAGAATGATCACTAAACAAGCTTGAAACAATATCTTCTTCAGTTGCGTTCACACAATGTAGCGCTTCTTCATATTCAGCTAACTCTTTAATAAAATTCAAAATAACTCTTGCATCGGTAGATTTTGCTGATCGGATATTCATTATATTTTAGGGCCTTATGTACTGTAATGTTCGCAGTATACTGATTGACTTGATATGATTTAAGTGCATTGTTTGCATCATTAACCTGTATCGTATTCATGATGAAATTTGAAAACATCGACCTGAATCTAATGAAGGTCTTCTACTACATCTACAAAACACAATCTGTTCACCAGGCTGCTGAGAAACTTAGCCTAAGCCAGTCTGCATGCAGCCACAGTCTTTCTCGATTGAGAGAACGTCTCAATGATGAATTATTTATTCGCATTAGTGGCAGAATGATACCAACCAAACAAGCAGAACTACTCGCCGAATCCATTCTTCCAGCAATCGACTTATTATATTCAGGACTTAAAAGTGCCATTCCTTTTAATCCAAGTTTTGGTCAGCATCACTTTGTGATTTCCGGTTACGACTTTAGCGCCTGGTGTCTAATGCCCAAGTTAACGGCTCATCTAGCCAAATATTTTCCTAATATCAGTGTGCGATTTGTACAAAGTGGAGAGCAAATACCAGCGAAGCAACTTGAGTCAGGGGAAATTGATATCTCACTTGGTTTTGATCATGAAACTGAACAATCAAATCATATAGGGAATGCAATCTGGTTGTACGGAAAATATAGTATTGCGATGGACAGCCGACATGAAGTGTTGAGAAGCAATGTCTCACTGGGGCTAGAGGAATTTCTAAATTATCCTCATATCCTCGTCACACCCTGGAACGAACAACGCGGTATTGTTGACTCTACTCTTGGTAAGTTAAACAAGAAAAGAAATGTCGCCATTACATTGCCAAGTGTTCTTAGTGCTCCTTACTTACTCAAAAATACAGATTATTTTCTTGCGATTCCTGAAATATATATAAAAACATTAGCGGATACTTTGCAATTAACCTACGTAGATCCCCCATTTCCAATACCGGATTATCAAATAAAACTCTATTGGCATAAGGTCAGGGAGACAGAGCCTAAAGTAAACTGGTTGATTAAATTATTACTTAGCCTATCGGGTAGTTGACGATCTTATACATTTTCAGCCAGTGGCATGGATAACATATAGACTTACTATGATGAGAAAGATAATCCAAATGTCAGTGTAAAAAACGGTGGTAACTTCCTGCCTAAAAAGTTAGGGTAACAAACGTGCTAGTCGTAATCATGCTAGCACGCCTCTGGACAGAAATTATTTTGCATTAGGGTAATGATCTGTTGTCTATACATTAAAATATGTATTGAACATCATAATTCTGTCTAGTTTTACTTAACCACTAAAAGTCTGACGCTATGATTCGAAGTAACTTTATCACCAGCGTGCCTTCATTAATGACAGAATATTCAGCAATCAACATCTTCTATACAGCAACACCGATATTAAAATCATTAATGAACCCAATATAGTCATCGATGGCATTGGAGTATTGAACACTAAGTAGTCAAATATCATAGTGACTATCGGGACAAAATAAAAAAGACTACTAACCTTATTAACCGAACCTTGCCTAATCATATAAAAAAGCAAGAGTAATGCACCGGTTGATACCACCGTAATCATCCAAAATAATGAAACAACAAATGATAGGTTCCATGTAACATCCCAACCACTAAAGTAAACAACCAAAACAAATACTATAGATGCTAGAGCATTCTGTACTAAAGCAGAGTCTAATGGATTGACTTCGATTTTCTTTTGATATGCTGAACCAACTGTAATTGCTAGCACGGCACAAGTTGCAAACGCTAACCCTGACCAACTGAAACTACTAAAATCTTTAGAACCAAATAAGGCAATGAATAGACCTAAAAATGCTATAAGCAGAAATAATACGCCATTTATTTTGATTCGCTCTCCACTAAAGATCGGAGTGATAAGAGGTTGCAACCCTAAAACCAAGGCCACTAATCCCACAGAAAGATCGTGTTGAATAGAAAGAAAATAAAATGACTGATATAAAACTTGTAGAAATAATCCATTCAAACATAACACCATCACATTTTTTTTACTTAATGAACTCTCCTGTCTATTAGATTCATTTTTTATTTTTAAAAAAATATAGATTATAAGAATAAGTACAAATGCACCTAACGACCTTAGTGTTAGAAAAGACCAGACAGATGATGAATCTAGACCTGTTTTGACAAAAAATGCACCACTGCTCCACATACATAGAAAAATAAATGGTGCTACATTTACCAAATTAATCATCTGCCATTTCACCTTTTCAATTCCATTCATTAATGATGAAACGTTCACTTAATTCACGCTGGTCTAATAAGTAACGTTTTAACTCTGTAGATTTTAGATAGATAGTAGAAATATAATATCTAGTTCATTTATCTTATGCCATGATTATGCCTACTAGAACTATTATAAAATGGATAGATTTCCCGCCCACTCCAAAAAAATTTAAAACATTAATTACTTCTCTTTGGGAATACCATTTAAATATTCGATTTCTTTACTTAGATCCCCGTACATAGCAAGGTCTCTTTTGCCAACAATTCTTGTACTCATATCTGTCTCCACACTTTATTTCCATTTTTTATATAGATATCACGGAAACACTAATCGTAAAAATTAATAATCAAGATAATTAATATCACAAAACGAGATAAGACCCGATGAACTTAGATACGTCAATCTTAAGGACATTTGTAACAGTTGCCGAACTAAAGAGCTTTTCAAAGGCTTCCACAAGACTCAATCGAGTTCAATCAGCCGTTAGCCAACAAATACAAAAGCTCGAAATGCAAATTGGGCATAAGTTATTTGATAGAACCACTTCTATGGTAGAGCTGACTGTGAAAGGAGAATTATTTTTACCATATGCCATTCAAATCTTGGATATTAATGACAAATCTATAGCTATGATGGCCGAAAACCTGCCTAAAGGGAGAGTAAAAGTTGGCACATCGGACACATATGCCAGCTGTTTTTTTTCTGAATTATTAAGAAGATGTGCAGAAACATATCCAGAAATTGAAATTGAAATTCAATGTGGCTATAGCGGCGACATATGGGAAAAATATGAACAAGGTAAACTCGATTTAGTTCTAACCCAAGGATGTCCTACTCACATCAATCATGAGGTTATACATATAGAACCATTACAATGGGTATGTTCACCAACATCCTATGTTTATAAAAAGCACCCTGTCCCTTTAGCTTTATTTTCAAAAGGATGTGGAGATAGAGAAATTGCATTAGATGCATTAAACCGAGCAGGAATTTTATTTGATGTTAATTTCAGCAGCACCAGTCACACCGGTATTATCGCGGCAGTAAAATCTGGATGTTGTGTTTCAGTAGTACTCGAAAGTACAATCACTGATAAATTTCGAGTCCTAGGTAACAGTGATGGATATCCTTCATTACCAAACCTTGAACTCTCCATTGCTTATCGAAATAGCGACAAAAATAGCCCAAGCTACTTATTTTCAAAAATAATAAGAGATTATTTTCATCATAGACATACTGAACAATCACCTCTAAAAACATCACAACAGAATACAGAAGAAGTATTAGAACCGTTGTATAAGTGAGAATATTTGGGATGTAATGCAACGGCTAGGCAATACTGCACAAAAAACCATTGAACAACGCCAGCTAACCTGGGATTCCAACGCCGCCACCATCGTCCATTTACTGGCTGCCCACGCTGGCAAATCGTCTTATGCGCAATAACTTTTGCAATGTAGAGTCCGCCAATAAAACCAACGCCTCATTCGAGGCGTTGGTTTTATTGGGTTGAGCTGTTTTTAGCTTGGTTTTGGACAAAAATGAGCTAGGAAATCTGATTGAACTGACACTTTAAAATAATGTGTTTTCACAAATGATATGAATTTTGTGTTTATCTCTATTAAATTTATATTAAACTGATTACATTGCAATTCTTTTTGGGGGTACTATGTCAGCTATTTTTATTGATAATTTTTCTAATCCTTTAGGTAATGTACAGCGGTGGAATGAACGAAAAGGTTGGATACAGACGCCGTTAATTTCAGGAATCAATACTAAAGATTTAACTAATGATTTAGATAAGAATGCCATAAGAAAATTATTCTGCTGTCTTTTTTTATTCGATACGATTTTTGTTAAATATCAGGATTATGAAAAAATAATAAAAATATTAGGAGCAGACAACACCATAGAACTCATAAGTTCTGAATCGTTAAAAATCATACTAGATTACGGTGAGTTTACCAGTGATTTTTCTCAAAATCACTTTAATTTAAATCATCTAGGTTATCTGGTTGGGAAAACCCAAAAGCATTTTAACTTTAAAAACCTAAAACATTTCAATGTAAAAAAACAAAATTACTGGAGATACATTACTGATAATAATTCAATTGAAATAAATTATGAAAAGTCCATTTTAAATAGTATGAATTTAATCAATAATGAAATTTTATCAGATCTAAAAAATGAAAGCATGGCGACTGCAATGAATATAGGTAAAGATGGTTTTGCATCACCAATTGACCACCTAAAAGCATTGAGAGTAAGTAATGTTTTTAATGGATTACTAATTCAAAAGGCCGTAGGTGCTGAAAACATTATTCAAGACGAATACTCAGTAAAATATATGAGTTTTAAATTTTTTCTTGATAATAACAACAAATTTATTGACTCTTTCGAAAGTGTACTAAACCGTAAAGGAATTCCTGACTTTTACGATTTATTTAAGAAGGGAGCATTAACGATTAAAGATGTTTTAAATATTAGAGATAAGTCAATCGCATGTGAATTTAGGAAATGGATTAAATCCATAGATTATAATGAAGACGATTTTTACAAAGAACTATTAAATTCAACTTCTTCAAGCTCGCTCTCAAAAATAACAAGATTTCTGTACCCAAACATAATTGGAGCATTTAATCCATTATTAGGGATTGCTGCATCATTCTCTGATTCATTCATCTTAGATAGAATATATAAAAACTGGCATCCCAACATTTTTTTAGATGATATTTTATCAAAGAAAATCATTAAAATTGAAGGTGATTATGAAAAGATGATTAAAAGAAAAGAAATTAAAAAATATTTCAATTCAGTAAATAGAAATGACAAGTGTCCTTGTGGGAGTGGTAAAAAATTTAAAAACTGTCATGGTAATATATAGTTATTAGATAATTAAATATATGAAACATGATAACTAAAATAGTTCTCGTTGATATTGTTAATTCAGGATGTCAGATATACATATCTCAAATTGAAATGGGGCATTAATGAGTTGCCCCATAACTCACTCCGCCCACTCCTCACTCAAATGCTCAAACTAACTTCCCGCCGACCGCCTCCCTTCCCTTCGAATTGCTCGAGCGGCGATGAGATCAAACAGCACGTTTGAGCTGAGCCAGCGGATTGGAAGAGTATCAATTTGTGAGGCGTATTTGGGCATGACGGCGAGGCCATCGCGTTTTAGCTTTGGCACAATGTTGCTTTGCTGCATGTGGCGTTTTGAGTAACGAACGCGGCGGCGTAAGTAGAGTTTGATGTCCTGCCAGCGCCACGGGTTGAGAGGCTCGTAGTTAAATACGGCGTCGGTACACACGCCGATATTCTCCAGCGGTGTATCTTTGCCACTGCACAAATCGGTGGCGGTAAGAAAGCCCAACATGCTGTCATCCCCTATCAGTCCCGTTGGTAAACGGACGTTGTTCGCCACAATCCGCTGAATATACCGTGGGGAAAGCAGATAGAGATTGCCGGTAAATTGATGTTCACGCAGCAGCGCAGTGCGCCACGCTTGCGCACTGCGCCCTTTCAGACACGGGAAGCTGGACACTGCCAAAAAATGCGGGTTGTTTAGGTGGTAATCCACCAGTTGAGCAATGGCGAGTTCGGCAAAGGTCAGGTCGCCATCGGCAAACACCGCAATCGACTCACCATCATAATATTGATGGACGAAGGTGTTCCACGCGTTGGATTTATCCCCCAGAGTAATTTCAATGGGATAAACATTGAGGTATCGCTTGGCAAACTCACTAACGACGCTAAGAGTGTGATCACGACAGCCATTGATCATCACATAAACCTGCACGGGGTACT
Source organism: Vibrio porteresiae DSM 19223 (assembly GCF_024347055.1). Classification (NCBI taxonomy): domain Bacteria; kingdom Pseudomonadati; phylum Pseudomonadota; class Gammaproteobacteria; order Vibrionales; family Vibrionaceae; genus Vibrio; species Vibrio porteresiae. The sequence goes on from NZ_AP024895.1 coordinate 2,187,913, forward strand.
CACCGCAACTGGTCAATAAACTGTTGAGCGAATCGGCAATGGTCGACTGTAAATTGTAAGCAAAAACGCAGACTTGAATATTAGGCTTCATGATGCACCCCATTAGCCATTGATGCCGATTGATGTTCTGCTGGGTGTCCCGTTGGGTGTGTTGTTTTCTCGTTCGCAACGCTCTGTTTCATGACTTGGTCGAGGCACACCACCACCGCCAAAATGGCATAAAACATCTCTAGATACGCCAGCGATAGCGCGGCTCCTGAGACACAATAAGCCAGAATGGAAATTTTGGTCATTCCCGCCAATAAGCATTGCCAACTCTCCTTGCCCGCTGACTTAGCGAAATAGCGTTCGATGGAGGAAAGCCGCAGAAAGGCTAAGAGGATAAACAGCAAAAACCAGAACAGCCCAAGGAAGCCTTGGTCGCCCAAGACCTGAAAATAGATGCTGTGCGCTGCCCACCCTTTATCGCCAGGTGGCGGTGTGCGAATAAAATCGAACTTATCGATATCCACCGCTAACATGCGCCACACGTAACTCACTTGCGGGCCTTTGAATCCACCGCCGATCAATGGTCGATCAAGTGCCATCAAGGTATGGATTTTCCACGAGTTAACCCGAGTTGTGAATGAGCCATCGGCCATCGCATTATCGATGGTGTCCATGCGGTTATACCAACTCTGAGGTAAGAAATTGTACGCCAGCGTCGCAGCCAAAATGAGCACGAAGATACTGCGAATTTTGTGGCGACTTTTGAGCCAGAAGTAACCCAAGATGATGGTCAGCCCAATCAAACCACCCCGCGAAAATGTGCCTAATACGGCAATGATGCACATCAGCAGCATCATGCGCAGCCCAAACTTAATCAGCTTCTCTTTGGTTTCCCCAGTGAGATAGATAATAAAGGGGATGGTCATACACATGGCCACCGCCATATGGTTGTTATCGGAAAGAATATTGCCCGAAGGACCATTAATTCTATGCCCACCAGCAGAGGCAATAAATTTTAAACCTTCGACAAATCCCATAAAACCGATAGAAAGGACAAAGACCCACAGAAATAAGTTGAAATGGTGTCTCTTTCTTAAGATTAAACTGATAAAAATAAATAATAAGATCGCTTTGGAAAAATCAATCAAATCTATTTTTACAATAATTGCTGGTGCTAAAGCAAAGATACTGGTTAAACAGGTATGCAAGAAAAATATGATCACTACAAAAAAAACGGGATTTATTTTAAAAGCTGGCTTACCTCGATAAATGAGATAACCAATAATAGTCGTGGCGGCAAATATACTGTTGTAGCTAATATGTGATGCAAATCCATATAACCAATAGACTGGCACAAATAATCCACTCCACAACCATAACGAAACGGCAATAAATGGTCGACGAAGTGAGAAAAAAAACAATATTAAGAAGGCTAAGAAAAAAATCAGGTCGCGCATCTAATCACCCTTATCCTGATTATCAATCTCAAGTGACTGTTTTACGACATAAATGAGCAACGCTAAACAGCCCAAGAAAAGTATTCCTTCAATCACTGTCCATCTCTCTCTAAATAAAGGGCTTGGTATGCCGCCACCATTTGGTTTTGGCTAAACCGCTGCTCGATTTGCTGGCGGGCTTTTTGCCCCATGGTTTCCCGTAATTCTCGATGGCGGTACAGCTCAATCAGCCCGTTTACGTAGCCATCATGGTCGCCACTGGCGACCGATAATCCCGTTTCATTGTCGATAATCACTTCACCAATCCCCCCCACCTTGGTGACTAAGTGGGGAATCGCCATCGACATCGACTCAATCAAAGTCATGGGGATGCCTTCGGCGAAGGACGACATAAGAAACACGTCAAACTCTTTATAGTAATCAATCACTTCCGTTTTAGATCCGGTAAAGCATACCCGGTCTTTTAACCAGCTATCTCGGCGTACAAAGCTCTCAAGCTTGGCTCTGTCTGGCCCGTCGCCCACTATCAACAGCACGCAATCCTTCGCGAAATCGCCACTCTTAGCACACGCATCTCGAAACGCTTCCAGTAAAAACGGCTGGTTTTTGATCTGATGTAAGCGCGCCACATGACCAAACACGCATTTGTCTTGGCAAAAGGATAGATGATGCTGCGCATCTCGTGCAGATTTCACGTAATGCTGGGTGTCCACCCCATTGATGATTAACGACACTTTGCGCTGTGGGATACGCACATCATGGATAAGCCATTGATGTAAATCGGCTGAAACCGCCACAATATGATGCGTGACCATGCTGGTCACACGGCGCAGCCAACGGTATTTCTGCACCGTACCATGTGGGTCGTAACTGTCACGTCCATGTTCTGCATGAATTCGCTGTGGCACGCCAACTAACCAAGCCACCCACTGATATTCCATAGTGGCTAAATTATAGGTATGGATCACATCTGGATGTAATTTATTGAGTAATTTATAAAGTCGAAAATAAATACCAATATCATTACCATCTTTTTTATCGAGAGAATAACACTCCACTGGAATGTCTATCTCAGAATAAAAATCACCTATTTTAGTAAGTGAGACAATCACGTGACAAAAATTATCATTTTTGAGATTGTTTATACAATTTACGATAATCCTTTCCAAACCACCCACATCGAAACTATATACTAGATGGCAAATGCGTATTTTTTTCTCAGACATAGTGTAATTATAAATTCCACATTAAGCGCCTTGGTGAAATAAGGCAGGAATAAGAATACTTTAATTCAATTAACACTATAGTAGAAATAAAAAATGCTTTTCTCTCAATAAATCAGATTATTTTTTCCTTAGACAGTGAAAAAGGTTTGTCAATATGATTGTTAGATCGCGCTCACCCCTTCGTCTCGGATTAGCTGGCGGCGGAACCGACATTTCGCCTTACTGTGATACCTACGGTGGTTCCGTTTTAAACGCGACCATTAATATGTACGCTAACTGCACCATTGAGTTAGTGCCAGATGAACAAGGGATCACGTTTATTGCGCAAGATATTCAGCAGCAATTTCACACGCCGTTGGCATCCCATATTCCACTGTCTGGCGAGTTGATGCTCCACAAAGCGGTCTATAACCGCATTGTGCGTGACTACAACGACAATCAACCCATCGCGATGAAAGTCTATACGTTTTCCGATGCGCCTCCGGGCTGCGGGCTGGGCTCCTCATCTACTATGGTGGTCACCATCCTAAGTGCTTATAAAGAGCTACTGAAATTGCCACTGAGTGAATACGATGTGGCGAAAATGGCTTACGAAATCGAAAGGATTGACTGCGGTTTCTCCGGCGGGAAACAGGATCAATACGCGACGACGTTTGGCGGATTCAATTACATGGAGTTTTACGAATGTGATCGAGTTATCGTCAACCCACTGCGTATTCGTGACAGCATTATCAACGAGTTAGAAAGTCAGATGATTCTCTATTTCACTGGCGTGTCTCGCTCTTCCGCGAAAATCATCGATGAGCAGATCAAAGGAACGAAAGTGCCTAACAGCAGCTCTCTCGATGCGATGCACCAAGTTAAGCGCCTCTCTTATGCAATGAAAGAGTGTTTATTGAAATCGGATATCGACGGCATGTCGACCCTGTTTAAAGAAGCGTGGTTGGCGAAAAAAGGCATGTCGAGTTCGATCTCTACCGCGAGTATCGATGACCTTGAAGATCGCGTGCTTTCCGCTGGCGCGAAATCAATGAAAATCACCGGTGCTGGCGGCGGCGGTTTTATCATGCTGTTTGTTGATCCGATTCATCGCTTAACCGTGGAGAAAACCCTCAAAGCGCTGGATGGACGTATTCAACCATTTCATTTTACTCAACAAGGAACCCAATCATGGACGGTGTAAACCGCTGGGTGGTTCGCTTGGTTGACCCCATGCTGCGAGGCGTTTTTTAATGGTGACACCACATTCTGTCACGGCCATTATTTTGTGTGGCGGCATGGGGACTCGTCTTCATGCCATCACCAAAGACCAAACCGCCAAACCTATGGTCGACGTGGCGGGCAAACCGTTTTTGCAATATCTGCTCGATTATTGCCTAAGCCAAGGCATTACTCAGGTGGTGATGGCCGTGGGTCATCATCGTGATGTCATCATGGCGCACTTTGGTCATCGCTATGGCAAGTTGTCGATTGAGTATTCCATTGAGGAATCGCCACTAGGAACAGGTGGTGCGTTGAAACAAGCCATGCAGCAACCACTGGCGCAAACAGCGGATCTTATTTTGGCGTTGAACGGTGATAGTTTTATCGCTTATGACCTCAACACCATGACAGCGCTGCTTGATGACCATCATGCCCAATTGGTGATGGCATTACGCCCTTTGGAAAATACCGGGCGTTATGGTCGCGTCACTATGGATGCAGACCAAAAGCTCACTGGGTTTGAAGAGAAAAAAGGCGGGTGTCCTGGGACCATTAACAGCGGCGTTTATCTGCTGCGTTCATCGCTCATCGAGTCGCTCCCAAGCGCCAGCGTCTTCTCCTTTGAAACCGACTTTTTGGAAAAAGAGATTGGCACGGCACCATTTTATGGCAGCTTGGTCAGTAGCTATTTCATCGATATCGGTACGCCAAGCGATTATAAACAAGCTCAAACCGACTTTGTGAGTAAGATATATAATCAGCAAATACTACCCTCAGCACTCAATTAGTTACACTCGAAAAAAATCTTTCATAACAGTCGGTTACTCGCCCTAGATTACTTCTAAACACAGCATCTGAACTAAGTTGTGGTATTCCATGCTTAATGATTTTATTTAGTTGTAAACGCACAGTTTTTTCCTTAACACCAGTAATCAAACGTTTGCTTATGCGATTGTCTGATGATGGCCATAAACTCATCAGCTTAATTGGATGGTACTCGAGGCCAATGGTACTGCACCAATCATTCCATTTAAACGTGTTGATCTTTTCAGCGCTACTCACCGCAATCCAGGGAATACGTAGTGCGTCTGCAACTATAGCGCCATGCATCGCTTCTGCAATCACCCATTTACAAGAGAGTAAATCGTCCATCACTTGTTGGTATGAGCGTCTTGGGTCAATATACTTAAGTCCCAAATCTTGACACGCTCGCTCCCAAAGTCGATTAGCCACCCCATGGTGCGGCACATACCCCACTCTGCTTTCAATCACGTTATAAATGTGATCATTATTAGCAAGAAGAATAGCTGGGTCGGTAATAACCTGATGACTATCTAGCCCTAGCTTTTTAGCCGTTAAATGTCCTCGAACGAATTTCACATCCCATCTTTCATTGATCAACGCAGGTTGCCCATATCCATACCCGGCTCCCAATAGGATTTTCGTCCCTTGCGCAGGAACGAGCTCGTTCAAAATGGTGCCAATGGCAACCACAAGGGTGTCATTCGCACTGACGTCATATTGGTTATCGACATTGAGAAAAACATTGCCCTGAAATTGCTTTCCGAGACGACGTTGAATCAAGACTTCATTTAAATCATCTCCAAAATTACCCGGAGTCACGCGAAATATTTTGACCATGCTAAATACCTATTCTGCCAAGAAAATCATGGTTGGATTGGTTAAGACTGCACGCGATGCTTAAATGCTATCAACATCGGGTGAATGAATGTTTTATACAAGAAGTCATACTCATCACTGAATTGCTTAACATAATAGATGAGCAACAAAGTAGAACTACAATACACTAAGGCACCACCAATAATACTCATTGCCAAATTGACTAAAGAAATAGAGCTGATATTGAACGAGTGTATTAGAAACAGAAGCAGTAACATGCAAGCTGAACTCAATAAAATAGGGATCAATAAGATAACCGTTTTAAACAAAGAAAGGGACATGATACGGTTCAACACCCCAAATAAAATGAGTAACATTAAATAGGCAATGTACATTCGATAGAGAGCAAAATCATAAAGATTGACCGATGATATTCCGACAACAATGATCAGAAACACAATTGATGTAAAAGATTCATAGTAAAACTGCTTTTTTACTTCGCCTAGTAAGGTAAAAACATCAGTTAGGACCCCGGCTAAAATACCAGAAAATGTCATCACCAAAAAAGTTTGAAATAGAGGAATTGCCTCAACCCATTGCGGACCAAACACTGCTGGTACAATACTATCTGCGAGATAGACACCGCCAAACACGATTGGCAAATAAAGACAGCACAACACCACTATCGATTTATAAACCTTATCTAACAGTTGTTTCTTATCATTGACATAACCAGAAAGACTTGGATAAAGCACCTTGTTTATTGGTGTAATCACAAACTGTTGTGCCGTCACCGAGGCTTCATTAGCAAAATTATATAAACCTAATTCTGTCACTGAATAGCATTTTGCGATAATAATTTTATCAAAGGCTACTTTAATATAATTTATCACCCCTTTTAAAAGAACCCATTTGGAAAATTGCCACTGTTCGCCTATGTTACCCAAGACTAAGGTTAACTTTCTTCGAACAATGAATTGGCTGCCAAAGGAATACAACCCATTGTAGACTAGTGTGCCTATCACGATCGCCCAGTACGATTGAAAAACAATCGCAATAACAACGGATGTTGTGCTCGATATAGACTTAGTAACAATTTCTAAAATGGATAGCTGACCATAATCTAGATTTTTCTCCTTAAGATTAATTGCAGGGCTTTGTAAACCAATGAAAATGGCGCTTAACGACATAACTTTTAATACCAACGCCATTTCAGGTATTTGCATATACTCTGCCACCCATTCTGAACTTAAAAAAATCAGCACCGCAATCACAGAACGTGAGATAAAATTAATGGTCCATGCTGCATTAATATCGTGATCGGAAATCTTATTTTTACGGATTAAATATTGATTACTTCCCACATTAGACAACACATTAAAAAAACCTTGTACGATATAACAGCCGGCTAAAACACCGAAATCATACTTGCTCAAGTTACGTGCCAAAATAATGATACTGATCGCTGAAAGCAATCGGGAGTACCAAGATACGCAGAGCAGTAACATCGACGCTTTCAATATTTTAAGTGTTGCTACATGCATGTTTACTTTAAACTCCTTTAATATTAGATAGTTGAATAAAACTCTCTTTTCCAAGTAATACTCTTAAGCGCTTTTTGATTAGCGTATAGAATGATTTATCCGGTGGAGTAAACTCACGCCAAGGAGTAAGCTCCAAATATTCAAAATACTTACGTTGATAAGGATGATTGCACGAATAAAACCAAGGGCGTGCTAGTCCATTAAAGTGAATAATTTTGGCGTCACGCCGAATGCGATCTAACTCTTGATCCCCTAATTTACGGTAATCGGTGCGGCGAAAATAAGGGGTAATCACATTGTAGATAGAATCGAGCACCACTCGGTCGCGATAGAATACGCCGTTGAGTGCATCTTGGTCGGGATTCAACGCAATATCTTGGTTTTTAATCAGAAAATCGAGCAGCTGATCGCGGCAATGTTCGGTGCGCCAACGGGCGACATTAAACAGCAGAACCCCCGAATTAAAGTAACCGTATTCCAGTGGTAAGTGACAACGGTTATGGCTATCAGCAAAAGGAATATCTACCGCACCAACCACAAAGTCTTGCGCGTTATCAGTAAACAACTCCTCAATGGAATCGACCACTAGGGTATCCACATCAAGATAGAGCACACGCTCCACATCCGGCGCAAAAAACTCATCAACCCATAAACGCAGATAGATGTTTTTGCGATAGCCGCCAATTTGCGGGAATGGCTCGAGCGCCTCTTCAGCAAACTCCACCAGCTTAAGCGTGCCATTGGTAAAAGCATCAACACATTGGTGCAATCTCACTTGGCTAAGTTCACTCAACCCCATAGCGGCCACCGTGATCGCAAATTCAGACTGAGGATTATTTTTTAACAGTGAGACAATACACACCCCACAATGCTGAGCGAAATTCTCATCTGTCGTAAGCAAAATATGATTCATTGATCTTCCTTCCTATGTGCGTTGGCGTGATTCATTCGATTACCCAGCCATGCCTGCCACCACACTTTGACCATGCTTGGGGATAAACGCCAACTTAGCGCCTGCCTTGCCATCGTTTTGGCTAACGAGAAATTGCCAAGTCGCAGCGCTTCTTCTGCAATTCGTCCTGCCGCATAACTGCCATGAGTGGTCGCAAAGCGAGTCAATCGCTGATTAGGGCTTTCCGTTACGAACTTGTTGAAGATATAGATTCTCGCTAGCTGTTTATGGAACAGGCTCATTTGAGTGGTGACGTTATTTCGTTTTTTTGGATTGGGGATGTGATGAAGACTGACCACTTTGTCGTAATAGAACATATGCGAAGCATGGCTCATTAAACGGTGGAATAGCTCGAAATCTTCTTCATAATCCAAAGCTTGGCAAAAGCCGCCATAGCGTTGGAGTAATTCCGTTTGATAAAGCGTGATGTTGAGGTGCGCAAATCCGCCATGCTGATAGAAGTACTCTGGCGCCACTTCGTAAAACCCCTCCTCTCCCACAGGTTGTGATTCACCAATGAGAGACTCGCGATCAAACCAATGCTCGCGCATGACCGAGCGATCTGTACGAAGCGCCTGCTGGTCAGCAAACACCATGGCCGGTCGATAGCGCTGCAATACTGGCAGAAGCGACGCCAAATAATCGGGATCAATCCACTCGTCATCATCATCACAAAAAGTGACATAGTCACCGCGAGCATAAGCGATACCGACATTGCGCGCGACCGAAGGGCCGAGGCCAATCGCTTTTTGGGTACAGAGATCGACATAATCGATGCGATGCTCAATCATATCGAACAGTTGGCAGTAGTGAGCCTGATTCTCCAGTGATGATCCATTATTCACCACGATCACCTGAACGTCGGTCGCGGACTGCTCAAGCACTCGACATGCAGCTCGGTACGCCAAATCCGGTCGATTACAGGTGGCAATAATAACGGATACGGCAATGTTCGATGGTGTTGCACTGGTGGTGGTCATAAACGGCGCTTCTCTCTGTTAATCCACTCTCGATAAATGAACTCTCTCACTCTCTACTCTCCACAATCGAAAAAATCGTTCTCTGCGATTGCTCTTGCTCTCGCTCGGCGGTTTAGAACTCTTCACTCAATGAGTCATCACAATGGATAGCGTTACCAATGCGATGCTCTTCGCTAAAGATCAGTGGCTTCACTTGTGCCAGCTTATCGAGTAGCTGCTCTTGTTTACTCACCAAAGGTTGCGCATCGCTTAACTGAAAATGACCTTTTTTCAACAACTTGAGTAACTGGCTTTTCAGTTGTTTCTCTTTGACAAAATTAATCGCTTTGGATTTTAAGCCCGGGCGAATCTGGTTCCAGTAGGCGGGCAACTGCGTTAAATGCGCATCGATATTGAGTGAGCTAAACCAATCCTGCCATTTGAACGGCAAAATTTCTGGAGAAGTATTGACCGCCAGCCATGGCACTCGATAAGAGTCGGCAATGATCGCACCATGCATCGCAGAGGTGATGAGTTTGCTGCTCGCGACAATCTCTTTGAGTATCTTGTCTTCTTCATCGGAAGGCGAAATATAGTGCCACCCGATGACCTCTTCAATAAAGCGCCGATAGCGCTCAGAGTCGATGCCAATATGAGGCATAAATGAAATCGGATACTGGTGAACTACCTCTTGTGGGCGAAGACGACTGATAAGAATCCCCGGATCAGAGATAGCCATTTGCTCTCCCAACCCTAAGGCATTAGCACTTAACTTGCCGCGCACAAAATGAATGTTCCAGCGTGATGGGTCTACCTTACCACCATTACCATAGCCAACTCCGCTACCTAGTACATGGGTAATGCTCGCTTTAGGGAGTTTGTCATTGAGAACCGTGCCAATCCCAACTAACAAAATGTCATCAGAATAGCAGCGAAAATCTTCGTCAAATATCTCCTGCCAAAACCAATGATTGAATTCATCACCAATATTTTTCGTTGGGCATGGATGCACATAAACTTGCATAGTTACAATCTCATAAAATGGAAGAGGTTGATGGCAAACTTAACTTTGAAGGCACACTGGATTGCGAAGACGCAATCAGCTTCGAAGGCAAGATCGTTTGACCATGAAACTCATCAGTAAACATCTGTATATAACGCTCAATCGTTTGCAGAAAGTGAGCAACGTCTTGCTCCGAACGCGTGTAAGGAGTTAAGCCAAACTTCGAGGTCGGAGAGTGAAAGGACAAAATAAAATCTTGCTGACCAATCGCCAATTGAGCCTTCGTCACTTGTCGCATTTGTTGTGCGGTAAAGCCTTCAGGGGACAAGCGATAACGCTTCACCCGCAGAAACTTACTGGCGAGACGAAGCCAACGGTGCTGTTGAATCCAAGTGAATGTTGGCGGACGGCGGTTGAGGTAATCGCGCAGCGGTGCCAGCACGGCCAAAATCGAGCTGGTGTGCGGCAAATAGGTCAGCTCATTTTGTTCAAAACGATGGCTAGAATAGTGGCTAAAATCAGGCCCTTGCTGATGGCGAAAATCACAGTAAGCGCTGATACTGAGATCGACTTGATACCCTAACGCTTTGATGATCTTTTGCGTATTTGGCCCAACCCCATAGCGCCCCGCCAAATAGGTTTTAGGCCGCACACCTGAGACTTGTTCAATCGTTTCAGTCAGCACCTTGAGTTTTTCATATTCAAGCTTATAGCTAAGGTTACCTGGGTAGGACGCCTCATTAGCCACTTCATCTTGATCATCTTCAAAGGGAGGGTTAACCCAAGGATGCAAATGCGTGGCAAATTCAACGCTCTGCCCATGCTGGGCTCGGTAGCGATTCACGACCTTTTGTCCGCCCATACTGGTAATAAAGGGATAATCCATCGCTAAGGTAATTTTGCCGCCCAATTCAATAATGCGGTCCATCACCTTTATCAAGTGGTCGGCGTGCGTGACAGCGGTATTCGAGCGATAAAACCCACCATCCCAATCAAACTCTTCTTCAGCATGAATCACGATCGCAAGTTGAGTTGCCATTACTGCACTGCTCCTTTATACACATTCAGTAGCCCAGCCACTGAATTCGCAATCTTGGTATAACAATCCACAACATTGTCACTGCCACGGCCGTAAGGATCGTCAATATCCACCAAGTTAGGGAATTGATTATCGAGCAAATCTGCAGCGCAAAAAGCGTGGTTAACTTGATAATAGGCACTGAGCTTGCCTAGATTCTGCTGGTCAAAATAGATCACAATATCGGTGTCGTGGATATCATATTGGCTCAGCCATTTTGACTGATGCGTAGTAAGGTCTTCACCTAATGTGAGAGCCGCTTGAGACGCCACATCAGGACACGCGCGCTGTTCGATAAGATGAAAACCAAAAGAGTCCCAATCGAGAGGAATGCGTTGCAAAGCAGCTTGGTCATGAAAACAGGCCGCCGCAAAAGGGCTGCGCATAATGTTGCCATAACAGACAAAAAGGATGCGCCGTTTAGGATTCTGTTTAAACAGTTTCGCTAAGGTTTGCTGTGCATGATGTCGACGCCAACGCACCACCCAACTGAGCTTACGCACTCTCGCCATCACTAGCGTATCGAGTAGCGAGCACACTTCGGCACGAAACGGCCCCACATCGCGCCATTGCAAGGTATCTATGGTTTCCCGTGGCGTCACCACATTCAAAATTTGCAGCAATCGTTTGATCAGATGCCCCCGAGCACGCCACGCGGTTTGGGTTTTACACAGCTGCTCATACTCTCGTTTTATTTCATAAATATCGGCAGTCAAAGCACGAGCCAAGACGGGAGAATAGTGCAGATACTTACGATCAGGTACGTGATGGGAGACTAAGTAATCGGCATAGAGTTTTGGAAAATCCACTTTGGCATAAATCGCTAAAGGCAGAGATCCCCAAAAACGCGCATTCACTTCCACCAAAATCCAATCTCCCTCTGCGCTGCGACGAAACTCAAACATCGCCACACCAGTGAGGTGCGTGGCTTGGCACATCTTAGCTGTGGCATCCAGTAACGCCTTGTCTAGAGGAATGCTCTTGCGATAAGAGCTGCCCCCGCCAGAGCTGGGTTCAGCCACACGCTCATGAGCAAAAGCAGCATAGACTTCGCCTTCAATAGCAAAAACAGAGAGCCCTTCCCCGTTACCAGCAAAATAGGCTTCAATTAAAAAAGGCTGCTGCTCATCCACTGATTTTCGATAGTCATCAAATTCGGTTTCACTGCGAATAATCGCTACCTTTTGACGCTGGCTTAATTTGGACTCTTCAAAGGACTGCAAGGGTTTGATCACAAAAGGCAATCCATACTGCTGCACTAAATGGGCAAACTGCATCTGTTGTAAACAGTCCACATGACCTTGCGCCGTTGCTACCCCACAGGATTGAGCCACTTGTTTGGTTTTCCATTTATCAAACAGACAATCGAGTGCCTCTTGATTGGCAATGGCGAGTTGAGTGTGCATTGGTAAACGGTCTTTTGCAGACCAAAGGGGATAAATCGCCCTTTCATCACAGGGAATAATCAGGTCAAACTGATAACGTTCGATAAGCGCAAGAACACTCTCTAGCCAATCTTCAGCAGTGAGCGCTTGATAGTTATAAAATTTGGCCGAAGTAATGTATTTACTCGCCAGCGCTGGGCTGGTTTTGTCGTAGCAAACCACATGCACGTCGTAATCTGCAGCGCCTAAACAGCGCACAACAGAGAGAAAACTGCGGGTGTCTTCCCCTAAAACCAAAACAGTTACTCGGCTACCAGTGATGTATTGCTGCATGCTTATCGCTCTCTTCCTAGTTATCTCATCCAACGCCATTAAGACTGACTTGTTACTCGATTTTTAAGCACGGTGTTGCGGACATTCGCCAGTAACTCCAGTACGTATTGATATTCGGGAATCCATGCTTTTGCGCCCCAAATGAGCAGCACCATTAACGGAATAAACATCGCCATGCCCACCACCGCAAGGATCAGCAGATTGAGCAATGGATTAAAAGCCAACGCTGATTTTAATAGCGCCACCACCGCATACATCACGCCACTGGGTAACATTGGCAGCAGTAACACCGCTAAAACTCTTGTCAGTGCCACATGCAAAACCGCCTTGTACACCAACAAAAGCAGCGCAATAAACACCACCACCAAAGCCACACGCGCCAAAGTGTAGGTAGCGAGTAAGGTAATACCTTGCTGATAAAGGAGGGAAAAACTCGCCCCGATAGCCACGATCATGACCACGTCGATCCAAACCAAATAGCTGAGTTTCGACATGTGGGTTAACAAACTTTGCAGCGCAATATTGAGCGGCATAGAGAGCATCAAAAGGCTCAGTAGCCCAAGAACTGGCGCCGCATCGGCCCATTTTTCACCCATCACAACGCTCACAATCTCATCTTGCAGCACATAGATGCCTGCCGCCGAGGGAACGACGAGCAGATAAGCTAACGCCAAATAACGACAGAGCTGATGGGTCAGCGCCTCTTTGTCATCAATTAACTGGGTTAAGCCAGCGTAAAACGAACGCGTAGCGGGAGCGATTAACTCGGAAAAGGGCAACCAAGCAAACTCTTGGCTGACGCGATAAAGCCCCACCGCATTCGAAGGTAAAAACCGCCCTAACAAAAACGCATCAAGCCGAGAGCGTAGATACCCAGTCGTTGTCGATACCACCATCCACTTGGAGAAATGCCACTGCTCAGACCATTGGCGGCTCGACCACTTAGGCCGATATGGATGAATCCAATAGGAGCCTAGTACCGTGATGACTTCACTCATCAAGGTGCCGATAACCAAGGCCCAGTAACTTTTTAGCCACAGCGCCAAACCAATCGTGATAGGAAACACGGTTAATTTCACCAACACCGATAATTGAGTCAGCGGACGATAATTTAATTCACGCTCGTAATTTAATAGGCCCACGTTTTTTAGCGCGCCAATAACAGGAATCACGCTGCAAACCAATAACACATTCGTTAATAGCGGTTCATGGATGAAGTCCGCGACATAAAATGAGAGCAACGCGATAAATAATCCACATCCTAATTTAAGCGCAATATTGAGTGACCACGCACTATTAAGTAATTCGTTGGTGCAAGATTGAGACTTAATTACATATTTATCGGTACCCACTTCCGCTAACATCACAAATAGAGCCATCACAATATTGGCTAACGTAGCGATACCGAAATCGATAGGATTAAGTACTCTAACCAAAATTAACGTGCTAATAATACCGATAAAGCGCGTAATCCATTTAGAAGCTAGGTTCCATAAATAACCGATTGCGATCTTTTTATTTAAGTTTTCTATCATTGCTGTTGCTCACCTAAAGAGCATGAAATTACAGTCGATGTTTCAATTCTCGAGCAAAGTTTTCCACGCTCATAAAGGCGCCAGGATGCCCATAACGAGACACCGCAAGGTTGCCCTCTTGATTAGAAAACGTTGATTTATAGCGCGCCTGCCCACCCATGAAGTCATAGATACTGACCCCTTCGTTAACGGCTTTATTAATCAGCAGATAGTGGGAAACCAACCCAGGCTTAAAGTGCGTACTCTGGTGGCAATAGTTCATCGCGCCTAAATAAAAGTAGACCACACCTCGATAGTGAAAGTTGTAAATGATCCCAATCGTTTCATTACCCGCTCGGATATGGTGCAGTTCAATTTGCCCTGTTGCCATGCCTTTTTGAATCAACTTTTCGTGAAACATAACAAACAGCGGATTAGCCATACCACTGCCACTGTTACTGCTTCCCCACCGCGCCAAATGCAGCGGTTTTGCCAACGTAAATAGAGCGAGCGCCTGTTCAACACTTTTGGCGGTGTCGATAATTACCTCTCCAAGCTGACTATATTCCCGCAAGCTGCGGCTTATACCGTAGCGCGAATTCCGGGATAGATATTGCAAAAGTGTTTGATGTTTAACGCGTAACTCATCCAAATCCAAAAAATAATTGCGCGTTTCCCACACGGTTCGTTCCGCTAAGCCAAAGGCTTTAAGCGCATGAAATTTTTCCGGGATACTGGCTCCCACCACAAAGGTATCATTGGGCGCTAACCAGCCAGTCACACTGGCACACATGGCTTCCCGTATCGCCTCGCTCGACTCATCGGCAATTAAAAAATCGTTGTATTCGATCCAGATTTGGTCCTCTTGCTGGGAACCGGTGCGATGCAAAAAATGCTGTTTGCGCCACCACCGATTCGACAACATGTGGTTTTTGGTGACCACAATGCCCAAGCCGACCGTTTGCCCATTCAACTTGGCTTCGATGAGCGTGAACTCTTTGACAAAGCAGTCAAGCCAAGTGCCAATCCACAGCCAACTTAAGAAAAAATTAGCCGAAGACCGACTTTCCAAATCGATCCACGCACTCGCTAACCAAGCTCTATCCGGATTTTTATACCACTCGACTTGCACACCAAAACGATCCCTAAGGAGCATGACTTATCCTTTCGTTATTACCCGCCACGCTCAATCTCATTGCAGAGAGGTTTGACGCACGCTTCACCGTCTCACCAATGAGATAATGACAAAAATAGTCCCTAATGGGTGACGTATATTGGGTATAAACCAAGTTATTTCTTTGTATCAATACTATATACCCAAATATCAAAACAATAACAGCGTAAGTATTTAAAGTGGTTTAATAATTAAAAAAACATTATAAATATCAATTGTTGAAATCCTTTATAATAAATACCATAGAAATAATTGATTTATCTTCTCAAAAGTAAGACAAGCTTTAATAAAAACATTACAGCACTGAAACCCTAGCCGAGCTATTATGGTAAAACTGTGAGTTTCTATCGATAAATTCCATATTAACTCGATTTATTATCTTCATTTTTAACGATAAAAATTCATATTTTTAGAACACAGTTAAATACATTTTTGGTTGATATTGTTTTTTGACTTATTACGCAAAGAGCGCAAAACTGACTATCATCGCCAAGAAGTTACGGATATTCACTTAAAATCAGGGAATTGTATGTTCCAGCATAAGCCTAAAATGGTTAGAGCCCTACTAAGCTCTAGTCTCGCATCATCTTGTCTGTTGCTTGCGGGTATAAGCTACGCAGACGACTACATCAATAGTGCCCAAGTTTATCTGAGCAAAAACGACTTCAATTCTGCGACGATTGAACTGAAAAATGCCATTCAATCGTCCCCTAAAGATGCCACTCCTCGCTTAATGCTCGGCAAACTCTATCTGCAACACGGTAACTTTCCTGCCGCTGAGCAGGAATTGTCGCGCGCGTTACAATTGGGCGCAGAGAAAGCACAGGTCCTTCCCCTACTGGCTAGAACACTGGTCGCCATGGGTCGCAACGACGATGCCGCCGAGCTAATTAACGAATCGACGGTGTCAGAACCGAGTGCCAAAGCGGATTTAATCGGCCTACAGGCGATTGCTGAGTTCAATTTGCGCCGCGAAGAGAATGCCAACAAATTGATCGCCGATGCGAGCAAAACCGTCGACAGCAAGGTATTGAGTCAATCGGTCTATTTTAATTTGGCTCAAGTCCGCCAATTGAATACCCAAAACAAAACAACTGAAGCGCAAGCACTACTCGACCATGCACTGAAGATCGACGAAAACAACAGTGATATTTGGCTCCTTAAAGGTCATATGGATCTGGCGCAAAAGCAGTTTGAACAAGCCACTCAAGATTATAAAAAGGCTTACTCAATATCACCTTCCGCGAATCTCTATTCCATTTTTGTCGCCAATGCGCTGGTGCTTTCTAAGCAGTTTAAAGAAGCCACTCCGTACGTAGACAGAATTCTGAAAGCCATTCCTGATTATCCCGTTGCGAACGAGCTGAAAGCCACCATTCTCTACTCCGAAAAAAATTATGAAGGGGCAAAAGACGCCGCAGAGAAAGCAATTAATAATGGTTCGCAAAACACAGCAACCATGTTGATTTCAGCAGTGTCGGCCTATCAACTCAAACTGTATGAACAAGCCAACCGCCGACTAAAACAAGTGTTACCCAGATTACCGGCTAACCACTTTGCCAACCGCCTTTATATCGTGACCTTGATGAAACTGGGTTACATCAACCAAGCGGTTGAGAAGATGGAGAGCATGGATACGGCCAGTGAAGAAAACAGCAATTTCTTATCGCAAATGGGCTTGGCGCTATCCAAATTAGGTCGCAACGATGAGGCACTTTCGTTGGCAACTAAGGCCTACGACAGTAATAAAAATGCCAGTAGCGAATTGATGCTTGGCATGGTTAAGCTCGCTGATAACGATGAAAGTGGCTTAAAAGAGTTACAATCGGCAATTGCCGAACAACCCGACCAGCGTAAAGCTGCAATTGGCGCTGCCTATTACTATCTGCAACTGGGCAAATTGGACGACGCTCAAGCCGTCGCTGATAAATGGTTAGCCAAAGACGCCAAAGATATTGATGCGCTTGGTTTACAAGGCCAAATCTCTTTGGTTAAAAAAGAGTACCCAGAGGCTGAAAAGACCTTTCGTACCATTCTTTCTATTTCTCCAGACCTACCTAAAGTGCAAGAGTTACTCGCTCGCACGTTGTTTTTACAAGAGAAATACCAAGGCGCTTATGACCTAGCCTATAAAGTGAAACAAAAAATTCCCAACAGCATTCCAGCGATTCAAATCTTGTTTGCCAGTGCACAAAAACTTAACAAGATGGACGATGTGCTTGCGCTGATCGAAAAGCAAATCAGTGCCAATCCAACAGATATTACGCTTCTCCACCAGAAGGCTTTTGCTCTTATCACTGAAGGGAAAAATGAGGCTGCGCTAGCGCTGTTGGAAAACATCCCGAATGAATCCAAAACAGGTGAAACATGGTCGTTGATTGGTAACTTGTACGCGCTAAAACGCTCGTGGATTGATGCCGATCGTGCTTACCAAAATTGGATAAAACTCTCTCCTAATAACGTCAATGCTTACCTTCGCTCGCTGCAAATTTATGACGAGTGGAAAAAATACCCTAGCGGTGTGGCACTGGCTGAAAAAGCGCATAGTCAATTCCCCGAAGATACCCGTTTTGTGATCATCAAAGGTAACATGCAGCTCAGATCAGGCGACCCAAAGGCAGCCCAACAAACCCTCGATACGTTACCTGACGCAGTGAAAAACTCGGTGTATGCGCTGACCTTACAAGAGTCGATTTACGTTGCTAACCGTGATTTGAAACGTGCCCTGCCACTGCAAGAAAAAATTCATCAGATGGCTCCGGGACTGACCACAGCGCGCGAACTTGCCTCATTGTATGAGGCATCAGGCCAGCGAGACAAAGCGATTAAATTCTTGGAAAAAGAGATAGCAACGCATGCCCAGAAAGCACGTCCGCTGCAAATTCTTCTGGCTGACATTCAAAGCCGCGCGAATCCGGATGCGGCCATCGATGAATACTTGCAGATCATTAAGCGAGAACCGTCAAACGTGATTGCGTTAAACAACATTGCTTGGCTTTACATTGATAAAGGCGATTTTGGCGAAGCATGTAAGTATTCAGGTCAGGCTTATAAGATTGCGCAGCAAGAGCCCGTGATTGCGGATACCCATGGTTACTGCTTGTTGAAATCTGGCGACGTCACCAATGCGCTGCCTATTTTGTCTCAAGCCTATGAAGCAACTAAAACACGCAATAATGCTGAAATTGCCCTGCATTACGCGGAGGGGCTGATTCAAAGTAAGCAAAAATCGCAAGCACAAACGCTGTTAAACACCATTCAAATACCGGCTAACAGCAAACTGGCTGCGGATAAAAGCAACCTAGTTCAACTGGTTAAGAGTATTTGATTAGTAGCGAAAGTCAGTGAGTTCTTTGGGGCTTACTGACTTGCCATTCCCAGAACAGTTTACACAACCGTCAGTAAACATGGAGCGTTCAACCTATGGGAAATCCAACGATGAAATCTCTGCTCAAAGCAGTGTTATCGTGCAGCCTACTGTGGTTATGCTGGGCTCGCTTTAGCTATGCTTCTCTTCCCGATACGATAGATAAAATTCGCCCCTCGATTGTGGGAGTGGGTACGTACAGTCGTTTATCGGATCAACACTCTCGCTACCTTGGCACCGGATTTGTTATTCAAGACGGTCGGTATGTGGTTACCAATGCCCATGTTGTTCCTGAGCTGCTCAATAAGGAGATTAAAGAGCGACTCGTGGTCTATATTGGCCGAGGTTCTCATCCTCAGATGCGAGATGCCGAAGTGATCGCCATTGATCCCGTGTTCGATATCGCGATTTTAAAAATCCCCGGCCCGGCACTACCGGCATTGACGCTCTCGGCGCATAACGTACGTGAAGGTGAAGATATCGCCTTTACCGGCTATCCCATTGGCGCGGTGTTAGGGCTCTATCCTGTTACACACCACGGCATACTATCGTGCATTACTCCGGTGGTCGTACCCGCCCGAACCACCAGAGAACTGACGGTCAATCAGATAAAACAGCTAAGAAACCCCTATATGGTGTATCAGCTTGATGCCACTGCCTATCCTGGTAACAGCGGCAGCCCTGTTTATCTTCCTGAAACCGGAGAAGTGATTGCTATCGTCAACAAGGTGTTAGTCAAGGCTACTAAAGAGGCAGCATTAACCAACCCAAGTGCAATTACCTATGCCATTCCGATTCAACATCTCAAGAACTTGTTAAGTGAAGTACGCAATAAATAGTAAGGATTGCTCACATGCTGCAAAGTGTTAAAAAGGTCGCGTTAGTCGGTTACACCGCTTTGATTGGCTATGTTTCTCTCGCAAATGATTCATCACCAGACAGTGTGGTTCCCGATCTTAATAGTTATGGTGTGCCCGACCTCGACAAAATGGCTCACCTTGGGGCATATACCCTATTTGCGGTGATTGCTATTTTGGCGTTAGGATTGAGGTCGCTAAAATCCATCGGCTTATGCGCTGTTGTCATCGCCGTATACAGTGGCGTGCTCGAAGGGCTGCAAACCTTGGTTCCGTTACGAGAAGCCTCTTGGCTCGATTTCTTTGCCAATGACATCGGGATTATGTTGGGGTCACTGCTTATGCTGTGGTGGCTTTACCCACCCAAAGGCAGAGCGAAAGAAATGGCGTAATGGCGAAGCTTAAACCTGCTCAAACATTCGCGGTGAGGTTATAAAACCTCACCGCGCTTTATTTAATCACTTTTGATTTATACCATTAGTAACGTCATATCGTTTGTCTTATGCGATGCTATTGGGTAATGCTCTTAAGCAAAGCCGCCTTCTGGTCGGAGAATTTGCGCGCGGCTAAGAAACGTTTTAAACGCTGCAGTGGACCACGATTACCCCAGTGCAATTTGCCTTTTCGATATAAACACCGATAGGTATCGAACTGCATGAAGTAAGGGGCAGCCATCGGAGGGCGTTTATTAAGCAGAATGATCAGCACTTCTGACGTGAGTAAACCCGTAGCAATATTGCAAGCACAAGAGAGTGACGGACCGGCATGATCAGAGGAATCGACTTTACTGGTGTCCATATACCGCCAATGTGTCCCGCGTGGCGCAACACCGACAGTAAAAGCAATCAACTGTTCGAACAGATCCATATCATCATTGATATCAAAGTATTCATCAAAGCTCATGCTCTCAGGGGTAAACACATTCATTGTGCCAGAAAAACCGAGAGGCGCAGCGAACACCACCGGTTTTCCTAATCGGCGAGCAGTACGATATAACAAGCGCCGCGCTGGCATGGAGAAGAAATCAATTGCATCGACGATTACATCGGCATCAGCGACGAACGCTTCAACATTCTCTTCTTGGATGCCTTGGGGAAACATCTTGATATCGACGCTGGGGTGAATGTCTTTGGCCATCTCCGCCATCACTTCGACTTTAGGGCGGTCCACTGTCGAGGACATCGCACCGATTTGACGATTGATATTTTTAATACTGAATTCGTCAAAATCAGCCAGATTGAAGCCACCAATCCCCATACGAACGAGATCGATAAACTCTCTACCTCCCAATCCACCACATCCTGCAACGGCAACACGTGAGCGTTGTAAGGTCATTTGTTCCTGTTCAGTCACAAGACCAATATTACGCGTGACTGCCAATTTATAATATTCTTGACTATCCATCCTATTTACCTTCTCTTCTGAGCACGACAGAAGTGAGCTCTGTTTCTCGTTAAGCAAGCTGTTTTATCAAGACGCTTCGATGTTTAGGCCTTATTCAAAAAGGAAACTCTTGACCTAACTCTCTGTATTCATTACGCAAAAGTAACAAATCTTTATCGTCAAGTGAGTGAATAAAATCGGTACGTTCAGCGAGAAAATAATGAAGTAACTCGGGCGACAATGAATGCCCTTCCCCTTTTTTGCGGTTAAAGCTTTCCGTAAAGAAGAATCGATGCAAATCCGCATCGAACTCACGACCAGAATAAAACTGCTCCGCTTTTTTATTCGCTGCAGCAATGTTTAGACGATGGCCTTGCACCTTATGTATGTAAGCCGCTGAATAAGGAACCAATTCCCCGAGCGGTTCAAACAGACAGATCTTCTGATAAAACCGACAGTGACGCTCGGCGACAGAGCAGCAAAGATCAGTGACTCCTTTCAATTCAGCGAATTGAAACAACAACTTAAAAAGATGCAGAAAGACTTTGTATTTGGTGTATTGAGGATTTAGAGCAAATGAGGTGACTTCAGCAACTCTGCCGCCTTCTGCTCTGATTTTATTGATTTGCTCGCCACAAAACTCCTCCATTGGCAGCCCCATAGGACTGTCAAACACAATCGAAACGGTGCCCACCACATTGGTGGATTCTCTGAAGTTCTGTGGTGTGCCCATCTCCAGTTCTTCATGGAAATTGGCGATAAATATTCTGGTACTCGGCAGCAAATGATACTTGGTAAAACGTATTCCTTTATGAGTATCTTGCTGTAGCCCCGCTTCGACATAGTTATCCCAAACCAAGGTAAAAGCGCGTTCAATCTCCGCTTTATCAACTGCAATTTTATAGGTGACTGCCTGTGTACAAAGCTCGCTATCGCTGCCCTCTTTTGCGATACGCACTTCCTTACGTCTCTCCACTGGCACTGTTCTGCCATTTAATTCAGTGAGTGGGGCCTTTTCTATGATCGCCATATGTTCACCTCCAAACCAGCATTGACAACCGATGATATGAGTTTGGTTTTCCGATGTGATTACCCGAGCTTGTACCAAAAAATAAGCACTAAAACTCATCTCCACTAAGTACGGTAGCGTATATTTTGGAAATAACTGCCTAAAAATAGAAAAGAATAAAATTAATTTACTTAAGTTTTAAATAAAAGAAATATTACATCGTATCGTTTTAAGAAAACGCTAAGCAAGATGATGTAATGGCAGTTAATAAATCATAATCATCTCAATTAATCCAATGTTATTTTATAATAAAATCATAATGTAAAACTTAGGTGTCGGTATTTTTTACACCATCACAAAAACACACTAAAAATATAACCAATGTTATAAGCGTTGATTTTTATTAACTTTTTAACATTGATATAAATTCTTACTGACTAAAGTAAAATTTTAATTAGGTTATATGTCAGGCTATTTTACACTTTACTAAGCATTCTATTATACATGCTATATCTCACCGCCTAATCAGCTGATAAATAACAATATTTTTCTTGGCACTATAAATGCTTATAAGCCTAGGTAACAAACTTAAACGGACAAAGGTAAATTACATGAAAGTATTTCGAACACTGAGTCAGTTGTTAGCAGCCGGTATGCTTATATTTGTATCTAGCCAAGTATATGCAACCGCGTATAGCTTATCTGATTATGCATGGGCGTATGATTCAAACCAAGATGGAAACATTAGCAATGATGAGATCGTCTCTGATGATTCTTTTAGTTTTGAAGGGTATACACTTGTTGAAGTGACAACAAATAGTGGTACTGCTGATTTAACTAGTGGGGCAACATTTTCTGATTATACCTACTTGACCAATACTCAAACAGGCGTATACGCAGAAGCTCTTTTAAATGGGACTATCAGCAGTGGATCAACGATAGCATACTTTAATACTACAGCTTCTGACCCAACGTCTCAGATGGAATGGTACACAGCTAGTGGTGATTACATTTTAACTGTGGACTTAGTAACAAATGACCTCGGCCAACAAGGTCGCTCAGTGTTAACTGTCATTGACGGTGACCTTTTAGTGAATCAAATTACCTTATACCTTTCAGTCTCTGATGTTGAGTATGGTTATTTCTATATTTACGACGAGACGCTAGGAGAATGGGTAGATTTTGCGACACTGTTAGCTGAAGGTGATGAATTATTATTCACATCCGTTACGACTTCTAGTGCAACGAATGAGGGTGATGTAAGTAATGAAGCTAGTGCATACATCGAAGGCGCAAGTGGTGAAAATCCTAACAGTTATGCAGCCGCCGTCGGTAATGCCAGCGATCTTATCGATTTAACCATTGCGTATCAATCCGATGGGACATACATGTATAGCCTATCTCACGATGGTGGTATCGATGTTGACTCAGACGCTGTGCCAGAACCTGGCATGCTAACTCTGATGGGACTTGCGCTAATCGGCCTTGCTTATCTGCAACGTCGCCGTAAAGACGATGGGCTATCACTAGCTCACAGCTAAACCGCGCTCATCACTTGGATAGGCACTTTCTTACTCGATTGGCTTAATCGTTTAGCATGAGAAAGTGCCATCCTGTTTTATTGACAAATCACACCACATTCACTTCGACTCCCCACCGTTCAACGTGATTCCCATTGGTTTTGTTAAACAAAGCCAATGGGAATATACCCGTCGCTTACACATCAATTTAGTTATTATTTTCAATGAATTATATAAATAAAGCGATACTTTATCACTTTAGTGTCAGATTGTTTTACAACGTAGAAAATAGAATATTTAATTAATGACTCTTTATATTTCAGTTTGTTAAATTGATAAACATAACATATTAACCATTATGTTATTTTAAGTAGCTAAAACTATTAGGATATTAACATAGTCACATATGCATCATGTGACATTAAATTATACACCTAAGTCCTCGTCCGCCATTTATCATCATATGAATCAATATAAGCCATTAAATTATTTACCGAAATTAAGTTGGCATTATCAATGCTTTATAAGCCTTGGTAACAAACCTTAACGGACAAAGGTAAATAAAATGAAAATATTTCGTAGACTAAGTCAGTTGCTAGCAGTCAGTATGCTTATATTGGCATCAAGCCAGGTATATGCAACTGCGTATAGCTTATCTGATTATGCATTGGGGTATGATTCAAACGGCGATGGAACAATTAGTAATGATGAAATCATTTCTGATGATTCTTTTAGTTTTGAAGGATACACACTTGTTGAAGCGACACCTAATAGTGATGGTGATCTAACCAGTGGCGCATCATTTACTGACTATACCTACTTGACCAATACTCAAACTGGTGTATATGCAGAAGCTGTGTTGAATGGGACTATCACCAGTGGCTCAACGATAGCATACTTTAATACTACAGCTTCTGACCCTGAATCACAGATGACATGGTACACAGCAAGTGGTGCTTACATTTTAACTTTGGACTTGGTAACAAATGACCTTGAGCAACAAGGTCGCTCAGTGTTAACTGTCATTGACAATGACCTTTTAGTGAATCAAATCACCTTATATCTTGAAGTCTCTGATGTTGAGGCTGGATATTTCTATATTTACGACGAGACAACAGGAGAATGGGTAGACTTTGCGACGCTGTTAGCTAGAGGAGATACATTACTACTCACATCAGTTACGACTTCAAGTGCAGCAAATACTGGTGATGTAAGTGATGAAGCTAGTGCATACATCGAAGGCGAAAGTGGTAAGGATCCTAACAATTATGCTGCCCCTGTTGGTAATGCCAGCGACCTTATCGATTTAGAAATTGCTTATCAATCCGGTGGGACATACATGTATAGCCTTTCTCATGATGGCGGTATCGATGTTGACTCCGATGCAGTACCAGAACCAGGCATGCTCTCTCTGATGGGTCTTGCATTCTTAGGTTTAGCTGGCTTACAACGCCGTCGTAAAATGCAAAGCAGCACAGACGTTAAGCTTAATTAAGTTATTATCTTCGTCCTAGATGGCGACTTCCTATACAGCAATACCTTGTGTAGGAAGTCACCTCTAATAATCTCATCCCTTTCAACCTCTGGTTATCCATTCCTGCACTCGATGTTTTTCAAGATAGTTGTCATCAATCGCGATTCTTACTTTTTAGATCAACAGCAAATCGAACATTTAGCACGACACTCTTTACAGAAACGGCTCAATAATAGAGTTAAACTTTGCTGCATAAGATGACAGAGCATCAGGGAATTATGTCGAATTTATTATTGAATGCCACGGGCTATGGCATTGTGGCTCTTGGGTTTCTCTTTCTATTTATTCTGTTACTCGCGACCAAACAAAAAACGCTCCAACGCAGCCTGTTACTGATTGCATCCTTGACCAGTGCCATTTGGGCTGGTGTGGCTGCGTTTGCGATGCATCCACTCATTGCCCTAGTGTTATTACCTATCGAAACTCTTCGTAATATCAGTTGGTTACTGCTGATTATGGGCACATTGACCGTGCAAACTCAGTGGCGTCACTTTCTCCACGACGACCCTATGGTCAAACGCACTTTAGCCGCACTCTCCTTAGTGCTGGTCATTGAGCTATCGAGCATGCTGTTTTTTTGGTTGCCGTTTCGCTATTTGTTGCTGATTCATCTTGCCGAATCCGCCGTCGGTTTATGGTTTATCGAACAGCTTTATCGCCGCACCGATAGACAAGATCGTTGGGCAATCAAACCCATTACCCTAGGTCTAGGAATGACCTTTGCCTACGATTTCGCCCTGTACGCCAATAGCGCCCTAACTAACAACGTTGATGATGGGTTTCTTTTGGCCCGAGGTTGGATCACTATCGTGACCATTCCGCTTATCACGATGACGGCGAGACGGGTGAAGAACTGGTCAACACGTATTTATGTCTCTCGCGATGTGGTGTACAGCAGCACCTTATTAACCATCGCAGGTGGCTATCTGTTAGTGATGGCGATTGTGGGGTACTACATTCGCTACCTTGGTGAAAACTGGGGCAGTTTCGCGCAATACGTCTTTTTTGCTTTAAGTGCCCTACTGTTAGCGAGCCTATTTACCTCAGATGCGCTGCGGCGCAAGCTCAAGGTCTTCATTACTAAGCACTTTTATGCCAACAAATACGAGTACCGTGAAGAGTGGATGAAATTTGCGGCCATCTTGGAACAAAACGTCCATGAGCCTTACCAGATCGCTCTTAACGCCATTATTCAGCCGTTTGATTGTGAAGCGGGACTTCTCGCGATGGTCAATGGGGATAAACTTACCAATAAAACCAGCTATAACCTCAAAGCTGGCTACCCAGAGACGGATGAAATTCTGTTACCTTTGGCAAAAGCCGCGATAGAGCATCAATGGATCATTGATATTAAGCAGCTCATCAATCACGACACGAATAACCCCTTTGCTTATGACCACCAGCAAGTTTCAACTATTCGAACCTTTGACTACATCGTGCCAATCATTAACCACAGTGGCGACAGTCATGTCTGCTTTATTTCCAAACCCCACACGACGGAATCGATCAATTGGGAAGATCGCGACCTGATGTTCGCCATCAGTAAACAGCTAGCCGTGTATCTCAACTTATATCACACCAACCAAATTTTGGCGGAAAATCAGCAATTTGATGCGTTTAATCAGATGTCAGCTTTTCTCGCCCACGATTTAAAAAATATCTTGGCACAGCTCCAACTGCTCGCTAAAAATGCGCAAAAACACAAACACAACCCTGAATTTATCGAAGATGCGTTTGAAACGGTGGACTCCGCCATCGAACGTTTGAGTAAAGTTGTCGAACATCTGCGCAAAAAAGAGCTTACCGCCCAAGCAGGTGAAACCTTTGACGTAGAGCCATTAGTAAAAGCAAGCTGCGCCGAGCGCGCCAATTCAGAGCCTATTCCAGAATTTCACAGCCAGACGACACAAGCCTTTGCTATCAACACCGACAAAGAGCATTTTCATAATATGCTGTTGCACTTAATCCAAAATGCGCAAGATGCCACGGAGAGTAGCGGCTTCGTTCGCGTTTCCACCTCAGTTGCAGAAGAGTGCTATCGCATAGAAATCCGAGATAATGGCTGTGGGATGAACGAAGAATTTATCGAAAAGCGCCTATTCAAACCATTTGATACAACCAAGGGAAATTCAGGAATGGGTATAGGAGCCTATGACGCCAAAAAATTTATCGAACAATTAGGCGGTTATATTGATGTTCAGTCCGAACTAGGAAAAGGAACCTGCTTTACATTGTCTATTCCGTTTAGCCGACACTGTTCACGGTAAATATCACGTCTAACTGTCTTAACTTTAAGAAACATCATGTAAACCACAGGATGACTTAGTCTCAAGCTTCTCTTTTCGGGGATGACGTTATAGCCTATTGAATAGAGTAAAATTAATAAGTTAGCACTCAACAGCTGAATATTATTATGTATTAAATCAGTATATTGGGGAGTATTTACGAGATAGATAGAATGTCTCCTCTCCCTATTCAGACTATAACTATATGGGTGATATTCAAACTCAATATTTAGGTTCAATCGCCATTATTTATTATTGATACTTAAATCGTTTCTCTAAAGAAAAGAAATAATTTGATTTGTGACACATTCATATTCCTCAATGCACCATGATGAATAATATTAAACAAGGTTATGCGCTATTTTTCCAAGCTGAGGTTCATACCAATAACGAACCACAAGAGCCTGTCGGTAAAAATAGAGCGCAGACAAAACCACTGTTGAGCATGAGTGAGACCTTGTTGTGAAACCCTAGCAACACTTTCGTTGACCCGTCATACAAAACTGCTGAAAGGAAAGGCGTTACACGTAATGGAAACACTACTGATTATTGAAGATGATCGCGGCATCCAGAAACAACTAAAATGGGCATTTGGTGACTACAACGTGGTTCATGCTTTTGATAAAGCAACTGCGTTGGCAGCGCTACGTCGCTACGAACCCAAAGTCATTACTTTGGATTTGGGGCTACCACCCGACCCAGATAATGCTTCGGAAGGTTTTGAGACGCTAAAAGAGATTCTTGCCTTAGCGCCTAAAGCCAAAATTGTGGTCATTACTGGTAATGATGAGAAGATCAATGCACTGCAAGCCATTAAAATGGGTGCGCATGATTTTTATCACAAACCTATCGACCAAGATATTCTGTCGGTCATCGTCAGCCGTGCGTTCTTTATTGCCAACTTGGAACTCGAAAATGAGAGCCTGAAGAAGCACTCTTTAAATCACAATGGTTTTATTGGTCATAGCCCCAAAATACAGCGGGTGTGTGAACTTATCGAACGTATTGCCCCTACCGATGTAAGCACCTTGCTACTGGGTGAAAGTGGTACAGGGAAAGAAGTGCTCGCACGTGCCATTCACGATTCAAGCGGTCGTAAAGATCAGCCGTTTGTCGCAATAAACTGCGCCTCCATTCCAGAAAACCTCCTTGAAAGTGAACTGTTTGGTTATGAACGTGGCGCTTTCACTGGCGCAGTAAAAATGACCAAAGGGAAAGTGGAATGCGCCGAAGGTGGTACTCTGTTCTTGGATGAAATTGGCGATATGCCTTTCTCATTGCAAGCCAAGATCTTGCGCTTTTTGCAGGAAAAAGTGATTACCCGTATCGGCGGCAGACAAGACATTCCGGTGAACGTGCGTATCGTCTGTGCGACCCACCAGAACTTACAAGAGATGGTGGCAGAAAAATCCTTTCGTGAAGACTTGTTCTATCGTATCAGCGAAATGACCATCAATATTCCGCCACTACGTGAGCGTGATGAAGACATTATTTTGATTGCCCGTTCTGTGCTGCAAGCAAACTGTGAGCAAATGGGTAAACAGATCAATGGATTTACTGAAGAAGCGATTCAAGCCCTGATTCAATACCCTTGGCCTGGTAACGTGCGTGAACTGCAAAACCGCGTTAAAAGTGCCTGCATTATGGCGGACGGCAAGAACATCACAGTGCATGATTTGGCGCTACCGACCAATCAGGAAGTGGTCACCATGGACATTAATTTGAAGCATGTTCGCGAGGCTGCTGAAAAACAAGCCGTGAGTCGAGCGCTCTCTATCAGCGACGGTAATATGTCTAACACGGCAGGATTACTCGGCATTACTCGACCAACACTCTATGCCCTGATGGAGAAATTCTCTTTACGTAAATAACGATGATGGCTCTGATTAAACGAACTTTTTTCACCGCTCAGAGCCATCACAACCCAACTAACTGGCAGATGTGGGCATAACAAGTTCCATCCAAACTCATCACCATCGAGATAAGGTTGTCCTTACTAGGTTATTGGGGTAAACGGAGGTTACTGATGCATCAACACTATAAAGGTCGGCTGTCTCAACCCGATGTGTGGTTACAACATCTCGTTCACGCCCCCATTATTTCGCTGTGCGTGGTGGCGATTTTGCTTATCAGCGCCGCCATCGGGATTAAAGATCTGCAGTTTCGCGGCGATTACAATATCTTCTTCGATAAGGGCAACGCCCAACTGCAATCCTTTGAACGGATTCAAGCTGAGTTCGCGAAAACCGATAACCTCGCGATTTTGGTGGCTCCCGATGACGGTAACATTTTTACCGCCAAAACGCTTACTTTGATTCAAGAACTCACTGAAGCCGCATGGCAAACGCCCTACTCAAGTCGCGTTGACTCCCTGACTAACTATCAACATACCCAAGCGCAAGAAGATGACCTTGCCGTCCATGATTTAGTGCCCCGCGGTTCTCGTCTAGACACCAACGCCATTGATGAAATTCGTCAAATCGCCATCAACGCGCCGGAAACGCGCAATGCGATTGTTTCTCAGAAGGGAGATTTAGCGGTAGTCAACATCACGGTTCAGCTACCAGAGAAAGATAAAACGGCTGAAATTGCCGAAGTCTATCAATTTGTTACGCAAATGCTGACTAAATTTAAAGCTGAGCATACCGATGTTCACTTCTATCGCGCTGGCTTAGTCGCGATGAACTACGCTTTGATTCAATCGGCGCAACAAGACATTACTCACCTAGTGCCGGGTATGTTCTTGGTTATTTTGGCGGTACTGGTCATTTTGCTGCGTTCTGCTTTGAGTGTGTTTGCCACACTCATTTGCATTATTTCCGCCGTTGTCTCTACTGTCGGCTTAGCCGGCTGGCTTGGCTTATCGATTAACGTTGCCACCGTTAATATTCCTACCTTGATCTTGACGTTGTCGGTCGCCGACTGCGTGCACATCATCGCCACCATGCGCCATCAAATGCAGTTAGGACAACGAAAATCTGCCGCCATCATGCACAGTATGAAAATGGATGTCATGCCGGTCATCATTACCTCAGTCACCACGGCAGTTGGCTTTTTCATGATGAACATGTCTGACTCTCCGGTGCTGAGAACCTTCGGCAACTTAGCCGCGATTGGGGTGTTAATTGCTTGCCTGCTCTCGTTGGTGTTACTGCCAGTGCTATTGCAACTGCTGCCCATTAAGGTGGGCTCTAAAACCACAGCGCAAAGCACATTCGCCATCGATAAAATCGCCGATGTGATTGTGAAATATCGCCTGTCGCTCCTAGTCACCTCGACGCTTGTTATCATTGCTGGCGCTGCTCTCATTCCACTGAACACCATTAATGATGACTCGGTGAAATACTTCAACAAAGGGAGTGATTTTCGCCAAGTGGCGGATTATATGCAGGAACACATTAGTGGTATGGGAACCATCAGTGTGGTGGTGAACTCAGGGCAAGACCAAGGCATTGTGGACCCACAATTTCTCCAAACCGTTGATGCCTTTACGGCGTGGCTAAGAACGCAGCCTGAAGTTGACCACGTCTCTTCACTGACGGATATTTTAAAACGCCTAAATAAAAACATGCATGGTGATGATGACAGCTATTATCACCTGCCCACCAGTCGCGAACTCTCTGCCCAATATCTATTGATGTATGAGATGTCGCTACCTTACGGCTTGGATTTAAATAACCAGATCAACGTGGCGAAATCGGCGATCAAAGTGCAAGTGACCACGGAAAACTTAGGCAGCCACGACTTTATTAACCTGGAAGACCGCATCAATCTGTGGTTTGAACAGCACAACAGCGGTGGCAAAGTGCACGATGTGACCCAATCAAGTCCGTCGTTGATGTTTGCGCACATCGGTTCGAAAAATATGCGCAGCATGCTGATTTCCTTACCGATTAGCTTAATCATGATCTCCGGACTGCTCGCCTTGGCGTTGCGCTCACTCAAACTTGGGCTGTACAGCATCATCCCTAATATGGCTCCTGCCTTAATTGGCTTTGGCCTTTGGGGCGTGATTTCGGGAGAGATTAACCTCGCGTTATCAGTGGTCGCTTCTTTAACACTGGGTATCGTGGTGGATGACTGCGTGCATTTTCTCACCAAATATCAAATGGCCCGTCAACAAGGGCAATCGGCTGAAGATGCGGTGCGCTATGCCTTCCACAGTGTGGGACGCGCATTATGGGTTACCAGTGTGGTGTTGATTGCCGGCTTTTATGTGCTCACGCTCTCAACGTTCCGCCTCAATTCCGACATGGGCACGCTAAGCACCCTGATCATTTTCTTGGCACTGGTGATCGACTTTATCTTTCTACCCAGCTGCTTAATGTTTTTTGATAAGAAGAGCGTGGCGAGCACCGTCGATGTCGCCAAACCACTACGGAAATAGCGCCACGATATACGTGACTAAGGAGTCTTTAAATGAAACGCTTTGTTGTCCCACGATCTTTGGCTACCGTGTTATACGGTATCTGGGCGCTGACACTCTTTTCCTCTGTGATACTCAGCCCTGTGGTGGTCAATACTGTCTACGCTGCGGATGCTGATAAAGGGTTGAGTATCGCCAACGAACGTAAAGCGCGCGATAGAGGCTGGCAAGACAATACGGCCGATGTTCAGATGATTTTAAAAAATGCCCAGGGCGATGAAAGTATCCGCATCATGCGCATGAAAACCCTTGAAGTCAGTCAAGATGGCGATAAAGGATTAACCATCTTTGATGAACCAAGAGACGTCCAAGGCACGGTGTTCCTCTCCTATTCCCATGTGCAGGGAGACGATGACCAATGGCTCTATCTTCCAGCGTTAAAACGCGTAAAACGAATCTCATCCCAAAATAAATCCGGTCCATTTATGGGCAGCGAATTCTCCTATGAGGATTTGAGTTCCTTTGAGGTAGGCAAATATCACTTTACCTATCTGCGCGATGAAACCTTAGATGGCGTGCCCTGTTTTGTCGTGGAGCAGGTGCCAGTGGATCGCATGTCTGGTTATACCAAAATGATTGTGTGGGTCGATAAAGCCGAATATCGTCCGATGAAAACCGAGTATTACGATCGCAAAAAGGCGCTGCTCAAAACTCTAACGTTAAGCGATTACCATCAGTATCTTGACCACTATTGGCGCGCGCTGACCTTAGAGATGATCAATCATCAGTCAGGGAAAAGCACCATACTCAAAACCAGCAATATCCAGTTTAAAACGGGCTTAACCGAGCGCGACTTCAATCAAAACATTATGACGCGGATGAGATGATCGCCATGAAACAGCATCCCATCGCTTTAGGATTGAAAACGGCTTTGTGTGGCGTCGCCTTATGCTACGGCATTCCGATTCTGGCCACCCCATTGACTCAGCCAGAAGTCAGAGGCCAAGCGGATTTGGAATATCGGCAGTTTTTTCAAACCGGTGTCGATGGACAAAACAATGGTCAACCGTCCATTGCCATAGAACCACAGCTGTATTGGGAAGATAAAGATAGCCACTCCAGTGTCACCTTTACCCCCTTCTATCGTTACGATGAGATGGATGACGAACGCACCCATTTTGACGTTCGCGAATTGTTTTACCTCAACTATTGGGGCGATTACGAACTTCGCGCGGGGGTGAACAAAGTGTTTTGGGGCGTCACAGAGGCTGAGCATTTGGTTGATGTGATTAACCAAACTGACTCTATCGAAGCCATTGATGGAGAAGATAAACTCGGTCAACCTATGCTGCAGTTGACTGCCATTAAAGATTGGGGAGTGAGCGAATTTTACCTACTCCCCTATTTTCGTGAACGTACTTTTGCGGGCGAAGATGGTCGACTGCGTACGGTTGTTCCCATCGATACTGACCATGCGCAATACGAATCCTCCGCAAAACAGCGACATGTGGATGTTGCCGCTCGCTACACCAACACCTTTGGGGATTGGGATGTAGGGCTAAGCTATTTGCAAGGGACAGATCGTGAACCTTATCTGATGGTGATCGGTCAAAAAATCATCCCTTATTATGCGCAGATGAAACATCTCGGGCTGAGCGTGCAAGGTACCAAAGGCAGCTGGCTGTGGAAACTAGAAGCAAGCTACAAAGACAGCTATCAAACCTATACCTCTACTGACGCTGGGTTTGAGTACACCTTGGTGGGTATCGGTGACACCGCCTATGATTTAGGGCTACTTAGTGAGTACCTCTATGACTCTCGCGGACCAGGTTCATTGGCCGTTGGGCAAAATGACATTTTTGCCGCGCTGCGGTTAGCGCTTAATGACGAGGCCAGCTCTCAAGTATTGCTGGGCATGACTCAGGATTTGGACGACAGTGACATCAGGCTGTTTAAGCTAGAAGCCTCCACGCGCTTAACAAATGCGTTAAAACTCAACCTTGATGCGTGGGCAAGTGATAACCATACCCCTACCGATTCGCTCTACTCCATTCGCCGGGATGACTTCGTAAAACTCACTTTGGAATATTATTTCTAAAGGCTCAGCGATTTACTCGCACTAGAAACATCAATGGCGTAGAAAGCTTATCCCTTCTACGCCATTTTGATGACATCGAGCTGCGTTTTGTTACCGCTATTTAGTGGGGTAAAAACAGCCCGAACTGTTTTGGAATGCGCCGATGAACTGCTGCTTATTCGCAATATCATCACCACAAAAATCCGCCAGCTTTTCATTCTGCTGCAGTGGATAAGGGGATGCGCCTTTGGAGAGATCGGTTTTACTGTCTGCAAAGGTGAAATTACCCGTTTCAGGAGAGACAAATAGGCTATTTAGCTCTTCTTTATTGGTAAAGAATCCCCGTGGGTAGATTTTATTTCCCGCTTGGGCAATCACTTTAGCATCATCACGCACGCGCACGTGACCACTCACAATATTGTTGAAAATCATCGCACTACTTTCTTCGAAACGCACATCAATACCATTGGTGTTATAAACGGTGTTGTTGTTGATCAATGTATCGCGACCGCCATTGAGGTAGATGCCGACATCACTGCAGTGGAACACGATGTTATTGCGGATAATCAACTTGTTGGTTTGGTAACGCACACCACCACGGCGATCTTCCATACCACCACCACCCGCTGAAATACCGATGGTGGAGCCCGGGTAGCGTTGTTTGGTGGAATTACATAACACTAAGTTGTTTTCAATAATCCCATTATTTGAACCACCTTTCATAAACACGCCGTAGCTGATTTTATTTCCGGCACTTTTAACAAAGTCGCGAATAATATTATGTGACACCACCCAATTATTCGCATGGTCAATATTAATTGGTGTGACTGAATATATTGTTTCTCTCGGTTTGGTAAAATGGAAATTGTTATAAAGCACTTTACCATCGTCGGGATACATCCCTGCATTACCATTGACCTTAACTGCCGCGTTAAAATCGATAAACTCATTATTTATAATCTGTACATTATGCGCGCCACCCACCACGTGAATAGCATGTTCACAGGAGTTTTGGTTAGGACACTGACCAACGAACTGAAAGCCGGTAATCGTCCAAAATGGTCGAGCGATGTAAAGCCCCTCTAAGGAGGTCATTAATAGCCGAGCTTTACCCGGATGTTCCGCTTTGAGAACAATTGGGTTGTATTTGGTCGGTTCATCATTACTGGTTTCAAACCGTTTGGCTTGTAAGGTGTAATCCCCATCAGCCACAACAATCGTGGTGCCGGGTTTTGAATAATGGATCGCATCAATTAATTCATTAGTATTAACCACATAGAAGCTTTTTCTTGGTTCAACACCTATGCTAGGAGGCGACGCGTAGTCAGGTCCAACCGTTGGCCACTGTTGACGATCATAAGGCTGCCAATAATAGACGGGCGTATCTAACGCATTGCCAATTGACATCAACACATCACCCACCGAGCGAGTGGAATTATGCGCAGTTAATTTCCCTGCCATTTTAAAGAAAACACCGGGTACAGTTTGACCATCAAAAAGAGCATGACTAAAAGAATAAACTGAATAAAGAAGCCCAACGTTGAATACTAAACCACAGAAAAGAAAATAGCGCTTGAACAGCTTCCAGAACATAACCTCTATCCTTGTCATTACCCCATTAGGGAAAGAATAATTATCCTACGTTAGTATTTATAATACATAGCCCACTGATAATTTTCTGACTATTTTCACAAATCAGTCTTAAATCGGAGTCAATTCTCTAAAATAAGAAATCACACTATTTAAAATGTTCTAAAAAAGCTATTTATCGAGTCATTCATCATTAATAAATTAAGTTCGCCTACCTTGTTTGGGATTAAACAGGGAAACAAATCCCTCATCGACTGTCATATTGGTTACACCCAAGGTCAGTAGCGTAGTATGCTACTCATCAATTTTCACCTCATGTTGCCTTGGTTTAATGTGAGGTATAGCCATTCAGGAGTGAACTCATGCATCTTGTTCCGTTAAGCGTGTTGCTAGCCACGCTCGGTACTCTCTTCTCAGCAGCCTCTAGTGCACAAGCGATTGATAAAGTTCAAGTCGGTGATGTGGTTAAAGTCACCTTAGGTGAGTTAAAACCCACCCAACCGTCGATTGGTTATGACGAGGTCTACTACAAACTGGGACGCTATCAACGGGACAGCAAAAAGCTTTTTGATGAGATCTGCGAAACCTTCGGTCAAAAAGGCGTGAAGCACTTCGATAAACACTCACAGCCTAACCAACTCGATACTTTTCGCTGTAAAGAGCCTGTTGGTACAGAAAAACAAGCGATGAAAACCGTCGTCATTGGCCCCGATAATCACTATTACTTAACGGATGGACACCACACCTTCACCTCGTTTTGGCAACTGCCACAAGGCGGCGCGAGTTTTCCAGCTTATGCGGTCGTCAGCAAAGATTATCGCCAACACGAGAGCATGGGCGATTTTTGGCAAAGCATGATTTTGGATAACAATGCATGGCTCTACAACGTAAGCCACAATGCCATTTCTTGGCAGCAGTTACCTAAACAATTAAATTTGAAAGAATTTGATGATGACCCGTACCGTTCACTGCTCTATTTTGCACGTGGGATTGCCTGGGACAAACCGACAGCGCCCGTGCCATTTTTGGAGTTCTACTGGGCTGACAGTCTTAAATCGATCTTTGATGTTACCCATTACAATTTGAATAATGAGAAAAGCTACATTCAAGCGATTACCGACATCAGTGATGCGATGATTCATCTCACCTCAGCCAATCTTGGCGGCTCCGGTTACAGCGCAACGGCGATGGGACAATTTAAAACGGTCAATAAAAAAGAGCTGCGCAAACTGTCTAAGCCACACAGTAAAGTCAGCGACATGATTCGTTATAAACATCAGTAACGAAAATGCCCGAGGCTAACCTAGGTTAGCCTCGTTATCCATGCCCAGAATATGAACCGAACCATCATATTGATCTCAGCAAATAAACATCCAGAAACGCGAGTGATAAAGCGCATAGATCCGTTGCTATGTACTGGCTGCAGTGGTCTAATAGCGGGGAATCATTGATAAATTTGGTAACTAGACATGCAACAGCAACACCAACCTACTTTCTTTTTCTTTGAATATGATACATTTCACAAAACCCATTGATTTACATTACTTTTGTGAAAAACCAATTAAAAAGAGGACACAAATAGGACGCATTTATTCTTGAGATTCATCGTTCTCATATCTTTTTTTACTTTCTAGAATCCCCTCCATTACTGCTTCAGGATCTTCACAATCTTTTGTTAGGTTAATCAGAAACGCCTCTTCTGTGCTTGTTTGTCTGACCCCATTAAAATAATAACTAAACGGAACACTCATCTTTACTCCTTACAAATGGAACTGATAGAACGTATTTTATAAAATCGTATGACTGAGCATGTTTGGCACACCCAAGATAACTAGAGATGATTGGACTGATATCATCGAGTTCAACTTCCCCTTGAGCATACAACTTTCTCAATCTTTTTATTTTATGCTTGAACCTTTTCTGAGTGCACTTCCTAAGCAGTTTATGGGTTGCATAAATTCTGTAGCCTACAAAATCCAGAGCTCTCCCATTACCAGAAGAAATAGGAAACACCTGAGTTTTATTATTGGTCTTTAGTTGAAGATTAACACTTAGCCACTCTTCAATAGTTTTTCTCACTCTCTGTAAGTGCTCTTTATCATGATGGATAATAATGAAATCATCCATATATCTGACATAAAACTTTTCCCTCAAACCATGCTTTACAAACTGATCCAGCTCATTTAAATACATGTTGGCAAATAGTTGGCTGGTTAGATTTCCGATCGGGATTCCCACCCCCGCATTATCTGTATCTGAATGGTCTATTATTTTTTCTAAAAGAACCAACGTTCTCTTACAATTAATATGGGTTCCAACAATGTACTTCAATGTAGCGTGGTTTATTGAGTTGAAGTACTTTGCAATGTCAGCTTTTAGAGCATATACGGAGCCATGGTTCCTTTTTACAATTCTGATGAACGACTGAGCACGATCAGCGGCGGCGTGTGTGCCCTTGCCCTTCCGGCAAGCGTAACTATCATATATAAATCTTTTATTGATTACCGGCTCTATCACTCTATGGATTGCATGATGCACAACTCGATCTGAAAAAGGAGGTGCCGATATGATTCGAAGTTTTGGCTCGTATACTGCAAATCTTCGGTGATTAGAAGGGGTGTATGAGCCCCATATTAGATGGTTCTGCGCATTAATTATGTTCTCTTCAACGCTTTCCATGTACTTCATAACGGGGGATTTATATCTTTTCCCCTTTTCTGCTTCTTTTGCAGCGAAGTATAAATTGTCGAATTCGACTATTTTTTCAAACATATTAGTTCCTGAGCAGCCAGATCGCTCCAGCTGTTTGTATACGTTTCGGCCTCCTGCCGCGGCATAAGCATCCTTTCTTTCTGCTCTGGATTATGCCCCTTAAGGAATAATCTTCTGGCGATTGAAGGGAAGCGGGCGAAACCCAACGTAGCTGCCCGCGTACGAGCGAGGGTTGTCGCAGTTCAGCGCCGCGGGGCCAGCATCGGACGCGCTGCTCCAGCCGCCACCGCGGATCGGGAAGCGGAATAATGCTTATGCCTTTGATAAAAATTATAGGGACTTCAACCATCCCCCAGTCATTCTTCCAAGTTCAGAAACATGCCTAACCCATATTTCATATTTCTTCATATCAATATAATGAAGGTCGTATGCGATTCTGATCATGTTTTTTAACGTCGCTAGCTCTATATCTAAATCTTGGATTGTTGTTTTCTTGTGGTACCTCTTTGACGCCACAATAGTAAGCCTGAGAATTAGGTACATAGCTCTCCTAATGTCAGCTGCTAGAATGAATTTTTCTGACTTAGGAAATTGCCGCAAACAGACAAAGGCATAAGTCATCATTTCTCTAGTTTTAACCTGTATTGATAATTCGTTATTCACTTCACCATAATCCACTGCGCTATCGCGCAGAATAACAAGACACAAAAGACCAAGGATCAAGACGCGAAAGACGGGCGAAACCCAACGTAGCTGTACGCGTCCGAGCGAGGGCCGTTGCAGTACAGCGCCGCGGGGCCAGCATTGGACGCGTAGCTCCAGTGGCCACCGCGGATCGGGAAGCGCTCTCCGTCAGTGTTGTAATAAAAGCGCCCTTTTAATGACTTAGTGCAATCGATCGGCTCAATCAGTAGTCTTTGGAGAAGCTCATGCCCTTCATAGTCACTTGATTTAGTCAAACTACCCCAAACTTGATTAGATGCCACGGCAGCTGGGGGCGCAGTCATTGAGAACACATGACCAGAGTTGATGTATCTTCCAGTTGCAATCCATTCAGCTTCGGGCTGTCCTAGGTATTCAGAAACATAAAACTGTCCATTAACCATTTTCCATCCCTCATCGCGCTCCCATACGTTACCGACCCAATTGCTAACACCAAATGGGCCGCCATCATGCCTCCACGTGTCAGGACCCGAGCCAGTAAGCACTCGAGCAGTACCTGCCCGATCATTCGGCACTAGCCCATCTTGACGCATGCCAAATTCGTTAACGGCGTCATATGCACGACCGTACTCTGTATTTCCGCGGGGCTGAAAGTTTTTTGACAGCATAATCCAGCCCAAGAGAGCTCGCTCGTATGCGCCTGCCATATGCCAACTATCACCCAGTTCTTCACATCTAGATCTCGATGTATCTGTATTAATTGACGTCCATGGGTCAAGGCCAGCTTGAGATACAGCTTTGCCACCACTATTCGATGCTTCATGAACACATATGTCAACGTAAGGCCTCAATGTGCCATCCTGACGCCTAAACGCGTCAACAACACCAGTAAACGGACAGTTCGGGACGTTAAGATCCTCGTACGTGCACAAGGGTATTCTGCACACAAGCTGAGCATTGCCGAACGAATCTTTACGTAGAATATTTCGACCGCCAGAGACTAATGCCACAGCGTCTGCCATGGCTGTCTTTGCCAACCAATCATCTGCAAGCTTGCCGCTTGCATTGGCCTGGGGGATTTTACTTGCTGACGCTGTCTGAGTAGTTTCAATGCCGACCGTGTTCTTTAGTTCTGTAACTCCGCTTGGCAAAGATGCCCCGGCCGCAGTACCGATCTTCTGATCTATACTTCCAATTACATTCCAAGCCGTATTTGAAGCATTTCGGCGCTTAATGAGCGCTGGAGATGTTGAGCTATCAATCCACTCAAGAAAAGCAAACGGCGCTGCTGGCTCGTTTACACCAACGTACTGACCAGTAACCCCATTTTCAATTTGTTCTACTAGATCATTGTATTTACTAAAGGCAGAACGAGGGCTTTCTCCTTTTCTTCCATTTGGTTGGGCGGTGTCTAAATCTACTTTATATAGTGATAAATCAGTCATTGCATTTCTCGCCTATTTCTCTTGGTTGCTGCTCTTTAATTGCTTTTTCAATCACATTTTGAAGCCTTGCGTTCAACCCAGCAATTAACTCACTAGTTAATCTATTTCCAGCGTTAGAAATCAGTATTTCATATACTTCTTGCTTAATACTTTTAGCAGGAATTAATCCGCTAATTAAATCTTTATCGATACCTTTCATTATGCAAAACCCGTCACATCGATAATTGCGAGATTACAAGCTGGACTACTCCAGCTATCATTAGGATAGTAACCGCTACTTCTCATTTGTGTTGAATAACTGTAGTCAGCAACATATGCGGCAGTTATTCCATTTGGTGCATTTGTTATATAGCTAGCTGTGCGACTCTGTACGTAAATCATATTTCCTTGGACACCAAAGTAATTTGTTACAAACTCACTTTTTATATTTATAAAAATTGCAGCGTAAGTTCTACCAGATACATAAGAAAAAGTTCCATGCCCAGAAACGAATCCTGCAAATGCCAAGTTTTTGTCGCCAGAATAATATACGCACTGACCAGAAGTGTTGAATACCTGCAATCCAACTCCGCTCGCTGGATTAGATGGCTTATTAGAAAATATGTAAGCCGTAAACTGTACAGAAGCATTAGCAGACGACTTCCCGACACCTCTGATTATTGCCCTGCCATTTCCGGCCCAATCGAGATTTATATAATCGCTACAACGTAACGCAATTATTTCACCATCGTTGTAACTTATTTCTGCATATGAATGGTTATAATTTGTCGGAATTGTGGATGCTGTAATAACTCTGTCAAGAACGAATGTCAGGGTTTTTGAGTCAACCTGAAAAGTCCCATTGTTATTGACCGATTGAAAGCCAGAGCTCATCTTACCCCCACTATTGTATAGCATGTATTGATCGTATAGCCGCTGAGGGATGAGTCTCTAGTCCAAGACATAGTCGAACCATTAAATACCAGGTAAGGGGCCGCGGCCATAACAGAAACTGATTCTGCTGGGGTGCCATTCCAGCCATTTAATGGAACCCCAAACAGTTGATCACCTGATTGAACTCCAGGGATTGTTACGCTACCACTTATAGCAGTTGTATCTACGATAGTAAGCAATCTGCCAATGACAGTTGACGAGTCCATGTCGAGAACTCCATTGCTGTTGAATACCTGTAGACCCGCAGTCATTACCAAATCCCCAATCTAACTCGTAATGTATTATTCTCGTCATACACTTGTATGACCTCATTATTTAATGTCATGCGCCCCCCGCCTGAACTAGACG
Source organism: Vibrio porteresiae DSM 19223 (assembly GCF_024347055.1). NCBI lineage: Bacteria > Pseudomonadati > Pseudomonadota > Gammaproteobacteria > Vibrionales > Vibrionaceae > Vibrio > Vibrio porteresiae. The sequence continues at coordinate 2,229,438 of NZ_AP024895.1, forward strand.
CATTCAATTGTATCTCCCCTGTGACGAAATTCAGTCGTAAAATCGGGTTCCCATCTTCATTAACAGCTTCAGATTCCAACCACTCAGTAAATTTTGCTGCACCAATTGATGCGTCACCAATGATTGCAGAGTTCAAGACAGCAGTGTCATTGACAGTATCAAATACAAATGGCGCATGGACCTTTCCGTCTATTAAATTAAGAAATCCAATAGTGTCAGCCATAATTAGAAATTCAGATCTAGACTCCCCATCCTCTCCTATCGACGCCCCTAGTGCGACGCCAGCTTGGACAACTTTACCATCTGCTCTAACTTGGGTTTTTACTTGCCAGTTTGCCTTTATCGCACCATCAAGATTCGCAACTGTTTCTGAAACTTGCTGAACAGTAGCCTCAATTCCCCCTAAATCACCCAAGCCATCAATAGTCGCGGTTAACGTTTGAATATCTTGTGCCAATGCAGAATCGGCATCCGCTCGCGCCGTTTGCTCTGCCAAGATAGCAGCTGAGTTGTCACCAACGGTCGCGGTTAACGCATCAATGTCTTGTGCCAATGCAGAATCAGCATTCGCTCGTGCGGTCTGCTCTGCCAAGATAGCAGCTGAGTTATTCCCTACCGTCGAGGTGACGGTATCGATACGAGAGCCTAGTGCTTCATCTGCGCTGGCGCGAGTTGAAGCCTCTGTGCTGATCTGAGATTCAGCGGTACCAACTCTAGATGTCAGTGCATTAACGTCGGTCGCCAATGCAGAATCGGCATCCGCTCGCGCCGTTTGCTCTGCCAAGATAGCAGCTGAGTTGTCACCAACGGTCGCGGTTAACGCATCAATGTCTTGTACCAATGCTGAATCAGCGTTCGCTCGTGCGGTCTGCTCTGCCAAGATAGCTGCATTTGAATCGTCGATCTTCGCCGTTACAAGCACGACACTTTCAGCTAGCGCATCGTCAGCACTTACTCGAGCTAATCGCTCATCCGTGATAGCAGCTTCGCTTGCTCCAACTGAAACTTTTAATGTGTTTATTTGCCGAGCAAGTGAATAATCCCTCTCGTTCGACGCAGAAGTAGCGCTAACATTACCAACAAATGACTCTTCGTCATCATCATCACCGGCATACCACTGAAATCGTTCGTCAGTAGAACTATCATCACCAGATAAGAAGCCAAACGTTTTCAGTGCATCGTCAAGAATGCGTGAGTCAAGCTCGCTTACCTGTCCAGTCCTAACCTCGGACTCATTAATAATTGCAGCTGAGTTGTCACCAACGGTCGCGGTTAACGCATCAATGTCTTGTGCCAATGCAGAATCAGCGTTCGCTCGTGCGGTCTGCTCTGCCAAGATAGCAGCTGAGTTATCCCCTACCGTCGAGGTGACGGTATCGATACGAGAGCCTAGTGCTTCATCTGCGCTGGCGCGAGTTGAAGCCTCTGTGCTGATCTGAGATTCAGTGGTACCAACCCTAGATGTCAGTGCATTAACGTCGGTCGCCAATGCAGAATCGGCATCCGCTCGCGCCGTTTGCTCTGCCAAGATAGCAGCTGAGTTGTCACCAACGGTCGCGGTTAACGCATCAATGTCTTGTGCCAATGCAGAATCAGCGTTCGCTCGTGCGGTCTGCTCTGCCAAGATAGCAGCTGAGTTATCCCCTACCGTCGAGGTGACGGTATCGATACGAGAGCCTAGTGCTTCATCTGCGCTGGCGCGAGTTGAAGCCTCTGTGCTGATCTGAGATTCAGTGGTACCAACCCTAGATGTCAGTGCATTAACGTCGGTCACCAATGCAGAATCAGCATCCGCTCGCGCTGTTTGCTCTGCCAAGATAGCAGCTGAGTTGTCACCAACGGTCGCGGTTAACGCGTCAATGTCTTGAGCTAATGCAGAATCAGCGTTCGCTCGTGCGGTCTGCTCTGCCAAGATAGCAGCTGAGTTATCCCCTACCGTCGAGGTGACCGTGTCGATACGAGAGCCTAGTGCTTCATCTGCGCTGGCGCGAGTTGAAGCCTCTGTGCTGATCTGAGATTCAGTGGTACCAACTCTAGATGTCAGTGCATTAACGTCGGTCGCCAATGCAGAATCAGCATCCGCTCGCGCTGTTTGCTCTGCCAAGATAGCAGCTGAGTTATTACCAACAGTCGCGGTAATTTGAGCTATAGATTGAGAGAGAGCCTCATCCCTAGTTGCAGATGCCGCATCAACCCTTGCTATTGAAGCCTCATTGTTTGCAACTCTTCCGCCTACGATTGAGATGGATTTTGCCTGTGAATAGTCAGCTTGATTAGATGCAGAAGTAATTGATACATTACCAACAAACGTATCTTGATCTTCATCATCTCCAGCGTACCAAAGCACATCTTCAGGCGAATTTTCATCATCACCAGATAAATACCCTATTAAATCATCACCAATCCCATCAATCTTTTCTTCAAAATTGATTTTAAGATCATCAATTCGGTCATTTATATCACCAGACAGATTGGAGACGGTTTGATTTGTTTCATCAATACGCTGATTGACTGTGTTGCTCAGCTCCTCTACGGTTTGGTTTGACGAGTCAATTCGTGAATTAACATCTTGAGAAAGGTCAGACACAACCTGATTAGTCTGATCTATTTTTTGATTAACATCTAAGCTTAAAGCAGAAATCGTTTCGTTGACTTCACTAATTTTTTGATCAACTTCGATGTCTATATCACTGGCAATCCCATCTCCTATCTGTTCAATAAGACCAGGGGCCAGCTCTCCAGTGCCGATCTTCCCCTCCAGATAGCTGAGAATCTCATCTGATGAAGTTGAGGAAACACCGCGAACCCATGCCGTCCATGCACTCACATTTCCTGTTCTATCTAAAATTCTGGCTCTGAACCAAAATTCAACTCCAGCGGCTAAACCAGAAAGCTCATGGCTCTGATCAGGGTAAGCATAATTACCAAGCGTTTGCGCACTATTCCCATCGGAGTTGTCAGCGTATTCAATTTCCGTATATAGCGTATCTTCAGAATCATCGGAAAAAGCCCAATTTAACTGAATAGAAAAAGCCTTGCTCTGTGTAGTAAAAAGCGCTAGCGCTGGCGGCTCACCGTTTTTTCCTGTGATATCGGTAAGCGCTGAAGATGCTGGCACAGAAGCAGTTCCGGCAGCATTGATAGCTCTAACACGAGCTATATATTGCCCAGTATAAACCCCTTTAACCTGAGTGCTTAGCTGCCCAGTTCTAGGTATTGATACCCATTCGCTATAATCTCGACGCCACTGAACATCATAAGATACAGCCCCATCCACTTCATCCCACTTAATCGTCATCGTTGTAACAGCCATCGTCTGCTCAACATGGATGGATTGTGATATTAAAACAGAGCTTGGTGCAGCTTGTCCTCCAACTGGAAGGTTACTAACCGGCCTTTCCTCAAGGCGCGCGCCTGAATCAACATAATCGTATTTATTTAAATTGTAAGCCACGCCAGTGAACTCATATTCGATAGTATCGCTATCTGACTTTTTGGCGCTAATAATTTGAAAATGCTGACTAGCTAAAGCGTCACTTTCTATTACCCATTGAAAGAAACGCTCTGGGGTTTCACTAAAAGGTGTAGAAATAACAACATCACGACCAGAAACTTCAAAAATAGTTCGAGCTTCTGATATTCCAGATGGTAGGTTCACCCTAATTGTACTTCCAGAACTGAAGTCTATGTCAGAGTCAACGGTAATAGTTAAACCATCACTAGAGACCTCAGAAATCCTTCCTCCGATTCTCGAACCCGATATCAACTTATCAGCTACAGAAATGATATTACCGACCTGAGGAATTTCACCGTCCATACCCATTTTAAACGAAACGGTTCTATCGTTATTATTTGTGTAAATAGCCCATTTACCACGGCGCTGAGCCTCAGACTCTCTCGTACAACCATAGGCGGACAACTCTACAACATTATCGCCATAACGAATTTGAAGATCGTCGTCATAAGTTGTTGTAACATCGGTTTCATAAGCGTTGTCGGGGTCATCCCAGCTAACTAGGGCTCTTGTGTACTTAACTCGAGAATCACTGCCAGAATAAGTAAACAGGCCATCGATCACGTTAGCATTGGTAATTACATAGTCAGGGTCTCTAGGCATGTCCGCTCGAACCATCATTTGGCTCTGCATCCAATAGACCATTCCTCTATAAATAGCTGAAATATCTCTTAGAACCTGCCATGCTTCAGTTGCTGTTTGCAGGTAGATATTGCACTCATAGCGATGTTCCATTCCCCCTTTCCCATCAGAAACGAGCTGATCGCAATATCGGGCTATATCGTAAAGTTCGAACTTATTTAGAAAACCGGCACCAACACGGTCGCCGATAGAAAAACGGTTTTCTACGATCAAATCGTAGGTCACCCAAGCAGGGTTATTCGTGTACGCATATTTAAATCCACCCGTCCACGTACCTGAGTAAACCCTCTCTTCTGGATCGTAATTATCAGGAACCCTAACCTTTCTCATCTTTGCATGGACAGCAATCGTCGGAATGTTGTTAAACTGACTAGCGTCAAACTCAACGCCCAGCAACGCGGTATTAGGATAGCGTAGCTTAAGATCAATAACTTCCGTGATTGCAGCGATGTTCATGGTATCTGCGATGGAACTATCATTCTGATTTGGAGTGATACGAACAACGCGCACTACCCATGAACTTCCCTCAGGCAAATTTACTCGAGTGCTTCTTTCGTAGGTTGATATTGCATAACCACTAATCGATAAATCAGCCAGGACCTCATAAGGCCCGCCATCTGTAGAAACTTCGATTCGATACTTAATTTCGTACCCAACAAGGTCTCCATTGCTTTTCTGTCGACGAAGAGCTGGCCAACTAAAACGAATAACCACCGCCGACAATTGGCTATCTGTTATAGAGTGCACCCACGGAACATCACTGGTAAGTTCGACGCCGACACTAGTCTCTGACTCCACCCCTGGGAAGCCGGGTATATAATCCTGATCAACGGTGCCAGGTCGAAAAGCCCAAGATACGCCACTGAAGTTACTGGAACCATTTTCGGAAATTAGCGGCGTCCCATCGAGGTAAATATCTTTTCCATCCACTCCGCCTTCAAACTCACCCTCTCCAAGCGCTAGCAATATTTTGGCTGTGGCTATTGAGCGTAAGTCGACGTCAGCTTCGTATGGTGTAGAAGAGCTGCTACTTTTTTTACCAGAGACTACAGGTTTGTTCATAAGGACCTACATTAAGATTTTGTACTGATATCTTCCGCATAAATTCCGGCACTAATAATCGCGCCGCCTATTCGACGCTCTCCGTACCCAATTCCAACAACACTTCCGGCCGCTGTAGTGTTAACCGCCCCACCAAAGGCATAACTAGGATCGCTCTCAGACGAACTCGTACTCTTGGGCTGAGGAGAAAGCATTTGATACAAACCACCGATCGCTAGCGATAGCCCGACACTCGCAGCAGTACCCCATGCTCCAGCCCCCGCAGCAAATGCCGCGCCAACCCCACCAGTGGCAATAACAGCGGCAGCGATCAAAGCAACACCTAAAACAGTTTGAAATGCGCCAGCTCTTTTACTGCCCCCAACAACTGGAACAAGCCGGATTTCATTTGTTCCAGCATAAGAGAGCCCATCTTCACCGATATTTTCTCTGTTTCGAAAAATGACATAACGAACTCCCTTCTTGGCCTGCTGCCTAATAAATTGCTCGAATCCATCAATCGTGCACTTTAAAGCGGAAAAAGCCTCTCTAGTGGTCCCAGAGTCCAAATCGTAAACATGATTCCTGCCAAACTGTTTTGCCAGAGATCCTGACAATAAAATGGTGGTAACAGACATAGGTAACTCCTTATTCAATAAGATCACGGTGGCGAACAATCATTCGGGTGCATCGCAGCCAGAAACCGCCGAAAACATCCCTCTTACTCAACTTGCCATACATGTGCTGAAGTATCATTCCATCCCCCACATAGACTGCTGCGTGATTTGCCTTCTTACTCCGTATCTGCATGATGATTACATCACCTTTCTTAAGTTCAAATCCAGCTAAAGCCTCAGGCGAATTTTCACAGACTTGAAGGAAACCGGCTGACTTAAAATTATCTAAGTAAAGATCTTCCCCTCTTTCCCACCAGCCATCATTTCTCTCATAATCTGGGATATCAATATCCAACTCTGATGAGAAATAATCTCTAATCAATCCATAACAGTCCCAAATTCCATGAACAAATTGCCTTCCAATCAACGGCGGCGAGTCGGTTAGAGGGGCAAACTGGAATAAGTCACCTTCTGGCCAACTAAAAATCAGCCAATTAGCCAAGGGAAATTCACTATGTAAGCTGTAAGCCTTTGCCAGATCTGTCGGGCTTGGTCTACTTGAGGAATCAGGATGGCTATGACATATACCGATAATCTCGCCAATGTCTTCACATGTGGCAATATCAATAGGATTGATTACAAAATCACTCTCTGGGGTGGGAGATGTATTTCTACAGGGCATATAAACCTGACTATCTCCCTGTTGGACAATTAAGCCACAGCACTCTTTGGGGTACTCAGCCTTAGCGTGCTGCATGAATTTTTGATTAGCTTCTGCTCTGCCGTTAACAGGGCTCATCATTGCTTCCACAATTCCTCCAGGAGGGATAAATTGGCCAGAAAAAACAAACCCTGAAGCACCATTAGCACCTCAGGGTTATTATCTCGTTAGAGTTCTTTATCGCTTAATGAGTCTTACTGCTGGAAATCCTCCATGAGGCAGTTGGTTGTTTTCACCAAACCGCACCTTGCAACCAGCAAGGGTTCCAGAGCATTTATCCAAAGAAGGATCATCCGTCGGCTTATCATCTACGGTATACATTTGCTCGCCAGAATAACCGCAATCAGCCCCTCTGTACTGACCTTTGATGCACCACTGGCAATAAGCAGTCATTTTGCGACCTATCTTCATTCCACCTACATCCGCGGGGCTGGCTAACTCAAATGTAACCTGATTCTTGTCTTCCGAAGATTTTCGGCTAATGTACCAAAGCTCAACACTTTCCTGATCAGGATCGGCATCATCATTACCACCGGGGAAGTTATCCGAATCCAGATATTTTTTTAATGTGCGGTGTATAGTTACTTTAGCCTGGGACATATCTTGATACGCCAAGCATAATGCCGTTATAGAGCTGTCTACGTTAGCAACAGAAAGTGATGGTGATGCCGGTGAGCCATCACTATTTGACTCAAGGCCTGAGATTGAAGCGGGCCAAGTGAAGTAATCACGGCCTTGCCAAACTATTTTACTTAAAGGAAGCTCGTCACCACTTGATATTGCAGAGCGAATTTCTTCCTCAGTATACCCTTGAAGATGAGATTGAAATCTAAGAACATCAGCTCCAAAATCAGTGCCGTCTATTTCAATCAGTACGAGCTCATTGCCAGGATCTAATTTTTGAATATCAGCTGTTAATGACATGATTCCTCTTATGAATAAAAAACCTCTTCAAAGGTGGCAGTTATTCTGTAAATACCTGCACCTAAAGGCTGGCATGAGTATGACGGCACGGTGAAAAGCTTAAGTCCAGATAATGGAGGCTTCCATGCGAACGCTTTATGACCTTCATGCTCATCAAAGAAGCGAATGATTTCATCAGCTTCTGACTTCACTTTTGTGAAGGTTAGGGGCCAATTTTGCCTTTTGTTGTTGATACCATCACCCGCAGTTTGGGTATAACCATCCCCAAACTGCGCCGTTCTTAAACGAAACTCAAATGAGCCAGAGGCTTGAGCATCTGCGCAATGAGTGAATTCAGATATTGCCATTTATCGTCCTTTCATCGCTCGCCAAATAGTACCGCCAGGTTGCAGTTGTTTTGCAATTTCAGCTTTAGCTCCAGCTCGCGCAGAATCGGCATAAGCTTTTGCTAAACCTTGTGAGTCATTGTTACTACTTTCGGAGTCAGAAACGTTAATTTGTTGCTGTATCACAACGCTTGAACTTTGACCGCTAGAAGATGCAGAAGAAGAGCCAATAGCAGAACCAACAACTCCACCCGAGGCATAGCCAGTGAGACCGCTTGTGTAGCCAGACATGCCCTTTCTCATAGCTTCAACGATGCCAACGCCACCAGCTCTATTTACATCATCCTGCGACCACACCACCTCACCCTTGTGGACAATTCCAGCGGGTTCATATTTACCACCCGCTCCTGTGTATCCGCCTGTAGAGTACATGGGACCTATAGAACCAACATCAATAGAAGCCCCCATCCCAGCGCTATAATCAACACCAGGTGCTGGGGTAGTAAAAAGGCTACCGATAGCCGAAGTAGCTGACGAAAGCAGGCCAGCCGCCGCTTGTTGAGAAGCTATTCTCACCATGTCCTTTATGATGGCATCCGCAAAATCTTTAAAGGAGGCTTTTCCTGTTAAAGCGAAATCCGCGATGGTGTCAGCCATTTCGTTAAACATGCCAGTGAAGAACTGCTTGGAAATTGTTGCCGCTTTGCGTGACTCGTTAACATAGTCTTTCATGGCGGCCTGAAACCCATTGGTCCAGTCAGATTCATACTCGTCAACCTGAGCGTAGTAATCCCTATTAGCCTCAAGGCGATCAGATAAACTTTTTTGGAGTATACTCTTCTGCTTATCAAGCTCTTCTTGAGAAATTTTTCCAGAAACCTGATCTGAGGTGGCTGCTTGTATTTGCTTGGCAATATCTTTTCGGATGCTTAATTCATCTTTAAGCTGTTTGTTCTGATCGCCATCCAAACCCTGATTAGCCAATGCATCACTATACTTTGCCATTTCGGCAGCTAATGTAGCATCTGCAGCTGACTGCATGTTTTGAGTGCGAGATAACTGCTCTTTTAGCTTTATCTCGTTCTCTACCGCTATATTCTTTTGAAGCTGAGACCGAATCGCGTCTTCACTGGCTAAAAGGCTTTTTTGATCTGCAGTAAGGGTTTGTTTTGACTTGATGTCAGCAATTTTCTGCTCAAATTTTGCCAAAGTTTCTCGTGATGAAGCCAACTTGGTATTAGTGCTTAATTGTTCGTTAAAGACAGATTCTTGTTCTCTTAGGCTCTGCAGCATTTTGGTTGCAGCATCTTCCGTTGCCTTGGTGGGTTTGAATCTATCATTAATTGCTTTTGTGGTTTTTGATACCAGCTCTGGGTCCAGCAACTTACTGTCAGGGTTAACAAGTCGAATGGCTTCAAGGTTATCTTTGTAATCTTTTAATGCCTTATTCCGCTTCTCGTCTTTGGTAAGAGTATCATTCTTTAGCTTCTCGACCTCCTTCATCGCCTCAATAGCTTTAGCGTTGAGTTCGTTAAACTCTGCCTGCTTTTGGTTTTCTTTTACATCAAGCTCAAGCTTAGACTTCTTGGCCTTATTAAGCTCCAACTCTTGTTCTAACTGAGCCTTCCTGTCAGATAGGTTTACGATGGTATAGCTGGTTAGACCATCACCAGAATTGAGCTTATATTTATCTCCTGAAGCAAGAAGTGATTCTGTTTCTTGCAACGCTTTTAAATTGGATGCTATTTTTTGATTTACAGCATCCAATTGCTGTTCTGTAGTTTCTTTACGAAACACATCAAGCACGCCATCCCAAGCTTCAGCAGTAGCTGATTTTATCTGCTTCCATTTCTTCTCAATCTCTCCCAGGTCACCATTTATTTTGGTGGTCCTTTCCGAAATGGTTTCTTGGTATGTTTTGAATGCTAGAGTTACAGCCTCCTGCTCCTTTCCTTGAGATTTAAGAGATTGAATCTGCTCATAGACAGAGGCCGTGAGGAAATTTTGATTTTCATTGAGATCTTCGATCGCTTTAACTGGATCTTTCGATAGTTTAGTAAACTCTGCAATAGTCTCAGAAACGGCCTTTCCTGTGGCAGATTCCATCTGAATAGCGGCAAGGCTAACTGATTCAATCTGCTGTGCGGTAAATTTACCGGTGCTTGCAACCTCGGCGATTACAGCTGCAGCATTGTGCTGAGTACCAGATACAGCGTCAATCCTCTTGGCCATGTTTTGCAGATCGCTAACTGTGGCACCCGCTGCATTACCAGTGAGAATCAGGGCATTTCTATATTTATCGGCTTCCTTAGTACCCTGATAATACGCCACCGCAAGCCCAACACCTGCGGCAGCTGCCAATGTATATGGATTTATAAGCCCGACAATATACCCCGCCATCGCTCGCGCAGCTGGGCCAATACCACCAAACATGTCCTTTAACTGTCCACCTTGTTGCAGTAAAACAGTTAAGGGTTGCTGGCCTCCTTGTAACGAAACCACTATATCAGTGAACTGAGCGGGCAATCCTCGTAAGGCAAATTGCATTTCCTTCGCTGATTTAGCACTCTTGTCATAAGCAGCACTATTCTCAATAATATGTTTCTTGTTTGCTTCAAGTTGAGAATTCAATTTAGAAAATTGATTTTGATCGATAAGCCCGTCAGACAATGACTTTTTCAACAGCGCCTGAGAAGAAGCAATATTATTCAACTCATGCGAGACAGGATCTAGAGCCGCTGAGAGTCGATTTAGCTCTTTAACTTGATCTTGCGTGGCCTTTTCAGCTTGTCTCTGTGCAGCCGCGGTACCATCAATTTCTTCTCGCATTAGCTTGAGCTTGGCAGATCCTTTTGTCAGCTCATCTTGACTGACAATGCCAGATGCAAAGCCTGAAGAAAGCTGAGCCTGCTTAGCATCAATTTCGGCTAATTTAGTCGAGTACGGATCTAAAGACGCAACCAACTCTCTAGTTTGCGCTATTTGCTTTTCCTGCTCAGCCTGCAACCTCTTTGATGCAGCCGCGCTCCCATCAACCCCAGCCCGCATTTCTTGAAGCTTTTCGATGTATCCATCAAAATCATCTTGCGAGAGAGTCCCTTCTTTTCTGTGCTTCCGGAGTTTTTCCTCCATTTTATCCAGGCGATCGTATTCCGCAACAACAGGGTCTATTTGACCGATCAGCCGTGATAGTTCGTCTCTTTGCTTTTTCGCTGCTTTCTCTGTACGCTCGAGAGCTCTTTCAGCTCTGCCTGCGCCCTCGGTAAAGCTTCCAGTGTTCAACACCATATTTACGGTGAGATTACCTAATGATCGTGACGCCATGAACCATCTTTCCCGAGACTAACGCGGCATTTCCGCTACTTATTACTTTCATTACGCTTAGCAACACTCTTAAGCGCGGCAAAAATATCATCTATGCTTGCTTCTTTGTCTTCCTTAGGAACTTCGTACAATTTGAAATCAGAAAGAGCCAGAGAGCCCGACTGATCCTTAATGCTGTGCGCAATACCAAAGTAAGGCATAAATGCCTCCAGCATATCCACTGATCGGCGCTGCATAGACAAAGGGCCATTTTTCATCCTATAAGACTGCCAAGTAAGCACTTCTTTATAGGTTAGGTTTTGCTTTGCTCCTTCGAGCGTGTTTCCGCCGATTCCTGCGAGGACGAGGTCACACCAGAACTCATCATCGGCTGAGATTGCTTTGGGTCAGCTTCTAAACCCAAACCATTTACCTCATAAATCACTGCCAGAAGGGCCATTGATAAACCAGCGCACATAGGACCATGGTCTTCGTTCCCAATTACATCGCCAACATGAAATATTGGCTTACCTTCTGCATCAACTATGCTCGAAGATATTTTTGAAGCGATAGCCAAATCACTTTCTTTTGCAGATTTACTTTCTTCAATCAATGTTAAGAAAGATTTTTTCCGCACGTAAACAATGGCTTTAAAAGACTCATCGCGGCCATCAACCATCCATTCTATTTCTTTACGCTCTGGTTTAGCCGGTGCGAAGGCACCGGCTGTTTTTAGCATATCGACACTAAGTTGTTGCATGTTGTCTCCATTCAATTAGGCTGATTTTGGAACTAGAACCGGGTCACCTGATATTTGAATACCAACTGTTGATTGAACAACCGCATTCAAAGCGAAGCTGAAAGGATAGCTGTTCATGAATCCAACAAATGGAATCCAACTTCTAGTCTCAGGCAAGTCCCATTGATGCTTGCCATCGCTATCGAGAACAATAAGAGGTTTGATATCTTTTCCGTCACCCCACCCTAAGGCCCACTCTAGTTTAGTTCCTGCTGTTTTTAGCTGATGTAAGCGCACATGACTTCCGTCAGAAGGATCTACGTTGATGCCAAAACTTGCTGTTCCGGGAGTCGCCAATCCACTTTCATAGTCACGGGCATCGGCCTCCAAACAGGTCGTTTCAATTTGCTCAATGGTCGAGTCAATACCATCAATAGAGGTAACACAACTGACCGCAAGCAACGAACCGTCTGCTGGGTCAATGGCATACAGTTGCGTGCCCTGGGTTTTTATTGCCATGGGTTTATCTCCAGAATAATTACTTAGAAAAAAGCCAGACTGATGTCTGGCTTATAATTGGCTTGTGGCGATATTTAGCGGTTAACCAACCAATCGACATCAAATCCATTTCGATAATTCATCGTGTTGTCGTCGCGACTTTCAGGTCGATATGAAGTTACATACGCATGAGGCTCTATTGCATCTATCAAGGCACTAGTCACACCTCTAGCATCTGAGGCTGATTTCGCATAAACATCGACCTGTAGTGTGTAACCATCAATATTAGGGGTTTCATTAATATAGTTTTCTGGGGCACCATTAACTACTTGCCACACCGCATAAGGATATGTTGGTGACTGAGGCGCAAATCCAAACAAATAAAAACGAACTGGGGAATCGCCAAGAAACGCTTTTACATCTTCGCTCTGCGAACAAACTTTAAAAATTGGAGCCGGTTTAATCATATTTTAAGAGCCTTTTCGATCTCTTTACTGAGCTCTGTTCTAAGCCTGTCCAATACTGGATTTATATTGTCAGAAAGAGCCGGGCGCAAAAACGGCTGAGCTTTTGCATGCTCAGTTCCTTCCTCTATAAGATGCCAGTGAGGTGTATTCCCCCCGCGTCCTTCATCTGGATTGTTTTTAGGGATTGGCCCCTTTTTAGTAGAGACACCGACTCGATACATAAGATCCCCAGTTTCTCTATAATGCTTGGAGGCAAACTGCAGACGGATATTATCCCTAATTCTCCTACCAGTCACAGGATCGTCCACCAGCATTGCGTTATCACGAGCGGCTTTAGCAACAATTCCTGCAGCCTTTTTTAATGCAGAACGACCAGCCTTATCTCCAACATCTACAGATAGACGCATGAGTTTCTTAGCAACATCGTCAAAACCAAGTATGCTGAAATCATTTTGAGCCATTTAGCGTTACCCCCCTGAGACGCTCACGCCTGCTTCGCATTTAAATCGCCATTCTTGGCGCGCTGTCAAATCTGTTTGAACATCGATAATGTTCATTATCTGGCTTTCCCAGATTATTCTGCACTTATACAATTCCTGTTGAGGGTACGGGAACCATCGGATATTAATTCGTGCCGCAACTTCAGAGAACTTCGAATTCTCCGCGTAAGACTCTTTCCCTCCACCAGTTAAAACTTCAGCAGGTATGTCAGACTTACCCGTCGACAGCTCGATATCTTGCCAAATCGTAATGATTTCACCACTATCGTCATCTTGTGATTCGATGGGCGACTGAATCTTTATGGAATGTCTTAATCGATGAGCAAGCATTAAATCCCCCAACCGATACGAAACGGAGTTAGCTTGATTTCCGCTCCTTTGCGTAACCTCTCCGCATCTTCTGGCGTTGCTTGATAAGCTCCCTGCAAAAGCATCATCACAGCCAGCACCACAGAACTTGGCAGAGTGTTTTCATTAATTATTTCACTAGATGATTCGATCACATCTTCTTCAACAAGATCAGATAATGTTCGTTCGATAAACTGCGTAGCTTCATCTTCTGCGCCGTCAAGCAACATCTGAAGTTTGAGATCATCAAAGTCATGAATAACATTGAGATACTGCTTGGCTAAATCGAGGCTAATAAAACTCATTCAGGGCTTTCTCCAAAGGAATTCTTTCGAACATTTTCAATGCTGTTTCCCTTGTGCTGTTAATAATTTTCACATCGGGATACCTAGCTTTAATTCTTTCAAACTCTTCGGGCCATTTGCACACGGCTCCTGCATTTTTTAGCGGCTCTGGATGGTCTGGATGCCAATGTTTTTTCCCATCGGTGTGTTGCATGTCATAGCCAGTGAGAATAATTGTTTTGGCGCCAAGTTGAATCGCCAGCTCAACAGCGCCAGCGCCTGAATTGTTTCTTTCTGGTATCACAAATCGCTCAACATTGAAGCACCCAAGTAGAATTGTCGCTAGATGGCCCTCAAAGGTTTCTTGAACAGCTCGAATATTAACGCGCCACCAAGCCCTATCCATCGCATATAGATAATCGCAAAAAGGAGCCATCCTGTAGCTACTATTTACGCAGATGGTTGCTACTTCGCTTTCGCTGTTTGGGCCTTTCCTGTGGCTGTCTTTCCACTGCTTGATTTTGTCGCAGTCTGACTTTGTGAGGCTTGGTCCGCTTGCGATGCAGACGACGGTTCTGGCTCTTCGGATTTTTGGGGCTTTACCTTTGCGTCTGAACTTAGAACGACAAGGCCTTTGTTGGACAACTGCTTGTATTCATGCTCACTGACCGTAAATGCCGGAGATCGCCGAGTTTTTACTTCCGCACCGAAATAGAAACTTCTTTTTGCTGTAACTAGAACTTCACTCATTATGTTTCTCCAAATAATAAAGGCCGCGGAATGCGGCCTTTATCTGTTTTTCATGATTTAACTAGCAACTTCCGTAAGCTCGCCGTGAACAAATGCTTCTGGTCGGTAAACCGCTAGAGCTGTACGCTCCTCACATCGAATTGAGACCATATTGTTTTCAAAGTCATCAACGTTTTCCGTTGAAACAACCACTTCGATATCTTGACGATCAAAGATTTGCGCGCCAAGTCGGAACGAACCACAGAGGAACTCATTCTGATTAATCGACTGAGTCGCAACGACGGGGCGGCGCCATAACATCGGCTCCACGCTACCTTGAGGATTACCGATAATGTAACG
The DNA here is from genome assembly GCF_024347055.1 of Vibrio porteresiae DSM 19223. NCBI lineage: Bacteria > Pseudomonadati > Pseudomonadota > Gammaproteobacteria > Vibrionales > Vibrionaceae > Vibrio > Vibrio porteresiae. Next base: position 2,244,451 of record NZ_AP024895.1, read on the forward strand.
GCCTTGAGTATCTTTGATGAGCTCAATATTTGCCCAATCGGTTTCATGAATAACAATACCGTCCGATGGGTATTCAGCTAGCGCAGCCTGCAACAAAGCCAGGCGTAATCGATCTAGACGTTGCTCACCGGTTACCGCCGCTCCAGATGGCTTAGCATACGTCTGAGCCTGAGGGATAATGCCTGCAATTTGGTTACCAGTACCAGTCCCGTAAAGAAACTGGATTTCTTCTTTCAACTTCAGACCATAGCGTGCACGAGCGTCGATAAAACTTGCTAACGCTGGCATGTCGTCAAGGATTTGCTTAGACGTTTTCATCAAGTGAGCAATAACTTGAACAGTTGCATGATCTGGTTCAAATTTCAGATCGGAATAGGGCTTCTTCACTGTTTCAGAAACAGTTGCTGCGTTATTGGTAAAGCCCGTTTCGCGAACAAAAGGCACCGTGTTGCTATTTGTATTTCCGGGCGCCAGTAAATCTCGGATTGTCAATTGACGAGTAGGACCTTCAATAATTCCCCGTTGCCAGTCAGGGGCTACAATATTGTCCCCTGCATCGCTAATTGATGTGATCGCTGAACGAGGCATGGCAATTCTAGCTGATGAGCGAGCATTGCTTTGCCAACCTTTCTCTTCCAATAAGCTGGCAACTCGCTTACCTGCAGATTGAAACTCTTCTCGCTCCGGTTCTTTACCTGAATTAACCAATTTTTGCTCAGCTTCTTGCAGGCGAGCTTGGAGTTCGCCTTGTTTTGATAGAAGCTCATCAACTTTTGCTCGGGTTTCACCGTGCATTTCACCGACACGTTTTACTTCTTTTTCAGTTGCTTCAGCTTGAGCCTTAATTGCTGCATTAATTTCGCTAAGGCTAGCTTGGAGTTGTACGAACTGCTGTTCAGAATTAGGAGTTGGCATGTTTTAGCCCCTTTATTGTCTCTAAAAGTGAGTTTGCTGCACCCAATGCAGCACTAAGATCTGGTTCAACAACAGCGCTCGGCGTATTGGACAGGTTAGCGCCAGGCGTAACCCCGCCAGCAGCGCTAGGCGTGCTGGGCTTAAAGTTTGAGAAAAGTTCACGGCGTTTAGCTCGCGGCATGCCAGACTTAGCCAATGCAATGTCCATCGCTTTTAACGCATTGGTTTGCTTTGACTCTTCATCATCCGATTCAGAGACTTCACGAGAATCAAGCAATGAGGTCGCAAGCCCAAGCTCGACGCATTTCTTACCTCGAATGTAGGTTTCTTCGTCCATCATTCGGGACATATCTTCTACTGGTTGATCGCTAGTTTCCGCATAGAGATCGGCCATGGTTAAATCAAACTCTTCCATGGTATTTGCAAATTCACGCATGGCGTGTCGATTTCCGCAAACACATGTCCAACAGTTGTGAATCATCAGAAATCCTGTGGCGGCAACTTCTCGCTTATCCCCTGCCATGGCGATAACCGACGCCGCTGATGCGGCGATGCCAATAACTTTCACTGTGATATCTTTTGAATGCTCCCGAAGTCGGTTGTAGATAGCGATACCTTCGAACATGTCACCACCGGGTGAATTGATGTAAACGGTAACCGGCATATCTCCAATACGTCGAAGTGCGGCATCAATGCGATTCACTGTTACCCCTTCCCCAGTCCACCAGTCCTCACCAATGACACCATAAATAGTAATAGTCGTTTCTGGATCTGACGCTTCAGCTCGAATGCTAGGGTTCCACATTTCAAAAGCTTTAGGGCTAATATCGCTGTGGATATTGTTTGAATTAAGCCCCGACTTAGTGAGCCATGATTTCATTTTGATTGGCATAATTAATCCTCGCCATCTTTCAAGAGGTTTAGAAGAGCCGCTCTAACATCATTGGCCGGGGTGTTGCTCCCTAATTGATCAAGCGGTAATAGGTTTGACTGGACGGTTAGCACATCTGCATTGCCACCTTTACGCGGCAGATTTTCTTTAGTGCGGATATCATCTCTTGTATAAACACCGTTTTGCGCCATAGAGCTATAGAAAGATGCTCTTGCAGCGCTATCGGCCTTAAGAAAGCCCTCAAGAGAAAACTCTGAGTAATACTTTCTTCTTTGAATCGAAGTTAATAATCTTTTGTTGACGCATTGCTGAATTTGGTTGGTAAAAGCACTTATACAAAAAGTTAAATACCAGATTTGTTTTTGCTCTAACCCTGTTCCCCAGTTACTGTCCTTCCCTCCGTGACCAATCATGGAAGGGTCTACACCAAACCAGCGGCATATTTCTTCTATGCCAAAAGAACGCGACTCTAATAGTTGAGCATCTGCAGGATTAATTCCTATTTGCTCAGGCTTAACCCCCTGCTCTAACACTGGAGATTTTCCCGCGTTCATTGCTCCAGATACGGTTTCAACGTACTTTCGAAACTCAGCACGCTGATCGGACTTAAGAATTCGGTCAACAAGAAAAGCTGTCGTTGGCATTAACCCGTTCTTAAACGTCCCATTTGCTGCATCTTCTGCAGACATTGCAGCACCAAAAATATTTACTCCGTAGCTGATGGCTGATAACCCAATCCTGCCATCCAAACTGAATGCTGGAATGTGCAACATATTTTTTCTATTGATCTCTCTTAGGCCACCTGCAACGCTTCTGTAAAAATACCGAAGGCGTCCCTTGTCATCAGTTTTGAGTTCAATACGACTGGGAAGTAGGAAATCTAAGGCGATAGGTATTACCCCTCCACGCCCATCCGATGACCAACTTATTTCCGCATAACCATTCCCCCATAACAGCATGGAGGCAACAATAGCCTGCCAAAACTGAAATGCCGTCATATCTTCATTTGGGCTATTGTGAATCACATCGTAAGCACTCAGATCAGTAGCGCTTATTCTTCCGCCATCTTTCGTTTTTTCGTAAACACCGAATGGCAAACCAGCCACTGAAGTGGAGACCAGGCGAACACAAGCCCATACCGCCGATAGCTTCATGGCCCCATTAACACTTACAGGCTTTCCACTATTCGAACTGAACCCAAATACTTGAGTCCAAAAGCTTCCATCACTTAAGCCAAACGACTGACCACTAAAAAATGAGCCAAGAGAAGATGACGGCGAAGTGACAGATCGACTAATAACGTCCAAAAACGATTTATTATTCGCCATTTAATCAGCCTTTTTGTTTGGGTTGTTGTTGGGATGGTTCTTTTAACCCTCTACCTATAATGAGAGCCAGAACGATTAACGCGATCCCACCGGCTAGATATGCATATCCCAACCCCAGCAATATATGAACACCTACCACCAAGCTTGAAAGCCCAACAATAAGAAATGTGAAGTAAAGAACTAATGCATAGATCATACGATTATTGGGTCCATTATTGATTTCATGAAATCTTCATCGTCAGTTTCATCCGGCTTCATAACCTGACCAACAGCCATCATTAAAGTAACGGCTCCGTCAATTTTGTTGTCGTTACCTTGCTTGATCGGCCTAACGACATCGTCATTGCCCGGTAAGTTTTTTCCGATAACGTTACTCATACACCAAGTCATAATTGGATTGCCGTCATGATGAAATCGGCCTGACGCGATTGCTGCCTCTATCTCTTTCATCGGGTCACTCATGTTGGTGTAGTTTTGCGTTATGGTGATGGGCTCTAATCCTTCATCATCAAGCTGATGAGCAAGATAGGTAGCACCAAATGGATCGATAGGGGATGCTTTAATTGGGTTTTCCTGGCTAGCGTGCTTTGCTTCTTCAAGTATTTCTCGATAGTCAGTTTCAGCCCCATCGGTTGCGGTTAAAATACCCATGTTCACCCACGTTTGGTACTTCTCAGCCAACTTTTGGTTGTCGTGGTTAAATACCGTATCTTCTGGCACCCAAAACTTAGGCGCGACACTGTAATAGTGGCGCCTACCGTCGATATCTTTCCAAAATAGGCGCGCCATTGAGTTCAGATCGAGTTTTCTAGCCAAGTCAAATGAGAGAACGGCAGGATAACCTTCAAAACTTTCAAGTTTTAGAGATGTATCTCTGCACCTTTCCCACTGAGCAAGGTTATAAAAGCTACTTTTGGCAGAAACCCAAATACCTAGATGCTTTGTTTTAAATGTATTTGCAAAACGAGGCTGACGAATCGCTCGCTGTTGCTGGCTTACCAAATAGTCAAAGTCTACTGAGACACCCATATTTGGGTTGGCTTTCTTGAGAGCTTCTGGATCTTTCCAGTCGTCGGTATCATCGATAGTCCAAATCCAACCGAACAGCTCATCATTTCTGACAGTGCCTTCAAGCATTTCTATAACTTCTCGGCGCTTGTCGTAGCAAGGGCCTTCGATGTTATATCCAGCCGTCGTGATCGTAAATATTAACCCTTGCTCACGCGCCCCCATACCTGTAAGCATGGTCGTGTAAAGACTATCACTATCATGTTCGTGGTATTCATCGACAATGGCACATGACGGAGAGGCACCGTCGCCAGGGTTACCGATAATCGGCTCAAATCGAGCATCATCAATGGGGCGATTTAAATTGGATGCATTAACTTCAATTCCAGCGGCATCTTTTAGTGCTGGAGTTCTCATAACCATTAGCCTAGCAGGTCTAAACACCTCCCACGCTTGCTTCTCAGTCGTTGCGCCTGAGTAAACTTCGGCACCGTTCTCTCTGTCTTGCACAAAACAGGACAAACCGACACCAGCTGCGATCGCTGACTTTCCATTCTTACGGTTTACTTCCCAGTAAGATTCTCTAAATCGACGGAGCTTGTTCTTTTTTTTCAGCCAGCCAAATGTCATGGCTATGCCAAATTTTTGCCACGGCTCTAGCTCTAGACGGCGACCAGCCCATTTACCTTTGGTATGAGGAAGCATTTCTATAAAGGCAATCCGTCGCTCTGCCTCAGCTTTATCGAACTTATATGGATAGTCTTTACTTCTGGATTTTTTTACATCATCAAAATGGCGCTGACATGCAAGTATGATGTATTTACACGCGGGTATTTTCCCAGCTATGACGTTTCTAGCAAACCTTTCAGCCTGAACGACTGCAGGGAATTTACTCATAGAACGTCCTTAAATGGATTTTCCCCCTCTTTTCCTTTTCCAGAACCTGTGAGTCTTTGACGGCTTGAAGGATCTAGTCCAAGCATGCCACCGAAGGAGGACATTTGTTTTACAGCTTCATTCTTGGCAGTAAGGGCGGGGTTCTTGACCGGACCACCAGTCGCTCCAGTAACAACCAGTCCAAACTTACCTATATTGATTTCACACTCCCTAAACTGATGATAAGCAGTGCAATACACTTCTAAGTTTTGGATGTCTGTCGCACTAAGTATTTTTTCCCTGCAAAGCAAAGGAGCAACCGTCTCCCATAACTCTCTTCCGTACTCACCTATCCAGTCAGGGCAAATAATATTGGTGACCAAACCAAAGTCTGGCTCATTTTTATTGAGAGCTCGCTTTCCGGGGTTGCCTGCAAGCTCCTTTTTAGCCGAAGGCTTTTTTGGCCTTCCAGATCTTCCCGATACACCAGGCATTCAAACCTCACTTTCTGGATTCTGACTGAGTCTTCTCCTTGTGGCATGACTTACAAATCGACTGGAGGTTGTACTCGTCATCAGTACCGCCAGAGGCCTTATTGATAATGTGATCCACCTCTGTTGCAGCAGTGATTTGCCCTTTAGCCAAGCAGGGCTGACAAAGATACTCATCACGACTTAAGATCTTTTCTCTCAGTTTTCTCCAAGAGTAACCGTAACCACGCTTGTTTGAACTGCCATTTTTGAATTGAGTTCGCTTCCAGCCCATGGCGTGCTCTGAATGTTCATCGCAATAACCATTAGCATTTCGATGCAAGGTATTACAACCTTGCAGACGACATTGTTTTTGAATTCGTCTGGGCATTATAAAGTCTGCGGTATTTTCAATTCATCTACAGGCTCTTCATCCTGAAATGCAGAAATCTCATCAACTATTGCGATATTGCTTGAGGCTAAATTGTTAAGTGCCACCGTCTGATTTTTCAGAGCATCGATCAGCTCACCAATCGGTTGGTGAAATTGAATTTCTGACTCAAGCGGACAAATAACGCAAGCGACATTTAAGTCAGCAAGGCCGCGGTTGATTCGATCTTGGATTTCATCCGTCTGTTCAAGAGTTAGAGGAGTTGTCAGTTTTACTATTAGCAATGATTTTTCTTGAACGCTCATAAGCAATCTTGCTCCATTTCTTGATCCATTGTTTGCGACGTTCGCACCCTGAACATTTTGGGAATTTCATTTAGATTTCCTCAACAGTCACTTCACCTTTCAGAACTCTCGAATATACATAATCGGAATTCTTTTTGGTTCGGATTGGTTCCGGGCTGAATCTTACGATGCCTTTTTTTGTGTCGGCATAAAATACATGTGGAATTTCATTTCCGTTCACAAAAACTTTTCTAGGGCCTCTGCCATCCATTGGAGTGTGGATGTGTTCGTTTGTACTTGAGTGTTTCATATCAGAGGCTCACCGGTATATTTTGAATAAACTTTTTTAGCCCTAGCCCAACATCCGAGAAAATTTTTCACACCGCAGGTTTGTGGCTCAGCTGCATAGCCAATTGCTGCCTTTTCAAATTCCTTTGCTGTTAGAACAAGTTCATGGTCGTCAGAGAGAGAGTCACGCTGAGCAATTTCCATCATTCTCTGTGCCAATTGGGTTTCCATTGCCGACCTCAAGTTGTGCAAAAAGTTATTCACATAAGTGAGCTAATCATTTCTTATCAGAAAAATGAGCAGCCAAAACACTCCGGATTTAAATTTCATTTTTCGCGGGTATAAAAATATACTGGAGGGCGCGGTGTACACTCAAATGTACACAAGGTTTTGACCCGCCCTCCCCATATTTAATCCACAATCAAAACAACACGTAAGTTATTGTTTAATAATGTTTTTCACCAAAGAAAGGCCAAAGAAATAATACTTATCCACACTTTGACATTCTTTGAAAGTTGTGAATGATTTTGCGGGCTAGTTTGATTAGATTATCCCGTCAAAACGAGTGATTTATTCAAATTCAATAGAGCTAATTTGCACTTTATTTGATGTTTGATCGCCAGACTGAATCGTCATAGATTGGAAAGAAATGCTCTTTACCGTTACGCCTGCTTTGTCTTGCACGCGCTGAGCAAGTCGGTTTACTTCATTGATCAACATCTGTTGTTGAGAGGCCTTGCTGGCCGCTAAGTCTTGGTCTGCCATGTAATCACCTTAAACATTGAGTTTTAATATAGTCCTGCAGATAAATAACCTGCTGGTTAACCTCAGCCATCATTTGTCTGAGGTGTATATAATCTTCTCTAGCTGAGCTGCTAAGTCGGGCGGGGCTTTCATGCTCCATGCCTCCGGAGCTGGTGGAGCTAGACATTGAGACTGGACACTCGGCTTTGACGAGCAACCTGTCAGAGCTAGAGCGCAACCTATCGTTAAGACGATCGATTTCTTTCTTTGCGGCAGTAAGTTGCTCACTGTTCTTTATCCCAAGAGTATTGAAGGATTCAATCCGCTCTTTCTGCTCAACTATGGTGAGCAATAGCGAATCCCTTTGCTTTGTTACATTGTCACGCTCAAGCTCAGCAAGTAACCGGCCTTTACGTTCTACAGCGTAAAGCGCAGACAAGGTAACAATTAATAGGAAAATCAAACCGACACTCAAGACCTTCAGGGAGGACGATAGCTGCATATGTCTTCTTCCACCTTTCTTCTACTAACCAGGCCATTCCACTTCTTGCCTCCAGCGTATACCCATCGCTTAAGCTCTAAGCACGCGCCATTAATATCGGAGGCATTCAGCTTTCTTAGGAGGGTGGAATGAGTAAAGGCTCCAGTACCAACATTATAAGCAAACGAATAAAGTGCAGCCCTCGTGTGCTCAGGTATGTCTACCAGAATTACAGGATCGACTTGAGCCTTGACCCTTTCCAAGTCTTTCTTTAAAAGATCGTCACACTCTTGTGGAGAGTACGTTTTACTTTCAATGATGTCTGGTCCTGTATGACCATGACAAACAGTTGGAACACCAGCGACGTCGTAATAGACCTTATTCTCTGAGCCCTCAAAGGGAACAATCATTACGGTTGCCATAGCCAAAGCGCTAGCTCCAGCCGCAATCATTCGAGATATAGCGCTCTTCATTAACTTTTGTTCTCAGGAAAGTTGGCCTTGAATGTTTTCTTTTGCCAGTAATTATTAATGAACGCAGTTAATAGCATGCCAACAAGAGCAATAATAACCATATACGCGTCAGTAGATACCGAACCGAACACACCAATCATCGTGTTCCAGAAGTAAGACAGAGAGCTGGAAACTTTTTCATTCATACGCATACCCACCCCCTAAGGATGGACCTTATTCGAGCTGGATAAACAGGAGAGAATTTGAGGCACAAAAAAACCGCCGAGTGGCGGTTTATGTTGTTCAGGCGTAATAACCCAAACTAGGAATTCATAGTATAATTTGACATCATTTTGTTTTCAAGCTCTTCTTTAAACAATTTCTGAGCATACTTGTCATAGTTAATGAGAATGGTTCTAGCAATCTCTATATGTTCCTGCCATCGTGACCAGTTGGCCTGATAATAACGCTTTCTCTTTTTCTTGAACGCATCGCTGTATTCTCCTTTCAGTATGCAATCATCATCCACCAGCATTGATATTAAAGACTCTCTCTTCACAGCTGATGAATAATAGATATCACCGTTTACATTATCCACCTTAGCACCTGAAGCCTGCTCAAGAGCAAAAGCACTAGCTATAAGCGGTAGTATTACCCTGAATTTTGAACCGGTTCGTTCTTGAACGACAACTCCTTTCGCCAACCAAGCAAAGGCCCAGTCATTAAGTGCAGTGGTTAGGAACCGCTCTCGATTTCTAGTATCATTCCAACCTGGTGATGCATATGCAAATAGCATCCAATCTTCTAAATGCTTAAACTTCTTTCCGATGCATTCAATGACGGCAAGAACCTTTGCTCCATCTAGTTTGGATCCTATCTCTCTATCAGTCGCGCCAAAGCCGCCGCCAAACCCTCCACCATGGTTGTAGCTTGCTCTAACGCCTTCGGTAGCCAAGGCAATTGCCGCAGCCATTGGCCAATGTTCAATATTGACAACTAATCCCATAAACTTCCCCTCGCGAGAGCTGAATTAACAATGAGAACAGTAGCGTAGCAAACGCAACGAAAAATACTACAAGCACATCTAGAAGAGCCACCAAAGCAGCTCTTAACAATGCCTACTAAAAAGACTCTGGCTGAGCCACCGCTCGAACAGCAGCCATGACGCCTTGCTGCAAATGCGTCTCAGCGATTGAAACCCATCTTTGATCTAACTGAAGATTGGCGCGCATTTCCTCGATAAGAATGCCTAAGCGTTCCCCTTCTTTTTTTATCGCATTCATCGCGTCGATCTCCTCTTGAGTCAAATCCCGATACCCTTTGATTTTCTTATGTTGATTATCCATGTTGTCTCCTAAATGATGGCGCCCATCTGAAGGGCCTTGCTGATAGTTTGTTTCACGTAAAATAGTTGAGAACCATGTTTTTCTTCCCACCCTTTGGGGTCATCGTGAAAAACTCTATGCTCGTCTGCATGCAGAGGGATAGTAAACAAGTCGTGGGCCTTTCCCCCTGTTTTTCCTTCGCCGTGGCCGATTAAATGATGAGCCACCACTCCTTCTGTCTTTCCTGTAATAACGCACGGGAGCGATCTAACAAAACCGAGGTACTTCTCATTGTGCCAAGTGATTTCTTTCGGCTTCGCCATGTACAGGGCTGGTGGTTCTTCATCAATATTTAAGATCACAGCCTTTGCTAATCGTGAAATTGATTCCTTTGAATCTGGCTTTAATCTATCGTCGGATTCAAGTCGTCTCGGATTTAGCTTTCCTTGATCATGCTTCTGTTTTACCCCAATAACCTCATCCGCAATCGATTTGGGTAATGCGTCATAAACGCCGTTTATAACACTCCACCAGCAGAGTTCTTGTAATGAAACAACGCGGTCCCTTTCCAGCCTCAACTGTCTATGGATACGCTCGAGAGAAAACAACATTAGGTTTTTTTCGGCCAAATCAATGCAGCGATCGTCAGCGCTATCCCTGAATTCATTATCATGATGCCAGCAAACTCTTAGCGCACCTCGTCCACATTTCATTATCGTAAGATTGTGATCGCAATATTCCCCATCAGATAGCTGGCAGTGGGGTATCTTTTCCACCCACGATTGGAAATTACCAAGGCGCTTCCTCACTTCGGAGTGGGTGAAAAATTCAATTAAACTCACCTTATCAGCCAGCGTCTTAGAACCACTTTGAAATACAGGGTAATTTAGCTTTCCGCTGGGAACGTTAACTAGCTCATCAGGCAAAGGCATTAATAGAAGCCGGTTTCCTTTGCTCATCTTTGTCAGCTCGTTTAATAATGTTTTCCCCGGCTTGAACATCATTATTCCAAGGTCGAACTGCAAGAATGGTTGAAGCACTAACAATGAACTGAACTCCTAATCTTCTAGGCTGTATTCATAAAACCAGTAACGGCCATCACTATTTACTACCGATACAACGCGGTATCCATGAGCTTTTAAATCGCCAATTACTCTACTTACAGACTCTCTCTTCATTCCCAGCACTTTCGACAACGCCTCTGTAGTCATCTTTTTCTGAACTCGTAGAGCTTGGAGTGCAATATTCATATTGGCTCTTCTCGAAGAACTTAACGACTTGCCTCTTATTAGATCTGATAAATTCATGGCATCACCCATTCCAGCTCTTCATGGCAGAACGCCCCATTGCAATGGCATTGCCCATCCCAATGAAACATATATAGGCAGCGCTTCTGGTATCCTCATTACTACGCCCATTCCAGCCAGTGATAAGCTCAAACTGTTTCTTTCCAGACTTAGAGTCTTTCCATGCGCTACTTATACGTTGTTTGGTATATCGAATGCCGACTGAGACCAATAACCGCTCTACCTCCACCTGAGCCTGCTGAACTTTTCCAATGGACCTATCAATGGCAGTAGCTGCCTTTTCGTTCTTAACGCCTTTTTTTTCGAATCTAGTATTGATAACAGTGGTGTCCTCTATGTGCGCTACCACACAGCCCTCATTCAGCATGTTTAACAACAACTCTCTTATTTCGAGTAACTGGAGGTTATGTAGTTGTACAAGAGTTCCATTAAGGTAGACGGCAATACCATGGCGATCTGAGTCAGGGTCGATTCCCACATTATATGCATTCATTCTCTTCTACCCTTCCCCGTTCTGAAAACCGCTTCAAGATAACGGTTGTAAGCTCTTGCCCTTTCTTTGGACTGAAATGTCTGCATCACTGCACATTTAGCACCTATTAGCATGCGTCGAGAAGCGTTGTAATAGAACCACTCATCAAGAAGGGTTTGATACAGCTTAAAGAGCGAAGCAAATACAGCACGAGAGAACGACGCAATGAAGTACGCAACGATCACGTCCAGATAAGTCAGTGCCATTAGCTGGTCATACAACAAGTCAAAGAGTTTAATCACAGCTCATCATCCCATCCGTTGGGCTCTTTCTTTGTTGACATATCGGATATGACGTAGACAACATAAAGGTAGGAGCACAGCGAAATATAAAGGGTAGACATCTTCCACCCCACCGAGAGTTCTAGACGTTCTACAAGCATTACAATAAAAATTACCCCAATTATTGCAGCCAAAAGCAGAGCCAGCTTTTTAATTATTTCCACAATCGACCTCCCATACAGATCTTAAAACGGCCTCAATCCTAGAAGATCGCCCAGCACCGGTGACACTTAAACTCTCGACAAAGTACCTCTCGCCGTTGTGCGTATAAGTACGATTCTTTTTGTAGCAGATGACTAGTGCGTCAATTGCGCGGCTTTTAGGCAACACTCTTATAATCAACATTTAGCCACCGCCTTAAGATGCCCAGTGTCTATAAGTTTCTTACGCAACCACATCTCCCCTTTCCCTGTAATCAATGCTGTGTGACTAATACGAGTCTCCGTGTTTGTTTCATAAGTTCCCTGCTTCACAGTGAAGTAGCCGCGGTTCACATACTCTTGATAAGGCATATTGTATTGACCCGAAGAGCTCATAAAGATACCAATCTCGCGTAACACCCTAAAAATGGTTACAGGCCCCATTCCAACCGTCTTAGCAAATTGACCAAGAAGAACCCCTTTACTAGCGCCAGCGATAGCATCCGCAAACTCAGCTTTTGGTGCAGCGATCGCCAGTTGCTGATCTTTAAACTCCAATTCTTTGGCCTGATCGGCCGCAAGCTGTAAAGCTTCCGCGTAGGTTCTTGGCAGTTGGGGTTGCGTTAGGTTCTTTATCCATTCAAGAACTTTCTTGCGAACCACCTTGGATTCTCTCATTCCAACGAGAAGGGCTTGATCGGGATTGAGTTTATATACACGAATGTTCTGGTGATTTTGTGGGTGTGCGAAAATTTCGTGCCCCCCTAAATCGTCGATTTCGTCCTCCACTCTCGCAAGAAAATCACCATGGCGTATCGGAGGGTGAGACTCTTCTCTTCGAAACTCATTTAACTTATTCCATAAATCAAAGGTGCTGATAAATTTAGAATCGTTTAAAATCAAGCTTCCCATCATCATTCTCCTATCCAAGCCATGCCTTGTTTGTAAATCCTGTGGTACCGCAGGAATCAAAGGAAATGTGGCCGTCGTTTCGCGCTTTAGAAATAATTCGAACCAATTCAAAAACTGAGATACCCATTTCTCTGCATATTTCATCCGGACTCCAAGCTTTTCTCCTTGAAGTCATGAGAGATAAAAGATCGCTTTCCTTAGCCATTTGTCCTCCCCAATCTTTTTGCTCGTAGGCTTGGGTACTTGGCCCGAAGATTTTCTATGTTTTTAAATCCACTCTCTTTTCGCTTTTGCTTTTGTTCTATTGTCTCGGTCACTTTATTCTTTGGCAGAGCCTTGGGGCATAACTGTGAGATGTCCTCACCACGAGACACCTTCTCGATCAGTTTCTGGTAATGTGCCTTAAAAATCGGGAATAGATCTTTTTCGGACAGGTGAGTTAAATCCCAATACTCAATCTGATTAAACGCCGCTTGAATCACCTCAGGAGTGGTTCGCTTGGTCACTGAATCTCTCATTAGCCCGATCATAGAAAACGCCTTTTCCACCGAAGGTAGACCTAGATCTTCTGGTGTAAGTCGACACCAGTTAATGAACTGACCAGCACTTGGAATATGAGGACTTCCTGAAGCCCTCGCTTTTCGAAGTCCAAGTTTGATCTGCTCAGAGTGATGGATGCCATTCTCGAACAATGCCAATGTCCAGGTTCGTTTTGCATTATCAAGAGCCGTCTGAGTTGGGAATGCGAGTCTCCATGCAGGGAATATGACCTGCAGATCAGCAAACAGACGATTCACCAACATCACCGCAGACTCAGGAACGGAACGCTGAGCTCCCATACTGTGCTCTGCACGATCAGAACCAGGGTGAAAGGATTTTGCTAGTTCAGTAACTTGTTTCATTGCTGCCTCCCAAGTCCAAGCCATTAGCCCAAGTAGTGTCCCCGCTGTGAAAGTCTGGAACGCCACCAGCTGGAACCGCTTGAGAATAACCACCACCGCGATTTTGCTCTCGACCAAGCCAAGATTGAATAAAACGACTTACTCCTGACGCTGTTTTTTGACGCGTTGGATTCCCCAAACACCACCCAATCATGTTTCTAAGCTGCTGGTGTATATCTACAGCTGGATATAGTTCGCCCCACTCCCTTATGTCTGACTGAGTTACTGGGTGAAACTTATTCTTTCCCTTAACGGGTATTTGAAATAAAACAGGTTCACTCGCCAATGCGGTTTTGAGCTCGCTCGAAACAAGATCTTCTAATGGTTCATTGACTGGTTCTAAAGAGTGACTGGTTCTGGGTGCAGCTCCTGCACTAGGGGGTAGTGAATCTCCTGCACTAGTGGGGTGAATCTCCTGCACCACCCCTAGTGAATCTCCTGCACTAGGGGGTAGTGAATCTGCTGCACCATTAAAGTTGATATAAAATAAATTCGAAGAATTGCCTTTTGGACCACCCTTTCTAATTTCTTTTCTAAGCAATCCCGCACTAATGAGAGCATCAATGTGATTTATTGCTGAGCGTCTGCTAATTTCACACTGTTCAGCAATGTGTTCATACGAAGGCCAGCACTCACCTTGATCGTTGGCATTATCTGCAAGTTTAATGAGCACCAATTTTCTAAGTGGATTACCCACCTTGCATTTCATGGCCTTAACCATTAACTCCATGCTCATTATTCTGCCTCAACCTTCTTCTGCTTAAATTTCATGCCTAACGACAAGCGCCATAGCGGAGATAACTCATCTGGGAACCTGACGCCGAACACAGTCTTGACAGAAATAGCATCTACTTTTTTTGCAGTTCTAGAACCGGCCTTTTTAACCGGAGTATTTACAGCTTTTTCGATCGGCCACTTATGCTCAATAACGCGAGTGGCAAGGGTGCTAGGATTCATTCCGACATGCTTAGCGATATTCTTAAGTCCAGTAATACCCTGATATTGATGAACCTTGTTCATATCAAACTCCTTGCTCTACATGGCCATATTTCGAAAACAGCTTGTGTATTTTTTGAATTTCGATTCCAGGGAATGAGATAACGCAGCCTTTAGGCGCCCCCTTAATCTCGTTACCACTAGCATCAATGAAGTTGACCCGGTCATACAGCCAGCAATGCGGAAATTGATAAAGAGGCTTAAACCAGCCTTCTGAAGTGCTGGCAAAGGTTAAGGCGCAACCGCGTCTGAAATGGTCGTTCTCGTATTCATCAACGAGTTTATTTATCCAATCTGCATTGCCGGGCACATAACTCTCATTGTGATACCCGCGACTTTTGCAGCGTTCCTTATTGCAAAGGAACTTGCTTGGTTCTGACTTGCTACGCTTGCACGCGACTTCTGGCTTACCAAACGGATGGTTCATAAAAACGTTCCCGAACCAGTCTTTATGAAGACCATCATCTTCTTTCGTGTAAAAATTCTTTGCACCAACAAACTTATTTGCCACCTCACAAGATGCAGGATCCAAATCAATCCCCCCCATCAGTTCAGCGCACAAATCTGTTATCCACTTTGGTGTGTACCACTCGACGCATCCAGAATTTTGGTTAACAAGTTGATCGTTACCTAACTTTTTAGCTAGCGAGACTTCATCCCAGCTCTTCTGCCACTCGGAACGATTAATGTCATCAATATCGATCTGATTTTTTTGGTCAACCACGATTAGCCTCCTCGAACTTTGCAAGAACAAGTTCACGAGCGACAGCCACACACTTTCCGTGAAGAAAACAGAAATAGGATAATTTGTTATTCACGAAACGGGCTTTCAGTGCTACTCTTTTCATCGCCTTAAGATCCTTAATCATTTGGCAAGGTGTAATTCCTCGCGAGAATGTCACCAGGCGTTAAGTCGTTGCCACGGCTTAACGCCATCTCTCAAGCCATCCTCAGTTCAAAGTCATCAATAAAAAATCAATAACAATCAATTTGTGTACGTCTTTCTTTAAGCCAGAACGCACAAACTGCCTCTATTGCTTGATGTGCGACCAAACAACCAATAGACTGCATTGGCGACCAAATAATCACCAATAGAAGGATTTTGATATGTATTTGTTCTGCGAGTCAGGCAGTGGGGAAACTTATATCCCAAACAAACAAGGGAACGGACCAAGAGACCCCGTCCCACCACCAAAGCGTTAAGGAAACAACAATGAGCCGTCACGAGATCGTATTCACCATTCATCACAACCGGTATTTCGAATCCTATTTGTGTACTTTCTGGGGCAGAGTTGACCGAGTTATTACATTTGGTCAGTTGCTTCTTGGCACAATTATTTTTGCCCAGGTGTCTGGGACATTTATTTATGGTGCTCTCGTGACAGTTCTTTCTCTCTTCGCCGTGGTTTACAGCCCAGCAGAGAAGGCTATAAAGGCAGATAACCAAACCGGAAAATATGCACAGCTTATTGCCCTTAGTGAAACAATGAGTGATGAAGAACTCATTGAGAAATCGAACGAACTCGGCCTTACGGACTCCGACCCAATTGGTCTGTTCTACGGTCCGAGCCACTTGAGAGCGGCTATCAGACTTGACTTGGATACTAACTACGTAAGACCACTGACAAGGCTTGAAAAAATATTCGCGTGGATAGGCGGTGACCTTCCCAGACCATAACTCCACGTTTTGCTTTTCGTTAGCTACTTGCATCGGTTCTTCTCTTATTTGATTAATATTACTTATCAGTTTTGTGAGTGAATCACTCTGCATATAACGCATCGAGTTTGACCATAAAGGCCTCGAACGTAGCCTGATATTCCTGTTTTAGTTCCTTAATGGCTTTGCGTTCTTCTCTGTCAAACACACCATCGGCTTTGGCTTCTTCGATAGTTTTGTCCAACATGCCTTTGACAGAATTCAGATGAAGATGACAATCGAACATGTCAACGCTGTCTAAATTGGCAATCTCAGGGCGTTTAACAACCATGTGTCCAACCTTGCCGGCAAAGTAATCAGCCACAAAAGCCGTCTCTGTCAGATCGGCCATTTCCACCAGCTCATCAACAGTGAAAAAGCGAGACCCTTTTTTCTCGTAAAGGTGGTTGTTAAAGCTATCTATCGACATACCCAAAACTGCCGCAACAGCCTCTTTGCCACCTGTAACGCCAGCAATTGTCTTATTAACCATTTCTTTCTTATTCACCATTTGATCCTCTAGTTGGTGGTTACCGCCTTTACTGGCTTGCGGTAGAATCTTTCTGTGGCTCCGGGAAAACATCATCAAATAGGCAATCGCCACCCAGCTGATTTAGTGCCTTCACTATTTTCCAGCACATTTCGACATTTATGTTTCGAACGCCCGATTCGTAATTGCCGATCGCAGAAGGTGTCACACCTACGATCTTGGAGAGTTTTGCTTGGCTAACTCCAATTTTGTTTCTGTACTCTGAAATTCTATTCATCGTGCACCCCTATCACTATGAGACTAATGTACACAAAACGTGTGCGGTAGTAAACACAAAAAGTGTGCATACAGTAAACACGGAGCGTGTTAATTTCTGCTTATGAGTAAAAAAATCGAAGTGGGGCTGCGACTTAAGCAGCTGAGAGAAAATCAAAACCTGAGTCAGAGAGCCTTAGCTACAAAATGTGGGTGGGGAGCTTCTCGTATCAGTAATTACGAATCTGGGATTCGCAGCATAAGCCTTGATGATGCGGAGGTAATATCATCGGCCTTAGGAGTTCCTACAGAATCTCTCTTATTTGGCTCGACTTTGGAGCAGGAAAAGAAAGTAAGCAGCAATGCCGAAATCCTCGGAAACATGCAGGTATGGGACAGCAGCACCCCGATCGGTTCGGATGAGGTTGCAGTGCCGTTTTTATCAGAAGTAAAACTATCAGCAGGGAATGGTTTTGTCAGCGATGTAGAGCATGATCATGGATTTAGACTTCGCTTCGCCAAATCAACTCTAAGAAGATATAACGTTTCACCAGAAAACGCGGTTTGCGTTGCGGTTCATGGCAACAGCATGGAGCCGGTTCTTCCAGATGGCTCTACAGTAGGAATCGACACAGGCGATAAAAGGCTGGTGGACGGCAAGATATTTGCCATTAATCACAATGGTGAGCTTTTTATTAAGCGGCTTTATAAACTGCCTGGCGGCGGAATAAGAATTTTTAGCTTTAACGAATATGAATACCCACCAAGAGAGTACACAGCATCTCAGGTCTTGGAGCAAAGAATTACGATTATAGGCAGAGTGTTTTGGTACTCGGTTTTACTCTAACCAGCCAAGGAACACAAAATGACAGTTTTTGAGCTACTAGGAATTTCTCAAGGGGATGCAATTATTGCAGACAACCCATGGTCCGACTACGGAGAAAGAGAGATGATCCCTTTAGCCTTATCTAAAAATGGGATATCGATTCGCGCTATTGATACTCGTTATGGAGACATTCGGTACATATCATCTGAATGGGCCATTACCATGCAGAATGGAGATAAGGTGTATTTAAAAGACATACCTTACATCTCAGAAAAATTGGACGAATGGAATAAAGATAAGTCAGAGGCCAAAGAACAACAGAAGCTAGCGCAAAAACAGATTAAAGAAGCTGAAATAGAAAGAGAACTAGCGTCTCTTGACGAATTGCTTAGCGCCTTAAAGCTTGAGAATGTAAAGGTGGCTATAACTGGGACGCTTCCAGCCCCAAGAGCCAAAGTAAAAGAACTTCTTGAGGAAAAGGGAGCAACTGTACTGGGTGGTGTTAGTAAAAAACTTGATTTATTGATCATGGGTGACACGGGTAAGTTTGAAATAACAAGCAAGATGCAAAAGGCCCATGAACTGGGTGTAAAAATTGTTACAGTTGCTCAATAGGCTTTATTCATGAAAAAAGCTTTATTTGTCACCGCTAGTTTATTTCTACTTTGGGGGTGCGCAACGGCGCCCGTATCAAATGAAGATGCTGTTCAATCAAAGAACATCTTTAAGAACGGTCAGTTTCTACCAAAAGAAGGAAATGCCACGTTAATAGTCAAACGAGACAAGGGATTTTCCGGATCTGGATGCTCGAGTAGAGTTTATGTTAACGGTTCAGCCGCGGCAGATCTTGATTCAGGAGAATATTTCAAGGTAAGCGTGATACCTGGTAACTACATAATAAGTGCGCAGCCAAACGGCGTGTGTGGTGGCGGAATGTTTGAAACAAAAGTCTCAGTCGTTAAGGATGAAGTTGCTACATATCGCATAGGCTACGGCTCAAACGGCGACTACTTCATTGTACCAACAGCATTCTAGAACATTCATGGCAATTCAAAACACTGCGCCCAACGGATTGACTTCTATTTTTTTACAAAGATTTACTATTTAATTAGACATCGGTTCACACTTTGTTAGAGAATGGAATTGATTCATATCAACAACATTCATAAGAAAGGAAAAACGATGAAAAAGGTTGTCTTAGTAGCGTTAGCTCTTGCTGGGGTATCAGCGAACTCACTGGCGGCAGATGATATTGAAAAAGCGAAGCCAGAGAACACTATTTCAGTTGGGTATGCCAACAGCACTGTTGAAGTATCAGGTGTTGAGCTCTTTGATGATGCACCAGGCTTTAGCTTAAAGTGGCGCAGAGATATCGATGAGTCATTTGGCTTTATTACTACATTCACTCACACATCCAAAAGCATCTCTGGTAATGGCATTAGCCTAGATCTTGATTATTACTCATATATGGTAGGGCCAACCCTTCGCGCTAACGACTATTTTAGCGTGTATGGTTTGGTTGGTTTAGCTCAAGGTGAATACTCAGGCTTCGCGTCAGCTGACGATGATGCGTTTGCTTACGGACTTGGCCTGCAAGTAGATCTAACCAAATCTGTCGCTCTAGACGCATCATATGAAAAAACTGAATTTTCTGGTGACATCGAAGTTTCAACATGGACTCTCGGTGTTGGATATCGATTCTAAAACCTCACCATCTCATTAGAACCCCGCTTTGCGGGGTTTTTTATTGCCAAAACACACCCGCCAGCGTCACCCATCACATTTCTCATCAGAAAAAACACTCCGTTCTATTCATTTTTTTGCAATGTAGCTCACAAAAAGATCCTCAATCAAATAAATACACACAAAACGTGTTTACTAGCAAACACGTTTTGTGTACATTGGCTTCATCGGTTAGCCGATACGCTCTTTAAAAACATGAACCATGAACGATAACTTTAGTATCAACATCAGCTAAAGAGGTCAGCCCAAGCTCCACGAATGGGCGACAGTAATTTCGTGAAACAAACCTTGTTCAACGTTACAGCAATTTGTATGTGAGCAAGCCCCGCCCAGTCTCGGCGGTATGGTAGAGGCAAACTTATTAATAATCTTGGTTTTCTTTCTTTGGTAAGAGGATAGAAAACAACCTGACTCAGATAACTCTGGCGAGAAGCCAACTCGAAAAATAAAAAACAACAAAGTTGGGCAGTAAGTCTAGCAATGCCAACATTGGCAAGTGCATTGGCAGTGCGCTGAAAAATAGTTAGCGGCCCACCAATAAGACGACGTATCCAAGATTATATTCGGCTCTTGTAAAGAGCCAATTTGAAACGCCTTTATGATCGGACAGTGTAGCGAGGAAATAGCCGATAAAGCCTAGTGAACTGCATAGAGGTGTTTCAAATTTAATAATCATGATTAAGCAGGCGATAGCTTAAGGTGACCCAAGGTGGTGTCGATGATATAGACGTAATCCACGCCAATCAGAAATGAATGGAAGCTGAAGCTAGGTGGAATTCCTTCCTAGCCGTAGACGAGCAGCAATATCTTATCGGAATGGGCATTCTTTACCTCGAATGTGACCATTATGACAGTTGGAAAGACAACATAATCGGTTAGTTAGCCAGGGTGTTTATCGCACCGCTAATACTAACGACGGACGACGTAACCGTATGACCAGCGGAAAGGCGTTAATCGCGTAACTACTTATCGGTATTTATGCGTCGATGGCAGGCTTGTCCCGCCATTTTGAGAGTGGCTTGGCAGATAAATAGCTCGGTACGGATGAAAGGCGAAACGAATCCGTTGTAAAGGAAGGAGAATAAACTCCCAAAGGCTCACACCGACATCGCAGGCCACTCTCAAAATAGTAAATTGCGAGAACAAGTAAAACTACCTTCCTATTTTGAATATCGGGCTGAGTTATCCATTAATTGCGTCTTAACTAACCAGCAGTCCTGACAGCCTGCGCAGCCCGATTTCAACCAGTTGTCCCGCGAACCAGCACTGGCCTTCTAAGCCAGTACGTAAAAAGCTGGAAGGACGTGAGAGGTTCGATTCCTCCGCGGGATGCCATACCACTGCTTTTCCACGAATTGGATTGTGGTTCACAGCCTCTTTAGTTTTAGGTTTCGCTTACCTATCGGGACTAAAGAGGCTTCTTTTTGAACTATCAAAAAGTACGGAGGCGCAAATGTGGGTTCTTATTCTTACTGTCATTTTTGGACCAGAACACTCGGATGACAAACAGAAATTGGAAATAGAAAACTTTCAGGAAAAACAATCTTGTATTTCTGGAGGTGAACGTTTCATTAAGAACAACAATAGCGAACTTGTTGTCATTTCCTACCAATGTAAAAAGAAAGCTGGGTTTGATCATGAATAAGCATGAGCGAATAGAGCAGGAAAAAATACTAAGTCCTAGGAATTGGGAAGAAAAACGAGCGATGGAAGCCAAAACCATCACTCGCTTCCAGTTAGCGCTGGCCTTCATTCTTTTAATCTTAGCTATTACTTACTAAAGGAGTTTTCCGTGTCCATTAATGTCAAAAGTTTCCAAATCCACCAGCTATCAAAATCTGATGATGGTGAGCTAACTATTTCATTCGGAAACCACGAGCTTCCTATCGCAAGCACTTGCGATGACCTAGTTAACGATCTTCACTTTACTTTCCGTGGTAAACCTAAGGCCTTTGGCGTGTTTAAGTCGGACAGTGAATTTAAGTCTGTTTATGATTCATATGTTGACGGCTCAACGTCGTGGTACGACATGACCAAAACCTATGGCGAAGGCATTGTTCGCGAACTGTCAAAATATCCTTTCGCAGATACTGGCGTATTGGTCATCACCCAATACCAATGCTTAGCTACAGATTACTTGATGATCTGCGTTGTTCCATCTAAGCACGGATTGTCTGTCTTGCCAGGCGCCCACCAGATTAACCAAACGGATTATCTGGACATCCCTCAAATGACCATCGCTGCACAGTTCAATTTATCTAGCTACTTTGCGAGGAATAGTGACGACTATTACCACCTGTCTTTTATAAAGGGCCGGGCTGGTCGACGCGTTAGCGATTTCTTCCTCGACTTTCTTTGTGCGGATGTCGCCTTTGACGCCAAGCAACAAAATACAGTTTTGCTTCAGGCTGTTTCTGATTTCATTTCGGACTCAAAGCTCGAAAAATCAGAAAGCCTGCAGTTGAAAAAGCAAGTGTCCGACTACTGTAAAGACAAGAAAAACAATGGCGATAACATCGTCGTAAGCGATCTGTCTGCGGAGCTGCCAGTGTATGAATCCGGACAATCATTCAATCAATACATTACCTCTAATGGCTACGACCTTGAGAGCGAATTCCCCACCGAAGATTCTGTCATCAAAAAACTAACTAAGTACGTTGGTGCAGGCGGTGGCTTAAATATTAGTTTTGACGCCATGATTTTCGGTGAGCGAGTCTTCTACGATCCGGAAACTGACACTTTAACCATCAAAGGAACGCCTCCTAACCTAAGAGACCAGCTGACGAGAGATAGCAAATAATGATTCAGGGTTTAGAAAAGAAAGAGCGCCTGGAGCTATTAATATCTCTTACCAATATAAGAAGTGAATCTCAAATCACAGCGTTGGAAAGGTATTTCGTCGACGGTCTTAACTTTGAAGCAGCCGCGGCCATTGCAGAAATTCCTTCTTCCAACTTCAAAAGAGTATTGGATCGAGTTCAGGAAATTGATGCCGTAGTCGAAAAGATCAAAGAGATTGACTGGTGTAAGTTCAAATCAGAAAACCGATAAGTACACCCACCCCAAGCGTAATGATCGAGATTTCCCCGAATAACTTAATTAATAAGGAACAACATGAACATTTTGAAAAATGCTCTAGGTATTGATATCCCGCCACGTCCAGAGCTGACCGATGAGATGAAGAAAGCTGGCGCGCTGAAGGCAGTTAAAAGCGGTCACCTAGCCAGTGTATCCGAAAGTGAAGCTGAGGATTTCGCCAGCGATATTGTTAAGCATTACTACAGTGGTATTGACGCTTACGATTTGGCTAAGTACATGGATACCCACGGCAGTTGGGACGTCGATTCGATGTTTGTCGATGACATGGATCAAGTTAGCTTTTACATCCAAGATATCCATCGCGAAGCAATTAAAGACTGGGCTGATACTTACCAGCCTGCCCCACCTTTTGAACTGGGGGTTGAGCTGGATGTTCGCTCTTTTGAAGGCCCTAGCCATGGCGTTATTGACCGTATCTTTGAATATGAACCTGCAAAGTACTGCGTCAAAATGGCAGGGACTACAGAAGATAATACCTCCCGTCGCTTAATCAATTTCGAAGACGCAAAGCTGCGCAAAGTAGCGGTTGGTGATGTGGTTGAGCCAATAAAGCCTGACTATCAGCTGGCTAGTGGTGCTCAACGTTACGAAAGAGCGATAGTTGTATCCACCTCCCCTTTCGTTCTTATCTCAGAGCTTGCCGATATGCGTTGGGAATCTACCGTGAAACGCGAGCAATTTAAGATCATTGGCAAGGCAACCGATCAGCAATTAAAAGAGTGTATCGCTCGTCTATAACGTGGATTCTCGCGAGGAATTACCATGGCAAAAGTAATAAGTACTCAGTTTGGTACCGTCACCGTTTCCGACGAATATTTTAGCACTTTATGTTTTATGAACGTTGTAAATCTCACCTTGATAAAGCCAGAGAACGATAAGAATGGTTATGGAGTCTGCAGAGAGATTCCGTCAGGAGTTTCTATAACCGAATCGTTTGTTGACATGTTTGCAAGTGAAGCTAGCCAATTACTTTAAGGATCATTATGGAACAGTCAGATATCGATAATGCGGTTAATGGAATAATGGAAATGCGCCCAACCGCAATACCTGCCGATGCAAAAACAAACCAAACGCTATCCCATCGTCGTGAAGTCGCGCGTCGATTGAGTGAAATTGAATTTGAGCGTGAAATATCACGAATACTCGAAGGCGAAATGCCTGAACATAGCGCTTTCTTTTTCAAAAGCCACCAGCCTTATAAAGGTAAAAGTAAAAATGGTGCCTTCAATTCATTCAATAGCAATAACTCTTAGCCCTCCCCATAAACCACACCAGAGGCTTAATTAGCCACCGGTGTTGGTTATTGTTCAAAAAGCGTTCTCTGTGAGCAGACACGTTCAAAAGAGCCACGCTGATAATAAAGGAAGTGTGACCATTATGACCAAACAATGGTGCTACAGCTTTGACGACAAGAACTTTGCAAACGGCACTTACGACACAAAAAAAGCTTGCCTGGAAGCCGCTCGTAAAGATGGACATACCAAAAGACAAGTTGGCATGAGTGATGTTAAGCATGCTTATTTGGCCCAGTGCGAGACGCCGCCAAATGAACGAATGTTTCCCGATGCTGACTTTATTCTTGAATACATGGCAGATCAAGCTGGCTTGATGGCTTGGGGCGCTGAGAACGACTATCCAGATGTAACTCAACAACAGGAAGATGACCTAACTATTCAGTTACATGAACTACTAAGCAACTGGTGTAAAAAGTACGGCGTATCTCCATCATTCTTTATGGTTTATAAATCTATAAAATACGACTTAAGCTCCTTGAAACCAATAATGACAAATAAAGGGGCGAAGAAGAATGAAGATTAAACCGATGATCTTTAACTCTGAAATGGTTAAGGCACTTCTTTATGGTAAAAAATCCGTCACTCGCAGACCTGTAAGCATTAAAGACGGCTGGGCTCTGAAAGATAACAAGCCAACCAAGATAACATCTCCCCACCCCAAAAAAGGGAAATGGGGTGCGCTTATTCGAAAAGAGACTTTTGATAACAAATATCAACACGACATCGTCTCTGCACCTTGCTGGATCGGGGATCTGATTTACGTTCGAGAAACGTTTACTCCTGACCCAGACGCAGATCATGAATCTTGGGATAATCACGAATTCACTTATCACGAATGGATAGGATGTAGACTTTCCCCGCAATTTCTCCCCCGACAACTGAAGACGGAACGCCACTGCTTATACAAAGCGGACTGCGATCTAGATATGGTTTGGACTCCTTCAATTCATATGCCTAGATGGGCTAGTCGACTAACTCTAAAAGTTACCGATGTCCGAATTGAAACACTGAACGAGCTACGAAAGTGCGAAGATCAAATCAAAAAAGAAGGCTTTGAGAACTGGCCGCAGTTCAAGCACGTATGGGAAAGCATATACGGACAATCAAATCCAAATGATTATGTCTGGGTAATTGAGTTCGAAGTGATCCACCAGAATGTAGACAAGTATTTAGAGGCTATTAATGGCAATTAAACACCCGGTGATTAGATATCATGGAGCAAAATTTCGTTTGGCTAAATGGGTAATTTCTCACTTCCCGCGACATACCTGCTATGTCGAACCTTTTGGTGGAGCAGCTGGCGTTCTTATCCAAAAGCCAAGATCATACGCAGAGGTTTATAACGACCTTGATAATGACATAGTGAACCTTTTCCAAGTCCTTCGTTGTGAGGAATCAAATAAAAGGCTTCAAGAGCTTTGTTTGCTAACGCCATATTCACGAATCGAGTTTGAAAGATCATTTGAACCATGTGAAGAGCCCATAGAAAAAGCGCGAAGACTAGTCGTTAGGGCTACGATGGGATTTGGCACAGCGGCTGCAAATAAAGGAACGACAGGATTTAGGCTAGACACAAAAAGAAAATGCGCCACCGCGATGCACCTTTGGGCTCGATACCCTGACAATTTATCATCGATATGCGAACGATTAGCGTCAGTTTTAATTGAGAGCAAGCCCGCAGTCGAAGTGATGAGAAAGCATGATGCCATCACAACCCTTCATTACCTTGATCCTCCTTACCTCCCTCAGACTAGAGTTTCTGGTAATCGATATTATCAGCACGAGATGACAATCGAAGACCATGAACAACTCCTTTACCAGATCAAGGAACTGAAAGGCATGGTTGTTCTTTCTGGCTACGATTCTGAACTATATAACGACCTACTCCCTGACTGGAGAAAAGAGGTCAAAAGTTCTCGCATCTCTGCTGGACGAGGTACAGCTGTTAGAACTGAATGTTTATGGATTTCCCCCAACTGCAAAGCCTCTCAGGCCGGAGTAACCAATGATTGATCTTAAAGACCAGACCAAACTGCAAATCTCAAAAACTGAAAATGAGATTCGAGCGGATGCTGTTGCGAATTTTGTTGGTGTAATTACTGGGGCATACTGCAGCGGCCTTGTTGATAACCACCCCACCACTTTTGATATTCACAATACTGCAGTACTTCATGTTAAGACGCGTTATGGTGTCGACATTCCTATTTGGGATGACGAGGATGCCAAACGCAGTCGCACAGACACCTACGAGTTAGGTGTGGAAGCCCTGAAAACTGAAATTGCCAACTTGAGAGACTGGCTTCAGCACATCGCCGTCAATTCAGGGAATGAAAATGAAGTAATCGACGCAGTTCAATCCGCTTTGTGCGGAGAAGCAAGAAACTATTAGATATCATTAAAAGGACGCATCATGATCGTCTTACACGATGGAACCGAACATGAATTCCACCCCTTCAATAGAAACAATCGCTTTTGCATTATCAAACATCAATCGATTCACCGGCCATGTTGGCCAGTATAGCGTGGCGCAACATTGTGTAATGATTGCGGAAAAGCTACCTACTGAACATAAATTGTCAGGACTCCTGCACGATGCTCCAGAAGCCTACCTTGGTGATGTGTCAGCGCCTCTCAAACGGCTACTTCCGGATTATCGAGACATTGAGCAATATTACCATTCAGTGATCGACCAATGCTTTAATGTAGAAACTCAACACCCTGCAGTGAAGGAATTCGATCTTAGTATGCTCGTTGCGGAGGCCGCTCGGTTTGGTCTCCCTCTTGAACACTTCCCCAAGAAAGTCCCCTTATACACGAACCAATTCTCAACTTGGCCTGCGTGGATGGCTGAAAAGCGCTTTCTTGACATGTATCAAAAACTGACGGGAAACCCAGTAAAGCAGAGAGTAAAAGAGTCAACGATAACTCACAAAATAGTGGAAATTTAGAAATGAGACATTGGGAACTTCAAGAATTAGCAGGCGCAGCTTTAGGTTTAACGGAAGATCAAACAGAGGAGATAATAGATAGCGACGAAGACTTTGATACACCTCTCTTAAAGAAGTTTAATATTGATTTTGAACAATTCTCCAATGTTGCTGAAGCGCTTTTAAAACTAACTCCGGTTTTAAAATCTCCACTATCAGGAGAACTCGATCATGCATTCGTTAAACAAGTAGACGGAGGATACTTAGCAATAATTAAAACTCCTGCCATTATAAAATATTAACGTCTAGATCGCTCTTTCAGATCGCCAATCATAGGCTGCTATTAACAAACATATCTACTGTGTGGACCAAGCATGACAAATTACTATGGAAACTTATCCAGAGTTGATGGCGCGTGGTTATTATCTGAGATTAAACCTCACGTATCACTTCGGTTAAAAAAACTTTTCCCTCGAATCAGCACATATCAATCACCTCCTTTCTCTCTCAATGATACACCAGATACTGCAGCTGACTTGGTTTGGTTTATGTCTCGTTACCCATTAAATATAAATATTGTTGATAAAGGTTACTTATTCGGGCAAAACCATTTATATCTGGAAACGCAAGCAGCCAATGAGGCCATTCTAAATCCGGACTACAAACCTAAGGAGCGAATCGGTTTTCGCACTGGGAAATTGATGCGTATATATCAGCGCATCGCTGTTGATTTTGTCGAATCAGTAAAGTCAGTTTTAATTCTTGATGAAATAGGACTGGGGAAAACGATTGAAGGTCTGGGTATAGCAACGATACCTGGCGCTTTACCATTGGTTATTGTTGTCCAGCCACATTTACAGCAACAATGGTACGAAAAGGCATTAGAATTTCTAGAAGCGGAAGTTCACAAGGTGAATGGCAATAAGCCATATAGCCTACCACCAGCTGATATCTACATCATGAAATATAACCAGCTTTCCCCTTGGGTTGATGTTCTCACTCAGGGATGGGTAAGAGCTATTGCATTTGATGAAATCCAAGAACTCCGAAGAGGGAGGGACTCAGCCAAAGGAGCAGCTGCAGCAGCAATATGCCAGAGTATCGAGTATAAAATAGGTCTTACTGCGAGTCTGGTATACAACTACGGCATCGAATCTTTCAATATTGCTAGCATTATTCGCCCAGGCATCTTAGGAACAAGAGACGAGTTTCTTCGCGAATGGTGCTCAGATAGAAGTGACAAGGGGATAGTTAAAGATCCAAGCGCCCTCGGAGCCTACTTGCGTGAGCAAAGCATGGTAATTCGACGTACAAAGCAAGATGTTGGTCAGCAAGCAAAACAGCTTACTCCGCATTTGGAGTGGGTTGAACATAATGCTAAAGCCGTGTCGGATCTTGAAGATTTAACCAAGCAATTAGCCATGAAGACGTTCAGTGCCAATTTTTCAGAAGCTGGTCAAGCATCACGAGAATTTGATCTTCGTATGCGCCAAATGACTGGTGTGGCCAAAGCTAAACAGGTAGCGGCTTACGTGCGCATGTTCGCAAGCTCCGGAGAACCAGTATTACTTTATGGTTGGCACAGAGAAGTCTACGACATTTGGATGAAAGAGTTGCACGATCTAAACCCGGTCATGTTCACCGGCTCAGAATCTGCGACAAAAAAAGAGCAAGCAAAGCAAAGCTTCATTAACGGAGAAAGCAAGGTTCTAATCATGAGCCTTGGTTCTGGAGCTGGCATAGATGGACTACAACATGTTTGCTCAACAGTCATATTTGGAGAGTTTGCTTGGTCTAGTGAAATTCACCGCCAATGCGTTGGCCGGATAGATCGAGATGGGCAAAAGAAAGAGGTGTTTACCTTCTATGTTGCAACTGATTTCGGTTCTGACCCAGAAATTATTGATGTGCTAGGTCTTAAAGCTGATCAAAGCAAGGGCATAATGAATCCATATCAAGGCGGGGAAATAGCAAAACAAACTGATTCAAATCGAATTAAGAAACTGGCAGCAAGTTACCTTAAGGCGCAAGGAATAGAGCCCCCTCGAAAAACCCACGAGAATGGCACATCACCAACCCTAAAAGACATGTCTGATTTGACAAGTCTGTTATCAACAACTTCGTTTTCCGTTACGGATGAAAAAGAAACCCAAAGCCAAATAGAGCATCTACTTCAGAGAAGTGGAATTAAGTTCGAGAAAGAACACCGGCTCGATAGTGGCATTGTCGATTTTTTCCTTCCCGACACTGGGCTAGCGATCGAAGTTAAGGCAAACAAGCAATGGAATAAATTGGAGGTTTTCCGACAATGCGAACGCTACTGTAGTGAGGACAAGGTTAAAGGGCTCATTCTCGCAACCGCGAAAATTCAAGGCCTACCAGATATGATTTCAGGAAAACCAGCAAAGGTATTTCAGCTAAGCATTGGCTCTCTTTAGAAGAGTAAGAGTAGTAAAAAGTGATAACACCAAGGAGCGTTAATGACCTATCAGCAATCAATGTACACTTTCCAAGCTCCCTGCATGTCAACTCCACCAGCTAAACAGCCAGATGTGCAGGCTTCATATGACCAAGATAAATACCCAGATTCAAATGAACAGCTCATGTGCCATCAGGAAGTATTGGACCTATTTGGCGTTAAGCGCGGCGCAATCATTCAATGGCGTAAAAATCGCGGGTTCCCAGAGCCGATTACAAGCTGCCCTCTTCGATGGTTAAGAAAGGCGGTTTTTGATTGGATGAATTCAGCCGGCGGATGTAAGGAGTGAGCATGAAATTAGCGCCAGAAACAAAGGATCGGCTACACAAAGACCTAATTAAGTTGGGCGATATGATGGGTGATGGCTTGCATCATGAGCCTGATGGTAAGTGGATAAGTCGAGAGTATAGGAAAACGTTAAAAGCTCTTGGTTATGACGTTCCAACAAAACCAAGGGTAAACCGTTCGCCACAAATCAATGAACGCATGGAACAGCGAGTGAAAGAGGTTCAGTGCGGTAAGTGTGGAGGCGAGTTAAAACAGACTCGTTCAGGCTCAAAACGCGCTGTTTGCCAGTTATGTGGCGGCAAATGGCAACTACTCAAATAACACGGAATTTACTGATTCAGGTAAACCGCAATAACAAACCTCAGGCAACGCCATTTCCGCTATAGAAACCCGAAAGCGCAGCTCCGACACACTGCTAATGAACATTCGTTGCTAAGTCGACACCACTGTTCGAATAGAGCTTAATCATTAGTGCAATGGGCGCAACTGGACTAGCACGGAAGGTTACGCGCATTTGTCGTTGCCTGTCTCATCAATTCATTCAATGGCGTTCGCCGCTCTCAAAGAAGGATCGATTATGCCTGAAAACCGAGCATGTCCATTTTGTAAATCAATATGGGCCCCTGAAGAATTAGGACTTGAATGCCCAAAATGCAAGAAAGGATCATTTTTTACGATGCGACTTGGAGACATTGGAACGGCGATGCAATTCCATGCTCACAATTGGAGCTTGGATGATTTTTCAGTAATACCAAACAACAAAAATCAGGAGCAGAAAGAAAATGAGTGAAATCAATGACACTACAGTATTCGACACTGAAACGTGCGGGCTTTCCGATAAATCAGTTATCCTCACATTATCCGCAGTGCGATTTAACCGAAACGAAAGCAAGCTGGCGCTAGATAGAAAAGCGGAATTCCACGCTTCCTTATCAATACCAGAACAACTCTTAAAACAGAGAGTGATAGAGCCCGGAACAATGAAATGGTGGGATAAACAAAGTGAAGACGCAAAAAGCGCCGCATTTTTTGGTTCTGTCATAGGCAAGAATAAAGACATCCTTGAGAAATTCTTCCAGTTTATCTCTGGTTCCCAGCTATTTTGTCGCGGTACTGACTTTGATCCACCAAAGCTAATTAGTTTATGCAAAGACTTTGATGTGGAAGTACCATACAAATACAACCAGTATCGTGATGTAAGGACTTACATTGATGCCTTTACCGATGGAAACACTGGCTACCTTGACGACCAATCTCTAACAGACGACCTCATTCCCCATAATAGTCTTCACGACTGCTGGCGAGATGCCATCCAAATGGTGAGAGCTCGCCAGATTTTCATTGATAAAATAATCTAGATTTCTTTCTGCACTTGCTCAAAAAGGCAGTCTGCGAATTTTTCGTAAGCCTCTTTCTGTTCCGCTAGCCAATCGTGCTTATTGTACACAGCCATAATTCCACCAAGCTCATGACCAAGCATTTTCTCAGTAACATGAGGCATTGTTCCCAGCTCGGAGCATATCGTTGAAATACTCCGTCGAAAGTCATGTGTCCTCCAGTGCGCAAGAGGCAAAATATCCCTCATTCGCCTAATGTACCGATTGGCTGCGGAAATTGTTAAAGGCTTCTTCAATGAACTACCAGGGAATAGATAGTCATCATAGATATTCATGAGTCGTTCCAGCATGGGCTTAATTTGCCTTGGAATAGGTCTTCTGATTGGCTTTCCCATCTTGCTTAGCTCGGGTGGGACAGTCCAAATATCATTATCCATGTCAAAGTGTGCCCTTCTCGCTAGACGCAACTCA
Source organism: Vibrio porteresiae DSM 19223 (assembly GCF_024347055.1). Taxonomy (NCBI): domain Bacteria; kingdom Pseudomonadati; phylum Pseudomonadota; class Gammaproteobacteria; order Vibrionales; family Vibrionaceae; genus Vibrio; species Vibrio porteresiae. Next base: position 2,275,920 of record NZ_AP024895.1, read on the forward strand.
GAAACGCGATTCCCCCACAGCATAGTGATCAAGTGAAGGTTCTTGGTCGATGTGCCCGCCTTACTCCTTTCGATACAAATCCATATCTTCGCCAACTCAGGCAAACTCAACACTCTAGATCCAGTTTGAGCACTAGTTCCAACATCCTGTTGTTTAATTTTGGAAAGGTTAGTGCCCGATATAATAAACTTAGATTTACAGAAATTAAGGCACGCTCTCATCTTTGAAAATGCAGAGTTTGCTGTCTTTGGGTTCTTTTTAGCTATATCGTCAAACCACCGCATCCACTCCCTAGCTGGTATTGTTTCCACATTTTCACCAACAAAGGCAGGATAAAAATAATTACTGGCCACAGAAACATAAAGAGTCCTTGTCCCTTCTTTCAAAGTTGACACTTTATTTTCAAACCAAAAGTCTAAACAATCCTGCAACGTCACAAAATCGGTTTCACCTGTTAACGCTATTTCTGGATTTTTACCCTCTTCTTTAAGCTCAAGCATCCTTCTGTGAATTTCTCTTGCTTGCTTTAAATTTATGAAAGGATATCGCCCAATGCGAAAACGCTTATTTACGCCATTGTATCGACAGCGGTACTGAAATATGATGGACGCCTTAGGAGTGATTTTAGCGACGAGACCGTTACCGTCTTTTAGTTCAGACGGCCCAGAATACTCGCTCAAGCGCTCAATAGCTTTTAGCTGTTTATCGGTAATGCTCACGACGGCACCTCAGAGGACACACCCGAACACAAAATAGGACGCATTTAAGGACGCAACCCATGATGTGAACGGATGAAAAACGAAAAAACTGTCGTAAAAATATAGCACACCATAAATCAGCAATCGACTGATAGATAAGGCCTGTTTTGCAAAACAACGAACATCAAAAGAAAATTACAAAAAATAGCGAACAACCGTCATTCTTCTTCTTTGACTATGAAACATGGGGCACCAGCCCAGCCAAAGACAGACCAAGTCAGTTTGCTGGCATTCGTACCGATGCAGACTTCAATATTATTGGTGATCCACTGGTCATGTATTGTCGCCTTCCAGCCGACTATCTCCCTGGCGCTGAAGCCGCGCTGATCACCGGAATCACCCCACAAAAAGCGATGAGCCAAGGCGTATCTGAGCCTGAGTTTATCGGGCGTATTTATGAAGAGCTTGCTCGTCCTAATACCACCAGCCTAGGTTACAACAGCATTCGCTTTGATGATGAAGTCACTCGTTACACCTGTTACCGCAACTTCTTTGATCCTTACGAGTGGAGCTGGAAAAACGGCAACTCGCGTTGGGATCTACTTGATGTGCTGCGTGCTTGTCATGCTCTGCGTCCGGAAGGCATTGTTTGGCCGGAAAATGACGAAGGCTTTCCTAGCTTTAAACTGGAACACCTCTCTAAAGCCAATGGCATAGAGCACGATAATGCCCACGATGCGCTCGCCGATGTTATCGCTACTATTGAAATGGCAAAACGTGTCAAAGCGGCTCAACCTAAGTTGTTCGACTACTTTTACAGTATGCGTAACAAGCGTAAATTGACGGAGCTGGTTGATATCGTCAATATGACACCACTAATGCACGTCTCTGGAATGCTGGGGCGCGAATGCCAATACACCAGTTGGATTGTGCCCGTGGCTTGGCATCCAACCAATCAAAACGCAGTGATTACGGTGGATTTGGCCAAAGATCCGACGCCACTACTTGAGCTTTCTGCACAAGAGTTGCAGACCCGCCTGTATACGCGTAGAGAGGATCTAGCTGACGATGAGTTGCCTGTACCCGTGAAATTAGTTCACCTTAATAAATGCCCCATTTTGGCCCCTGCCAAAACGCTGACGGCGGAAAACGCCAAAGTCATCGGCATTAATCGTGAACAATGCTTGGCGAATTTGGCGACCTTGCGTGAGCATCCAGCCATTCGCGAAAAACTCATTACTCTCTTTAGCCAAGAACGTGAATTTGCTAAAGATGACGATGTAGACACACAGTTGTATGACGGTTTCTTCTCCCCAGCGGATAAAGCAGCAATGGAGATCATCCGTGAAAGCAACCCAGAACAATTGGGTTCGTTAGATTTGCAGTTCAGTGATAAACGCATTGAACCTTTGCTGTTCCGTTATCGTGCGCGTCATTATCCATGGACATTAAGCGATACAGAGCAACGTCGTTGGGCTAATCACTGCCGAGAGTATTTTGAAAACAATATTGAGGCTTATATGCTCAATTTGGAAAATTTGGTTCACGAACATGAAAGCGATGCTCAGAAAATCGCGATATTAAAAGCCGTATATCGGTATGTAGAACAACTCGCCTCTTAAATTTGGTTTGTCTTTCTTCTGATGTGACATTTTTATGATAAACACACTTCTAAAATACGTGGTTTCCTTCGCCCTGATCTTTATCTGTTTGACGATCGGAAACTGGATACAACACCTGCTGGGAGTTGCGATTCCTGGCAGTATCTTTGGCATGCTCCTTCTTTTTGCTCTCTTGGCCAGCGGTTTCGCGCCCGTTGACTGGGTCCGTCCTGGAGCGCACCTTTTTATCCGCTACATGATGTTGTTATTTGTCCCTATCAGCGTAGGGCTTATGAACCACTTTGATATGCTGCTCTCCAATGCGTGGGCCATTCTGGCAAGCGCCATCGGTGGCAGTGCACTGGTCATGGTGACGTTGGGCTTAATTTTGGACCGTTTTTTAAACGCCGACAGTAAGCGCATCAATGTGAAAGCCGATATCAAAGCCGACACCAAAAGCGTTAAGGGGAAAGCATAATGTGGCTCGTACTTACCTTAGTGGTCTTTTTTATCTGTCGCTGGATTGCGACAAAAATTCATTCACCCATCGCTAACCCGCTGTTAATGAGTATCGTGGCGTTAATCGTTATTTTGATGGTATTTGGTATCGACTTTGACACCTACTACGCCGATAACGTCTACATTAGTGACTTGCTTGCTCCTGCCGTGGTCGCCCTTGCATTTCCGCTCTACGAGCAGTTACCGCAAATTCGCGCTAATTGGCGCATTATCATGCTGGCTTGTACCGTTGGTAGCTTAATGTCGATGATAACGGCGAGTTTTATTGCGGTGGTGATGGGGACGAACTTGACCCTGATTGCCTCTCTTATGGCAAAATCGGTGACCACGCCAATTGCGATGGAAGTTGCCCGTAACTTAGGTGGCGAACCCTCTATCGCAGCGATTGTCGTGGTGTTGGTGGGTTTGTTTGGGGCGATTTTGGGGTATCCAATTTTTAAACTACTGAATATCACCCACCCCATTGCACGCGGCTTAACCATGGGGTCAGTCTCTCACGCGTTGGGCACCGCAACCTGCGCTGAACGTGACGGCCAAGAAGGTGCATTCAGCTCACTCGCGCTTGTGCTCTGCGGGATTATCACCTCAATATTGGCACCGATTGTCTTTACTGCTGTTCTTTGGCTACATCATATTGTGGTTGGCTAAAAAGACAAAACAGCTCAAATAACGAGCTTCGCAAATCCAGTGTGAATCAATATGTGATGGCGGGTTGCTGAAAAGTTAACCCGTCTTATTTTATCGGTTGCATGGATGTAATCGATCCCAAGTGTGATCTCACTCTCTTTATGTAACAATAAACAATCGTTTCATTTTAAATGTGACATTTATCACACCTTTGTTTTGTGTGTCTCTTACACTATTGTTCCATAAACAAACAAGGACAGCTTATGAAAGGCCGTATTCAGGAGGCACTGAACAGCTTACCACCGCAGATCGCTGAGTATCTGACTCCAATTGTATTAGCTCACGATTTTGACGCGACTATCTCTGCGGAACAATTCAGCCAACTTATTGAAATCTCAGGTTATCAAGACGCTGATTTGCGAGTCTGTTTACTGCCATTAGCCGCCGCTTACGCTTATGTTCCTATTTCCAATTTTTATGTGGGAGCATTGGTTCGTGGCCTAAGTGGACGCCTCTATTTTGGCGCCAATATGGAATTTTCCGGCGCGCAGCTTGGTCAAACTATCCATGCCGAACAGGCAGGTATCAGCCATGCGTGGACCAAAGGTGAACAAGGTATTGTGGATGTCACCGTGAACCACACACCTTGCGGTCACTGTCGTCAATTTATGAATGAATTGACCACCGCCAAAACACTGAAAATTCAATTGCCACAAAGAGTTGGACAAACTCTACAACACTACTTGCCTGAATCGTTTGGCCCAGCGGATCTCGACATCACCACGCTACTCATGGGTAAGATCGATCACGGTTATACCAGCGACAGTGACAGTGAACTGGTCCAGTTAGGCGTTCAAGCATTAAATCGCAGCCATGCTCCTTACACGCAAAACTTCAGTGGCGTGGCTTTAGCAACGAGTACCGGCAACAGCTACAGCGGCGCTTATGCGGAAAACGCAGCGTTTAACCCTAGCCTACCACCACTGCAAGTGGCTCTGGTTCAGTTGCGCATGGGTGGAGATGAGTTTTCCACCATGACTCACGCTGCGTTAGCAGAAATGGCGACCGCATCGATTAGCCATCTTGCCTGCACTCAATCAACGTTAGAAGCGATTAATCCGGATATTGAGCTTGAGTACGTAGCACTCTCCTCATAATGATGGTTTGGGCAAAAGCCTCACCTGTGGCTTTTGCCCTAATTTACCTACAACAATTGGTTGAATATCTGAAGTACCGCCAAGCTCTCTTTTTTTCCACCCGACTCACCGCATAATGATTAAAATTTATGTGCTAACCGTTATGGTTCAATGACATAAAGACGTCATTATTCCAGCGTATACTAGCCCACATTATTTCCATACCAGCGGCACGCAAACGTTTGCTTTTCTATTTTTTTTGCGTATCATTGCCGCAACTTCACAAAGTGATACAAACGTAATAAGGATTCCGTATGTTGGGGACTGCAACCCGAGCTAATGCTACTCGTGTTTTACTTCTTGGTTCTGGTGAGCTAGGCAAAGAAGTGGCGATTGAATGTCAACGCCTAGGCCTAGAAGTGATTGCCTGTGACCGATACGCTGATGCGCCTGCTATGCAAGTGGCACATCGCAGCTATGTGTTCAATATGCTTGATGGCGAAGAGCTACAAAAAGTCATTGAAGCAGAAAAGCCACACTTTGTGGTCCCAGAAGTTGAAGCCATTGCCACCGCTAAGTTGGTTGAATTGGAAGCACAAGGTTTAAACGTTGTTCCTACCGCTAACGCGACACGTTTAACCATGAACCGTGAAGGTATTCGTCGCCTAGCAGCAGAAGAGCTGTCTCTTCCAACGTCACCTTACCGTTTCGCAGACAACTACGAAGATTTCGCAGCGGCTGTCACTGAAGTGGGTATCCCTTGCGTGTGTAAGCCAGTAATGAGTTCATCAGGCAAAGGCCAAAGCGTTATTAAGACTGAAGCCGACATCGACAAAGCGTGGCAATACGCTCAAGAAGGCGGTCGCACTGGCGCTGGTCGTGTAATTGTGGAAGGCTTTATCGACTTCGATTACGAAATTACCCTGCTGACCGTTCGTGCTGTTGATGGCGTTCACTTCTGCGCACCTATCGGCCATCGTCAAGAAGACGGTGACTATCGTGAATCATGGCAGCCACAAGTGATGTCTGAAAACGCGCTAAAAGCAGCTGAATACGTTGCAGAACAAGTGGTTAATGCCCTTGGTGGTTACGGCCTATTTGGTGTTGAGCTGTTCGTTAAAGGCGACAAAGTGATCTTCAATGAAGTGTCACCTCGTCCACACGATACCGGCTTAGTAACACTGGTTTCTCAAGACATGTCTGAGTTTGCGTTGCACGTACGTGCCTTCACTCGTATGCCTGTAGGTAAAATTACCCAATACGGTCCTTGTGCATCTGCCGCCATTCTTGGTCAAGGCACCTCACAAAACATCGCTTACAGTGGTTTAGAAGAAGCGCTAGCAATGCCACAAACGCAAATTCGCCTATTCGCAAAACCAGAAATCAATGGTCGTCGCCGTCTAGGTGTTGCTCTGGCTCGTGCTAAAGACACGCAAAAAGCAGTTGATGCTGCGATTGCCTGTGCAAAAGCAGTTAAAATCGAATACTGATTTCCAGTTCTGTAGTGATTAAAAAAGCGCGTGTTCAACGCGCTTTTTTGTGCCTGTCATTTAGAAAACTCTAGCGTTCCACATCGGATTTCAGAGCACTGACTGTCTCAGCGATATTCTCGGCCCCCGATTTGATGGCATCGATTAACTCCTGAGTACGATGCAATTGGTCATTACACTCTTCAACACGGCGTTGAATCGATTCCATCGTCTCTTCTGAATTCTGAGTTAATTCAGTATTGCGTTTTACAATCGTGCCAATTTCGTCGGTTGCTTTTGACGTATTGGACGCCAGAGTGCGCACTTCATCGGCTACCACAGCAAATCCGCGACCATATTCCCCTGCGCGAGCCGCTTCTATCGCTGCATTCAATGCCAATAGATTGGTTTGATCGGCAATTTTCGAAATGGTGGTTACGATTTGGGTGATCTGCTGCGACTGTGCCGCCAACTGCTGCATCAAGCCACTCGCCTTGCCAACATCCTTGGTAATGTTGCTCGCCACGTCTACTGCTTGATGTAATGTACTTGCGCCATCAATCGCAATCTCAACGGTTTGTTGCGACGTCTGCTGTGCCATATCAGAGGCGTTTTCAATGGCCTGCTGTTGCTTCACACGCCGGGTAATATCGGTCGCGAACTTAACCACTCGCACGACCTTGCCAGATTCATCCATCACGGGATTATAGGTCGCTTCCAACCAGATCGATTGACCGTTTTTGCCTTTGCGTTCAAACATGCCGCAGGAAAACTTTCCTTTCGCCAAATCAGGCCAGAACTGAGGATTTTGCTGTAAAAAATCTTCTTTGCAGAACATGCGATGATGTTGACCACGTATCTCTTCTACGCGATAACCGACACAACGACAGAAGTTGTTGTTGGCATCAAGAACCGTTCCGTCAGGGGTGAACTCAATAAACGCTAACGATTTTTGCAGGGCAGTAAATACCGCTTGTTGGCGTTCTAACTGATGCTTTTCGGCAGTCACATCACTCGCAATTTTCACGACTTTCGTAATACGTTGTTGGCTATCAGGGACCGGTATGTAAGTCGCATCAATCCAGATCTCTTCTTGATTGCATTTAACGCGCTTAAATACACCGTGCTGCGGTTTCCCTTGCGCCAAATCACGCCAGAATGAGTTATAGGCTGCCAATGAAGTAAATGCCTCTTCACAAAAGATCCGATGATGCTTACCTTTCACCTGCTCAAGAGAGTACCCCATCGCCGCAAGAAAATGCGAGTTAGCGTACTCAATCGTGCCATCACTTTTAAATTCGATATAAGGCACATTGACCTTAATCGCATCCAAGATGTGGTTTTCGGTATGGTCATTGCTCGCCACCAATTCAGGGCGCGCAAAGGGACGTGAAGCAAAAGAGAACATGCAATATACCTTCAATGTATTTATTCAAACTTTATCTCTTCCTAAGGAAGAGTTCGTTCAGTGCCAACCGACGAATCAATACAGCTAAGGTGTACTGCACAGGCGCTTTTCACGCTTCTTAATCGAGGATTGTTTTAACTTTGGATCAGCCAAACCGTTTCTGCAAACCGTGACAATCCTTTTTTTGCTCTTTGTGGATGAGCTGCATCGACATCATTGCAATTGAGTAAAGTCACATCAAAATCTGCGAACAAGTCGGCTATTTCGTGCTGTGGAACACTAAATGGCGGTCCTGACAATTCCTCTTGTGGGTAGTCTAGTGACACCAATAAAATTCGCCCACCGGGGTTAAGCAACTGCTTTAAACGCTCAGCGTAGGTAACACGCATAGATTGAGGTAGAGCAACTAAAGCCGCGCGGTCATAAACAAGGTCAACTTTATCAACGGGAGCAGTAAAAAAATCTCCGGTGTACAACGACAGTTCATCAAACTGATAGAGCTCATGATGGTGGTTTAACTTAGTGACTAATGGCGTGTAAAAATGCTCAGCAAAAAAGGCGCGCACAGCGATTTGGCTGAGCTCAACGCCGATAACGTCATTATGCTTTTCAGCCAACCAAACTAAGTCCTCACTTTTGCCACACAGAGGCACCAACACTTTCTCGTCACGTTTCGGCTGCAGTGCAGGCCAGAACTGAGTCAGCAGAGGATTCACATCGTTAAGATGAAAACCGATTTGGTTACTGGCCCATTTATTGTGCCAAAATTCAGGGTCGTTCATTGCGCTACTCTTGTTCCATTTTGGGGGCAACAGACTACCCTATTCCATTTTGTAAAGGTAGCCATTTTGTATCAAGCCTTGACACTTTTCGTTACATTCTCGCCTGGGAACCAATTAGCTGCGTAACGGTCTGATTAAATGTAGCTTTTAATATTGCTCACGCCAATAGACTGTCAGCTTTTGGTCAGAAGGATTGTAATCGATTTAGTGAGCCCCATATCTTAAGAGCAACACGCTCCAACTCCTAACGCCTTGGTGTCATAGAAACTTTTTGTTCCCATTTTGACCCAATAGCGAAAGCTAAGGAGAGTTATGAGCCTATTGTTACGCACGACCGCGATCATGCTGCTGTTGATCAGCCGCGCGCCTGCATTTGCAGCCATGTCGGTCGATACCAGCGCTAAGGAAGATCGTAGCGAATCGCAAAATGAAATCAGCTCAAGTGTCTTTCGTCATAGTTTGAGTGGTCTTTACGGTATTCAAAGCAACAACACTCGAGTGATTCAACCCTACAGCGACTTTACTGTGCTCTACAGTAAAGCTCACCAAGCACAACATGAATTGGAAAGTTTGTGTAAAAGTGCCGCCCTGCAAACCACCACATCCGTGCATTTCTCAGGCGTGAAATCAGAGCAACGTGCCTTAGATAAAATTGATACCGAGTTTAATGGTCAAGCAGAACGTATCACCGACCTTGCTCGCGCAACGATTGTTGCTGACGATGTGCCAAGCTTAGTTCGAGCTTACGAAGTGCTTAATCGCCAAGCGACCATAGTCAAAGTGAAAAACCGCTTTAAGCATCCTGCACCATCTGGCTATCGTGATTTGAACGTGCTCGTTCGTCTGCCTAAAACGCAAATCGTTGCTGAAGTTCAATTGCACTTGAAAGACATTGCCGCAGTGAAAAACGGGGCAGAACATGACATCTACGAACAGATTCAACAAATTGAGCGTAGAGCGTTAAAAGAGAATAGAGAGTTAAGTACCATGGAAATGGCACAAATAGAAAAAGTAAGACAGCAATCCCAGCAGCTATATCAGCAAGCCTGGCAACCTTATATTACAACTCAGCTGCAGGCCGCTTAACCTGAAATTCCCTATCAGAAATAAAAGCATACAGACCATGTCTCATGACATGGTCTTATGCTCGGTCCTTATTTGACGTCTTTTAGGTTCTCGACACGGGCTTTCAGTTTTTGCCCTGGGCGGAACGTTACGACACGTCGTGCGGAAATAGGAATGTCTTCCCCTGTTTTCGGATTACGACCTGGACGTTGATTTTTATCACGCAGATCGAAGTTGCCGAAACCAGAGAGTTTTACCTGTTCGCCGCCTTCGAGTGCTCGACGAATTTCTTCGAAAAACACCTCAACCGTTTCCTTGGCATCACGTTTGCTGAAACCTAATTTTTCAAACAGGCTTTCTGCCAAATCGGCCTTTGTGAGCGCCATAAAACTTCCCTCAAAGCTTAAGTCAATCTTGCTGTCTTTAGGACAGCGCCTTCGCAGCACTGAGCTGCTTTTTTGCCTTGCCGAATCAACAACATATCGGCTGCACTTGAAAAGTGTATGACAAGCTCATGATTTTCGCCAACTTTTTTCAACGGGGAAAATCGTTCTCTGACAAAAACTAGACGCATATAATTTGAAAAAGTCCAAAATTTGACGTTGAAACAGAGCTTAATTAAGACAATTATCAGATGATAATTCTTATAAAGCAATAATTTATAGTATTTTATATCATTTAAAACGAATTTAAAAATTTTCCCAGTCAGATCAAATTTTTAAATTCTCTAAAAAATCATAAGGTTACTTGACTCCATTCTAACAAAACACGGTGGTCAAGGTTGCGGCACAATAAAAAAAGAGGCTTCCATCGGAAGCCTCTTTTGCAAATTTGCGGTATAGATAACAAATTTAGTCGCGTAGTGTCGCGCCAAATTGTTCGCCAATCGCAGCCACAATAGCATCCACTGCTGTCGCAATATCTGCTTCTTCTAGAGTGCGTTCAGTTGATTGCAGGATAAGTGCAATCGCAAGGCTCTTCTTACCTTCCTCAATACCTTTACCTACGTAAACGTCAAATAGGTCAGCTTCTTTAAGAAGTTCGCCACCCGCTTGCTCACACGCTTTAACAATCACATCCGCAGCGACTGCTTCATCCACTACTACCGCGATATCACGACGGTTTGCAGGGAATTTAGACAGAGAAGCTGCTTCAGGAATGACGCGAGTCGCAATCGCATTCCATTCGATTTCGAACACGATAGTGCGGCCGTTCAGACCAAATTTACGTTCAAGTTCTGGATGAACAGTACCGATCACACCCACTTGTTTACCATCAAGGATAATCGCTGCTGATTGTCCTGGGTGAAGCGCTGGGTGTTTCACTGCAGCAAAGCTGTATGCACGACCGTTAGCAGTTAGCTCTAGAATCGCTTCCAAATCACCTTTTAGGTCGAAGAAATCAACGGTAGTGGTGGTTAGGTTCCAGTGCTCATCGTTTACCGTACCTGAAATCACACCCGCTAGCATTGGCTCTTGGCGCATGCCGTTTTCTGCAGATTGTTCAGGAGTAAAACGTAAACCGTATTCGAACAGGCGAACACGAGGTTGTTGACGTTTTTGGTTACGAACTACGGTGTTTAGCAGACCTTGAATTAGGCTCAAACGCATCGCTGACATATCGGCAGAGATTGGGTTTGGTAGCACTAACGGCTCAACATCTGGCACGATCAGTTTTTGTTGTTCAGGTTCAACGAAGCTGTAAGTGATGGCTTCGTGGTAACCACGGTCAACTAAAAGATCGCGTACACGTTTAAGAGGCAGATTCGCTTCTTTGTGTAGGTTCATGTTTAGACCAGCCACTGGCGCTTGGTTTGGAATGTTGTCGTAACCGTAGATACGGCCGATTTCTTCTACCAAATCTTGCTCAATTGCAATGTCAAAACGCCAGCTTGGCGCTTTCGCTGTCCAACCAGACTCTGTGCTTTCTACCGTCATGCCTAGGCGTTCAAGAATTTCTACCACATCAGCATCTTCAACATGGTGGCCTAGTAGGCTATCCAGTTTAGTACGACGCAGTGAAACAACGTTCGCTTTTGGTAGATCAGTTGCTGATTCAGCAGTTACCACTGGGCCTGCTTCGCCGCCACAAATAGCAAGAAGCAGTTCAGTTGCACGTTCAATCGCAGCAACTTGCAGTTCGAAATCCACACCGCGTTCAAAACGCATTGAAGAATCAGTGTGTAGACCGTAGCTACGTGCACGACCGCGAATGGCTGCGGGTGTGAAGTAAGCACACTCAAGTACTACGTCTTTGGTTTCAGTGCTCACACCAGAGTGTTCGCCACCAAAGATACCTGCAATTGCCAAAGCTTTGTTGTGGTCAGCTACAACCAAAGTATCTGCATTTAGCTCTGCTTCGCTGCCATCAAGAAGAGTCAGTTTTTCACCTTGCTCAGCAAGACGGACAACGATGCCACCTTCGATCTTAGCCAGATCAAATGCGTGCATTGGTTGACCTTGTTCCAACATGATGTAGTTAGTTACATCAACCACAGGGTCGATTGAACGAATACCACAACGACGCAATTTTTCTTGCATCCACATTGGGCTTTGCGCTGCAACGTTAACGTTCTTAACCACGCGGCTTAGGTAACGAGGACATTCAGCTGTTGCTTTAACATCAACTGCCATAGTGTCGTTGATGCTTGCTGCAATCACATTAGTCGCAGGTGCAGTCACATCAGCGCGGTTTAATACGCCTACTTCACGAGCCAGACCACGGATGCTGAAACAGTCAGCGCGGTTTGCTGTAAGGTCTACATCAACCGTCACGTCGTTTAGCGTTAGGAATTCGCGGAAATCAGTACCGATTACAGCGTCTTCAGCCAACTCCATGATGCCGCTTGAGTCAACGTCAATGCCCAGTTCAGAGAATGAACACAGCATGCCGTGAGATGGCTGACCACGTAGTTTTGCTTTTTTGATTTTGAAATCGCCAGGTAGTGTTGCACCGACAGTAGCCACTGCTACTTTAAGGCCTTGACGGCAGTTAGGCGCACCACAAACGATATCAAGAAGTTCTTCTTCGCCCACGTCAACTTTCGTTACGCGTAGCTTGTCAGCGTCTGGGTGTTGTGCACATTCAACAACAAGACCCACTTTAACGCCGTTAAATTCGCCAGCAACAGGAAGAACGTCGTCTACCTCTAGGCCAGCCATAGTGATTTGATGAGTAAGCTCGTCAGTTGTTACCGCAGGGTTAACCCACTCACGAAGCCATGATTCACTGAATTTCATAGTGTTTCTTTTCCCTCTTGGGGCCCCTGATTACTTAAACTGTTTGAGGAAACGAAGGTCGTTTTCGAAGAATGCGCGTAGATCGTTTACGCCGTAACGCAACATAGTCAGACGCTCTACACCCATACCGAAGGCGAAACCAGAGTATTTTTCAGGGTCAATGCCAACGCTACGAAGTACGTTAGGGTGAACCATGCCACAACCTAGCACTTCAAGCCATTTGCCATTTTTACCTTTCACGTCCACTTCTGCTGAAGGTTCAGTGAATGGGAAGTAAGAAGGACGGAAACGTACTTCCAAGTCTTCTTCAAAGAAGTTACATAGGAAGTCGTGCAGAATCCCTTTCAACTGAGCAAAGTTCACATGCTCATCGACCAACATACCTTCCACTTGGTGGAACATTGGGGTGTGAGTTTGGTCGTAGTCGTTACGGTAAACACGGCCAGGTGCGATAAAACGCAATGGTGGCTGGTTGTTTTCCATAGTACGAATCTGTACACCTGAAGTGTGCGTACGAAGCATCAACTTAGGATTAAAGAAGAAGGTATCGTGGTCAGTACGCGCAGGGTGATCAGCAGCGATGTTCAACGCATCGAAGTTATGGAAATCATCTTCGATCTCTGGACCAGACTGAACAGTAAAGCCCAGTTCACCAAAGAAGCTTTCAATACGCTCGATAGTACGAGTTACAGGGTGTAGACCACCGTTCTCGATACGACGTCCTGGTAGAGTCACATCGATGGTCTCTTCTGCTAATTTCGCTTCAAGCTCAGCACGTTGCAATGCGTCTTTACGAGCAAAGATCGATTTCTGAACTTCTTCTTTGGCAGCGTTAATCTCTGCACCAGCAGTACGACGTTCTTCTGGTGGCAATTTACCTAGGCTTTGTAGTTGAGCGGTAAGCTCACCTTTTTTACCTAGATACTGAACACGCACTTCATCAAGTGCGACTAACGACTCGGCAGCCTCAATGGCTTTGGTCGCGTTAGCAATAATCTCTTGTAGATGTTGCATTGTTTCCTCGTCTGCTAATGAGCAGTTTCCTTTAGGAACTCAAAAGGAGTTCCAAGGGTCCCGACAGAGTGTCCAGACGGGTACCCGATAGGTTGACCGTAAGGGATTCTTGGGGTATTTCAAATAGTTTTACATAGTACCGAAAGCCGCTGTTAAAGCCAAATGAAAAGCGTTGTTAGCGGCAACTTCGCGCATTTGTTCGCCAAGTTTTTCCTTGAATGAATCAGAATGCTCTGAGAAAGTAATGGGCAGTTGCCAAGCATCTGGTACTAAGACATTTTTCCCCACTGGAGATAATATGCAAGCACGGATAGTTCCTATTGATTCACATCACGATCAAGCCATTTGTCAGATAATCAAATCCGTTGGCGCTGAATTTGGGGCGATTGGCGATGGCTTTGGCCCATCAGATGCTGAAGTACTGAATATGAGTCAGCACTATTGTGCTACGAAGCGTAGCGGCTATTTCATCGTTGAGCAAAATGGCATTGTTTTAGGTGGTGGAGGTATTGCACCATTTGCTGGCTCCGCCGAATGCTGCGAATTGCGTAAGGTCTTTCTGTCCTCCACAGCCCGAGGACTTGGTATCGGCAGACAACTGGTCGCGCATTGTCTGCAATTTGCTCGCGAGATGGGTTATCAGCAGTGCTACCTTGATACGTTACATACCATGTCGGGGGCGATCGCACTCTATGAAAAGTTGGGCTTTGAACATCTGCCCGCACCACACGCAGGCACGGAGCATAACGGTTGTGATGTCTGGATGGAGTGCCAGCTTTAGCCACCGGATGCTAACTTGGCGCGAGTTCACACAAATCGATAGAACGAAAAAGCCCTGACGTTTCCGTCAGGGCTTTTCAATTCGGTGTGCATAAGCACGAGGTGATGGTGCCCCGGGCCGGACTTGAACCGGCACAGCGCGAACGCCGAGGGATTTTAAATCCCTTGTGTCTACCGATTTCACCACCGGGGCAACGCATAAATGCGATGGAAGACACCATCTGTTCGACACGCTTACGTGAGAACCCCGCTAATGTACCCCATTACTGCGGTAGGTCAACAAAAAATATCGACAATTCAACCAAATGAACAACAAGCACACCAATTGAATGCATTCTCGGCAAATTAGGTTCACTCTCTGTTCGCCATTTTTTGTACCCTTCACTCATCTTAATAAGATGACCGCTTGGGATTTATAAACTCCAACCTGCGAACCCCGCAAGCAGTAGAACCATACCATAGGTAAGCCAATAACTTTGGCGGCGCATCTGCCCGAACCGGCTATCGGCTTTCATCAGTAGCGCCAGCGCTATCACTAACCATTTTCGATGTTTGGGCCGCGCGGTATTGCTCTTTTGTGTATTAACGATCATTTTACTCTCTCTGGCTGATTAATGGACACAGGTTTACCTTCAATCAAACATTGAATGGTGTGTCTCTAATAATTTTTCCGTGAGAATAATAGGATTATTGAGATGCGTCTAATTGAGCTTATCTAATTATTCATTGATATTCTCTATTGGTTCTTTATTAAAATTGAAAAACATTGGCTTATAAAATTTGTCGGATAACTTTAACCTTAAAAATATCACGGTTATTTCTATTTCTAATATATCGCCAACAACTCAAAACTGGAATTCTTGATAGAGCGCCTCTATCACCCAATAAAAACAACCCATTTGACCCGCTGACCTTTGGTCATTAATCTTGATCGAGCGCAATAAAAAGTGCAAATAGGTCAGTTTTGCTCTTAATGAACCCTATTAAGCCGGTGAATCTGGCTAATACTCTCATAATGAATCACTGCTATTTCCTCTATTGGCAAATCTCTTTTATTTATCATTATATATCGTTTATTTTTGGCTTTTTATTTAAAAGGATAAATCGAAAAATAAATAAAAGACAACCCATCGCTATTATTATTTCTTTGGCAAACCATGATCGTTCATCCTAAAATAAATCTCTGGAATATTCTCTTTTCCTTAAAGGGCTCAATAGCAAAACGTATTGCTAAACGTAGCTTTATGATCACGGCACTCGCCTCTTTCATTGTTTTGGTCGAGGGGGCTTATCCAGCGCTATTTGCCCATGTCAATGCAACCCCTTTTACCTTGCTCGGGATTTCTCTCTCTATTTTTATGAGCTTTCGTAACAATGCTTGCTACTCTCGTTGGTGGGAAGGTCGCCAAGCATGGGGAGAGGTGATCACCGAAATACGTTCATTTACCCGTGCAAGCCTATGTATTAGTGATGCCACTTTACGAGAAATGCTACTGAGGGAGCTATGTGGTTTTACCCATGCACTGGCAGCCAAGCTACGGCATGAACCAGAATTTCCCGCAGCTCAAATATGGCTAAGTCAAGATGCACAAAAATACGGTCACAATGTCAGTGAAGGGATCTTACGCCATATTAGTGGCCACTATTTTGCGCTCAGCCAGTCTCATCAAATCACTGGTTGGCACTATATGGTTTTAGAAGAGCGCCTACAGCACCTTGCCCAAGCTCAAGCCACTTGTGAACGCATCAAGAGCACACCACTACCCTTTCCTTATACCCTGCTATTTCATCGCACTATCTATATCTTTTGTTTGTTACTTCCGTTTGCCATGGCTGAACCGCTCGGTTGGCTCGCTCCCATTTTTACTACGATTGTGAGCTACACTTTTCTAGGGCTAGATGCATTAGGTGATGAACTTGAAGACCCATTTGGCCACGAAGAAAATGACTTACCAATAGATGCCATGGTGCGTATCATTGAGCGCGATATATTAGATAGTTTAAACATCGGTGAGCTTCCTCCTCTGCTGCAACCGAAAAACTACGTACTAAGCTAATCATCACGGCTTGCCACTATTTAACCGCTAAGCCACGAATCACTAATTTTAGTTTTCGATAACAAACCAAGATAAAAGAACCGAGAAACATCGGTCATTCGTCTCAACACCGGCCTATGCTGTGCATTTGCGGCAACAGGCTCAAGGAAGCTTCATGGATATTAAGCAATTAAAATATCTCATTGCGCTCGATGAAACCCAACACTTTGGGCAAGCTGCTGCGCTATGTCATATCACTCAACCCACGTTATCAATGCGTATTCGTAATCTCGAGGAAGAACTTGAGCTTACCTTGATCAATCGCGGACAACGTTTTGAAGGATTCACAGAATCGGGAGAACGTATTCTCGCCTGGGCGCGCAGTGTGTTAGCTGCTCATGATGGCTTGCAAGCCGAAGCTGCCAATTGTCGTGGGCAGTTGGTGGGCAGTCTGCGCTTAGGTATGGTCCCTTTGATCAGCCTAAACCCGATGACGCTGTTAACCACTCTAACCCAAACCTATCCAGAATTGCGCTATCAACTGAGTTCGAGTAACTCAGAGCAAGTGATTGAAGGGCTCAATCGTAATCAATTGGACCTTGGCCTGTGTTACATCGACCAAATCGATACTCATCATTTTGAAGTATTGGAATTGGCTGCCACCAGCATGGGGTTACTGTTTGATACACGGCATTATTCGTTTACCGAGCCAGAGATGAGCTGGGAGTCAATAAGTCATATTCCTTTGGGTTTATTAACTAAGGGGATGCATTATCGTAAGTCGATTGACCTTAGTTTCAGTAGCAAGAACCTCACGCCGCAAATTCAATTAGAAAGTGATTCAACCTTTCAACTGTTGCAAGCCGTCAATGCCGGCTTATGCTGCGCGATCATGCCCCTACATTGCGGCATGGAAAGCATGAACGAACATCTTAAAATGGTGCCGATAAGCGAAGCGAAAGTACGCTCTCGCATTGGATTGCTGATGAGGAAAGCCGAACCACGCTCAGCACTTGCCGAACGCTGTTTTGCTGCGGCGCGCGATCTCTTCTCTCATCCCCAACCATAGTCGCAAGATTCATTTACGACGAGTACGCAGAAACAAAAAAGCCCTGACTGCTAAGTCAGAGCTTTCTTATTTGGAGCAACACACGAGGTTCCCTTTTCGTAAACCTAGACGTGACCTCAACCTTGGCAAGGAACTCCGCTTAAATCAGCGCGGTGAACTTTTAATATACGCAGAAACAAAAAAGCCCTGACTGTTAAGTCAGAGCTTTCTTATTTGGAGCGACACACGAGGTTCCCTTTTCGTAAACCTAGACGTGACCTCAACCTTGGCAAGGAACTCCGCTTAAATCAGCGCAGTGAACTTTTAAGGTACGCATAAACAAAAAAGCCCTGACTATTAAGTCAGAGCTTTCTTATTTGGAGCGACACACGAGGTTCGAACTCGTGACCTCAACCTTGGCAAGGTTGCGCTCTACCAACTGAGCTAGTGTCGCATGAAATACGAAATTCGCATTTCGAAATAGATGGTGCCCCGGGCCGGACTTGAACCGGCACAGCGCGAACGCCGAGGGATTTTAAATCCCTTGTGTCTACCGATTTCACCACCGGGGCACGCAAAACTGGTTGCGATGCCTTTACTGAAAAGAGTAAAACACCATCTTGATACCGAACATCTGTTCCATATCTTTTAATTTGGAGCGACACACGAGGTTCGAACTCGTGACCTCAACCTTGGCAAGGTTGCGCTCTACCAACTGAGCTAGTGTCGCAATGGAGGCGCGTCCCGGAGTCGAACCGAGGTTCACGGATTTGCAATCCGCTGCATGGCCACTCTGCCAACGCGCCTCTGTAAGTTCAGGACTCATTCAGTTAACACCGAAGCTCCTGACTACGGGAATGCATTCTACGGATTCGATGCAGCGAGTCAACACTATTTTTTCTAATTTAATATCGTTTGGCTATTTAACATGCAAAACAGATTATTTTGTTCAAATTAGAATCAAAAATATCGATTTTTCCGCGACATAAGTCACATCAAATAAGAAAGAGCGCTACGCAGAAAAACGCTTACCTGCTTTCGTGACAGCTGATCTTACTCTCGCTTATCCTATTTAAAAAACAAAAAAGGCAGGGATTACCCCTACCTTTCTCTAAAATCACGTCTAAACACCGTTACATGCTCTCTTCACTGAGCAAGTCATCTTTTGCGGCCATCAAATATTGCACCATCGACCAATATGTAAGAACGGTTGCTACGTAAATCGCCACATATCCAACCCAGATCATCCAGTCATCGTAGCGCCAAATCAGCACCCAAAGAGAGAACATTTGCGTCAGGGTTTTTACTTTACCAATCCATGAAACGGCCACACTGGCACGTTTGCCAATCTCAGCCATCCATTCACGGAGTGCAGAGATAATGATTTCGCGGGCAATCATGGTCACGGCAGGGATCGTAATCCAAATGGTGTGGTAGTGCTCAGTGATCACAATCAATGCGGATGCAACCAACACTTTATCGGCCACTGGGTCAATAAAGGCACCAAAACGAGAAGTTTGCCCCAGTTTGCGCGCTAACATTCCATCTAACCAATCGGTAAATCCGGCAACCCAGAAAACCATCGCTGCTGCAAATGGCCCCCAACTGAACGGAAGGTAAAATGTCACGACAAATACAGGTATTAGAAAAAGTCGTATTAAAGAAAGAATGTTTGGAATGTTAAAACGCATAATTATAAGCTCTTATCGACGGCGCGTTTATGGTGCGGCATTTTTACTATTGTTTCAATGCCTGATAAATGTTTTCTGCCAAAGAATAACTGATCCCCGGCACTTTGGCGATTTCTTCTACAGTTGCTCGCTTAAGTTCTTGTAATCCTCCCATATATTTTAACAATGCTTGGCGACGTTTTGGTCCGACTCCCTCGATCCCTTCCAACGAACTGGTACGGCGAGTTTTGCCCCGTTTGGCTCGGTGCCCAGTAATCGCATGATTATGGCTTTCATCACGAATATGCTGAATCAAATGCAGTGCTGGCGCATCACTTGGTAAATGTGACTCTTCACCATCTGTTGTAATTAGGGTTTCCAGCCCAGGCTTACGGGTCACCCCTTTGGCGATACCAATAAGACGCGGTCTTTTCGGCCAATCCCCCCAACATTGCTGCAAAATCTCATGGGCTCGATTGAGTTGTCCTTTACCACCATCGATAAAGATGATGTCTGGGATTTTATCTACATCAAGCTGCTTGGAATAACGACGCTCCAAAACTTGCCCCATCGCGGCGTAATCGTCACCACCAGTAATGCCAGTAATGTTGTATCGGCGATACTCTTGTTTTACCGGCCCTTCCTGATTAAACACGACACACGATGCAATAGTACTTTCACCCATGGTATGGGAGATATCAAAACACTCCATCCGCTGAATCGATTCCATATCGAGAACGTCTTGCAGTGCCTTAAAGCGCTGACCAATCGTCATCTTGTGGTTGATCTTAGTGGTGATCGCCGTTAAGGCATTGGTATTGGAGAGTTTAAGATAACGGCCACGAATGCCTGTGGGATTGACGTGAAAATGCACTTTACGCCCCGCCACCTCAGTTAATGCCCCTTGCAAGGTTTGCGTATCATCAAACAAACCCGGGTTAAGAATGATGCGAGTTGGGATGGTGCGCGCTTCGTTGTGACTCAAATAGTATTGGGTCAAAAAGCTTTCAAACACCTCTTCACGGGAAGTGTTATGCGGAATTTTCGGAAAATGGCTGCGACTGCCAAGCACTTTACCTTGCCGAATCATCAAGATATGAATACAGGCGATCCCATTTTCTTGAGCGAAACCCAGTACGTCCATATCTTCCATGGAATCATCGGAGACATATTGCTGTTCTTGGACGCGGCGAATGGCATGGATCTGGTCGCGAAACTTTGCTGCATCTTCAAAACGCAACTGGGCGCTCGCCTGTTCCATTTTTTGAATCAGAATTTCTAGAACTTGCTGGTCTTTGCCTTGCAAAAACAGTCGCACGTAATTGACCAGTTCTGCGTAATCGGCATCGGAAATCACTGAAGAGACACAAGGCCCAGCACAGCGACCAATCTGATACATCAAGCACGGCCGAGTGCGATTGCTATAGACCGTATCTTCACATTGACGGACTGGGAAAATTTTCTGAATCAAATGCAGAGTTTCGCGCACTGCGCCAGCATCAGGATAAGGACCGAAATACTCTCCTTTACGCTTTTTCGCACCACGATGCATCGACAGGCGTGGATGCTTATGGCCGCTCACGAAGATATACGGATAGGTCTTATCATCGCGCAATAACACGTTGTATTTAGGTAGGTATTGCTTGATGTAGTTGTGCTCAAGTATCAATGCTTCGGTTTCGGTATGCGTTACCGTAACATCAATCTTGGCAATATTACTGACTAAGGCTTTGGTCTTTTCGCTGTCGATTTTCTTACGAAAATAACTGGAGAGACGCTTTTGCAGATCTTTGGCTTTACCGACATAAATCACATCAGCCTCGGCGTTATACATCCGATAAACGCCAGGCTGGTGCGTCACTGTCTTTAAAAACGAGATTGAATCGAACTCAGGCACTACAACTTCTCTGTGTCCAGCATCCCATGGCGGATCGCCAAGTGAGTCAGTTCAACGTCGCCGCTGATGTCTAACTTAGCAAACAAACGGTAACGATAACTGTTGACCGTCTTTGGACTTAGATTCAGTTGTTCCGAAATGTCGGTAACTTTCTGCCCTTTGGTGATCATCATCATGATCTGCAATTCACGTTCAGACAAATCAGCAAACGGATTTTCAGAGGCAGGCGAAAATTGGCTTAAAGCCATTTGCTGTGCAATCTCTGGCGAGATGTAACGTTGACCACTGTTCACCATACGAATAGCGTTCACCATTTCGTCTGGAGCAGCCCCTTTTGTCAGATAGCCCGCAGCACCGGCTTGCATTACTTTAGTCGGGAACGGATTTTCTGTATGAACGGTTAAAACGATGATTTTAACGTCTGGATTTGCCCGTAAAATTTTCTTGGTCGCTTCTAAACCACCAATACCCGGCATGTTCATATCCATTAGAACCACGTCGGCATGGTTACCGCGACACCATTTTACGGCTTCTTCACCACTATCAGCTTCCCCTGCTATATTCATTCCACGGACGTCTTCAATAATACGTCGTATCCCTGTGCGCACCAGTTCGTGATCATCTACAAGGAAAACACTTATCAAACTTGTATCTCCACGCTTATCTATCGGCTCTGCGCCACCTAGCAAGAAAGTGGTCAGCAGGATGGATGCTTAGTTAATCGTAATTATCTAATCTTGCATTCTACGAATATGTGCTTAAACGCAAACTTTCGCAAGTACTTATTGGACTGAATTATCGTACAGAGATAAAACATTTCAACATCAAAGAGTTACTTCTCACTGACTGAGAAACTTTTTTTGTACTTTGTGGCTTAAACGACAAGAAGTTAGACAATTAAATCGAAAGAAACACTAAGCTAACTCCATTGAATACACTAAAACCGACAAAATAACAAAGGTTAACCATGACTTTTGTTCGAAAACGACCCAGATAACTCGGTAATTATCTCCGGCATTGATGATCATAATTTGTTATGATTTGCCCTATCTTCTTTGGGTGACGCTGTTAGCGGTGCCACTATGCTATAAAACGGAATAACCATTTGACCCTTCAATCCGGATTTCTCCTTACGCGCCAAGCTCGAGATCGACAAGGCCAAACGCAAATTGAGCTGTGGCTTGCTACCTCCCAAGGCCCAACTCAACTCATCATTCGTGGTGAAAAACCGGTTTTTTTTATTCCCGTCACACAGCAACAACTAGCACAAGAATTAACAAGACAAACATCGGGTTACATCGAGTTTCGCCCACTTGAGCTACAATCATTTGATCAAGAGCCATTAGTAGCAGTCTACTGTGCAACTGTGCAGCATTCTGCGCAAATCCAAAAACTGCTGCTGGAAGCAGATATTTTGGTGTTAGAAGGCGATATCAAACTGGCTGATCGCTATCTTATGGAACGCTTTATTCAAGGAAGCCTTGAATTTACTGGGGATATTCGTCAATACGACCACTATACCTATGTCGACAACGCCAAGTGTCGCAAGGGCGACTACTTGCCCAATCTCAACGTGGTTTCATTAGATTTAGAGTGTTCAGAAAAAGGGATTCTGTACTCCATTGGACTAGATAGCCCAATGGATAGCCGCGTTATTATGATTAGTGAGCCGCAAAGCGCTGAGACAGCTATCCAATGGGTAGCGGATGAAAAAGCCCTGTTGCAAGCAATGGTCGATTGGTTTGAGACCTTTGACCCCGATATTATCATCGGCTGGAACGTCATCGATTTCGATTTTCGTTTACTGCATCGCCGGGCTCAATGGCATCAAATGAAATTGATGTTGGGCCGAGGCAAACAAGCCAGCTATTTTCGTAGCGCCGAACAGACGCAACAGGGATTTATCACCATCCCCGGTCGAGTGGTACTCGATGGC
This sequence comes from Vibrio porteresiae DSM 19223, assembly GCF_024347055.1. Taxonomy (NCBI): domain Bacteria; kingdom Pseudomonadati; phylum Pseudomonadota; class Gammaproteobacteria; order Vibrionales; family Vibrionaceae; genus Vibrio; species Vibrio porteresiae. Next base: position 2,298,845 of record NZ_AP024895.1, read on the forward strand.
ATCGATACCTTAAAAACCGCCACTTACCACTTCCGCTCTTGGTCGCTCGAGTCGGTATCACAAGAGCTGCTGGGTGAAGGGAAAGCGATTCACAACGCTCATGACCGCATGGATGAGATCAACCAAATGTATCGCCACGATAAGCCATCATTGGCGAAGTACAATTTGCAAGACTGTGTACTGGTGAACCGTATTTTTGCTCATACCCATCTGCTTGAATTTGCCATTCAACGCTCGCGTTTAACTGGCTTAGAGCTCGATCGCATCGGCGGCTCCGTGGCAGCGTTTACCAATCTCTATCTGCCACAATTGCATCGTGCTGGCTACATCGCCCCCAATCTGCACTCGGAAAACTGGTTAGCCAGTCCCGGGGGGTATGTTATGGATTCTATCCCTGGACTTTATGACTCGGTGTTAGTCCTCGATTTTAAAAGCCTATACCCTTCGATTATTCGCTCTTTCCTGATTGATCCACTCGGGCTAATTGAAGGTTTGAAATTGGAAATCGGCACGCAAGACGACCAAGCCGTGCCCGGTTTTCGCGGCGGTCAATTTCACCGTACTCGCCATTTCTTACCCCATATGATCGAACAGCTTTGGGCAGCGCGTGATCAAGCTAAGCGCAATAAAGAAAAAGCGTTTTCACAGGCGATCAAAATCATCATGAACTCTTTTTACGGTGTGTTGGGTTCGTCTGGTTGTCGCTTTTTCGATACTCGCTTAGCGTCAAGTATTACCATGCGCGGGCATGAAATCATGAAACAAACCAAGCTGTTGATTGAAGCGCAAGGTTATCAAGTGATCTACGGCGATACCGATTCAACCTTCGTATCGCTTGGTAAAGAGCATACGCAAGCTCAAGCCGATCTTATTGGCAATCAGTTAGTGGAACAGATTAATCTATGGTGGAAAGCGCATTTAGCTCAGACCTATCGTCTCAACTCGATTTTAGAAATTGAATACGAAACTCACTATCGCAAATTTCTTATGCCCACCATTCGTGGCGCAGAAACGGGTTCCAAAAAGCGCTATGCGGGATTAATTGGCGAAGGCGATGCTGAACGCATTATTTTTAAAGGCTTAGAAAGTGCTCGTACTGACTGGACTCCCCTCGCCCAACGTTTTCAGCAAGAGCTGTATCGCATGGTTTTTCATGGGGAAAGTCCTGATGAATACATTCGTCAGATTGTTGAACAAACACAAAATGGGGAATTGGATAGCGACTTGGTCTATCAAAAACGGCTACGCCGCCGCTTGCATGAGTACCAAAAAAACATTCCACCGCAAGTGCGTGCCGCCAAGATGGCGGATGAAATCAATGAGCGTTTGGGCCGACCACTGCAATACCAAAATAAAGGCATTATTGAGTATGTGATTACGGTAAATGGTCCCGAGCCACGGGAATATACCCAGAGCCCGCTCGATTATCAGCACTACATCGACAAACAGCTGCGCCCCGTTGCTGATGCCATACTCCCTTTCATTGGTCTGCAATTTGACCAAATGAATGCCCCTCAATTAGGGCTGTTTTAATCAGCCCCTCACCCGATACGAAATTCGGTCTTTTCGTATTGCTTAGCTAACCACGGGCCAAAGCTATCAATCAGGCCGATGACCGAACGTTTCGGAATCAATTTGCCTTTCAGCAAAATGCCGAGACGTTCAACCTCAACTTGTTTTTCTGGGTGGTAACGAACAAACTCTTCACCACACTTGATAGGGTCATCATACCAATGCTTATCCCGATACATCACCAGTGAATAAGCAGCGCGCAGTAGCTTTTTGCTTACTTCGATTTGCGCTCGAATCTGCTCTTCAGCTTGATTTGTTTTGGCAATCTTAGCTCGGTAGTAAGCAACTCGATAACCAACATCCATGTTCCAATACTTAGCAATTTCCCAGCTGGGTTCGTAATCACCAAAACATTCCCGTAAATCATCACCATAAACGCAAATACTGCAGTGACGCAGCAAAAATCCCCACGAAAAAAGGCTATCAAGAGAGGCCACTTCTTTTGCCAAAGCGGTTTTTACATTCACATCGGTAATAAAAGGATAAGTACGTTGAAAACGATACCGAATCGTATTGACCAAGGTCGCTTTGCTCTCTTCAAAAGGCTGATGGGTCACCAAAATGATATCAACGTTAGAAACGCCCGGTTTTGCCTGACGACGAGCTACACTGCCATAGAGATAAATGCTATGTAAGTTGCTCCCCAAACCAGCGCGAAAAAATTTTACCAGCTCACCTACTGGGGCGGCATATTGGGTTTGAAGGGGCTTTTCAGTCGATAACACACGCAATGGCATAAAAAGGTCGCGCTCCTGTTGATAGTGCGAAGGGAAACAGCGTTATGTTCCCCTATCAAAGCAGATCAATCAATATTTGTCCCACGCTTTAGGTCATTCAGCAGTCAGAATTCGGTGCAGGTCAGTGCAAATGCGCAAATTTTCACTCAAACGTAACATCTTGCTCAGTTTTAACCCGTAATAACCGTTTAAGAATGCGCCATTTAACAACAGACTAGCAATGTTATGCACACAAATATTTTTTTCCCTCGCGACCTTCGCTATAATGCTGCCACTTTATGTATGAAGGAATCTTTCCATGCCAAAGGCAAGTGAATTAAAAAAAGGTCTAGCTATTATTTCTAGCGGTAAGACTCTACTAATTAAAGATATCGAAGTAACCACTCCAGGCGGTCGCGGCGGTTCTAAAATCTACAAACTGCGTTGTACTGACCTAACAACGGGTGCTCGCGTTGACGAACGTTACAAATCTGACGATTTCCTAGATACCGTTGAGATGAACAAACGTTCTGTATCATTCTCTTACGTTGATGGTGATGACCAAATCTTCATGGATAATGAAGACTACTCACAATTTACTTTCAAAACAGCTGACCTTGAAGACGAACTTCTGTTCATCACAGATGAAATCAAAGGCATGCAAGTTGTTCTTGTTGACGGCAAAGCGGTTGCACTAGAACTTCCAGCATCTGTTGAGATGGTAATTGAAGAAACTGACCCTTCAATGAAAGGCGCTTCAGCTTCTGCACGTACTAAACCTGCACGTTTCGCAACTGGTCTAGTTGTTCAAGTTCCTGAGTACATCGCTTCAGGTGAACGCGTAGTGATCAACACTGCAGAACGTAAATTCATGAGCCGAGCATAAGAGACGAATGACTGATTTAATTTCTTACGACGATATTATCGAAACTGCCTATGACATCTTCTTGGAGATGGCACCGGACAACCTTGAGCCTGCAGACGTTATTCTGTTCACAGCCCAGTTCGAAGATCGTGGCGCGGCAGAAGTCGTCGAAATTGGTGATGATTGGGTTGACCATGTCGGTTTTGAAATCGACCAAGAAATTTGCGCGGAAGTCCGTATTGGACTGGTTAACGAAGAAAACGACGTGCTTGACGATGTCTTTGCTCGCCTGCTTCTAAGCCGCGACCCAGATCAGAAATTCTGTCACATGCTATGGAAGCGTGACTAATACTAAAAAGCCAACCCCGCGGTTGGCTTTTTTATTGGTGCGTTTTTACCCTTCGTTGACCAGATGAAAGGTCAACACATAAAGCGCTTCGATACCTGGGTAAATATCGTGAATCACTGCCTTTAATTCTGGCAGCGTCATATTTTCCTGCTGAGCATGGAATTCAGTTAACTCAGCAAATTTTACTGGGTTAACTGACTCAATTTCGATGGTACAAAAATAGCGGTTCTCTTCAAATGTCGCGACGGTTACGATGTCGCCCGTTTGATAATCCTTTTCGCTCTCGTCACGAATCGTGATGACTTTCTTGCCAGCCAAAATATCCGTGGTGAAACGTTCAAAAAAAGTAATGTGTTTGGTCATATCAGTATCGTGATGGCGATTAAATTTCTGCGACACTATATCGGGTTAATGAGCTCGACGCGAATTTGTTCCACGACTTATGCTACGTACTCATTCTACGTAGTAATAGGCAATCAAGGATTAACCGCTGCATCGCTATCGCACTTTGACAATAACAGCACTACCGACAATCAACATTCATCCTGTTTGCTTTAATGTGACAACGTCACTCATGGATTCAATTTTGATCGAACTCGCTACTTGCTATTGCCGATCAAATCGTACACGAAACAACCACTCTCCCCGAGTGATTATGAATTCAAATCCTACGGTAAAAGATTCGTCATCGGCTTTTAGACACTTGGCACAGCCATTTTTGCTGACTGCTGCATGCTATTTATACAAAAAATTGTTCTAAAACAGGTTGTTAAATTAAAACTGTATCATGAAGCGAGATTCAGGCAGTTATTGAATATACATAATAGAAATGGATAGCGTCGTACATAACCTTAATGAGGATGAAATAACACATATTCGCCACTCAGTATTAACCATGCATTAACCTAGCTGTATTATTTCTTAGAGATCTGAGGATTTCTTTCACTGGATAGACCATTTATGGCAATTTGTCGGGTATAATGCGTCACGGTTTCGATGACGTAGCGTATATTATGTTTCTAACTCCTTATTTTTCATCTCACGATGCTCAAATCCAGTTCACTCGCCAACAAGCGAGCCATTTTGCTAAAAAAGTGGCTGGTGACTACAACCCAATTCATGACGAAGACAGCAAGCGTTTCTGTGTTCCTGGTGATTTGTTGTTCGCGGTTCTGCTTCAACAAGAAGGCATCAGCCAAAAAATGCGTTTTGACTTCTCTGGAATGGTGAGCGATGGTGTTCTTTTACACATCGATAATCGTAACGATGAAGAAAGTGCTGTTGTTGACGCTGCGGGCAAAGAATATTTGCATTTGAAACGTTCTGGCGAAACTAGCCATAACGCCGATTTTATCGAACATGTAGTGACAAACTACGTGCGCTTCTCTGGCATGAACTTCCCTCACATCATGGTTCCTCTAATGGAAGAGAAACAGATGATGATTAACTGCCAACGTCCTCTCGTGATCTACGAAAGCATGGAAGTGGAATTCGACCGTCTTGACCTAACTCATCCAGAAGTAGAATTTGCTGGCGCAACATTTGATGTTGATGGCAAACGTGGGGTAGTTACGTTGAACTTCGCATTTAAAGAAGATGGAATCGTGATTGGTAAAGGCGTGAAACGCATGGTTGCTAGTGGTTTGAAACCTTATAGCCAAGAAGATATCGACGACCTTGTGACCCGCTTTAACGAACGTAAAAACGCATTTCTTGCTGAGCACTGCTCTGCGGTCGCGTAATCGTCGTCACCTTAAAGATTTAAAGAGAAAGCCCAATCATTGATTGGGCTTTTTTGTTCTTTGTGTTTGTCTTGCTTTTATTATAACCAGCGTCTTACTTCAGCTTGATAGCGGCGGTAAACATCGCCAAAGTGTTGAGTTAAAAAGCGCTCTTCCGGCTCAATTTGAAATCGCTGTAGATAAAGCACGAATAACCAAACCACCACTAATGCTGCCACATTTTGCAAATAGTAAGCGATACCCAGTAGCAGCAACGATAACCCCAAATACATTGGGTTACGGCTAAATCGAAACACCCCATGGGTCACCATGGTAGATGTTTTTTCTAATCGGATGGGGTCAACCGTGGTTTTTGCCACATAAAATGCCCACACCCCACCTAAGCCAAACCCCAGTGAAAACAGCAGGCAGATCCCATACCCTACCAGCGGATAAGGCCAAAATACGGTTAAACTTTCGAACCATTGCTGCGAAAAATATTGGGCAATGAGAGCCAAGACAAACAACACAACCGGCGGTATTTTTCGCTCTAGTGGATGACTTTGCATGAGACAACTCCCTGAATGCTAATCGAAACACAGTATACCTAAGCCTAAAAAAGGACAATAAAAAGCTCGACTTGAGTCGAGCTTTTGCCTGGAGGTAACAAATATTGGGTCAGGTTAGACCAAACTCAATAGAGCCTGCAGTGGATGTTTTGGCTTAATATGCTCAAACCGTTTTACTTGGCTACGACAGCTATAACCTGAGATTAAGCAGCGTTCACTTGGCAGCTTATCTAGATTAGGTTTCCAGCTCAGTGCGAAGATATCCTTAGACATCTGCAGCTTATCCACTTCATGGCCAAACGTGCCTGCCATACCACAGCAGCCCACAGGTACAGACTGCAGCGTAGCGCCAAAGTGAGTGAATATAGCGCCCCACTCTTTTTCCGCATTCGGCAGTTTGGTTTTTTCAGTACAGTGAGCAAACAGATACCAAGGAGCGTTATCTTGCGCGGATTTAGCAGTGAACTGCTCCAATCGTGGCAATAACCATTCGTGTACCATTAACACTTTAAAGTCACCGCGTTGCTCACCCAACAATTCCGCGTATTCATCGCGATAGCACAATACCATGGCAGGATCGACGCCCACTAAAGGAATGTTGAGTTGCGCGACTTCGTTTAGAAATTCACTCGTGCTCTCTGCGGTCGATTTAAACTGCTTCAAGAACCCTTTAATGTGCTGTGCTTTACCGTTGGGTTTGAAAGGCAATAACACTGGTTTTTTGCCTAATTTCACCAACAGGGCGATAAAGTCCTCTACCACATCCGCTTCGTAGTAACTGGTGAAGGGGTCTTGCACTATGATGGTGTACTTATCGCGTTCTTGTTCTGGCAAAGCGGCTAAACGCTGCAGATCAAAATTAGCGATAGGATGACGGCGAATCCGTTTGGCTAATGTGGGAACCGAGAGCAGCGGTGCGTCCACGTACCCGACCGTTGACGCGGTTATGTTTTTCACCCAACCTTGCTCAAGCATGGTATTGACCACTTTAGGCACGCGCGCCATCAGTGGCAGCATGGTTTCAATATTCGCCACCAAGTAATCTTTCATCGGACGCTGATAACGAGTGTGGTAAATATTGAGGAAACGAGAACGGAAACTTGGTACATCAACCTTAATTGGACATTGACTAGCACACGCTTTACACGCCAAACAGCCATTCATCGCCTCGTAGACTTCGTGAGAGAAATCGTACTCATGACGTTGATTGATCCGGTTGCGCACGCGATCAATTAAACCTTTGATCGATGAATTACGCTGATAAGTTTCTTGTTCCAAACTCAGGATGTCTACCCCTTGTTCGGTCAGTTGCCGTAACCATTCACGCACCAAGCCTGCACGACCTTTCGGCGAATGACGACGATCAGCCAACACCTTCATCGAAGGACACATCGGCGATGCGGTGTCGTAGTTGAAGCATAAGCCGTTACCGTTACACTCCATCGCTTGTTTGAAACTATCGCGTACTTGAACATCGATTTGGCGATCATAATGACCACGAGTGACACTCGCTACTTTCACCAGTTCCGCATCAGAATCGAGTGGTGTACAAATCTTACCTGGGTTCATTTTGTTGCTTGGGTCAAACGCAGCTTTCACACGGCGCAACTCTTTATAGAGCTCTTCACCAAAAAAGGCTGGGCTGTATTCAGAGCGGTAACCTTTACCGTGTTCGCCCCACATCAAGCCGCCATATTTAGCGACCAGCTTGACCACTTCATCAGAGATTTCGAGCATCATGCGCTCTTGCTCTGGGTCACACATATCCAGCGCAGGACGTACGTGCAAAACCCCGGCATCCACGTGACCAAACATCCCGTAGGCAAGGCCTTTAGAATCGAGCAACGCACGAAACTCAACAATGTAATCTGCTAGATGCTCCGGCGGCACACAGGTATCTTCCGTAAAAGGAATCGGCTTAGCTCGACCTTTGGCAGCACCAAGAAGACCCACCGCTTTCTTACGCATACCGTAAATACGGTTGATGCTTGGCAAATCGTCACACACTTGATAGCCGATAATACCCGCTTCGCCCTTAGCCAGTGTTTCATCCAAAGATGCTACCAACTTACGCACTAAATCATCCACTTGCGCTTGGTCTTGATCAGCGAACTCAACAATGTTGATTCCCTGCATCTCTTTGCCAGGGACATCGGTAATCAACTCTTTCACACTGTGCCAAACAATATCCTGCTTAGCTAAGTTAAGCACTTTAGAGTCGACCGTTTCCACAGAGAGTGCATTCGCTTGTACCATCAGCGGCGCATTACGCAGTGCAGAATCAAAACTATCGTATTTGATGTTAACCAGCGTACGTGCTTTTGGAATACGGGTTAAGTTCAGTTTAGCTTCCGTAATAAAGGCCAGTGAGCCTTCCGCACCACACAATACTCGAGTGATATCGAACTGGTTATGCTCTTCATTAATCGCATTTTTCAGGTCATAACCGGTTAAAAAGCGGTTTAATGGCGGGAACTTAGCAACGATTTGTTCACGTTTATCACGGCATACTCGTTCAGTCACCTCAAAGGCGACGGCAGCATAACCTTCCGTAGGATGACCATTAGAAAGATCGGTTTCTAACATCGAACCATCCACAAATACGGCTTGTAAAGAGAGGACGTGATCGGAGGTTTTGCCGTATTTCAATGAACCTTGGCCAGAGGCATCGGTATTGATCATCCCGCCTAACGTAGCGCGGTTACTGGTGGAAAGTTCTGGGGAGAAAAAATAGCCGTAAGGACGAATCGCATCGTTTAACTGGTCTTTAATCACGCCAGCCTGAACACGAACCCAGCCCTCTTCTTCATTTATTTCAAGAACTTTGTTCATATGTCGGGACAAATCGACGACAATACCTTTCGTTAGGGATTGTCCATTTGTTCCCGTACCGCCCCCACGAGGCGAAAAAGTGATCGCCGAAAAGTTCGGTTTTGAACTAATCTTTCCTATTAAGGAGACGTCCTCGGTGGTTCGCGGATGAATCACAGCCTGAGGAAGTTGTTGATATACACTATTATCAGTGGCAACCGAGAATCGACTTGAATATTGAGTCTCGATGTCACCAGTAAAGCCGGCAGCTTCCAGTTCGTGCAAATACGTGAGCACGACCGGGTCAATATCAGATTGGTGGTGAAGTCTTGGTAACATGTGCTTCCTGCCCCTACATCGCTGATCCAATCAGCCGTGGGTGATGGGTTAATTTATAAATTAATCTTTGAGTTTGGTCACTTTACAACATTTAAAAAGGTGTTCAAAACAGAATCTGAATGACAGAATGAATTGAAGCGAAAATTTACGCTCTAACTACGTTGTCTATTTCGTTTCTCATAACAGCTATTTTTTGACGGATTAAAATAATGAGTAAAAACAAGACCATCACTACCGAAGACATTTTGTTGAAATTGTGTCAGTCAGTTTCGACTGTGCTCAGCTCAGCAACAGGTGAAAGCATCACCTATTCAGCCATGGTACAGAAAATCACCAAAACCTCACTGAAACCCGATTTCGGTTGTTTCGTTCTGTTCGATGGCGGATTCTCCGGTCTGGTCGTAATAAACTTCACCGCCAAAGCAGCACTTGAGCTTTATTCCAGTTATATGCGTAATATGGGCATTCCTGAAGATGAGCTAGCGGTATTGCATACATCAGACGAAGTGGGTGACGTGCTCGGGGAACTCATGAACCAATTGGTCGGCGATTTTACCAATAAAGTACGCAAAGAATTGCAAACCAACATCACCCAAAACCAACCTAAGATGTTGTCTCTTAACAAACAAGTAAACTTGTCTGTTGATACTAACCTTGACCGCCCTCAAGCGCGTCGTGTGACTTTCTCAACACAAAACAACAATATCTTCTACCTTGAATTGGCAATGGACAAAACAGAGTTCATTCAGCTAGAAGATTTCGAGATCCGTGAAGACGAAAGTCCAGATGCAATCCTTGAAGCAACACGCAAACGCATGTCTGAAGGTAATTCATCTAACGCACCTGCACACGATGATTCAAACGACGATTTGCTCGACTCACTTGGCATCTAGCTCACTTTTCTTAGGCTATCTCGCGATAGAGATAGCCTCTTCCCTTTCTATTTAAACCGAAAAACGCTAAAATAGCGGACTTTTCCAAACGCCATAAATCGTTTTTTCGCATGCCTATAGATAAACAAAAAGCGCTCAAGAAAATTGCTAAATGTCTTGAATTGGGTAATTCAGCTAACGTAAACGAAGCGGCGAATGCCATTAAAATGGCACACCGTCTAATGATGAAATACGGTCTCGACAAAGACGATATCGAGTTCATCAAAATGGGGAAAACGCAATCTACCCATCTGCTCCCCTCCAATATTGGTTCTAGCATTTTACGTGTGATCCGCGGTATCAATACCAAATTTGGTGTTGAGGCAGTGTTGCTCAATCACAAAGGTTTAAAACGCGTCGAATTTATCGGTGAAGCCGACCGCGCGATTTTCGCCGCCTTCGCCTTCGATATCATTTATCGAGAAATGAACGAGCAAACAGGTCAGTTCCGCAATAGCTTTTCTGGCTCTGGCACATCATCGCTCGAAGTCACGCGCAGAGTGAATTCCTTTGTGTCAGGTTGGATTGAGGGCGCGCTGGAAAAATTGCCCGAAATCACGCCGGATGAAGAGTCTGCGAACAAGATCAATAGCTATATCGATAAAGAGTTTCAAAACATCGATCGCGAAACGTTCAAACAGCAGATGCGCGAGGCCATTAAAAACCTCACTGAAGATTATGAAGTGGGTCTAAAAAAAGGTCGTCGCGTCTCCGTTAGCCGTCCGATCCAAGGTGCACAAGCACCTAAAATGCTCAAGTAATTAGCAAGTTAGTACCATTCGGTGCCTAAGTGGTGTGGTAATCCACACCATTTCCCTCTATTCTTTGTTCTGTACCCTAGCCAACGATACTAACCTCATTTGAGGTTCTGTCTTTAGGTGCAATCTCAATATCCTATTCCCCGGTTTATCGCTTTTGCTCTTAAACCTGTTTCTTATGATGGATTTCATACTGTGTTGCGATTGTTTTTATTGTTAATTCTGTTTTGGACACCTTTAGCCACCAGCGCAGATCTCTCCGCCTTAATCACTCAAGCGCAAGCTAACAGTGTGCAAGCACAATATGCGCTTGGCTTGGAGTATCAACAGGGGCAAAACACCACACGCAGTTTACCTGATGCCTTTTATTGGTTTGAAAAGGCCGCGCAACAAGGTCACAGTAAGGCGATGGAACAAGTCGCTGAAGCCTATTTATATGGTCTTGGAACCGACAAAAACCCGCAACAAGCTGTTTTCTGGCTCACCAAATTGGCCCTACTTGGCCAAACAGCTGCACAAACCACATTGGCAGATTATTACCAAAAATTAGGGGCGCAGCGTATCGATGCCCAAGATTTAGCCCAGCTTTGGTATCACATCGCCAGTGAAAAAGACCCGCAGGCGGAGGCGAAATACACCCAAATATTGGAAGATCAATTTAACCAGCAACGGGCCAGACAGGTTGCCTCTATCAAGCAGCTCGAACAAGCCATTCCCGATGCCAACCCAAGCTCAGCCACAAACAATAACAGTCAACAGATGTCTAACAATGAGAGTGGTAATAATGGCGATGGTTCCGTTGCAAGTGATTACTTACTTTTGGTGTGTTTACTGATTTTATTATTTGCTCTCGTTTGGAGTGCCAACCTTTGGCGACGTCGTAACCAACAAAAAGAGCAGCATGCACGCGACGAGAAACACGCGCAGCAACATCAGGCCAATGAGCAACAAAAGCAGCTAAAAAAACAGAAACAGCAATTAGAAACCCTATTTCATGAAGTGCAACGTTTACAGGGCGATAAACAAAAACTGACGGCATTGTTAACCAAGAAAATGCAAGCCAGCGCGCCACCTCCACCACCAGCGCCAAATGCTGCGGCACAAAATTTAGCTCTGGCCTGTGCATTATTGGGGTTTAATCCCGCCCAGATTCCCGATGAGAAAGCCATCAAACTGCGCTATAAACAGTTATCGAAGATCTACCATCCCGATATGAAAGGCACAGAGGAAGAGATGAAACGCTTAAATGGTGCAGTGAAACTGGTAATGGCACAACGCAAAAAATAGTCTTGCAAAATAGCCCTTTGGAAGAAGTGCTTTTCAATTAAAACGTCACATAATAGAGCGACTCTTTAAGCAATCGATTTCTGTCTCAATCGCGAATAAAGCCTTTGGTCACTGTCGTGGTTTATGAAATAATATACATAATTATTAGCGCCTTAGAATAGAAGGTGGGAGAGAAAAGATGTTACTCAAACAACGGGTATGTGATTGGTGTAAACGCCCGGGTCAACTGACTAAACACGAATACTTTGATGGTAAAGCATTTTACGCCTGTGAAGCCTGCAACGAGCATGCTCGTTTAGATGTTCGCCAATACAATTTGGAAGAATTGGCATTTCGTCAGCAAGTAAAAAACTCACCTTCAGCTCCATCATTATAAGTACACCTCTAGCAGCACTAAGCGCCAATGACTGGCGCTTTTTTGTTTTCTACACCCATGCTCTTTATCCTAATCTAGAGCGCTCCCCTATCCATCAAATGCCCTAATTCCACTGTCTGATATACAGGTAAACAGACGCAACCACTGTATAAGCATGAACAAAAAACGTGCGATAAATCACAATCCACACAGTTCTACGACCAGATATACGTCAGGCGCATCACATTTATTTATTATTAATTTCAATATATTAGAGATCAAGCTCTGTTCAAGACATCGCTAATTGTGCAAATAGCGCACAAAGAAACACTTGATCAGTTACCTGTATAGATATACTGTATAGACATACAGCATGTATGAAAGGACAGTATCATGATTCATTTAAATCGTTCTCTACCCTCACTGGCACAAGAGCATTTTGTTTCATCTTCTTTTGCCAATGCCCATAGCAACCTCGACATGATGTCGCGTTTAGAACGCTTATCTCAGCAGCAGCAATGGATTCTGTTTACTGCCCAATGCCGTCGCCCTCGCGTTAATGAACTTTCTGCTTATCGCATTCAATGTGAAAAAGTCATTCACATGAAACCCTCTCAATCCCGAGATGAACTATCGATTGCAATCCAAGCCATTCAAAGCGGCAACGCTAGTGCCGTGATTGTATCGAAAGGCATTGCGAAAGCGGACCAATCTCGGTTAATTCAGCTTGGCAAACAATTTCAGTGCGAAGTCTTTTTCGTTGATTCACACAGTAGCGCTCTTCACTAAATTCACAGTTGCTACTCTCTCTGCCTTATTTTGTCTCCTACCTTGCTGTAGACCACGTTGATATGTATCTCGTGTTGTCGTAGGAGCGTTTACCCGGAAACCTTATGCTGTCCATTGGTGTTCCGGGTTTATTTCCCCGCTAAAAACTGCGCTAACTCATCAAAACAGTAAAAAATATTATTAATTAGGCAAACGTTTGCTTTTTCTCTGGTAGCCAAGAAAAGTTCTGGTATCATGCACGCAGTAAACGATATCTCTCCTGTTTGATATCTCTTCTCAACGACGTTTGAAATAAGATAGGAATGTCTAAATGAGCCTTGCAGATCAAGTCCTTGCCGTCAACGACGACCTCCCAATTCGTACACACCAACCCGTTCATAGCGGTAAAGTTCGTTCCGTCTACTGGCTAACTGAAGAAGATAGCCGCCGTCTAATCCAAGAAAAAGGATATGATGTAGCACCAGATGCACCGCTTGCAATCATGGTGATCAGTGACCGTATTTCTGCGTTTGACTGTGTGTGGCATGCAGAAGGTGGACTGAACGGTGTCCCAGGTAAAGGCGCAGCATTAAATGCTATCTCTAATCATTGGTTTGATCTGTTTAAACAAAATGGTTTGGCTGACAGCCACATCCTTGATATTCCACACCCATTTGTTTGGATTGTGCAAAAGGCGAAACCAGTCAAAGTGGAAGCGATTTGTCGTCAATACATTACCGGTTCAATGTGGCGTGCTTACACGAAAGGCGAACGTGAATTCTGTGGTATTCAACTTCCTGAAGGATTGGAAAAAGATTCTCGCCTACCAAACCTGCTGATGACTCCATCAACAAAAGGGATTTTGCGCGGTATCCCGGGCGTTCCTGAAGCGGATGATGTGAACATCACTCGCCAAGATTTGGAAAACAACTTTGCCGCGTTCAACTTTAGCAAAGCAGCGGATATCGATTTATACGAAACCCTACTACAACAAGGTTTCAATGTAATCAGTGATGCTCTCGCGGCAATTGGTCAAATCTTCGTCGACACCAAATTTGAATTTGGTTACGTTTCTGATGCCAAAGGCGTTGAAAAACTGATCTACATGGACGAAGTGGGCACTCCAGACTCTTCTCGTATTTGGGATGAAGCAGAATACCGTAACGGTAAGATCGTGGAAAACTCAAAAGAAGGCTTCCGCCAGTTCTTGCTTAACTACTTCCCAGATCCCGACATTCTACTGAACAAAGAACGTATGCCAGAACGTGAAGCGTTAGCTCGTGATAATGCGCTACCACTGGATTCACTGATGGACATTTCTCGTACTTACCTAGGTATTGCCGAAAAAATCATTGGCAAACCAGTAGAACTAAGTACGAACCCTAAACAAGAAATCATCGATATCTTGGATAAAGAATACGGTTTGATCGCCCATTAATCTCAGGCGAGCTTAGCTATAAATAGCAAAACGGGGCAACATGCCCCGTTTCTTTTTGCCGCAATCTTACACTCTGCTGAGCATATAACTGGCAGTGCTATTCAGCCGATTCTAATTGGCTAGACACTTCCACCATAAATTCATCACTGGCTGATGAATGAATGCGCACTTTCCCTTTTTGCTCAATCACTTCTATCTGCTGAGCTTCTAAAGCGTATGGCATGATCAGTTTGATTTCATCAATCCCCTCTTGGCGAGCAAGACGAAATAAATTGATCAGATTTGACTCATCACTCCGGCGACTAGAAAGACGATCTAGAGCAATATCCCATAAACGCTCTTCAGGACCTTTTTGGTTGTTTGGCACATGTTTTAACATTGCACCCGAGAGCGGATACAGCGAACCAAGCACATCGGCAAAGGTCCATTTCTTAGTGCACGAGGCACCTAAAAAACTGGTGTAATCAAAAGTTGCGAAAATTTTCTCATGCTCTTCCATGTTGCCTCCGACCTAATGACGTCTGACATAATTAAATATTGAGCAATTAGGTGCTTATAGCAATGTGATATTAGAAAACGGTCTGATATGACGAACGAACCTATCTAAAGGATATTAAAGCCACAGCTTAGTAACATCCGGTGCACAAACCCATCATAAGGTATAGCTAATTTATTAATCACTATACGAACGAGTTTCCGCCCTCTGTTTTATCCCGAAGATAATCAGGCTCATTCTGACTGATTGGTCAAATCCACCCTTTTTATGCGGCGATAGTTTACCTGTTTTGCACTGAAAAATGGATAAGCAAAATAGCAATTAACACACTGTATATCAGCACATCATGAACAATCTCAAAGATTGGCCTATTTCTCATCGATCTGACGCATAAAATGCCCACTCAAATTTGCCTTAATTCGTTGAAAAGTGTTTAATTCTAGTTAATTACGAATTATCGAGTTAGGTGTTATGGCCACCATCAAAGATGTCGCGAAAGCGGCTGGCGTTTCAGTCGCTACCGTATCGCGCGTGATCAATAAATCACCCAAAGCCAGTGCTTCTTCAATCGAGGCCGTCACCAAAGCCATGAGTGAACTAGGCTATCGTCCCAATGCGGCAGCACGCGCGTTGGTTAACCAAAGTACTGAAACAATGGGGGTTTTGGTCTCTGATGTGTCCGACCCTTTTTTCGGCACCTTAGTCAAATCCGTCGACATGGTGGCGCATCAGAATGGTAAACATGTGTTAATCGGTAATGGTTACCACAATGAAGAGGGCGAACGCCAAGCGATCGAACTGTTGATCAACAACCGTTGTGATGCTTTGGTTATCCACTCTAAAGCATTAAGCGATGCAGAATTGATTGAATTTGCGAAAGAAGCCAAAGGTATGGTACTGATTAATCGCCATATTCCTGAAATAGCTCACCGTTGTATCTCCTTAGATAACTTCAAAGGAGCCTACCTAGCGACGGAATTTTTGATTCGTAACGGCCACCGCCATATCGCCTGTATTGCTTCCAATCACCCTATCGAAGACGTCGATCAACGTATTGATGGTTATAAAGCAGCGTTAGCGGATAACGGTATCGTGCTTTCGCAAGATTACATCGATTATGGAGCGCCAAGTTTGGAAGGGGGCGAAGCAGCAATGACCAACTTGCTGACCAAGTCTATTCCGATTACCGGTGTCGTCGGCTATAACGATTATATGGCCGCGGGTGCACTATCGATCCTAGATGAAAATGGCATCGCGATTCCCGATCAAATATCGATTGTCGGCTTCGATGATGGCTTAATTGCTCGATATATGAAACCAAGATTAACTACAGTGCGCTACCCGATCAGTATGATGGCAGAGAAAGCGGCGTTATTGGCATTACAACTATCAAGAGATGAACCGATTAATCCAGACATCTCGACTCGCTACTCACCAACGATGGTGAAACGTGATTCAGTAAAAGCCTTGGTCTAAACAATGGCTGAATAAACTGCCAATAAAAAAACACCGCGAAAAAGCGGTGTTTTTTTATTGCTTACGACACAGTTTCAATAGCCCTATCGCATTAGCCATTAGCCATTAGCCATTAGCCATTAGCCGATAATAACGGTCCCTGAACCGGCTGCAATAGTACCGCCGCAGTTCACTGCATCACCGATTCGCGCCGCAGCCACACCATCAATTTTTACCGTACCTGAACCAGCGGCAATCGCCCGACCATGGGCACCATGAGGCGTTTTAGGACAAGGACAAGTGTGCATCTGTAATGGGTCCCCAACTCGCGCAGCGGCAATACCATCAATAAATACGCTACCGCTCCCCGCAGTAATAGCCGTCGGTGGAAAACATCCGTGCCCTGTATCTACATCACCTACTCTTGCTGCACCAGCCATAGAAACTCCTTAAACCTAGTCTTTATCGTTAAAAGAGAAAACTATCCTCATCGAGTACCTTCACATCGGCACTGACAACATCGCTTTCTATTTTTTATGCTTAGTAATATGCAATATGTACACCGAAAACAACATCAATACATTTCAATGAGTTAACTTTATTCACTAAGCAAGATCTTACCTAACAAGCAATTTCTTGCCCAATGACTCGACCAATAGGCAAAGCCTAGTTTTCCTCACTAAAAACAGTGCAAAAGATAGCTCGCGCGGCTAAATAAAAATATTTTCTAGTTAAATGAAATATTATAGAAAAAATTACCAAATATTTTGCATTTGTAAGGAAACAAAGCAAAACATTTCTCATGGCAGCTCGGTATAGTTTTAGCCTAACCAAAGGTGGTGAAAAAGGACAATCGATGAAAACGCAAGCATGGGAAAGTTTACTCTCCGTATTAAAAAAAGAAGTGGTTCCAGCATTAGGTTGCACTGAGCCAGTTTCTGTCGCTTTGGCAGCGGCGAAAGCACGCACATTGTTGCCAAATACCCCACGCTTTATCGATGTGTTTGTCTCTCCTAACCTAATGAAAAATGGTATGGGTGTTGGGGTTCCCGGTACGGGCATGGTCGGTTTGCCGATCGCCGCCGCCGTTGGCGCCTTAGCTGGTGATTGTGAAGCAGGTTTAGAAGTTCTAAAAGAGATCACCCCTGACGATGTTAGCGCGGCTAAAGCAATGTTGGATCAAGGTGTGGTTCGCGTTCAGGTTGCTAGCGTTTCCAACATTCTCTATGCCAAAGTGGTCCTCTCTGACGGTGAAAATAGCGTTGCTGTGACCATTGCAGACAGCCATACCCAAATCGTTGCTATTGAAGAAAATGGTATCACCACCTATCGCCAAGCGCTGGTACAACACAGTGACACTGAAGAAGTGTCCACTAACCCATTCACCTCACTGACGGCACAAGACGTTTACGAATTTGCTCTGCATGTACCGTTAGATGACATTCGCTTTATCGAACAAGCCAAAGTGCTCAACGATGCCTTATCTCAAGAAGGTTTATCGGGTCAATATGGCCTGAGAATCGGTGCCACTTTTGCTCGTAACGTAGAGCGCGGATTACTGTCTGGCGGACTATTAACCGACATTCTTGCTCGCACATCTGCAGCATCCGATGCACGCATGGATGGCGCCATGAAACCGGCAATGAGTAACTCAGGTTCAGGTAACCAAGGTATTGCCGCAACCATGCCGGTCGTGGTCACCGCCGATTTTCTCAAATCGAGTGAAGAAGAGACCTTACGTGCATTAGTTCTGGCAAACTTGATGGCGATTTACATCAAAAGTCATCAACACAAACTCTCTGCACTGTGCGGTGCAACAACTGCTTCGATGGGCGCAGCCGCGGGAATGACGTATCTGCTCGGCGGCAACTTTACTCAAATTGGCCAAACCATCAGCAGTATGATTGGCGATATTGCCGGGATTATTTGCGATGGTGCGAAAACCAGCTGTGCGATGAAAGTCTCTTCTTCTGCCGGTGCGGCAGTAAAAGCCTCACTAATGGCTTTAGATGGCGTGTTTGTGACGGGTAATGAAGGGATTGTGGCGAACGATGTGGATACTTCAATCCGCAATTTATCGGCCTTAGCAAATGGTTCAATGACCCAAACCGACGTGCAAATTCTGGATATTATGGTGCGTAAAAGCGCTTAATCATGATTAAACTGCCGACATCGTGGCGGGAAAAGGATCTTCCCGTCACGATGCTCTTAACAGCGAAATATCGTTATCTAGGCAGACAACACATACGCTGCGCAAAGTTTGTTGCCAAACGGATCGCGCAAATAAGCCAGATATAACTGACGAGTACCTGCAACACGCAATCCTGGTGGGTTTTCACAGGTTGTGCCGCCATTAGCAACACCCGCAGCATGCCAAGCATTCACTTGCTCTTCTGATGTAGCAGCAAAACCGATGGTCATGCCATTACCATAAGTGGCCTTTTCACCATTGATGGGTTTAGTGATCATAAAGCGTCCACCATTACCGCTGTAAGCAATACGTCCTTTGGCATCAATAACGCCTGCTGGGTAACCTAACTCTTGCATAATCGCGTCGTAAAAACGCTTTGACTGCTCTATGTCATCTGAGCCCAACATAATATGGCTAAACATGTTAATCCCTTATTTTAAAAAGATATGGTCTTCTGCTGCGCTTGCTACACAGCGGCTTGCTTTAGCAAATCAGATAAGCACTTTCTATGTGTGATTAGGCTAAAGTCCACCACCACATTACCGCGCCACATCAAATTCGTCACCTAATAAACAGGACGAACCAATAAAAAAGCTGACCCAGTTGGATCAGCTTTCATTGGTATTTTATTGGAATTAGATCAATTAGTTAAGCAACAAGACCTGCACCATCTGTCGCATAACAAACATAGATAGTCTCTTTAAGACCGGTCTTCGCTTGATATTGAGCCGCAATTGCTCCTTTAACATCACTGACCAATGCAGGTGGCACAAGAGCAACCACACAACCACCGAAACCGCCGCCGGTCATACGCACGCCACCTTGAGCACCCACAACCTCTTTGACGATATCCACTAGGGTATCAATCTCTTTAACCGTGATTTCGAAATCATCACGCATTGAAATATGAGATTGTTCCATCAGCTCAGCCATACGCTTCATATCACCAGAAGCTAAGGCTTTTGCTGCCTCTTCAGTACGGTCATTTTCGGTGATCACGTGACGCGCACGTTTAGCAACCATAGGGTCGAGTTCATTTTGTTTCATCACAAACTGCTCGATGCTAACGTCGCGTAGTGCTTTTACGCCGAAGATACGCGCAGCTTCTTCACATTGCGCGCGGCGAGTGTTGTATTCACTATCCACTAAGCCACGTTTTTTGTTGGAGTTAATAATCACAACCGCCATATCTTCAGGCATAGAAACCGCTGTTGTTTCTAGGCTACGACAATCGATCAAGAGCGCGTGGTTAGCTTGTCCTTCCGCAGAAATCAGTTGATCCATGATGCCGCAATTACAACCCACAAATTGGTTTTCCGCTTGCTGACCATTCAACGCAATTTCAGCTTGGGTGATATTTAAGCTATAGAGCTCTTTGAATGTTTGGCCAATCACCACTTCCAAAGCAGCTGAAGAACTTAAACCTGCACCTTGAGGAACGTTACCAGAAACAGCGATATCAGCACCGTCAAATTTGTAGCCGCGCTCAATCAAGAACTTCACTACGCCACGGATGTAGTTTGCCCACAGTTTGTTTTCGATAAACTCAATCGGCGCATCTAATGAAAACTCATCTTGTGCATCTTCGTAATCACATGCCACAACACGCACGATACGGTCATCACGTTTCGCCGCTGCCACCACCGTTTGGTAGTTAATCGCACAAGGTAGAACGAAACCGTCGTTATAGTCGGTGTGTTCACCAATTAGGTTAACGCGGCCAGGTGCTTGAATACGGCAATCAGGTTGGTACGCAAACACACGTTCAAAAGAATTGTTCACATTTTGCATAGGTTCAGACATGGTCATTTACTCTTTTTATCAAGACTCAAAACGGCACTTGAGTCTAAGGTTGTAGGGTTTATTGTTCTTTAAAGTGAATGTCGCTGACATCACGAAGGCGCGCAGCCGCTTGTTCTGCCGTTAAATCACGTTGTGATTCAGCCAACATTTCGTAGCCCACCATAAATTTACGCACAGTCGCGCTGCGCAGTAGCGGTGGATAAAACAGTGCATGCAGCTGCCAATGGTCGATATTGGTGCCTTCATCAAAGAAAGGCGCATAGTGCCATCCCATGGAATAAGGGAATGAGCATTGGAATAGGTTGTCGTAGCGACTGGTCAGTTTTTTCAGCGCAAGAGCCAGATCATCACGTTGCGCTTCGGTGAGTTCACTCATACGGCGCACGTGAGTCTTAGGTAACAGCATGGTTTCAAAAGGCCATGCGGCCCAATAAGGCACCACAGCCAACCAGTGTTCGGTTTCCACTACGGTGCGTGAACCGTCTTTCAGTTCCGCATTCACATAATCCACCAGCAGGTTAGAACCTTGTTGATCGAAGTAGGCTTTGAGGTTTTTCTCTTTACGCTCAATTTCATTTGGCAAGAAGCTGTTCGCCCAAACTTGACCGTGTGGGTGAGGTTGAGAGCATCCCATGGTCTCGCCCTTGTTTTCAAATACTTGAACCCAAACGTACTCTTTACCTAGCTCTTCAATCTGTTCATTCCAAGTATCAATCACTTGGCGAATGGCTGGCACTGGTAGTTCTGGCAAGGTCTTGCTGTGATCCGGAGAAAAACAGATCACTCGGCTTAAGCCACGTGCACTTTGGGTACGAAACAGCGGATTGGTTGACTCAGGAGCCTCAGGGGTATCTTCTTTTAGTGCGGCAAAATCGTTACTAAACACATAAGTGCCTTGGTAATCTGGGTTTACATCACCAGACACGCGCTTGTTGGTTGGACACAAAAAGCAGTGTTCATCGTATTTAGGCAGTACCTTAGTGGCAGGCTTTTCATCTTGGCCACTCCAAGGGCGTTTGGCACGGTGTGGTGAAACCAAAATCCATTGGTCTGTTAGCGGGTTATACCGACGGTGCGGATGATCAACAGGATTAAAAGTAATATCAGACATACAACATTTCTCTCAAAATTCGGTAAACAAAACGGCGTTACTTTTTGTAGCCATTAGGATTATTGGTCGTAGCCATTCGGGTTATTGGATTGCCATAGCCAAGTATCTGCGGTCATCTGCGCAATCGTGCGTGTCGCTTTCCAGCCTAATTCGGCTTCCGCTTTTTCAGTACTTGCCCAGCACTCTGCAATGTCACCCGGACGGCGTGGGCAGAGTTTGTAAGGCACATCATGACCACACGCTTTAGCAAAAGCGTGCACCATATCGAGCACACTCGACCCTTGACCTGTACCAAGGTTGTAAATATGCAATCCCGCTTTTACGCCAACACTATTGAGTGCCGCAATATGCCCATCAGCCAAATCAAGCACATGGATATAGTCACGAACGCCCGTGCCATCAGGGGTTGGGTAATCATTACCAAACACGGCTAACTCGGCGCGACGACCGACCGCCACTTGCGCAATAAAAGGCATCAGGTTATTAGGGATGCCTTTCGGATCTTCCCCCATGGTGCCTGATGGATGCGCACCAACTGGGTTGAAATAACGCAGCAGTGTGATGCTCCAATCTGGCTCAGCATGGAACAAGTCACTTAAACACTGCTCAACCATGTACTTACTGCGCCCATATGGGTTGGTAGTATTGCCGGTTGGAAAAGCTTCGGTAATTGGCACAGAAGCCGGATCGCCATACACCGTTGCAGACGAGCTAAAGACTAAGCTTTTGACGCCCGCTTTACGCATCGCACGGGCCAATACCAATGAACCGTTGACGTTGTTATCGTAGTATTCAAGAGGTTTTACGACCGATTCGCCAACCGCTTTTAGGCCAGCAAAATGAATCACCGCATCGATATTCTGTTCACTAAAAACACGATCGAGGAACGCTTCATCACGTACGTCACCTTGGTAAAACACCGGGGTCACATCGGTTAATGCGTTAATGCGGTTTAACACTTCTTTGTTGGCGTTGCACAGGTTATCGATAATCACTGGAGTGATTCCAGCTTGAATCATTTGCACACAAGTGTGGCTACCGATATATCCCATACCACCGGTGACAAGTACTTTCACATTCCACCTCTCAACTTTGTCAGTTTGAACACTTTGAACCGTCAGCTTGAATGCCTAAGTGCTCTGAAATTGACGTCAGTTTAGCAACCTCTTACGTTTGCTTTCTGTGATACTTGACACATTGTGTAAACGTTACCACTAAAAATCTTTTCAGGAAAAATTTACTAAAACAAATAATGTGATTAACTATATGTTTTATATGATTTAAATTTATTTTTAATTCTGAATTAAACGTTTACATTTGTTCAAGATCACAACTCAGTGGGAAATGCCGTTATTCGCGTGGCACCAATTTTACGTGGAACCGATTGCGCATCGGTTTGCTTATTTAGAGAATAATGATGGAATTCGTTATGAAAAGATTGCATAAATATGATGAATAATGTCTTATTCGTTAAGGCTTTCTATTTACAATAACATGTCTAATCCGTATCATTTTTGGGTCTTCTTTCACCCCTACTAAGGCCGAAAATGAACAACGACAAACGTCCTCTATATTTACCGTACGCTGGGGCTGCTCTGATGAGTACTCCGCTACTAAACAAAGGCAGTGCATTTACTGCTGATGAACGCGCAACATTTAACCTTGAAGGCCTTCTGCCAGAAGCAACAGAAACCATCCAAGAACAAGTCGTTCGTGCCTACCAACAGTTCTGCAACTTCGAAAATGATATGGACCGCCATATCTACCTTCGTAACATGCAAGACACCAACGAAACTCTGTTCTACCGCCTAGTGCAAAATCACATCTCTGAAATGATGCCAATCATTTACACTCCAACAGTGGGTGCAGCATGTGAAAACTTCTCTAACATTTATCGCCGTGGACGTGGCCTATTTGTTTCTTATGCTAACCGTGATCGTATTGATGACCTGCTAAACAACGCAGCCAACCAAAACGTGAAAGTCATCGTAGTGACAGATGGTGAACGTATTCTTGGTCTAGGCGACCAAGGCATCGGTGGTATGGGGATTCCAATTGGTAAACTGTCTCTGTATACCGCATGTGGTGGTATCAGCCCAGCTTACACTCTTCCAGTCGTTCTTGATGTGGGTACTAACAACCCTCAACGCCTTGCTGACCCAATGTACATGGGCTGGCGTCACACTCGTATCGAAGGTGCCGAATACGACGCATTCGTTGAAGAATTCATCGAAGCAGTAAAACGTCGTTGGCCAGATGCCTTGATCCAGTTTGAAGACTTCGCGCAGAAAAACGCGATGCCACTGCTACAACGCTACAAAGACCGCGTATGTTGTTTCAACGACGACATCCAAGGTACTGCAGCGATTGCCGTAGGTTCACTACTCGCAGCATGTAAAGCAGCAGGCACTAAACTGTCTGATCAACGTATCACTTTCTTAGGTGCAGGCTCTGCCGGTTGTGGTATCGCAGAAGCGATCATCGCGCAAATGGTGTCTGAAGGCATCAGCGACGAAAAAGCTCGCTCACAGGTTTACATGGTAGACCGTTGGGGACTACTGGAAGAAGGTATGCACAACCTTCTCGATTTCCAACAACGTCTAATGCAGAAGAAATCCAATACTGCAAATTGGACTGCTGAAGGCAACGGTTTCTCACTACTTGAAGTTGTACGTGAAGCAAAACCAACCGTACTGATTGGTGTTTCAGGTGCACCTGGCCTATTCAGTGAAGAAGTGATTAAGACTATGCATGACCATTGCCCACGTCCAATCATTTTCCCACTGTCTAACCCAACTAGCCGTGTTGAAGCAACACCTGCTGACATTTTACGTTGGACGAATGGTGAAGCACTTGTGGCAACCGGTAGCCCATTTGATCCTGTTCAATTGGATGGCAAAACTTACCCAATCGCACAATGTAACAACAGCTACATCTTCCCTGGTATTGGTCTAGGTGTGTTAGCCGTTGGTGCTCACCGTGTGACTGACGAAATGCTGATGATTTCTAGCCGCGCGTTGGCAGAAACCTCTCCACTAGCGATTAATGGTCACGGCGCACTGCTGCCACCATTAGAGTCAATCCACTCAGTATCGAAGAAAATCGCTTTTGCTGTGGCGAAAGTGGCTATCGAACAAGGTGTTGCACCTGAACGTACTGACGAAGCGATTGTTGAAGCGATTGAACAACACTTCTGGCAACCAGAATATCGTCGCTACAAACGTACTGCGTTTTAAGCCATACTTAAGCCCCTACTCTAGGGGCTTTTTTATTTGTGATTATGATGAATCTATTCCATTTGTTTGCGCCAGCTGGCCAGTTTATCGCACCGTATCTTTCTGATATTTCAGTGGCTTTCATCGCTTGCTTACTTGTAATGCTGGGCGGAGAAATCAATGCGGCTATCCGTCGTCTGATGCGTCAGCAGCATTTTCTTGTTCGCACTTTGGTCTTTATCCTAATCAACGCGTTTGGTTACGGATTAATCATTGTAAAAGCAAGCCCTTACCTCGCTCGGACACTAGGCCATCTTGAAAAAGGCATGATGTTCCTCATCGTGGTAATCAGCTTTATTGTTATTGGCCTATGGGCACAAAGAAATCGTCAAATCTGAGTCGTCAATCGACTCAACTCTCTCGTTTCTCGCGTTTAAAACACGCGCTGCGCCGCTGCGTGCTGCTCGGCTCAGTCACCCTGCTCGCGGGAAGCGCTTGCCTCATTGGTATCGACCGATGGATTTCATGGCAAACGCAAAAAGACATCCTAACCGACATCAATGATGTGTCACATTATCAAGTTGCCGTGGTTCTCGGCACCAGTAAGTACCTAGGAAAAACCCTTAACGACTACTACATGAATCGCATCAACGCAGCGATTCAGCTGTTTCATGAAGGGAAAGTCAGTAACTTTTTACTCAGTGGCGACAACGCTCATCGTTCTTATAACGAGCCTTGGACGATGAAACGAGATTTGCTCAAAGCAGGGATTCCTGAAAGTGCCATTCATCTCGACTACGCTGGTTTTCGCACCTTAGATTCGATTGTGCGAGCCAAACGAATTTTCGATACCAGCAACTTTCTCATTATTACTCAAGGCTTTCACTGTGAGCGGGCACTCTACATCGCCCACTATCATGATATTCAGGCCACCTGCCTTGCGGTAGCCGGGCCAACGCATTTTTCTGGCTACAGTGTGCGTGTTCGTGAAGTGTTTGCTCGCGCTAAAGCCTTTGTTGATCTCTACTTACTCAATACGCAGCCAAAATTTCTCGGCCCTAAACATCCCATTAATCCATTAGATGAGGATGACAATGAACCGTCGCTTGAAGCAAATGATCCCGAGATGACGAACGCCACCCCGTGACCTCACATGCGATGAATGCTGGCAAAGCAATCAATGATAAAAAGTGCGCTAGGTAAACCTGCGCACTTATTTACAATCGATCTCACCAAAACTACTGTGCCAGCTTCTTATCTCGCACAGGCAGACCCAATGAGATAAACGTGGTCAGCACAATAAAGGCGAACGACACCCACAAACACGCTGCCATGCCCAGACTTTGAAATACCCATCCTGAAAGCACTGTGCCAATTAAGCGTCCCATGGCATTAGCCATGTAATAAAAACCCACATCCAACGACACACCATCGCCTTTGGCGTAGCTGACAATCAAAAACGAATGCAGCGAAGAGTTAATCGCAAATACAGCGCCAAACACCATTAAGCCAATCACCATCACCCATTGTGGATGCCACTCTTGGCCGATAGCCAAGGCCAGCCCAGCAGTGATTAAACCGAGCACTCCCGCCCACATTACGGCACTTTTGCCATCGGGCGTAATGTTAGAACGGCTACCAGTCACCTTAGGTGCGAATCCTTGAACAACGCCATACCCAATTATCCAAAGAGCAATAAAACCGCCGACGGCGCTGTGGTCCCAGCCAAACACGCTTGCCAAATAAACCGGTAATGCCACCACAAACCAAACATCACGCGCACCAAACAAAAACAGCCGCGCCGCGGATAAAATGTTAACGGAGCGAGATTTAGAAAACATCTCTCCAAATTTTGGTTTGGTTTTCGCTTTACCCAAATCCCCTTTTAGGTTGACGATACTGCCAATAAACACCAGCAAGAGCACAGCCGCCATTAGTAACACGGAATAACGAAAACCGAGCAGTGACAAAAGTGCCCCGCCAAGGAAAAAACCAACCCCTTTCAACGCATTTTTGGAACCAGTTAAGACTGCAATCCAACGAAAGAGCGCCCCTTGCGCATTTTCCGGCACCAAGGTCTTGATCGCACTTTTCGCACTCATTTTATTGAGATCTTTCGCGATGCCAGAAAGCGCCTGAGCCGCCATCACCCACGCAATAGATAACCAAGAAACAGGAACCGCCAACATCAGTAACGCCACGATCTGCATGCCAAGCCCAATGTTCATGGTGCGATTTAAACCCAATCTCGCCCCTAGCCAGCCGCCAACCAAATTGGTGACCACACCGAAGAACTCATAAAACAAAAATAGCGATGCAATCGAGAGGGTTGAATAGCCCAAATCATAAAAATAGAGCACCACTAACATACGTAATGCGCCGTCTGTTAGAGTGAAATTCCAGTAGTTAAACGTGACCAACATATATTGGCGCACGTTGGCATTTAGCTGCGACAACATGATCTCTATTCGGCTCTTAGTAATTGATGTACATACTCAATTTGATTTGGCTTGGTAAACGCACCGGGGCGTAGCGCTTGCACCTTAGTCACCACTTTCTCTAGCGGCCAACCCTTTTCTCCCAGCAGGTGCGCAGCAAGCAAACCTGTTCTGCCCGAACCGCCCATACAATGCAAAGCCACCTTCTCACCGTTATCTAAACAGCGAAGCAGAAATGGGCTAGCCAAATGCCATAAACGCGCAAATTCCGCATCCGGTACTTCATCATCTTCAATCGGTGTGTTGACCCAGCGTAAACCGTAAGCCGCAACCACATCCGGCAAGTCACTAACACCCGCATGCTGCATCTCTTCATCGCTAAGAGCCGTAACAACCACGGTCACCCCCTGCTCTTTTAGCTGCAGGATGCTATCTGCCAAAGAAACCCCTTTGGTTCCTGGGCACGGAGTCAGCACGAGTCCCGCGCTATTTTCCAGCGGCAATAACCACGTTGGATGCACTCTTTCTTGTTCCATTATTAATGCTCCTTATGCCCGACCAACGTGACGAACCAGTTCTGCAGTTCGAGTCGCGTAACCCATTTCGTTGTCATACCAAGCATAGATTTTCACCATGCGCTTACCCACCAGCATGGTTGATAGTGCATCTACCACTGTTGATCGTTGGTCGCCTTTGTAATCTATCGACACTAAAGGTTTTTCTTCAAAACCCAGAATGCCTTTTAGCTCACCGGCTGCCGCTTCTTTAAGCAGTTGGTTCACTTCCTCGACGGTCGTATCTCGTTTTACATCAAACACAATGTCGGTTAACGAGGCGTTAGCAAGTGGGACACGCACGGCATGGCCATTAATTTTGCCAGCCAGATCAGGGAAGATCTCGATGATCGCCGTCGCCGAGCCCGTAGTGGTTGGGATCAGGCTCATACCACAAGCTCGTGCACGACGCAGATCTTTATGCGGCGCATCCAAAATGGTTTGGGTATTCGTTAGATCATGTATGGTCGTAAATGCCGCTTGTTCAATACCCAATTTTTCATGGATTACTTTTACAATCGGCGCAATACAGTTAGTGGTACAGGAAGCGGCTGTCACGATGCGATGAAGGCGCGGATCAAATATGCTGTCGTTCACACCAACCACAATATTGGCAACCCCAGCGGCTTTTACTGGAGCCGACACCACCACACGTTTCACGCCTTGAGCCAGATATTGATTGAGCAAGTTAACGTCACGATGCTTACCCGTCGCTTCAATTACCACATCACATTGCGACCAATCCACCGCATCAATCGCTTTGTGTTGGCTAGTCGCAATAGATTTGCCATCAATAATAATGGCTCCGTCTTTGGCGGAAACACTGTGATGCCAACGGCCTTGAATCGAATCAAATTCCAATAGATGCGCTAATGTCTCAGCATCCCCTGCAACGTCGTTAATCTGCACGAACTCAAACTCTGGCCAATCAAAACTTGCCCGTAGAGCTAAACGTCCAATACGACCAAAACCATTAATACCGACTTTAATTGCCATCTCTTTTTCCTATGCTTGACAACAATTTGAGTGCTCACGCGCAGTGGCGTAGCGTTCCATATCTTGCTGATATTCTTTCGCCAAACATTGCGAATCCACCAGCCCTTGAATCTGCTTTTTCATCCAACCTGGGAGCGCTTCACTAATGCAATAAAACACCCATTGTCCTTGGCGACGATTGAACACGATGCCACTTGAGCGCAATAAGGCTAAATGACGCGACACTTTAGGTTGGCTTTCGTTTAAAGCTTCCGCCAAATCACCCACACAGATATTTGGGTAACGAGCAATCAGCAGCAAGCATCGCACCCGAGTTTCGTCGGCGAGCAATTTAAAAAAATCGTGGGGCAACATAAGAATATCTCCATATACGAATATCCATATATTAGAGAAGAAAGAAATGAAAACAATTGCCTAATGGCGATGTCATAAAAAATTCAAAAAGAGATAATCACAGCTAGGTTTATAACTCTGGCAAGTCGAAGCATTGTTAATCTTAATGGGCGAGTGTACCGACGGTTTTCATATAATCTTTTGGCGTTAAACCAAAGCGGCTTTTAAAACGTTGGCTAAAGCGCCCTTCGGATTGATAACCACAACTTTGTGCGACGATCGCCACGTTATCATGTCCTTTCTGCATCAATTCCAAAGCGAAATTCAAACGTACATCCACCAGAACATCCCGATATTGCGTCCCTTCTTGCTTAAGTTTACGAATCAATGTGGCGCGACTCATCGCAAACTGTTCGGCTACCTCTTCTAACGTGTGCTCCTCACTAGGAGAACGAGCAAGGTAGTGACTGAGTTTCTGACTAAAGGATGTTTGGTGTTGGGGAAATAAGTGGTGTAATGCGCCCTGCTCTGCTAATTGCTGATAGAACCCCATAAGCCAATGACGTTGTACGTCTGGGCTAATTGGGTGTTGGGCTAGAGCAAAGAGTGCATTCAGAGTCTCGCTCAATGCGCTATCTAATCGATGTGTTGGGTTCTTTTCTCCGGCACTCAGAGCTGCACTAAGCTGTAACATGTCAGGCTCTGGAGTACAAAAAAAACTGAACATCCGTGAAAAAAAACGTCCTTTATGCGGCATGTTTTCAAAGGTAAGGGCCGAAGAAGCTTCACAGAGCAACAGCACCTCTGACGTCAATACCACACTCGACTCTCGCCAATAGAGACGCTTACTGCCAGATGTAATTTGAATCACACTAGGGGAATGAATTTTCACATTACGGAGCACCTGCAACTGTTCAGCGCGAAACGTACTGACTTGATAGGCAAAATCCATCCATTCCCCCTTAAGATAATTAACGAGTGTAAGTCGCAGTTAAAACGGCTTTACCTAATGCTTTATAGTGCAGGTTAAAGCCAACAACTGCAGGAGAGACATTATCATCAAGCCCTAGAGTTTCGGTTGGCAATGCCCAAACGGTGAATTGATAACGGTGCATTCCATCGTGCTCAGGTGGACAAGTACCACCAAACGCTTTCAGCCCATAGTCATTGCGCACTTGTACCCCGCCTAACTTGGCAACATCGGCTCCACGGGGCAATTCACGCACGGAGCCCTTAATATCAAAGACAACCCAATGCCAAAAGCCACTTCCTGTCGGAGCATCAGGATCATAGGCAGTAATCGCAAAGCTCTTTGTTCCTTCAGGCACGTCATTCCAACTAAGTTGTGGAGACAAATTGTCACCATCACAGCCCCATCCAGCAAATTCGAAAGTCTTAGCCATTGGAGCGCCTTCTTGAATATCCGTACTGCTCAATTCAAACGCATTAACCGATGTCGCAGCCAATAGCGAAAACGCTATAGTTGATTTCAAAAATATGCCCATCATTCTATCTCCACTTGATTTGTAGATTTCAAGTGTAAAAGAAATCAAGTCTCACAACCTGCCATTAAGTATCACATAACACCACAAAATAGCAATTTTTGATACTTTACGTCATTGCCATGCCAAAACATACGCTTTCAAACCATCTTGGCGATCTAATAACAAAAGGGACGCAAGCGTCCCTTCATCGTTAATTCGCGAGTGTTTGTACTCTATTTGGTTTGAAACAGTGCCAATTGCAAACCGTCTTTAACCAGCAGTTGGCTCGCACGCTTAACCACGGTATCCAGCGGACATAGCACACCAACATCCGTTGATTCACAGCCAGCCACGTTAAGATCTTGATGCGGCAATGGTTGCTGGTCATTCAATGGTGACAGAGAGCGCCATTGGTCTAAGGTACGAGCTTCAAAGCGAACGCGAACAAACTCTTTATCACTACCCGCTTTATGAAAACGAGCAAAGCTGAGAGTAGCGCCTGGAGGAATGTCATTGGCTGGATAGTCAGGCAATTCCCACTCTAGACCAAGCATGGTTTGAATCTCAGCGATGTTAGTATCATGACCCAGTAGCATCACCAATGGGCGCTCTAAGCGTGCATCACCCGGCCATTGCTTCGCTAAATGTGTTCCAGCAGTCAGCGCAGACAGAATTTGACGCATTAACAAAGAACCACTGTGAGCTGCAAATTCAGGAGTATCCAACGCCAAATGGTACTGAGCAGCATGCATTGCCATCAGGGCTTTGACGGATTTTGCATCCACGCCATGACCAAACGCTACATCGGCAATGGGCATATTATCACTGTATTGCAGGCGAATGGTTTCACCAATCGTTGCACCGAATTCGCCTGGGCCTTTCAATTGCGGTTTACCGCTCTCTTTGAACTTCACGCCCCAAGGTTTATCCAGAAACTCGCAACTTGGCTTATCTTTAGCACACACAGTGTTGCGTAGCAGGTCCACCGACTCTTTATAATGTGCCGCCGCTTGTTCAGGCGTCCCCATGCGTTCCATGATCTGCTTTTTCATCACGTTTTTATCCGGATGCGCTTCACCAAGATCATAAAGCTCAAAAAGTGGACCATTTTCTCCGCTAACGCTCAAAGGCATAACACCACAGCCCGGGAACATCCCATCAGCAATGGCTTTGCCCGTCGCCTTGATACGAGGCGATGGACTACTCCACAGGAAGAATTGATCCTCGCTTGGACAGTGATTGCTGACTTTAAGCCCTTGTTCTTGCCACTGAGCCAGCATGTAAGCGCCTTGCTGCAACATGCCGGCATAACCATGACCGGTGAGGTTACCATCAGCAACATCAAAGCTTGGCCAATTAAGATTGGTCGCTTTGTTTAACTTATCTGTATTGGTCTGCGGACGAACACCGTGGCGAGTTAAACTCACCACTTTATCAAGCGTCCACGAACTGGCTAAAGCAGGTTGAACTGTGGCAAATAGACTGATGAGTAGACCTGCTAACTGCATTTGAGATTTCAATTTCATCGCTCTCACTACCTATGCTTAAATCTTGTATTTCACGCCTACTTCGAATTCAGTTTGGCGCTGATCTGTGTGCTTACTGACTGATTCATTTGAGAGTTCAATAAATGGCGTTAGTGCTTTCGTCGCTTTGTATTTGAACTCAATCGCGTGTTCATAATCCGTTTCACGTTCGTTATACAGCTCAACGTTCGCACGATAGAGCGTCAAGGTATAACCCACTTCGAATGCACCAAATTTACGGCTGATGCCCGCATCAAAACGGTTCACACGTTTGGTTTCTTTGAAACTGTAATCAGAAATCTCGTAACGGTAACGTGAAGAGAGATCGACATTTGGCGTCAGTGCATAATCCATCGATAAATACGGTTTGTACTTGTATTCATCTTGCTTTCTCGACCAAGTCACCCCCGGTTCAACCGAGAACTTCTCGTTAACGTCATAGCTGTAACTTAAACCCAGTTCGGTTTCTTGCCAACGTTCATCATGAAAGGCAACACCTGCATCACCGCTTTTTTCATCATTAGGTGAAAATTTCAGCTTCGCCGCCACACCAATACCCGATTCAAAATCGTATCCAAATTTCAGTTCGTCGGTGTGTGCTTTAGACACATCTTCATATTTATGATCATAAGAAAATGATGCAGCGTAAGCGGTTGAAGTGCTCGAAAGCCCTAATAATACGATGGTAAGAAATTTACTTGAATTCATTATTCAACTCCAAAACGATATAAAAATCCATTTTTCTACTAACTGAACAAAGAGCTATCACTCTTTGGACATTGAAATAGGCAACCAATAAAGCAGTGATTAAAACATTAGGAATAACTTATTATTCAATCAGGTCATTCCTATTAACTTTGCAAGTAGGTTCTTACGTTAACCTTGATTAGCAGCACTCAATAAAATCTTATTAATTTACTATTAATCATTAAGTTACAAACCAACCTGCATTTGACGTTGGATAGAATAGTGGCCAAGCATGACAACTCGGTGACAATTTTGCACATATGTGCAGACATTTTTATGACGTTTTTATTGCAGATAAATAATTAGAAAATAAAAGTAACATTATTTAACAAATACTTTTTAAGAATAATATGAACTCAGTTAAATAGAATTGGAAAGAAGAGAGTCGACATAACAAATAGTAATAGTGAATACATCGCAATAGAGAGGAAATATAATAGGTATACGAACATTTAAATAAGACACTGTCACTATATCGACGTTGTAACAGCATCTTATTGCCATTGAAATTACTAATATGTGTAACGTAGCGCTTAGAGAATCTCACGATTACAACTTAGTAATACGCATCCAGTTCAAGCTAAACCCACCCGTTTGTGCGTAGATACCAAAATTGTAACTACCCGCATCAAGCGTGACTTGCTGTGTAACGGTTTGCCAAGTTTGCGAACCTCCCGTTGATCCGAGATCAACATAGCCCACCACATTGGCACCCGCGTTGTAATCCAAAGACAAACGCGCAGCACTGTTGGTACTTGCCACACGATATTCGATTTGGTACTCACCCGATGTCGGGATGGTAACGTTGTTATAAACCACCCAATCGCCCGTATCAAATGAACTGACGTCGGAACCAGCATCCATATCCGTGGTAGTTTCCGTCGCTACCCCACTCATATTACTGTAGTTTTCAGCTTCAATCTGTTGAGAGAACATGTCGGAGTCAGCACTGCCCGTATGGCTACTTGCAGTATTGGTCGTGTCTTGATAGACGCGCACATAATCGACATACATTTTCGCAGGCAAAACCGACTCATCAACGGTGGTTCCCGGCCAATCTCCCCCAACGGCGAGATTAAGTAACAAATAGAACTCGTTGTGAAATTCATCGGTATCACCGGTATTGTTTAGAATGCTCATCTCGTGGAATAGCACCCCATCTACATACCATTTCATCATGCTCGCATCCCACTCAACGGTGTAAACATGATATTGACTCATATCTAATGTGGCACTAGTTCCTGAATAACTGGCGTGCAAATTGGCCCACCAATGCACTGTCCCATACACGACATTCTCGGTGTTAATACGCTCCATGATGTCGATTTCACCACAGTAAGGCCAACCGACTGTTTCCATATTGGTGCCTAACATCCAAAATGCTGGCCACAGCCCTGTTCCGGTGGGAAGCTTAATACGCGCTTCGATTTTGCCGTATTTAAAAGATTGATTCCCCAAGGTATTCATTCGTGCTGAGGTATAACTGTAGCCTCCGGTCGACTCTTTCTTAGCCGTAATCACCAAATTACCATCTTCAACGCTCGCGTTATCTGCTAAATAGTATTCAAGCTCGCTATTACCCCAACCGGACGTACCGTTACCCGTGGCGAAATTCCAACTCGACCCGACGCTATCGGTAAATTCATCATCCCAAACCAATTGCCAATCTGCGCTATTGGCTGCAAAAGAAGCCCCCAGCCCAGCGAGCAATATGATCGCAGCTTTATTATGTTTCATCGTTATCGACTCCTATCCTTTATTTGTCCCATGGTTTCATTCACCTTGAATCAGTAATAGCAGAGTAACCTTATAAAACTCATGGTATTTGATTATTTATTAATCAGGACGAATAGTGAGAGGATTTAAGACAATTTATTGCCCATACAACCCGCCGCCGCTTTAGCTTTTAGTGACACCAAATAAAAAACCAGTGAAGTCTCCCTCACTGGTTTTAGGCATGCAGAATGTATAACCGATGTTTGAATTACAGCAGCGTCACCGCACCTTTAGATAGGCCTTCACTCACGCGCACTTGAATGGACGTGGCGTTAGGTCGCAAAGCGTGTACTTTCTTGGCAATGTGGCGGGAGATGTTTTCGATGGAAGGTTCACCTTCAACCAGTTCAAGCAATGCGTTAGGCAACTGAACTTCAAAATTACCTTGGGATGCACTGTAACGAATCATTGAGCGACCAGAATCAAACATCACATCACTTTCATTAAAAAAGTGCTTACCGTTCAAGCTAGAAACGATTAATCGATGAGTTTCCACACAAGGCTTGCCATCAATGATGACATGCAGATCCGCGCTGTGGCCATGAATAATGCGCTGACAGTTTCCATCATGCAGCTTTAAGCCATGATTGTATTGAAAGCTTGGCGTTGGGTTCGGCTTAAGCTCAATCTGAAAATCAAACATTGGCATCTCAGCGCTGAATTTCTCCAGTAAGAAGCTTTTGATGTTGTCCAGATAATGCTCTGCTGTCATGGCAATTGGGCAATACATCTGCATCGGTCCCATCGAGCTAATCACTCCAGCAGACACCGGAAACTCGCCCTGGCCAATACCATCTTGCACAGTAATAAATTGTGGGTCACACACCAAACGGTGGTCGACTTCTTTATCACAAATCGCTTTGAGTCTGGGTTTGATTTTGCCGAAATCGGAGATCATACCGGAGTCGTTACGATCACCAGCTACAACAACGCAAAGCGAGACGCTGTCTCCGCGGATTTCACCACCGTGATAAACTGAAAAATCAATTGCAGTAAGATCGTCAATGTACATCGCAGTTTTCACGACACTACCTCTTCAATAAATGAGCCTGTTGGCTAAAACCGAGGGATTGTCGGTAAACTGGCTCAGTTTTTCAAGCGCGTTATTGATTTACAAACAAGTTATTTACATAGCCATTAATAAGATTTATCGATTAACTTAACAGCATAACGAAATGTTATACCATAACAGTTTTTCGTGCTAAAAATCTTCTCTGCCTTGCAACTCAGTAAAATCACTCATCACCCATTTTTGATAGCCTGGGCGACTTTGTAGCAAGTCAAACCATCTTGTGACTTGCGGCGGCAGTGTAATAGGTAAGCCCTGCGCAGTGAGTCGATAAAGTACAGCTCCAGCACAAATGTCTGCAAGCGAGATATGTTCGCCAATCAAAAAACGGTTTCCCGTTAATTGCTGCTCTAACTGTGCAAGGCACTCTTCACATTTAGCTAAGTGGCTATTCACTTCTGCCATGTTCCGCTTGGAAGCTGGCATACGGTAGTAGCCCCAAAAGGTGCCCATAAAAGCTTGTTGAAAAATCAGATGTGACCAATCCATCCAGCGTTCATAACGAGAACGCTCATAAGCATCCTTCGGACACCAATATTCATCCCCGTAAGCAGCAGCCAAATAGCGCAAAATGGTGTGTGATTCCCACACGGATTTGTCGCCATCGATCAACACTGGGACTTTACGCATAGGATTGAGCTCACCAAACTCAGGAGCATCAAGCCCGCCAAACCGGCCGCCCAGCTCCACATGCTCATAATTTAGTTCGAGTTCATCGAGTAACCACAACACTTTTTGCACATTAAACGATGTGGTTCGTCCATACAATTTCATTCTAAACTCCGTTTACTATCTCTCTAACTATTCGGAAATCCTGCTTTTTTCTCTGCGCTTAACCCAACCTGATACCAATGAGGCTGCTCGACACAAAACAGTTGGGCATCCACTTGTTTTGATGGCTCTTCATCCAAACATCCCGCTGGCACCACCATGTTGTTACTGGCTTTGGATAGATATGGTAGCGGTGAACCGCATTCAGGGCAGAAGGCTTTGGTAAAAGCACGATGAGGGTCATCATAGCGTTTCACCAACTCAGCACCTTTTAGCCAAGTGAGATTGTCCACTTCTGTAAACAAATTCGCCGCGTGAGCGGTGCCCATCATCTTACGGCATTGGTCACAATGACAGAAATAGAAACGAGAAAACTCGTCTTTGACAATAAACATGATTTTTTGGCAGTAACAACTACCGTGAATCAACTTTGACATAACGTACTCCCTGTACTGGATTATTCCCTGGTATCACTCCCTTTGAGTGAATTTCGATTCGGTTTCTTTGGCATAAAGAAACCGCAAGCATCACGCTTAGCCAGTGTGGGCTGATCCCACGCTCCGCACTGATCTTTTAGATTCTCTTTCGCCCGAACGAAATGCCGACACTGACCGCAGTAATTTCCCACAACTTATCCTTTGTCCTTGGAAAAATTCTGTTATCCGTCAATGCCAGGATGAACTCAAGCGACTGCCTCACAAAAGCTAAAAGATCAGCGTGTTAGGGCAATTACGATTGACCAAGATAAGGGGTAAGAAACTGGGAAACCGCCTCACCTTCTACACCGATGTCGACTTTGATGCCAGCATCTTCCAAGATGGCGATACCTTTGCCGCTATTGCGCGGATCAGGGTCCAGCATCGCCACCACTACGTGTTTAATCCCTGTGCTCACCAAGGTTTTGGCACACGCCGGAGTTCGCCCGACAAAGGAACAGGGCTCTAAAGTGACGTACGCCGTCACGCCATCAAATGAACCTTGATAAGCGTTTAACGCTTCCACTTCGGCATGATTGCCGCCAATGGCTTGCGTGTGACCTTCCGCGACAATCTGATTATCTTTTACCAACACACAACCGACCGGCGGATTTGGCCGACATTTGGGTAACGCTTGTTGAGAAATCTCCAAAGCACGCAACATAAATGGATTAGACATTGACTCTCCCTTTACTTCTTGTAGGTGGATAGATGGAACATCGGTGCGATAACTCATCGCAATTAATGGATGACCACCAACCACTTCACACGCTTTTATGTATTCAAAACCAAAATTTTCGTAGTAACCACGTAGGTGCTGATGAGCATGAATGTCGATATGGTGAACGCGCTGTTTAATCGCGTAATCAATGGCGTGTTGAATCACCGCTCTCGCAACACCCGCACCACGAAAAGCTTTCATGACTGCTACACGGGCCAAGATGGCTGAAGAGGCCGAAGGAAATGAGAGTCGTGCAGTAGCTACCGGGGTCGAATCGTCAATCACCAAAAGATGCATCGATTCTTGGTCAAGTCCATCTAAGTCTAACTCTTGTGGAATCGACTGTTCCTTAACAAACACGGCATACCGAATTTGCTGCGCTTGCTTGATGATTTGTGCGCTGTTACCAATAACCACATCCATATTCGTTATCCTTTTACACTTATTTGGGCTCAGGTAGCGCCTTGCGATAGTAATAATTTTGAATCGCCACAAAGATAAGCCACGCCACACTGACAATGGTCAAAACTGAACCTAACGGTAGCGAAACCAACATTAACCAACCAAAAACCAACATGCTGTAAAGGATGTCACCAACATCAATACCGAAAATGATACATGGATTGGCTCCGCCTTCATCCAGCAGGCAGTGCTTAATATTGGCAATCGCGCCTGCCACCATTACCGAGAGCAGCGGCACAACAGAAAAAAACAGTGAGCACGCCACCGCAATGATCGGCAGCCTCATCTTACGTTTCTTCACGTTCATACTAACTCTCTTTGAAACACTATTTTTCCATTGGTCGGATTTGAACCTGGTTCATAACCAATAATCTGATAACCACTGGAAATTAATAGGCGCAGCATGTTGGGATAAGCATTCATTGACTTAACAGTAATCGCTTGATAGCCCGATGTTCGCGCCCACTTTTCTTGATATAGGCGCAGCTCAGATGCCACACCTTGTTGGCGATGAGACGGAATAACACCACCTAACCAACTGTAAAACTCAGTACTGGAGAGCTGATAGCCAACTTTATACCCCACGATTTGTCCATCGATTTTGGCCAGCAAAATCAAATGTGGGGTATCACATAATCGCTCATTAAGACGCTCACGAGTATTACGTCCATCAAATTCAGGAATCTGCGCGTCGATAAACAAAATGTCATCAATCGAGCCTTGTTCAATCAACATAGGTCATTAACCATCTACAACACAACCACTTAGCTGCGTTTATAGCACATTTAACTGGGTATAGGAAAAGAGAGTCTTTTACAGGGGCAGTCATAGAGGAAGAAGTAGAATCAGTACAAAAACCAAAGCCCGAAAAAAAGAAAACGCATAGAACCACGAGATTCTATGCGTTATTTATTCAGCTCAATTCAGCTTATTTGTAGAACGCTTCTACTTCGCCTTTCAGAGTGATTAGCATTGGGTTACCGTAGCGGTCTTTTGCTTTTGGTGAAGGAATTTTTACCCAACCTTCGCTGATGCAATACTCTTCCACGTCTGTGCGCTCTTTACCGTTAAGGCGAATACCGATGTGGTGTTCAAAGCACTCTTCAACAAAGAATTTGCTGCGTGGATTACCGGATAGACGATCTGGCAGGGTTGGTTTTGCGCTAGCGTCGCTCATAGTTATAACCTGAAATAAATGAATGGTGGCGCATTGTAGTCAATCCACCTAGCCGCGACAAGGCAACAATGCGCAAAGTGAACGGGATAACGATGAATAAATGGAGTTTCCCCACCTGCGAGCGGGATATACCAGACAGTACCGCTAATCACAACATAGACGCCAATGCATGACTCACTTTACCAAAGTCGTAAAAAAGGTCGTCTTCACCAAGCACTTTAAAACCATAGGTTCGATACAATTTAACGGCACGTTGATTGTTCTTAAAACAGCTTAATGTCACCGCTTTACCCTCACCTGCGGCTATTTGTTCTAATTGAACCAAAACTTGCTGCGCGTAGCCATGGCCTTGGTACGGACGAAAAATTGCCAAGAGGTGGATATGCAGGCTCGCTTCTTTGTAGCGATGGCAAACCACCCCAACGCGCTCACTATCGACTTCAACCCAATAAAACCACTCCGGCTTTAGATGCTGTTTGAAATTGCGCTCCTGAAACGCTTCATCCCAACCTAATGCTTCATCGATAATGGGAAACATAGAAGCCTTAAACAGCTCAAACATCTGAGCGAATTCATCTTGCTTAATTGGTGTTAAATCCATTTATTTCCGCGCCTCTCATTACTGTTATATTTGTAATTTATTTTAAGGTTAACTAATAAAAAGAAAAACAAAAAATAAAATCAACAAAAACATCAATTAAAAAAACACAAAAATCTTACTAATACAAGTTCATCTCAAAAATGAAACACCTAATCTCAAGTACGTTTATTGTTCAAAAACCACTCCAAGGATAATATGCGCAACCTCTTTAAAGAATATTCCCTTATTCTATTTCTCCTTTATTTAGGTATTCAGAATGAAATTCTCTATCTACGCAACGTTACTGGCTAGTATTGCAGCTCCGGCATTGGCAGCAAACAACTCCCCTATTCACTACTCCGCAGCGGATGACGCGCCTTATGAAGACGCTATGGTTAACCACGCCTACCTGATTCTTGGCATAGCCAATAACATGATTGAAAAACATAACTTGTCTATTGAAGATGAGAGTGACGTTACCAATTATCCAACAAAGATTGATGATGCGATTGCGTTTAAATTAGGTCTTGGTTACGAGTTACCAACACACCCATCAATCGCAACCGAGTTAACCGCCAACTATCAAACTGAAGCTGATATTTCCCTAACTAATAGTACAGATGAAATTAATTCAGGTATCAAAAGTATCTCTTTGATATACGATATTAAGTGGGATCTTTCTTCCGCACTAAATCAAGATTGGTTTATCCACCCTTATTTAGGCTTAGGCGCAGGCTACTCATGGAATAAACTTTCAGATCTCTCTGATGGTGATAATTCTATCAATTTCAAAGATCAAAATAGTAGCTTTGCATGGCATGCCGTAGCGGGCGCTAAATATTTTATTAATAATAATATCGCGCTGGATTTATCGTACAGCTATAACGACTACGGCAAAGCCGAAGGCTCAGTTGACGGTAGTACAGTCTCTTACGACTACAAATTTGAACAAGTCGCTTTAGCAATGAACATCCATTTCTAATTCGTCATACAAAGGGAGGCAATTGCCTCCCTAGTCATAACTGAATTCACGACTCATCAGTCGTTACAAAAACTGCTCTAACTGATGTTCAATAAAATCGGCATCCGCTGCATGAAATTCCTCAACTGGAATCTGGGTTGGCTCCAACCAGAAGAAAGTTTGCTGACGAGTGCTATCCACTTCTGTCGGCGCAGTTGAACGGTTTCCTTCAAAGACAACGTAATGAATTTTTCCACCAAATTCATTTTCAGCTTGGAAAGCCCCCTTCACTGCGAGTTGCTCCAGGCCTGTTTCTTCCCACAGCTCACGTGCGGCGGCCACTTCGGGCGTTTCACCACTATCAATCGAACCACCAGGGAACTCAAGCACCATGCCTTCGCTACGTCGAAAGCGCTCTTGAATTAAAACTCGACCTTCCCTAACAACGACGGCCATGGAGAGATTTTTCATTGGCTTACTATCCTTATATTGGTGAAAAACAATCGTTATAACCAGTTAATCCACTAACTCGATACCTAAACATTCCAACAAACTCAGTGCTTCAAAACGGGTGAATTTGGCCCCTTTTACTTGGTTCTCTAACACGTTGATCATGTAGTTGCTCGATTCACTGAAATCGACTTGCTGCAGATTGGTTCGGATAAACAAGCTGTTGGTGAAATCACAATAGGTCATCGTAGAATCAGGAAACTTCCCTTCTCGAAAATCGACATCGTGCAATTTGCATTCATCCAACACCAATTCATGCAACGTTAAACCGTAGAAGGAATTGTCGTTCATAATGCAGCGACGAAAGGTCAATTCAAAGTCGACGTGAAACATCGGCCAAGTTACTTTGGTCCAATCCACCCCCACCAATTTGCACTCTGTGAACGTCATGCCAAAGACTTTCGTATTGGGTAACGACACCAAACTCAAATTGCAGCGTTCAAATTCGCAGTTAGTGAATTTGCAGTTCCTAAATTCGGCACCAGAAAAATCACAATCTTCGAAACGGCACTCCTCAAATTCGCTATTTTTCAGTTGCACATCAGCATTCGCTAGTTTGCTAAAAGAGGCATCAAAATAGCTTTCGCCATCGGTTAAGGTATCCATCATGTTCTCCGGTGGATTTAAGGAAAATGAATTTGGCAAACACAATACCAGTTCACACAAGATATCGTATTGTTTTCGCTCACAACAATCATTTTTGCATGATGTGCAGAGAGCCAGCAGGGCCGCCTACATAAAGTTCGTTGGTATCTTCAAATCCACATTTTGTAGCAACCGACTTACTAAAGTGCGGAGGCAATATGATTGCTTAATTCGGACATATGCCGAATTTGCGCGCTAGCCAGTTCATGCTGCACAGACAAGTTAGGCGCGTAGTAGATACTTTTCATTTGTGCACTCTTTGCCGCCTGTAAGCCGATAACGCTGTCTTCAACAACGCAGCAATCTTTAGGATCGAATTTCATCTGCTGCGCTGCATGCAGGAACAGTTGTGGCTCCGGCTTCCATGAACCCACATCGTAAGAACTAAAAATGTTATCGCCAAAACAGTTGGCTAAACCAGTAATCTCTAACGATCGAACTATCTTGGCTTTTGGCGCAGATGAGGCAATACAATATGGGATAGAAAGCGACTCTAACATCTCTTTTACGCCATCGTTGGGTTTTAAATGTTCATCGAATAATGCATTCATTTTCGCCCGATATTCTGCTTCAAATGTTATAGGGAAAACAACTCTGCACTCTTGTTCGAGGCTTGCAATAATTGATGCGAGTTTTCCTCCGCGGAATTTTTCCAACAGCTCATCAACACCGTAATGAATATCGAATTGGGCAAGTTGCTGCTGAAGCGCCAAATTACCCAAACGTTCGCTATCGACCAGCGTGCCATCACAATCAAAAATAACTAACTTCATACTATCGTTCTCTTTCCCCCTAACTAGGCAAAAAAGGTTTCATGCTTTTTATAAGGACCCGCATTGTTGGTGGGTAAAAATGATTGCAGCCCTTTCGCATCATTGCATGCCTCAACCATTTGTCGGTTGAAGCTGGCATTGGTTTCGTCTGACAGATAATCGTCAACCGATATCCATTTTGCTTCAGCCACTTCTTCTATGTCTTGGATGCTTATTTCATCGGAAATGGCGTGAAGTCGACAAACAAAATAAAGATTGGTTTTACCAAATTGAAATGGATGGCGAGTCGTAAAGCCAACTATCGATTGAAACTCAGCGGCAACACCCGTTTCCTCGGCAACTTCGCGAATGATCGCTGTTTCTATTTTCTCCCCTAATTCAACATGGCCACCAGGTAATTTAAACCCTGTCATTCCATGCTCGCGGATGACCAATAGCTCTCCTGCTGCATTTTTCACAATCGCACCAGCGCCTATGGTATGAGTGGGAATAAAAGGAATGAATGTGGTCTCTGGCGCTTTATGAATGAGGGTTAATTCCTGTTCGAGGCAATTATGAAAAACAAAACCCAACGTTGTTGCCACTGAGACGAAATGAGATAGATGAATCGGTAAGGTTAACCAAATAATGTTTTTCTTTTCTACTTGAGAAAAGGTGACGATGTTTTCTAATTCAGCAGTAAACATGTCAATATTGTGCGGGAAATCGTCTTGGCTGATAATAATGCCATTAAATTTATCAAGTTCAAATTTCAAAACTGTCTCTCATCATAATAAAAATACCCTGCTCAGTTTCATGCAGAGGATGAAAACCAAATTGTTGATACAGAATCCTATTTTTGTCTTCCGTTTGTAAATACAGATAGCGAATACCTAAACCATCAGCGTGATAATGGAAGTGAATCAGGGAATGCCTTAGAACTGACAGAATCGAAAAGTGCAGCGCCATCTGCAACGCAAATAGGGCGAAAAAGTAGCTCACTAGTACAAAATTCTTCCTTGAAATTCACTAATGACTCCTAGTCGTGGTGAGCGCTGTAACTAAGGTAAGGTCAACTTTACTGATTTACCAACGCATTCGCTCGGGTACTCCAATAGAAACAGTAAATCCAACCTAATGGCGGAAGGAGAATATTAAGCAATACAGAATAAAAACCGACCCAAACAATATTTTCAGTCTTTCCTTTAGCAAATTTAACGGTAAAGAAAGTCATTAAAATCACTAACGCTA
Source organism: Vibrio porteresiae DSM 19223 (assembly GCF_024347055.1). Lineage (NCBI taxonomy): Bacteria > Pseudomonadati > Pseudomonadota > Gammaproteobacteria > Vibrionales > Vibrionaceae > Vibrio > Vibrio porteresiae. Next base: position 2,342,825 of record NZ_AP024895.1, read on the forward strand.
TATAAAACTGACCTAATAAGGTAAAGCTAATATTCACACGAACCTCTCACGTTACGTTATCATTAACCAGAATATTATTATGAACAATTAAATATATCCTGTTTACAATAAATGGTAAACGAACAAGATCGATGAACTAGGTAACTTGTTGTTTAAAAGTAGGCTGTAATATAGCAAAATCTTATATCCACTTTCTTTTGCTGTTCTTCAACTCTTTATCCAAAAACGCCGTCTCCAAATCAATGTCATAACGATTGGCAATGGAACAAAGATAAATGAACACGTCAGCTAACTCGTCACCTATTTCGCCCACTTTGGAGTTTGGGTCGATGGCAATACCTTCTGCTTTACGAATTGCTTTAAATAACTCACCGACTTCTTCACCCAGCAATAAACATTTTTCATTCACTTTTTGATCCGCAAATCCTCGCTCGATCTCAAGTTCAGCCACATACTTTTGAAAATCGGCCAAATTAGCATTGGGTTTTAAAGTAGGCATAACATTCCCTTTGAAAAGTGATATCTGACTAAAGCCAAGGTTCCACCGAAATATCGGGCCAGCGTCGACAGTACCCTGCCACCATTTTACGGTAACTCTCTCGCGTCATCGCTTTAGGGTTCGGTTTCACCCGTTTATGAAATGCATCCGCCAAACCTTCGGTAGCATAGATCTGCATTTCGCCATTCTCTCTTAATCGAAATCCTATCGAAAATGCAGAAAGCCAAGAATCGATGCCTTGCTCAACACTTGTATAAGCAGGAATAGTTTGACCAAATTTTTGGGGATACCATTGATGAACAAGTGCTTGATTGACTACATCAATCGGCACTTGATGTGTCACAAAACGATCAATTTGGTCGCTATAACTTGTTTCACTCATCGCACCGGAGGTATCGAAATAGACGACATCGAAATCTTTAATATTGTGCAGCGGACTTTCACCGCACAATGAATTCCAAATAAGCTGCGTTATCGCACCACCCGCAATAAAGTAATCAGGCAGCCTAACCGCTAAACACGCTTGAGCCGTTTCCATAAGCTCCGGGGTATTTCTAATCCATTGCTCTAACTGGTCTTCTAACATCACAATCCCTTGTAAACATTACTTTGATGATGAGTTGTATCGAAGAGTCTGATCTGGCAGGGAGCACTCCGTCGGTGTTTAGGATGCATTAATGAATACATGCGTATGAGAGGCACAATTCTTCGCATAAACTACGAGTGACATCATTTACTTATACAATTCAACAAGCACAGTAATCTTATCGATTGGCGCAACCTACTATCACAAATTGCAGTCTACTGGGCTAATTAAAAAGTGGTTTCACCGCAATTCAAGTTATAGATACTTTACTCGCTCATCAATACATTCATCAGAACCCATGTCGAACTCACGACAGATCCAAGGACGATTTTCATAGATGGTGCACATTAATGTATCTCTATCTAACGCAGCACACCAACCATCATTTAATCGCATCATCGTCTCGCCACCATATTGATCTCGTTCGATAAATTGTTCAGGTACTCCGGTATCGGATATGATCATCACTTCAAGACGGCAACAGCAAGCTTTGCAATTTGAACAAGTGACATCAGGGGTAGGAAGAGTTTGAGTCGGTATAATCATGAATATCTAAAGTTTGGACAATTGCCCATCATACTCCAATTCAAGACAAATGACCGTCATTTATGGGTTTGATTGTTTTATGCCCTCTTCATCGGCATCCACTAAAATCCCTGTAGCTCGAGTAACCCTCGTACCTTTTAAAATTTAAACTATCTATATCTCCGTACCTAACTGTTCTAAATATAATTGCATAAACGACGTTCTTTTTTCCGCTTCTACTTTTGCCGAAGCTGTATTCATCGTGCCTGATAACTTCAACAATTTGCTATAAAAATGGTCTATTGCATGACGTCTATCATCCGGTTCACGTTGCTTACAAAATGGATCATCCACGCTATAGAAATTTACGCCTAGATTTGTATTAACTTGAATACATCTTGCAATTCCGATAGCTCCCAATGCGTCCAATCTATCCGCATCTTGAACTATTTTTGCTTCTAATGTCTCTGGTTTTATATTAGCGCTAAAACTATGTGCCATAATTGCATGACTTATTGCTGGCAGATATTCTGCTGGATATCCAATACTTGATAAAAACGATAACGCTTTACCCGCAGCAATTTTTGAACTTTGAGATCTGTCAGGGTGATTTTTAGGAAATGAGAAACAATCATGCAAATATGCTGCCGGGATAACAACATCTATTACCGCACTCTCTGCTTCACATAAAAATTTTGCTGTTTTAACCACTCTTAACACATGATTGATATCATGAGCTAAATCCTGTTGCATTTCTCGTTGGATAAAATCCAAAAACTGATTTTCGTAATTTTCTACCACTTATACTCCGAACTTTTCATGTACAACTAACGCCAAAATTTGGGGCGAGTGTAAGAGCGTCTAGGACCCGCCGTGATAGCGGTTGGCAGGGCTGCCTAACATTGTCTCTTTGTCAGTTGCCCTTCACCAATGCCAGTGCTAACATTTGTACACACATCAAATTCAGGAGTAACTCATGGATACCAGAATTCAATTTCGTGTTGATGAAGAAACAAAACGTTTAGCCCAACAAATGGCTGAAAGCCAAGGTCGAACTCTTAGTGATGCTTGCCGTGAACTCACTGAACAACTCGCTGAACAACAACGTAAAGCATTATCCCATGATGCTTGGCTAACTGAACAAATTAATCTCGCATTTGATAAATTTGATTCTGGACGAGCTATATTTGTTGACCATGAATCTGCCAAAAATCGTATGGCTGCTCGCAAAGCAAAAATCCGTAACCGAGGCACGGAAACCGCATGAACATCCCCGTCATTCAACGCTTCCGAGAACCTTACTTAAGTAATTCTCATCCATCGCGCAACGCATTCTCTTACGCTGGATACCACCTTTCGCACTCGTTTCTTGCTTCAATAAGTTAAAACAAGCTTGACGGATCCTCGATAATTCCTCAGCTCGATCATCTACTCTGATGCGGCATTTATCTTCTCTAAAACCCACGTCTAATTGCCAGTGCATTGACTCCACTAACCAATGACTTTTGCTCGCATTATGCAGTTCTTCTGCACTCAATTTTTTTGAGCTGATATAGTAGCGGACTGACACCTCTTTCTCTGAAGCGTGCTCGCTTTCTTGTCTTACGTTGACCATGATGCCCATGCACTTCAATTCCGGCCATTCGTACTCAAGGTCACCTAGCACACTCAAGTCTTCATTCACCAGTGCACATCGAGTCTCTAATCGACCATGACTTTTATCCTGACTTGAGTAGCTATCGCCATCAAACTTCATCAACATCGAAGGCTTGTAGTAGTCGTTAAATGCCTGCTCTAAACTGCCTTGATTTCCCTTCACTGCCAGCAAGTAATCTGCACTTTTATCCACGATTTTCTGGGCTATTTTTCGTTGGCAACCCATCGCATCAATTGTGATTAAACAGCCTGCAATATCTAACATTTCCAGTAGCTTAGGTATCTCCGTGATCTCGTTGGTCTTCTCGTTCACTTTGGATTGCGCCAAGCAAACTCCATTCGCTGTCGCAAACACGTTAACCATATGGATCGCTTGATTACCTTTGGCTTTATTGTAAGACCCTCTCACCGTCTTTCCATCAACCGCGACAACCTCACCTTTCGTGAGTTCATGGCAATCTTTCATCCAATTAATAAAAGCCGATTGGAACTCTTTCGGATTGAGCAAACCCACCACTCTTGCCACTGTATCAGCTGACGGAATACCCGCTGAAAAATCGCCATAATGATTGAGAAAATCTCGTCTCATTTCACCAAAATCAACGATGCCTTCCCATGTATCTTGTCCCGATAAAACACCACAAATTGTCAGCAAAATAATGTCTGATAATTTGTGGGTGACTTTCCCCGTTTGTCGGTAATCGGTTAAGGCTGAAAAATGCATAAATGGGTTCGCTAAACTGGTCATGAAAAGGCTCCGTTTTTTAATACGAAACCATTAGAAAACAATGAAAATGATCTACAAATCGATCCTCTGTAAATGTAAAAACATGCGAGAAAGGTCAATAAAAATCGTGGTGATATCAAGAATTCTGTGCTTAGTACACCCCTTTAAAATCAAGGATGTTCATGCGGTTTCCCTGGTAACCGAGGTCAATAATGATTTACTGGGAAGAAGAATCTTTAAACGACCGAGAAAAAATCTTTGAGTTTCTGTACGATTTTAACCCCGATGTAGCTGAAAGAACCGACGACATTATTGAAGCCAAAGTTGAAAACCTAAATGAGCAACCATTAATGGGAGTTCAACGTAATGGCATTCGAGGTCGCTTACTCATTATTCCTGAAGTATCAATGATCGTTTCGTATTTTGTCGATGGGTCTAATATTCGAATTATGCGTGTTCTTCATCACAAACAAAAATTCCCAATCGAGTAGCTGAAGCTGATTAAGCAACTAACGTCTAATTCAATGGTGCATTGATACCATTGTTAGAAAAAACAAGTAATTTCAAACCAAGAATGCCAGACGTTATATGCATCCATAAAAATTTTTCGTTAGGTGACATTGCTACGTAGACCAATTAAGTTTCCAAACGGATCTTCCAATTGGCACATTACTAACCCATTTTCAATTGCCATTGGGCCATGATAAAGTTTTGCCCCTAGAGATTCAAAATGCTTGAGTGACGCCTCTAATTCGAGTACCGACCAATATAAAACTGTTCCATATTTCCCGGTCCCAACTTTCTCATCAGCTTGAACTATTTCGAGTGAAAAACCGTCAAGATCAAGCACAGTAAAGTCAGAATCTGAATAGTAAATAGGATTCGCAGATGGAAATGCTTTTTGATACCAAGCCAGTCCCTGCTCTACATTTGGGACATGGATGAGAATAGCAATTGGATTCAAGTTTTTCTCCTGTCACCTAACGATAAGAAGAGTTGAAAAATATTTGGCACTATATTTTTGGAACCAAAATTAGCCAAAATGCAATTATTGATACCATAGTCTCTTGTTAGGCGTTATCCACCAAGTTCAACCTTTGGTATAACTCCCATACAGCGTTTTTATTTGAGTCATATTGAAGTAACTCTATTGCTTCTCGCTCATCACACCATTTGTATTCTGTGTGTTCACATGACAACACTGGCGATTCTGTTACCAATACTGAAAACGCATATTCAGGAATTACATAGGGATGTTCTTTCCAATTTTCATTTCCACGAAAATGACATTTGGGTACCGTGCATTGAGAATCTAATTTTTGCCAATCAATTCCGGTTAAACCTGTTTCTTCATTTAATTCCCGAATTGCTGCATCAATACTTTTTTCTGCAAGTTCACCTCCACCGGAAACACATTGCCAATATTGGTCGTCGGAACGTTTACAAACTAAAATTTGAATTGAATTATTACAAACTCGATAAGGTAAAACTATTACTTGAAATGGGGCTCTCAAGTGACTCTCCTTTTGACGCCTAACGTTAAGCTCAATGGTGCCCCACGATAGTCACCACAAACTGAAAATTTCAAACCATAAGTGATTGATATGAAAGCATCCATTGGAGCGTGTTGTTAGGCGGATTTAGCCCACTGATGCTTAACCAAAAAATTCGGAATTATATCTCTACCAAAACCACCATAACTCTTTGCAATTCTATTCCACCATTGACTTGAAGGATGGGGAGCTACGATACATTCGACACCCAATCTACGAACAATTAAAGCACCGTATTTCCCTGCTTTTGATGAACAGAAGACCACTAAATCAGGGGTGAGAGTTTTTATGAAGTCTGTAACTGTACGATCAGCCACTTCAAGGTCCAACGACTTTATATTAATACTACCACCTTCACTTTCAGCTGGTCTTTGGAAATAGTTCATAAACGCCACATGGTCTAAAATGTTTGCTGGATTTTCGTATCCCAAAAACACCTTATTAATTTCTTTGGCTACATTTCGGTATATCCAATGCGACTTTTTCGGAAAGTTCTTAGGAATATTGTGCTCAATGATTCCACTTGTGTTAATCCAAGACTTTTCCTTGTCCGTTAAACTCCCTTGGTTACCCGCATACCACTGTTCAGCATCAAGCGCAGATACCGAGCCTTTCGGTAAGTAGTGGCTTTCACCAATGATAAGAAGTTTCTTAACCTCACTTTGACCGTATTTTGAACCAACCCAAGGCTTCAAATTTGGGTATTTCTCGTAATGTGTATTTGAGTACATTTTTACTTCTATTCGCCTAACGCTCCAGTCAATTGCGCTGTTCACTGTAACCAAAGCGTGTGAAATATTTTAAACAGCAAACGTAGATCTTACATGCATCAATTGCACTGGTTTGTTATGTGTGTTTGCCTAACTCATTATCTACTAGAAGTTCACCCAAGTTGAATATCAAATACTCTTCAAGAGCAGAAGCTTCAAAAAATGATTCCGTCGGAACAGCCCATGTAACTACATGGGTCGGCATTCTTGTCCAAACATGCCCGTTCTTAGGTATACCGCTTTGTCTATCTTCACTATAACGGAAATAACTACCTAACCGATTACCTAACGGCTGTAATGAAGCTTTTCCGATATATAACAGTAGTTCATCAGCAAAAATCGCATAGATCCCATACCTGTCACATAATGGCCATGTTTCTGGCCAAAATAGCTTAGCTTCTACTACTGAAGATCTATCTCGATTATATAAACTATATATTTCCCCACGCACGAACGGCGCAAGATTTAAATTTCGATATAATCGCTGGTATTCATCGATTAAGTATTGGATCTGTTGAAGTGATTTCATTTTCTTCCTGACACATAACACCCGGTTAACCTGCTACCAACACCATAACCAACTTACCGTAACGCTCTGTAATCGCATAACTATTTAGAACTAAAAATGCCACTCGTTGGCAGTCGGCTTCAACCGATTGTTATATAACATTTTCAATAGCTTGCGCTGCACTACTGGTAACTTTACCTAAATCCGATTCTGATTGTACAGCAAGGTATTCACATCCTTTAAACTCCAACTGCATATAGCTTGCGGTCAGTTCAAATGGTTGTACAAAACATGCAGGCAAGTCTAAGTTGTAGCCTGTAGATAGCACTGAAATAGATTTACCTTTCAGCTTGCGTCCCAACTCTTTTTCGATTGTTAGAAGATCGGATAATCGGTCAAAGAAAACTTTTAGCTGTGCTGACATTGAGTACCAGTAAACTGGTGAAGCAAACACCAGATGATCGAATCGGAGTAGCTCATGAATAATTGGAAGAAAATCATCTTTGCTATTTTCATGCTCATAATCGTAAAAACTGATATCGAAATCAGATAGATCAAACAGCTTTGCACCTGACTGCTCTACAAATGATTCGACTAGTTTTCGCGTATTACCGTCAGATTTTGAAGTACCTAATATGATTGCGATTTTCATTGAACCTCCATGTTACATAACGCATAGTTCAGTTGCAAAATATATGGCACTACATTTTGGGAACCAAAATTCGTGACATATATTTTGTCAATTGAAACGCCTTGTTAGCTTTCATTTTCAAAAGGGAAGGCTTTTTCTAGATATCCAATTTGCTTATTTAAAATTGGTTTTGAAATACGCAATATTAATGATTCTACATGCTTGGGGTAGTCAACCCATTGTGAATCACCCACATCATAAGCTGAAATGTAACGTACAACTTCATGACGTTTTTCTGGTGATTTTTTTACACCAGTAGGAAATTTTACAGGTACATCTCTCCGAATCGCTGAATAGCATTCATCGAGTAATCTAGTAGCCTTACCTACATAGATTAAATTCGCAAATGCATCATAAAACGCATAAATCCCCATTCTATCCTCATAACCTTTGAATAGATTTCTTAATTGTGGTCTAACGTCACCCTTTGGTTCAAATTCTGCGTATTCAACAATAACTTTGAATTCTGGCACAAATAATTTATGCATAATAAATTCAACTGTCTGTTTTTGTGGATGTTTAACACCAGTCATCCAATCGTGTAACTGTATTTTCGTATATCCAGTGAGATCACTTGCTTGATCTAAATCGCCGCTGAAGTATTCATTGATCAAGTAATTAATCATTACATTTCTTTCTTCCACAAACTACCTCGATTTATAAATTCAAAGCTATATTAGGAAAGCTAACGCAGAGAACAGTTGCAAAATATATGGCACTACATTTTGCGAAGCAAAAATCGTGACATATATTTTGTCAATTGTTTCGTCTTGTTAAATTACAACTCACCGATAGCTAGCGGTAGAAAATTTATATTTTACCTTACCAAAACCATTCATACTTAAAAACGTATCCATATCATATTGACTAACTTTACACTTAGGACCCAAAATTATTTCAGATATTGGAGATACATCTTTAGTTTCCGAGAAATCCAATTCAAAATATGATGTTAATGTTTGACCTGACACTCTATGTTGCATATCTGAAATATTACCCATAAAATAAGTTAAACCTTCCTTATCTCCTGTTATTAATGGGGTATGAACAATTCTAACTTCATCTTCTTCACTAAATGCATCATTCTTACAGATATAAGATAATTTATTTAACACAGTAACAGCACTAATTAAATAATTATCTTCATTATCTTGATCCTTTAATGAAGATAATATTAAGGATAGGATGTTTTCAATTTCTTTTTCTTGAGCATCAACGTCATAGATAACATCACTCATTCCAATTGAATATTTACTTAATGCATTTGGTGAGGGAATATCTACTTTAAAATCGAAAAACTCTCGATTAAACCCGATTGCTATACCATAACCATCATCAGCATATGCTCTCCATTGACTTAATAAATCACCATTTTTGGAGAAGCTACAGACATATGGCATCGGTGAATTAATTGACTTTAATTGCCAAAATTTATTGAGCAATTTTTGATTTTTTTCATTAACTAATTCTTTTAATCTATTGTATACCTTATCAACAAACCAATTCACTTCTCTATAATCATTTAGATTATTTGTAGCAGAAAGCCAAAGTTTTTTATTTTTTATGATATTAGTAAACCCATTAAGATCACTATAGTGATAAATAATACTCAAAGATATCTCCTGTAATTTAACGCCTTGCTAAGGTGCGGCTAACACCACTAAACCTGAGCAAAACCACCGTAATCCCTAAAATCAACCGAACCAAAAATGCCAAAGGTTAGCCGTCACTCTTAAGCAATTTGTTAGCAAACTGCCCAGGAAATATGAACCCATTTAAAGAGCCATCTAAGTTATCCATCAATAACTCGTCTAAGTTTTTAGCCAATTTCAAAAGAAAGCTTCGATAGAAGACCAACCTATCATTAGTTAGTGACTCTGATGTACAACGAGCTTCGTGTGCAATTTCATGTCGACATGTCAGTAGGTCATCGAGGATTTTTTTAGTTTTCTTACTACCTAACTTATCAACTGAAAACATATCCGATATTTTATTGAGACCAAAAACCTCTAATATAATTGTATTGATACCGTTGGCACCGGGTGTATTGAAGCCCCTTTTTGATTTTTCGAGTTTATTCTGCATCACTTTACGAATTGATGGATTATCTAAATCATAGGCTACAAAGTTAAAATAAAACTCTACAAGATTTTCAACATAACCCTGCCACGATGCAACCATGTAAATAATATAAGCCTGATTTAGTAACGTGTTTTTATAGTCATATTGGGAGCAATTGTGCTCCTTAAGATCTGCTGATATATCATGAATCACATCAGCTCTATATAGATTTTTTCTAAAACTATAAAATGGATGTTTTTGCATCTAACTTCCTTATAACCACTTTGTTTGCTAACAGTTCTTAGACAGACAACGTCTGTATTTTCTTGTCTATCTATATTTTACGTTCTTTCCCACTACTTCCCCCTCATCACTAATAACTAAGTATGAGAGAAGTAGGATTTTACGCTTTCGTGATCACAAAATACCGACATTGTCTGTTTAATCTATCCACAGGCATAATTTACAATAACTGTATATTTAAACAGTATTGGTATTTGTATGAAATCGCCTTTTTTAACCAGCCTAAAAGAGCACGGAAACCGCATGAACATCCCCGTCATTCAAGGCTTCCGAGAACCTTACTTAAGTAATTTTCATCCATCGCGCAGCGCATTCTCTTGCGCTGGATGCCACCTTTCGCACTCGTCTCTTGCTTCAATAAGTTGAAACAAGCCTGTCGGATCCTCGATAATTCTTCAGCTCGATCATCCACTCTGATGCGGCATTTATCTTCTCTAAAACCCACGTCCAATTGCCAGTGCATTGACTCCACTAACCAATGACTTTTACTCGCATTATGCAGCTCTTCTGCACTCAATTTTTTCGAGCTGATGTAGTAGCGTACCGACACCTCTTTCTCTGAAGCGTGCTCGCTTTCTTGTCTCACGTTCACCATGATGCCCATGCACTTCAATTCCGGCCATTCGTACTCAAGGTCACCTAGTACACTCAAGTCTTTATTCACCAGTGCACACCGCGTCTCTAAACGACCATGGCTTTTATCCTGACTTGAGTAGCTATCTCCATCAAACTTCACCAACATCGAAGGCTTGTAGTACTCGTTAAATGCCTGCTCTAAACTGCCCTGATTTCCCTTTACTGCCAGCAAGTAATCGGCGCTTTTATCCACGATTTTCTGAGCTATTTTTCGTTGACAACCCATCGCATCAATTGTGATTAAACAACCTGCAATATCTAACATTTCCAGTAGCTTAGGTATCTCCGTAATCTCGTTGGTTTTCTCATTCACTTTTGATTGCGCCAAGCAAACTCCATTCGCTGTCGCAAACACGTTAACCATATGGATCGCTTGATTACCTTTGGCTTTATTGTAAGACCCTCTCACCGTCTTTCCATCCACCGCGACAACCTCACCTTTCGTGAGTTCATGGCAGTCTTTCATCCAATCAATAAAGGCAGATTGAAACTCTTTCGGATTGAGTAAACCCACCACTCTTGCCACTGTATCTGCTGACGGAATACCCGCTGAAAAATCGCCATAATGATTGAGAAAATCTCGTCTCATTTCACCAAAATCAACGATGCCTTCCCATGTATCTTGTCCCGATAAAACACCACAAACTGTCAGCAAAATAATGTCTGATAATTTGTGGGTGACTTTCCCCGTTTGTCGGTAATCGGTTAAGGCTGAAAAATGCATAAATGGGTTCGCTAAACTGGTCATGAAAAGGCTCCGTTTTTTAATACGAAACCATTAGAAAACAATGAAAATGATCTACAAATCGATCCTTTGTAAATTTAAAAACATGCGAGAAAGGTCAATAAAAATCGTGGTGATATCAAGAATTCTGTGCTTAGTACACCCCTTTAAAATCAAGGATGTTCATGCGGTTTCCCTGACCCTTGAATTTCTTCGTTATACGAGCATTCATTTTCTCAAAAGTCTGGTGATTAGCGCTCATCCACTGTGTTTTTTCCACGCTACCGCCCTACTTAAACCGACGTCAGAGCAACGCATCACGAAAGCATTTGAATTGATACAATTTGCATATGTTTATACCAGATTCGTTCCCCGTTGCCTATGCCTGATACCGGTAGTTTGGGTGACATAATTCCCTAACGATTACGGTTCTCATTAAGCCTTTGTTACTATGGCCAAAACCAATAAAAATGATGAGTAATGTCATGTCGTTAATTGCTACAGGCGTATTAGATAAAATGCGCGCTCAACTCAACACTCAAACCCAGTATCAATTGCCGGTGGGCGACGCTTTTGTCGAGCTAAATCCATTGATTGGTCATCATATTGAATTGCGCCATACGGGGAATATTTTCTGCTGTTCGTGCGGTAAGAAAACCAAGAAAAGCTATTCCCAAGGCCATTGTTTTGTCTGCATGAAAAAGCTGGCAAGCTGCGACATGTGTATCATGAAGCCTGAAACCTGCCACTATGCTCAAGGCACCTGCCGTGAACCCGAATGGGCGCAAGACCACTGCATGGTGGATCACTACGTTTACCTATCGAATACTTCAGGCTTGAAGGTGGGTATCACGCGTCATACACAAATCCCAACCCGTTGGATAGACCAAGGCGCAGTGCAAGGTTTGCCGATTTTTAAAGTGAAGACACGTCAAATCTCTGGTCTGATTGAAGTTGAGTTAGCTAAGCACATCGCCGATAAAACCAACTGGCGCACACTGCTTAAAGAAGAAGCCAGCCCAATGCCATTGCTTGATGAGTTTCATGCGTTGCGCCCACTGCTCACCGATAAAATTGCAGAAATCCGTAGTGAGTTTGGCGATGATGCGGTGCAAGAGCTGCAAGAACAATCGACTGAAATTCGTTATCCGGTGACGCAATACCCAAGCAAAATCGTGTCGCACAATTTCGATAAAGAACCGGTGGTGGCAGGCGTGTTACAAGGGATTAAAGGTCAATACCTGATACTCGACACTGGTGTGATTAATATTCGCAAATTCACTTCTTACGAAGTGGAGTTTCATGTCGACTAACTGATGATGGCATCGCCTCTTCCTTGTAGCGAAGAGGCGATGGTGTTTTTACGCTAATAGAATCGTTAACTTAACCACGGGCGTAACCAAGCAAAGAAACGTTCTATTTCCGATTCGGTGTTGTAATGCATGCAGCCAACTCGCAGTACACCCTCTTTTTGATCTATCCCAAGCGCGTTAATCAGCCCGATGGCATAAAAATGGCCACTCCAAACACAGATATTTTTTGCACCGAGCGCCTGCGCTAATTCTTGTGGTGTGTGTCCCTTAAAGCGCAGGGCAAAAGTAGGCGTACGCACTTGATGATTTGCTTCGCTGCGACCGATTAAACTGACGTTAGGGAGCGATTTTAATTCAGCGAGAAAACGGGATGACAATCCCTGTTCATAGTCGCCAATATCTTGATATGCCTGCTTTAACCGAGTTCTAAGCCCACCTTGGTCACCGCCTAAACTAGCCAAATAATCAATCGCCCCTGTCACACCGGCAATCTGCGCAAAGCTCTGGGTTCCGGTTTCAAATCGGGCAGGCCCCACATTAGGTGCAGGCTCGACTTTATAAGGTTCAACGATTTCCAGCCAAGGCGATGCCACATAGGCAATGCCTACTTGCGGTCCAAAGAATTTATACGCCGAACACACCAGAAAATCGCAATCCCACTCTTGTACATCAATCAAATGGTGCGGGGCGAAATGCACAGCATCCAAATAGACTTGCGCGCCAAACCGATGCGCCGTTTCGATAATAGGTTTGATGTGGGTTATCGAACCTGTGGTATTTGAGGCACAACTTACTGCCACTAAACGTGTTTTATCGTTAATCAGCGACAGTAAATGAGGAACATCCAAACTGCCCTCTTTGGTATCGATTCGCGCTTGTTTGATGATAGCTCCTCGATCCTTTGCGGCCTGTTTCCAGGGCGATACGTTGGCGTAGTGATCAAGTTCTGTGACGATCACCTCATCACCGCTGTGCCAATCGCGGCTAATGGCGCGACTTAATGAAAAGGTCAATGTCGTCATATTCGCGCCAAACACAATGTTTGATGCCAAAGGGGCATTGAGTAGCGCTTGGCAATAACTGCGCGCCTCTAACACAATTTTGGTGATCGCCTTGCTGCTAGCAAAAGCTCCGCCCAAATTGCTATTGCCCTTAACCCACACATCACTCATGCGATGAATGACACGATCTGGCACCTGAGTCCCACCGGGACCATCAAGAAAACAGATAGGCTGCCCATCAGAGACTTGATGCAACGCGGCAAATTGCTCTCTGAGTTGAACCACATCAAAAGGCATTAGTGCCTCCTCGCTGTCAGCACAAATAGATCCATATGACCTTCTTTATTATGGTCTATCGCGCGAATCGGACAAGCGTTGTGCCATAACTCTCGATCAGCCAACATCGCAACTTCCCCATTTTCCAATACCTTACGGAAAAATGGCGCTTCGTGATTATCTCGATACAGCATGATCTCGCCACCAACGATGTTGTATCTGTCGATCCCGATGATCGCAATATGGTCAAAACCGTCTTGATGAACGCCCTCTGGCGAGACTAAGGTTTCGTCATACACCGAAGCGACACGCATTTGGTGAATCTCAATCTCTTGCCCATCAGGCAATTCATTGTGTGAGACGAAAAGATCGCACATTTCACGCAAACCTTCACTGTGTAACGTGCTGTTAAGTAGTGGTTCAAAATGGCGTTTGATATTGCCTTGGTAATGATTAATTTTGCTGCTTTGCACAAAATCGTGTTTGCTGGTTTCCACCACATCGCCATGGTAGAACTGAATCACGGAATAGCGTCTGAGGCGAAACTCACCATCAGCATGTTCGGTATGAGGTAGATAAGCAAATGACGGAGCCAGTTGGTGTACTGCCCCATGGGTCAATTGGCTAAGGTTCATTGTGTGGTCGTGGTGATGCAACATCATTGACTCCTTAGTAGGTAAACAAACCCACCAGAATTAACAATTTATTCACATACCTAATATTGATACCATTATCCATAAATGACAATTTTTACCACATCAAATCATAATCAGTTTTAATAAAACGATATTTATGACTAACATTTAACCAAAAGCCAATCATTAAAACCATTTAAGTCACTCACCTTCCAGCTAAAACAAAGTAATTTACTATAATTATTTATAATATTGTTTTAATACATAGAGTTAAAATAACTTAATTGTCATATTGGTGCGTTTTTGTACACATGTTATTCAATTATGGACTGATTAATCTATTTTTTTACCTATTCCCCCTTGTATACCTCTTTTAATGCCCTGATATATTCCCTACAATCACAAAGAAAGTAATATGCATCGCATCGATGGGAGCACTCATGAGTGAAGTGAAACACGCAAAACTATTAATTCTTGGTTCGGGCCCAGCGGGCTACACTGCAGCAGTGTACGCAGCACGCGCGAACTTGAATCCTGTACTCGTGACAGGCATGCAACAAGGCGGTCAGCTTACTACGACAACTGAAGTTGAAAACTGGCCAGGCGATCCAGAAGGCCTAACTGGTCCTGGTTTGATGGACCGCATGAAAGAACACGCAGAAAAGTTCAACACTGAAATCGTATTCGACCACATTAACGAAGTAGACTTCTCTAATCGTCCATTCCGTTTGAAAGGCGACAGCACTGAGTACACTTGTGATGCATTGATCATCGCAACTGGCGCTTCAGCAAAATACATCGGCCTAGAATCAGAAGAAGCGTTTAAAGGTCGTGGTGTTTCTGCTTGTGCAACGTGTGACGGTTTCTTCTACCGCAACCAAAAAGTCGCGGTAGTCGGTGGTGGTAACACAGCGGTTGAAGAAGCGCTTTACCTTGCCAATATCGCATCAGAAGTTCACCTGATTCACCGCCGTGAAACTTTCCGTGCGGAAAAGATTTTGATCGACCGTCTGAATGACAAAGTGACTGCTGGTAAAATCGTTCTACATACCAACCGTACTCTAGACGAAGTGCTAGGCGACGAAATGGGCGTAACTGGCGTACGTTTGAAAGATACTCAAACTGACGCGACTGAAGACCTTGCTGTAATGGGCGCATTTATCGCCATCGGTCACCAACCAAACAGTGGTTTGTTTGAAGGTAAACTAGAAATGCACAATGGTTACCTTATCGTGCAATCTGGTTTGAATGGTAACGCCACACAAACCAGTATCCCTGGTGTCTTTGCTGCGGGCGACGTTATGGACCATAACTATCGCCAAGCAATTACCTCAGCAGGAACAGGTTGCATGGCTGCACTTGATGCAGAACGTTATCTAGACGCACTAAACGATAAGTAAAACTGATAGTTATAAACTTTAGAAAAGTTATTTTTCATTTTTACTCTTGATACGCAAAGCCCAGCGGTATATCCGCTGGGCTTTCTTTTGTATACTACGTGCTCGCTCAAAATACGATTCTAAAATAAGCCTTCATA
Organism: Vibrio porteresiae DSM 19223; assembly: GCF_024347055.1. Classification (NCBI taxonomy): domain Bacteria; kingdom Pseudomonadati; phylum Pseudomonadota; class Gammaproteobacteria; order Vibrionales; family Vibrionaceae; genus Vibrio; species Vibrio porteresiae. The sequence continues at coordinate 2,358,826 of NZ_AP024895.1, forward strand.
ATGGATAAGAAAAAACAACGCAGCTTGAACCTATGGCTCAAACAGCAAAGTAAACTGGCAAAACGCTGGCTTATGATTGCCGTTGGGCTTGGCGTATTATCAAGCTTTTTCCTCGTTGCACAGGCGGCATTACTTGCTTCCATTCTGCATCAGCTCATCATCGAGCATGTCGACAAATCACAACTCGTTCCCCACTTCCTTGGTCTTATCGCGTTAATCGCTGTTCGTGCCGGATGTTCTTGGGGTCGCGAAATCGCAGGTTTCCACTGTGGCGAACAAATTCGCGTTTATATCCGTCAGCTCATCATGGATAAACTGCGTGAATTAGGTCCTGCTTACATCAAAGGGAAACCCGCTGGTACATGGGCTGCCTTGCTCTTAGAGCAGGTAGAAAACATGCACGATTTCTTCGCTCGTTACCTGCCGCAAATGGCACTTTCGGTCATGATTCCGGTGGTGATTTTGGTCGTGGTATTCCCAGTTAACTGGGCTGCAGGGCTAATTTTCCTTATCACCGCGCCACTGGTTCCGTTTTTTATGGCATTGGTTGGTATTAAGGCGGCGGATGCAGGGCGTAAGAACTTCAAAGCGCTGCAACGTTTGTCCGGTCACTTTTATGACCGTTTACAAGCGATGACCACGATTCGTTTGTTCGACCGTGCCAAAGCTGAAACAGAGCTAATGCGCGGCGCATCTGAGGTGTTCCGCTCACGCACCATGGATGTATTGCGCATCGCATTCCTATCATCTGCGGTATTGGAGTTTTTCACTTCCATTTCTATCGCGTTAACCGCGGTGTACTTTGGTTTTAGCTTTATCGACAAATTCGATTTTGGCTATTACGGCGCAGGCGTTACTCTCTTCTCTGGGATGTTTATTCTGATTTTGGCTCCAGAGTTTTATCAGCCACTGCGCGACCTTGGTACTTTCTACCATGCGAAACAGCTGGCCGTTGGCGCTGCAGAAAGCATCGTTGAATTCCTTGAAGTCGATGTGAGCAAAGTGAAATCTGGCGCAACGGCGATGAACAACACTGATAACATCGAAATCAAAGCGCACGACTTAAAAGTACTGAGCCCTGAAGGCTCAACTTTGGTTGGCCCGGTATCCTTTACCCTAAGTGCGAATAAAGTGACTGCGCTTGTCGGCCCAAGTGGTGCAGGTAAAACCAGCCTTATCAATGCCATCCTCGGTTTTATGCCTTATGAAGGTAGCCTAACCATCAATGGTGTTGAGATGAGTGAACTCAACCATGATGAGTGGCGCAGTTACATTAGCTGGGTTGGACAAAACCCGCTGCTATTGAATGGCTCAATTCGTGACAACGTCACCATGGGTAAAGTCGTATCAGATTCCACGCTGAAAGAGACCCTTGATCGCTCATTCGCTAGTGAATTTGTTGATCAACACGGTTTGGATTATCACATCAGCGATCGTTCTGGTGGTTTGTCAGTGGGTCAAGCGCAGCGCCTAGCATTAGCTCGTGCCATGATTCAAAACGGCTCGTTCTGGTTATTAGATGAACCGACTGCCAGCCTTGATGCACGTAGCGAGCAGCTCGTAATGCAAGGTTTGGATAATCAAATTCATGGTAAAACCGCGCTATTGGTTACCCACCAACTGGCACCACTGAAATCAGTGGACCATATCCTAGTAATGCAAAGCGGCGCCATTATTCAAGATGGTGATTTTGCAACGCTCAGTTCTGAAGAAGGCCTGTTTGCTTCCATGCTAAAAGCCAATCAAGTCCTTCAAGAAGCGGATAAGGGGAATCTCGATGCGTGATCTACTGCCTTACTTAAAACTGTATAAAAAGCATTGGTTCGGCTTAAGCCTTGGGATGATTTTGGCCTTCCTAACCCTGTGCTGCTCTATCGGTCTATTGACCATCTCTGGTTGGTTCCTCTCTGCGGCCGCGGTGGCAGGATTAACGGTGGCCAAAGAGACATTCAACTTCATGCTACCGAGTGGCTTTGTGCGTGGCTTTGCCATCGGCCGAACTGCAGGTCGTTGGGGTGAACGTGTTGTTAGCCATAATGCTACCTTTAAGCTTTTGACTGACCTGCGTATTTTCTTTTTTGAAAAACTGACTCCACTTATTCCGGGGCGGATTTCGAATCTACGTAATGCTGACCTGCTCAACCGTGTTGTGGCGGATATCGACGCGATGGATCACATCTATCTGCGTTTGATTAGCCCTATCACTATCGCCATTTGCGGTATTGCTGCGATTACCTTCTTAGTAACCTGCTTTGATATGCGATTAGGTCTGATTCTTGGCGCTATATTGCTGTGTATCGTATTGGTATGGCCGGTATTGTTCTACAAGTTGGGTAAACGTAACGGTGCAGAGTTAACTCAAAACAAAGCCGATTTTCGTATTACCACGCTCGATTGGATTGAAGGTTTCAGTGAGCTGACTATCTTTGGTGCTGAATCGCGCTATCGCCAAGCGATGGATTCTGCGCAAGCCCGTCTAATCAATAACCAGCGTATCAATGCTCATATCTCTGGACTTGCTATGGCGCTATTGATGCTGGCAAACGGTTGGACCTTGGTGTTGATGCTGTGGCTTTCCGCAGACGGTGTTGGCGGCAATACCCCAGACCCACTGATTGCGTTGGTGGTCTTTGCCACCATGGCCAGTGTTGAACTGCTGATGCCAATCGCTGGCGCATTCCAATACTTGAGCCAAACGCTCTCTTCAGCACGTCGCTTGAATGATGTTATTTTGGCAGAGCCTGAAGTGCGTTTCCCAACCGAGGCGACTCAACATAGCGGTCAATTCGGCATTGAGTTCGATAATGTCTCTTATGCGTACAGTGCCGAGCAGCGTAAAGCGGTTGAAGAGGTATCACTTTCTATTCCAGCGGGTCACAAAGTGGCAATCGTCGGTCAAACCGGCTCTGGTAAATCAACGCTGATTCAGCTTTTGACTCGCTACTGGGATACCCAAGCTGGTGAAATTCGTATTGCTGGCACGCCATTGAAATCATGGAATGAAAGCGACTTACGTGCTGCTATCAGTGTTGTAAGCCAACGTGTTGATATCTTAAACGGCACACTTCGCGATAACTTGCTACTAGCAAAAGACGAAGCAACCGATGCTGAGCTTGCAACCATGCTTACTCAAGTCGGTCTTGAAAAATTGCTTGAAGCACCGGGGCTAGATGCTTGGCTTGGTGACGGCGGTCGTCAGCTTTCTGGTGGTGAAAAACGCCGTATTGGTATTGCACGCGCCCTACTTCACCAAGGCCCGATCTTGCTGCTTGATGAACCTACCGAAGGTTTGGATAAACAGACTGAGCAACAGATTTTGGCGCTATTCCGCCAACACTTTGCGGGCAAAACCGTGGTGTTCATTACTCACCGTTTGGTCGAACTAGAAACCATGGATTCTATTTGCCTCATTGAGCAAGGCCAATTGGTAGAACACGGTAGCCATACCGAACTGCTTGCAAAACAAGGGCGTTATTACCAACTAACCCAAACGCTGTAAGTTTTTATCGCTCTAGTCATTGATTAAGGCGCATCATTTGATGCGCCTTTTTTATTGAGCTACAAACACAGCGCTCTCGATCTGGTTCTCCCCCCTTGTTTTTAAGGGGGGAGTTAGAGGGGGGATTATGCTCAGAAGTTAAAGAGATTCACCGTAACACACTGAATTAAATATAAATTATTTGATAGAAATTCGAAATAATAGGATTTTTCTTTTGTTAGCACTAAATTCGTTACGAAACTATCAAAACCAAACAAAAAACTAACAAAATAATGTGAATACAGTAACTTCAGTGCACGTAATGCTCCCTCCCCCGCCCTCCCTCTAAAGAAGGAGGGAGCCAGATCGAGATCGCGGTTACAAAATTGCTCGAGCCGCAAGTCCTGAGAACAGTGAAAATGCGACCATTCCGCAACCCAAATTAATGCAATCTGCAGCAATTACTACTTGATCCATCCAATCTCACAAACATAGCGGTAATCGCTGCAAACACAGCGTGCTCGATCTGGTTCTCCCCCCTTGTTTTTAAGGGGGGAGTTAGAGGGGGGATTATGCTCAGAAGTTAAAGAGGCTCACCGTAACACACTGAATTAAATATAAATTATTTGATATAAATTCGAAATAATAGGATTTTTCTTTTGTTAGCACTAAATTCGTTACGAAACTATCAAAACCTAATAAAAACTAGAAAAATAACGTGAATACAGTAACTTCAGTGCACGTAATGCTCCCTCCCCCGCCCTCCCTCTAAAGAAGGAGGGAGCCGGTTCGAGATCGCGGTTATAAATATGCTAGAGCCGTGGATTCAGCGATGATTAAAAATCACAGAAACTAAATACAGAAGGTCATATTAGTCCCACTCTCTTTACAGAAGAAGAAAGCCAGACCGAGGTCGCGGCTACAAATACGCTCAACTTGTGGGTTCTGAGATGATTAAAAATCCGACCCGTAATTTCCGCACATAAAGAAAATCCCGAGTCATTGCTGACTCGGGATTTTTATTCTTAAACGAGATGAACGCTTGAATTAACGCGTGCGACCTGCAGCGCGTCCGCCAGTTTTGTTTGGCTTCGCTTTTGCAGCGCCGTTATTGTTATTGCGTGTTGTCGTTGTTGTGCCCGCAGTTGCGCGGCTGCCACCGGATTTACCACCTGTTGGTTTACCACCACGAGGTTTTGGAGCGTTAATGCGCTCTTCGTGACGACGAACTGCACGACGGATTTTTTGGCTACGTGAACGTTCACGTTGACGAGAAGTGTTCTCTTTTTCGTCACCCAGCATCGTGGTTTTTTCTGGTCTTAATTCAACCAATTCACGCAAGTAGTTCACGTCTTTAAGGCTTAATTCCATCCAACCGCCACGAGGCAGTTTTTTATCAAGGAAGATGTCGCCGTAACGAACACGTTTCAGACGGCTAACTGTGGTTTCCTGAGATTCCCACAGACGACGAACTTCACGGTTACGACCTTCGTTGATCACAACGTAGAACGTGTGGTTCATGCCTTCACCACCCGCGTATACGATGTCCTCAAAACGTGCGATACCATCTTCTAGTTCAACACCTTTTACAAGGTTGCGAACTTTGTCTTCAGTCACATCACCAAACACACGTACTAAATATTCACGCTCAACCTGACGGCTTGGGTGCATCAAGCGGTTTGCTAATTCGCCGTCTGTTGTAAATAGCAACAGACCCGAAGTGTTTGCATCCAAACGGCCTACGGAAATCCAGCGTGAGCCACGGATTTTTGGTAGACGGTCAAATACCGTACGACGACCTTCTGGGTCGTGGCGAGTACATAACTCACCTTCTGGCTTGTAATAGGCCAAAACGCGGCAAATTACCTCTTCTTGTGCTTTTACAGACACAGCATGTCCATCAATACGCACAATGGCGTTATCATCTTCTAGGCGTTCACCTAATACAGCTACCTTGCCATTAACACTCACACGGCCAGCTCGAATCAGAGCTTCTAACTCACGACGAGAACCATGACCAGCACGTGCTAAAACCTTTTGTAACTTTTCGCTCATCTATCTACCTATGTGTCGTCTTCTCAGACGTCGAATAACATTATGCGATTCCCAAGATCGCGGCCGCGTAGTATCGCAAATATCCGCAAAAAAAGCATCCGTTTTATTGCGATCCATTGCGTTGTCGAGAACCGAGAAACTTCCTTAGGAAACCGAACCTTATTCAAACGGTGTCGGATCACCTGCACCTAAACGTTCAATACGAATGTCATCGTCGCTGAAATCAATCACTGTGGTGGGCTGTTCGCCCAAATATCCACCATTAAGAATCACGTCTACCGCATGTTCTAGACGATCGCGAATCTCTTCAGGATCAGACTCAGTGGTCTCTTTACCCGGTAAGATTAACGAAGTCGACATCAACGGTTCACCCATCGCATCTAACAAGTCTAGGGCGATTTTGTTGTTTGGTACACGAATACCAATGGTTTTACGTTTGGCATTCATTAACCGGCGAGGCACTTCTTTGGTCCCTTTAAAAATAAAGGTATAAGCGCCAGGAGTGTTGTTTTTTAACAGACGAAATGCGGTGTTATCAACGCGGGCATAAATCGACAGTTCAGACAAATCACGGCACATTAGCGTGAAATTATGGTTATCGTTCAAACGACGAATCTGGATAATTTTCTCTAATGCGTGTTTATTTTCCAACTGACAACCAATGGCATAACCTGAGTCGGTTGGATAAACAATGACACCACCATTACGCACAATCGCCACGGCCTGACTGATCAGGCGAGTTTGTGGGTTTTCTGGGTGAACATAAAAATACTGGCTCATGCTAATTCCTCATCATCCAGCGTATTTACTGGTGCTTTAGGGACAATTCCCCACTCGTTCCATACTGGAACCACACCGGCGGGTAGCCAGAGATTTCTTCCTAACTCCATCCAAGGCGATGGGTAATGGAAGTCGCTACCTTGAGATGCTAATAGATTGTATTGTATCGCATAATCAGCCAAGTTGCGCTTTTCTTGCGGAGCTTGTTGTGGTTGTGACACTTCCATCGCATCTCCACCCGCTTGTGCATACGCTTCAATCAGACGTTTTAACCATTTGGTCGTCAGATCATAACGGCCCGGATGCGCAAGTACCGCTTGACCACCAGCCGCATGAATCGCGTTAATGGCATCAGCCATTGAACACCAGCTTGGTGGCACATAACCGGGGTTATTGCGGGTCATGTATTTCTTAAAAACTTTTTGCATATTGGGAGCAAAGCCCTGCTCCACCAGCCATTGGGCAAAATGTGCACGCGTGAGCGCAACGCCATTCGCCAATTCTTTGACTTCTTCTAACACGCCTGGACGTGTCACTTTCTCTAAGCGATGGGCAATTAACTCAGCGCGCGCATCGCGACGCTGTTTTTGTTCTTCGATCAACGCGGTTAACGCGGGATGGGTTGGATCGATGTTCAATCCAACAATATGAATGTCTTTGTTTTGCCACAAGGTGGAAAACTCAATCCCGTTAATTAGCTGTAACGGCTTGTCATTCTGCTTAATGTAGTCATGCGCAGCGGCTAAAGCATCGACCGTATCATGATCAGTAATTGCCAATACCCCAACGCCCATTTCAATGGCTCGGTCGATCAGCGCGTCATAGGTAAAACGGCCATCTGACGCTGTGGTATGGCTATGTAGGTCAATAATATTCATATTCTTCAGTTTGCTTACAATTTCTGCTTGACAATTTATCCCTGCACTAGTTTACTAGTACGCAAATACAGGACACACGTTAAAGGCTTATCATGTTACAAGAATTTAACCTAAATCATAAACCCTTAATCCAATCAGTTCGCAGCGAACTCTCTTGGTGGCGCACTTGGTCAAACTCAAGTGGGCTGACGTGTGCATAACATTTAATAACCAATGCAACCGACAAAGCCCGCCCCCAAGCGGGCTTTGTTTTATCCAGAATGAGACCACAAACATGACGATTTTCTCCTCTCACTCTGGCGCTTAAAGAATATAAAGAATGAAAAGGAGGTCTTGTGAAAAAGGCCAACACAACAAAAAAACTCGCTGCTCTGGAACTCATTACTCTGCCAGTGACCTATCGCCGCAATCCAACTGCCTTGTTCCACACGCTGTGTGAAAACAAAACCGACAGCTTGCTGCTTGAGTCTGCTGAAATCGATTCAAAGCAAGACCTAAAAAGCCTGCTGCTGATTGATGCTGCGGTTCGCATCACTTGCTACGGTCAGGATGTGACTCTGCATGCGCTAACCGATAACGGTGCTGCTCTGCTCTCCATTCTAAGTGAGCAAGTGGCAAGCGATGTAAAAGCTCAACAAACCGAAGCTCACACGCTAACACTGACTTTCCCGCACGCAGATGAAACCTTAGACGAAGATAGCCGCTTACGCCAAACATCCACATTTGATGCTTTGCGTATGGTGCAGCACAGTTTCGATTTAGCTGGGTTAGACAAACACGCGATTTTCCTTGGCGGTCTGTTTGCTTACGACCTCGTTGCGAACTTCGAACCACTGGGTAACGTGAAAGATACCACATCTTGTCCTGACTATGTGTTTTACGTCGCTGAGACTTTGATGATCATTGACCACCAAACCGAAACGGCGCATCTGCAAGGCACGCTTTTTGGTCAAGACAACAGCCATAAACTGGCACTGCAACAACGCATGCAAGCCATTATTGCTCAAGCACAGCACAGCGTGTCACATCAAGTGGCGAAACGCCTAGCCGAAGTGCCGCTAACGACCAATATTGAAGATGCTGATTTCTGCTCGATTGTGTCTGACTTAAAAGACTACATCGTAAAAGGCGACATTTTCCAAGTGGTACCTTCACGTCGCTTCTTCCTACCTTGCCCATCTCCATTGGCAGCGTACGAACAGCTCAAAATCAACAACCCAAGTCCTTACATGTTCTACATGCAAGACGAAAACTTCACCCTGTTCGGTGCATCACCAGAGAGTGCTTTGAAATACGCAACCGAAAGTAATGAAGTACAGATTTACCCAATTGCTGGTACTCGTCGCCGCGGTAAACGTGCCGATGGCTCTATCGACCCAGATTTAGATAGCCGTATTGAACTTGAACTGCGTAACGATAAAAAAGAGACCGCAGAGCACATGATGCTGGTCGATCTAGCGCGTAACGATGTGGCTCGCATTTCTCAAGCAGGTACGCGCCATGTGGCTGACCTGCTTAAAGTCGACCGCTACAGCCACGTAATGCACTTGGTCTCTCGCGTTGTGGGTCAGCTACGCACGGATTTGGATGCGCTGCACGCGTATCAAGCGAGCATGAACATGGGCACACTCACTGGTGCACCGAAGATTCGCGCCATGCAATTGATTCGTGAAGTGGAACGTGAACGTCGTGGTAGCTACGGTGGTGCTGTCGGCTACTTAACCGGTGAAGGCGATTTGGATACCTGCATTGTGATCCGCGCCGCTTACGTGCGTAACGGTATTGCGCAAGTCCAAGCTGGCGCGGGTGTGGTGTATGACTCAGACCCACAATCAGAAGCGGATGAAACCCGCACTAAAGCGCAAGCCGTTATTACCGCGATTCAACAAGCTCACCAAGCGTAAGGAAGATTCTCATGGCTAACATCGTTTTCATCGATAACTTCGACTCCTTTACCTACAACTTGGTGGATCAATTTCGCGCTCTTGGCCACCAAGTTGCGGTTTATCGCAACACCATCACTGTCGAAGCAGTAGAAAAAATCACAGCGCAATTAGAGCAACCTTTGATTGTGCTTTCTCCAGGCCCTGGTACTCCTGCTGCCGCAGGTTCAATGCCAGCCATTATTCAACGTTTTAAAGGTGAAGTGCCTATTTTGGGAATCTGCCTTGGTCATCAAGCGATTGTTGAAGCCTACGGCGGTACTGTGGCTGGCGCTGGTGAAATTGTCCACGGCAAAGTGTCGATGATGGCACACGATTCTCACCCGATTTACGAAGGCTTACCTTCTCCTCTGGCGATTGCGCGCTACCACTCACTGGTTGCGACCAAGGTGCCTGAGTCGCTCACCATTACCGCCCAAGTAGACGGCTTAGTGATGTCGGTTTGCCATGAACAAGACAAAGTGTGTGGATTCCAATTTCACCCAGAGTCAATCATGACCACTCAAGGCGCAGCACTCTTAACCAAAGCGATTGATTGGGCTCTTGCTTAAACGCTAATCCTAACCAATTGAATCGCTAGAACCCGAATAGAACGAAGCATAAAAAAGAATTCATGGAGAGAGTTATCATGCAACAGATCATCGACAAATTGTACGCACAAGTATCATTGACCCAAAACGAAAGCCATGAGCTATTTGATCACATTATCCGCGGCGAAGTAGACCCAATTTTGATGGGCGCAGCGCTGACTGCACTCAAAATCAAAGGTGAAACACCACAAGAAATTGCCGGCGCAGCCAATGCTCTGCTTGCCAATGCCAAAGCATTTCCTCGTCCAGAGTACGATTTCGCTGACATCGTTGGTACTGGTGGTGATGGCTCAAATACCATGAATATCTCCACTACCTCTGCTTTTGTTGCCGCCGCGTGTGGCGTGAAAGTTGCGAAACACGGTAACCGTGGTGTATCGAGTAAATCCGGCTCGTCTGATCTGTTAGATGCCTTTGGCATCAACTTAGCGATGGAGCCACAAGCAACTCGCGAAGCATTAGATGATTTAGGTGTCGCGTTTTTGTTTGCTCCGCAATATCACGGTGGCGTTCGTCATGCGATGCCTGTGCGCCAAACGCTCAAAACTCGTACGATTTTTAACATTCTTGGCCCACTGATTAACCCTGCTCGCCCAAATATTCAATTAATGGGTGTGTATAGCAAAGAACTCGTTCGCCCTATTGCTGAAACCATGTTACAAATGGGACTGAAACGTGCCGCGGTTGTGTTTGGTTCGGGCTTAGATGAAGTGGCGATTCATGGCACAACCACAGTGGCAGAAATCCACAATGGCACGATTAAAGAGTATGAACTGACGCCAGAAGATTTTGGCTTAGCGACCTACTCACTGGACGAAATTAAAGGTGGCGATCCGCAGCAAAACCGTGAGATTGCAACCAATGTACTGACTGGGAAGTCAACTCCTGCGCAAGCGGCTGCGGTCGCAGCCAACGTAGCTTTACTGCTACGTCTGTTTGGTCAAGAAGACCTACGTCAAAACGCGCAGCAAGCCCTTGATGTCATGGCATCTGGCAAAGCTTTCCAGTTGGTTCAACAGTTAGCACAACGAGGTTAAGTTATGTCTGAACAACTGTCTGAACACATCTCCGTCAAAAATGCCCAAATGGCAGAAGTACTGGCTAAGATCGTAAATGATAAATATCTCTGGGTTGAACAACGTAAAGCTGAGCAACCATTAGAGAGCTTTCAGCCATTATTGACTCGTTCAGATCGCAGTTTCTATGACGCGCTAGGTACTCCAGAAACCGCGTTTATCTTGGAATGTAAAAAGGCATCACCATCAAAAGGCTTGATTCGTGACGTCTTTGATTTGGATTACATAGCTTCGGTTTATAACCGCTATGCGAGTGCTATTTCCGTTCTGACTGACGAGAAATATTTCCAAGGTAACTTAGAATTTCTACCGCAAGTGCGCCGCCAAGTGACTCAACCTGTTCTATGCAAAGATTTTATTGTTGATGCATACCAGATTTACCTTGCACGCCATTACCAAGCTGATGCGATTTTGTTAATGCTGTCGGTGTTAAATGACGAGCAATACCGTGAATTTTCTGCGATTGCCCATGAGCTAGGACTCGGGGTTCTGACTGAAGCCAGTAACGAAGAAGAGCTGCACCGAGCGCTCAACTTAAACGCCAAAGTGGTTGGGATTAATAACCGTAACTTGCGTGATTTAACCACTGACCTCAATCGCACTAAAGCGCTTGCACCGCTGATTCCAGAAGGGACGATTATCATCTCTGAGTCAGGTATTTATACCCATCAACAAGTGCTTGAATTAGCTCAATACGCCAACGGATTTTTGATTGGCAGCTCACTGATGAGTGAAGAAAACCTTGAATTGGCCGTTCGTAAAGTGCTGCTTGGGGAAAACAAAGTGTGTGGTCTGACTCGCCCTGAAGATGCGGTCGCAGCTTACCAAGCCGGGGCGATTTATGGTGGCTTAATTTTTGTTCCTCAATCCAAACGTTGTGTCGCGATAGATCAAGCACAAGAAGTCGTAGAAGCCGCGCCATTGCATTTCGTTGGCGTGTTCCAAAACGCTACGTTGCAAACCGTGATTTCAACAGCGCGCGAATTAGGCCTTTATGCGGTGCAACTGCATGGTGAAGAAGACCAAACCTATGTTTCTGAGCTACGCCAACACCTGCCAATGAATGTGCAAATTTGGAAAGCCTATGGGGTGAGCGAAACGATGCCAACACTTCTGGCTCAAGACGTTGACCGCCATCTGCTCGATAGCAAGATTGGGCAGCAGTCTGGTGGAACCGGCAAAGCGTTTGATTGGAGTGTGATAGCCGAGCCAGAGCGCATTATGTTAGCCGGCGGACTCAATCCAGATAACGTGGCACAAGCTCACCAACTCGGTTGTATCGGCTTAGATTTTAACTCCGGCGTTGAAATAGAACCTGGCGTAAAAGATCGCAGCAAAATAGCACAAGTGTTTGAAACACTGCGTCGCTATTAGCTTTAGCACTAAATAACGCCCTGCCCGAGCGGCAAAGAATGACAGCGGCTGACGAACATCGGCAGCCGACAAAAAAACAATATAAGACATGGATGCCATGTCGACGACTTACAAGGAATATGAGAATGGCTAAGTTAGATGCCTACTTTGGCGAATTTGGTGGTCAGTATGTACCACAGATCCTCGTTCCCGCGCTGGATCAGTTAGAACAAGCGTTTATTGATGCGCAAGAAGACCCAGAATTTCGCTCCGAATTTATGGAGCTGCTACAAGAATTTGCAGGTCGTCCAACCGCGCTAACCCTTACCAAAAACATCACCAAAGGTACCAAAACCAAACTGTACCTGAAACGTGAAGACTTGCTGCACGGCGGCGCGCACAAAACGAACCAAGTGTTAGGTCAAGCTCTACTGGCAAAACGTATGGGTAAAACCGAGATCATCGCGGAAACAGGTGCAGGCCAACACGGCGTAGCAACCGCGATTGCTTGTGCACTGCTTAACCTAAAATGCCGCGTTTACATGGGCGCGAAAGACGTTGAACGTCAAAGCCCGAACGTATTTCGTATGCGCTTAATGGGTGCAGAAGTGATTCCTGTGCATTCAGGTTCGGCAACACTTAAAGATGCGTGTAACGAGGCGCTACGTGACTGGTCTGGTAGTTACGAAACCACCCACTACCTACTTGGCACCGCCGCTGGTCCACACCCATTCCCAACGATCGTGCGTGAATTCCAACGTATTATTGGTGAAGAGACTAAGAACCAAATTTTAGCTCGTGAAGGTCGCCTACCAGATGCCGTTATTGCCTGTGTTGGCGGTGGATCAAACGCCATAGGCATGTTTGCCGATTTCATCGAAGAGACCGATGTTCGTCTGATTGGCGTAGAACCGGGCGGTAAAGGGATTGAAACCCATCAGCACGGCGCGCCACTTAAACATGGCACTACGGGTATCTACTTCGGTATGAAAGCACCGATGATGCAAGACCAATATGGTCAAATTGAAGAGTCCTATTCTGTTTCAGCGGGTTTGGACTTCCCATCAGTGGGTCCGCAACATGCGTATCTGAACGCCACTGGCCGTGCTGATTACGTCAATATCACCGATGATGAAGCGCTAGACGCCTTCCAACAATTGGCGCAACACGAAGGCATTATTCCTGCGTTGGAATCATCTCACGCGTTAGCACATGCTTTGAAAATGGCGTTCGCTGAGCCAGAAAAAGAGCAGCTATTGGTGGTTAACCTATCAGGCCGTGGTGACAAAGATATCTTTACTGTAAACAAAATTTTGGATGAGAAAGGAGCGCTGTAATGGATCGTTATCAATCGCTGTTTGCCCGTTTGGCAGAGAAAAAACAGGGCGCGTTTGTTCCTTTCGTTACCATCGGCGACCCAAATCCAGATCTGTCGCTGAAGATCATGCAAACGTTAATTGATGCCGGCGCTGATGCACTAGAGCTAGGGATGCCATTTTCCGATCCTCTCGCCGATGGCCCAACCATTCAGCAGGCTAACATTCGTGCGTTAGCTGCTGGAACGAACCCTGACATTTGCTTTGATTTAATTAAGCAGATTCGCGCAGCTAACCCAGAAACGCCAATTGGCCTACTCATGTATGCAAACTTGGTGTTCAAACGCGGCATCGATGATTTTTATCGCCGTTGTGAAGAAGCGGGCGTTGATTCGGTGCTGGTTGCTGATGTACCAACCGGTGAAAGCCAACCGTTTGTGGAAGCCGCTAACCGTCATGGCATTAAACCGATTTTCATTGCGCCTCCAGGTGCTACAGCGCAAACACTTGAACAGGTTTCCACCCTTGGTGGCGGTTACACTTACCTACTCTCGCGTGCTGGGGTAACCGGTACAGAAACCAAAGCACAAATGCCTGTGCATGAGATGTTGGATCGTTTGCAGCAATACAATGCGCCACCAGCACTGCTTGGTTTTGGTATTTCTGCTCCAGAGCAAGTTAAACAAGCATTAGAAGCAGGTGCGGCAGGTGCCATTTCAGGATCAGCAGTGGTCAAGATTATTGAGAACAACGCCGAGAAACCCGATGAATTGTTAAATAATTTGCACACTTTCGTTAAAAACATGAAGGCCGCAACGCTTTAATTAATCATCCCTAAATTAGTTCATATTTTAAACAGGCCAAAGTGAAAGTACTTTGGCCTGTTTTTTTAACCAATTTGCGTACGTTAAAAAGCATAAAATTTGGTCAAACACAGTTCAAATCAGCCTCCCCATTATGGTTCAACTTAACGCAAACGTTTTCCATTGAATAAAAAGCCGTCAAAAATCAACAGAAATTCATGGTAATGACAAGTTATTGACTATTTTGTATTGCCAACCAAGCCCTAAAAGTGTACAAAGCAAATGCAAAACAAATCCCCACAAATGGACTGACAATTAGTGGGGAACACTAGGAAATTAACAATTATTAGCACAGAGGTTACGGAAGTGTTAAAGGAAAAGAGTTTGCTAAGCAACATTGGCGTGCAAGTTGTTATCGCCATGATCATCGGTACCGTTGTCGGTGGTGTCATGGGGCATGATGCTTCTATGTTCGCTCCTCTAGGTAGCATCTTTATTAACTTAATTAAGATGTTGGTTATTCCACTAGTCGCTGTCGCTTTAATTTCAGGTGCAGCTGGCCTAGGTGATAGCCAGTCAGCAGGTAAAGTAGGTTTCGTTACACTATTTTATTTCGCTGTCACTTCTGCACTTGCAGTTGTTCTTGCCCTTGTTATGGGTCATATCTTCCAACCTGGTATTGGCGTAGATGTGTCTGGCGTAGAAGGAATGTTCTCTTCTGAATACGCTTCTAAAGGTGAATTGCCAACTTTCTGGGCAACCGTTATCGGTATGATCCCAACCAACGTTTTCCAATCACTGAACGACGCTAACATTCTACAAATCTTGGTATTCTGCCTATTCTTCGGTATTGCGGTTTCTAAACAATCAAAAGAAAAACGTGCACCGATCATTAACGGCGTAAATACTATTGTTGATTCAATGGTTTGGATGATCAACAAAGTGATGATCATTGCACCACTTGGCGTATTTGGTCTGATGGCTGAAGCCGTTGGTACCTTTGGCTTTGGTGCGTTGATGGTGGTGTTTAAACTGTTCATCGTTTACGTAGCGGCGATTGCGATTTTCGGCTTCATCGTTTACCCACTGATGATTCAATTCTTCACCAAAACTTCTGCTCGTACTTTCATTAAAGCAATGAAAAAACCACAAGCTGTGGCACTGTCGACTGCCTCTTCTATGGCAACACTACCAGTGAACATGGACACTTGTGAAAATGAGCTAGGTGTGCGCAACTCAACTGCATCATTCGTGCTGCCATTGGGAGCAACCATCAACATGTCAGGTAACGCGATTTACTACGGTTTAGTCGCTATCTTCTTTGCTCAGCTATTCCATATTGACCTAGGTATTGGTGCATACGCAGCGATCGTTGTGACAGCAACACTAGGCGCAGTAGGTCAAGCGGGTGTACCTGGACCATCATTCCTTGTTGTAGCGGTATTACTTGCAGCTGGTATTCCAATTGAAGGTCTACCACTACTGTTCGCTCTTGACCGTATCTTCGACATGATTCGTACCGCACTAAACATCACTGGTGATGCGGCTTGTGCGTTGATCGTTGATGCAATGATCAAAGAGGAAGATGCAGTAAAGTCAGAAGAAGCGCTAAATAGCCAAGAAGCGTAATCTGGACGACACTCAATCTTGATGAAAAGCCACTCTTCGGAGTGGCTTTTTTATTCCAAATTGCACCATTAATGCGACGTTAGTGAACTATTTTGTTTCCAAATGTCTATAAGAGTTTTGCAACTGGCCGTATTTGGTTAGACTGTCACTAGTGTTTAGACTGGATGTATACCTAAATGAAACAATTGCTCGACTTTATTCCTCTGATTATCTTCTTTGCTCTGTTCAAGTTTTACGATATTTACGTCGCGACAGGCGCATTGATTGTGGCAACCGCAGCTCAAATCGGCATTACGTACCTAGTCTACAAAAAACTTGAAAAAATACAGCTCATTACCTTTGCTTTGGTCGCGGTATTTGGTGGCATGACTATCGTGTTACACGATGCTGACTTCATCAAATGGAAAGTGACTATCCTTTACGTTGTGTTTGCTTTAGGTCTAACGATTAGCCATCTCATGGGGCGCTCAGCCATCAAAAGCATGCTAGGGAAAGAGTTAGTCTTACCTGAAGCTGTATGGGCAAAAATCAACTGGGCGTGGGTATTCTTCTTTGTCGCCTGTGCCATCATCAACATCTATGTGGCGTATCGTCTCCCGTTGGATGTTTGGGTGAACTTTAAAGTGTTCGGCCTGTTAGTTGCGACCTTTGTTTACACCCTGCTAACGGGTATTTACATTTATAAACATATGCCTAAAGAACAGAAAGATTCTCAACAATAAGCGTCATTTACACCGCATTTAACGGATGATTCACGACATTTATTTTTGTTATAATCCAAGCTCTTGTCAGCGACCGGCGGGTCGCTGTTTTCTTTTTTGCGGATGATAAAATGACTCAAGAAGTGAATTCACCTAAAGGCCAATTACTACTTCGCACTCTGGCTATGCCGGCTGACACCAACGCAAATGGTGATATTTTTGGCGGATGGATTATGTCTCAGCTCGATTTGGCTGGGGGTATTCTAGCGAAAGAAATTTCAGCAGGCCGTATCGTTACCGTTTCGGTTTCTAGTATTACGTTTCAAAAGCCAGTGAAAGTCGGTGATGTAGTGTGTTGTTACGGTGAATGTGTGAAGATTGGACGCACGTCAATGACCATCAACCTTGAACTATGGGTGAAACCGGTAAAAGAAGATGGCGTACATGACCGTTTCCAAGTCTGTGGGGCGACTTTCCACTACGTGGCAATTGACGCCAATGGACGACCTCGTGCAATAAACGTCGGCAGCTGATCACACTTATTGGCATTAGATGGTTGGAATACGGTTAACTTTCAGTACATTAACCATTGTAATGGAACCGAACTCTCTGACATGACTCTTAAACAAGCGTAAAGTAGAGTAAAGTTCCATCGACGATGTGACTTAGCCTATGGACTTAGCTATAAGGAAAGCGATATGTGGTATGTAATCTTCTCACAAGATGTAGACAACTCTTTGGAAAAACGCATGAGCGTTCGACCACAGCACTTAGCCAGACTACAAGACCTACAAGATGAAGGTCGTCTGCTAACTGCAGGACCAATGCCTGCCATTGATTCTGATAACCCAGGCGAAGCCGGTTTCACAGGGTCAACCGTCATTGCCGAGTTCTCTTCTCTCGAAGCAGCAAAAACTTGGGCAGATGCGGATCCATACGTCGCAGCAGGCGTCTATGCTAACGTTATTGTAAAACCATTTAAAAAAGTATTTTAGTATGAAAATAAGCACTTGGGGTGTGATTGCACTCAGTGGCGTGCTGTTGGCGGGTTGTAGCTCCAACAGTGAACGAGAAAAAACACTTGAAATGATTGCAACGAACCGTGCCGCTTTACTCGCCTCGGAATTGCCGTTGGAATACGGTCCTTTACATATCATGCGTGCGAATGCCAAAGGCTCCACCATTGAAATGATGATGGTCTACAACAACTCGGCGCCCAATGCCAAGTCCACTCAAGAAGTGCTCACTAACAGTGAAAAAGCGTTTTGCAACAACACCACGATCATGGAAAACCTCACTACAGGGATAAGCTATCGTATTAAGATGCGCGACAGTCGTGGCACTTTGTTAGTCGATCAGCTGATCACTCAAGAGACCTGTGACAAACAGAAAAAGTCAAAATAGCGTCTCGTTTTTCATGCTAAAGGCCATCCAACGGATGGCCTTTTTGTTGTCACTTAACTCAGTCGTCGCTAAGTCATCATGCCTGTTACTGCGCAAATTCCTGACGTAGCGCTTTGGCTGCTAACACCATGTTAGTCAGCGACGCTTCAACTTCCGCCCAGTTGCGCGTTTTTAGGCCACAATCGGGGTTAACCCATAAGCGCTCTACCGGAATTTTTGTTGCTGCAGTACGAATTAACTCTTCAATCCAACCCTGTGCAGGAATGTTTGGCGAGTGAATATCGTAAACGCCAGGACCAATTTCATTGGGGTAGTGAAACTCTTCAAACGCTTTAAGTAACTCCATATTTGAACGTGACGTCTCGATAGTAATCACGTCGGCATCCATCGCCGCCACCGATTCAATGATCTCATTAAATTCGCTGTAACACATATGGGTATGAATCTGTGTTTCTGATTTTGCACTGCTCGCTGCAATACGAAATGCTTCAACTGCCCAATCAAGATACGCTTGGTGATCACGCCGCTTAAGCGGTAAGCCTTCACGAATCGCAGGTTCATCAATTTGGATAATGTGAATTCCAGCCGCCTGCAAATCATGTACTTCATCACGTAGTGCCAATGCTAATTGCTGTGTGATCGCCTTACGGCTGATGTCTTCACGCGGGAATGTCCAACATAAAATGGTCACCGGGCCGGTTAACATCCCTTTCATCTGCTTTTGCGTCAAAGATTGCGCGTAAGTCGACCATTCCACTGTGATTGGCTGTTCTCGTTCAATATCAGCCACCACTATCGCAGGTTTGACACAACGCGATCCGTAACTCTGCACCCAACCAAACTCTGTGGTTTGAAAACCTGACAGATGTTCAGCAAAGTACTCTACCATGTCATTACGCTCTGGCTCCCCGTGCACCAAAACATCCAAACCTAACGCTTCCTGTCGCTGAACTGCATCGGCAATCTGCTCTTTAATTGCTGCCACATAATCCGCTTTGGCTAATCTTCCCTGACGAAATGCACTACGTAAGGCGCGAATTTCCGCCGTTTGCGGGAACGAACCAATGGTCGTTGTAGGCAGTAATGGCAGATTCAACACTTCATGTTGATGATGGGCACGCGCTTGATAAGGTTCAGAGCGCTGACTCAATGCTGGCGTTATTTGTTCAACGCGATCTTGAACGTGAGGTTTATTGACATGCAGTGCCGACTGGCGAGCAATGATCGGTTGGCTATATGTGTCACAGGCAAGAATGGCCGCAGGATCGTTATCCAGAGCTTTACCTAACAGCACCACTTCCGCTACTTTCTGTTTGGCAAAGGCAAACCAACTCTGTACTTCAGGCGTTAACTTTGTCTCAGCATCAAGGTTAACGGGACTATGCAACAACGAGCAAGAAC
Organism: Vibrio porteresiae DSM 19223; assembly: GCF_024347055.1. Taxonomy (NCBI): domain Bacteria; kingdom Pseudomonadati; phylum Pseudomonadota; class Gammaproteobacteria; order Vibrionales; family Vibrionaceae; genus Vibrio; species Vibrio porteresiae. Next base: position 2,378,233 of record NZ_AP024895.1, read on the forward strand.
TGGCTATCCAGAGACGCTCTCCCAATTGCTGTTTTACTGGTTCTAACCGTTCAATCCATTCACTGAGGTTGGCTCGCCATACGTTACGACCATTAATCACCCCAACCGACAGCACCCAATCTTCTGGTAATAGATTGACCACCTCATTCAATTGCTCTGGCGCTGAAGCAAGGTCAACATGCAAACCATCAACAGGCAGCGTAACTATCTTGCTCAGTACGTGTGACACAGAATCAAAATAGGTAGTCAGTAACAGTTTCACTTCGCTTTGGAGCGTCTGATACGCCAGTGCAAATGACTCAAGCCACGGACTCTCAAGTTCAAGAGCCAAAATAGGTTCATCGATTTGCACCCAAGTGACACCTTGCGCAGCAAGCTTTGCGAGAATGTCTTGATAAGCGGCCAGCACACGCGGCAACAATGAGAGACGGTCAAATCCTTCTTCAATTTCTTTCCCAAGATAGAGATAACTCACCGGCCCAAGTAAGACAGGTTTGACTTGATGGCCCTGCTGTAGCGCTTGATTGATTTCCTCAAATAGCTGCGGCCAACTGACTTGAAACTGATCGTTTGCGCCAAACTCTGGAACGATGTAATGATAGTTAGTGTTAAACCATTTAGTCATATCTGACGCTGCATGTCCTTGGCAACCACACTGCTGTTGCGATTGACCTCGTGCAACGTTAAATAGCGTGTCCAATTCCAGAGCACTTTGTTCCTGCACACTGTGGCCCGAATGACGATGGCGCGCTGGTACATGCCCTAACAGCAATGACGTGGTAAGAACATGGTCATACCAAGCAAAGTCGCCTGCTGTAACAAACTCAAGACCAGCCTCCTTTTGCAACGCCCAGTTTTGCGTGCGAAGGTCACTTCCCAATGCCTGCAACTGAACTTGATCGATTTCGCCTCGCCAATATTTCTCTAATCCAAATTTCAGTTCACGTTGTTCGCCAATGCGTGGGTAACCCAAAATGTGTGTTGTTGTCGCCATCATCTCTTCCTTCTAAATTATGTGGAGCCGACATTGAATGAATGCAAATTCAGATGTCTAGATGGCTAAACTATCTAACTGGCACGTTATTTTCGCAAGCGTCGAATATTCAACTTGTTTATTAAAAATTTTCATGTAGTTTAAGTTGATATTGATAAACTTACACATCCACTAACCATTTGGACATCTAGACGTTTACAAGTCCAAAGATAAAGTGATAAGTTACGCGCACTCCGTAACGGAACAAAAAGCACATGCAACGCTCAGGGCACACAGTTAAGTAAGGATTTTTAATGATTGAGCTCAAACACTTACGAACATTGATTTCACTTCGCGATACGGGTTCGTTGACCTCGACTGCCACAGCGCAGCATCTTACTCAGTCAGCCCTTTCTCATCAGATCAAAGACTTGGAGTCACGTATTGGTGGCCAACTCTTTCTGCGTAAAACTCGCCCAGTAAAATTCACCTCTGAGGGTGAGATTCTGTTGGCTTTAGCTGATGAAATTTTGCCACGTCTTGCTCGAGCAGAAAATGAATTGGCCAGCCTCAAAGAGGATGTGAATGGTCGCTTACACATGGCGATTGAGTGTCACTCCTGCTTCCAATGGCTCATGCCAGCGCTGCGTGAATATCAGGTGGCGTGGCCAACGGTCACACTCGATTTTTCTTCAGGCTTTGGTTTTGAACCGCTGCCAGCTCTACTCGCTGGCGAGCTGGATCTTGTGATCACGTCAGATATTTTGCCGCGTTCAGAAGTGCATTACGAGCCGCTGTTTGACTTTGAGATGCGCCTGATTACTGCGACAAATCACCCGCTTGCCAATAAAGAGCGTATTGAGCCACAAGATCTCGCCGATCAAACCATGTTGAGCTACCCAGTACAAAAGCAGCGTTTGGATGTGGTAAAACATTTCCTCAATCCAGCAGGAGTTGAACCGGCACGCTGGAAACAGGCCGATAACACTCTGATGTTAGTGCAAATGGTTTCTGCTGGACTTGGGGTTGCAGCATTGCCTAACTGGGCAATCAGTGAATTTTCTCGCCAAGGATTGATCACCAGTAAGCCACTGGGTAACGGCTTGTGGCGACGTCTGTTTGCCGCCACTCGCCATAGTGAAAAGGATAAACGCTATCTCCAAGCCTTCTTTGCTACGGCTCGTTCACAATGTAAAAGCCATCTTGAAGGCATAAAAATAGCTTAAGTCTAACGGAATTGGTTAGTAAGCGGGTCATATTCAAAGCCCGCAGCTTCAAGCTTTTGTTCCAAGTGACTTTGATCGATTTCATAGGTCATCACTAAATCATCCAAACTGTGGCACTCTAGCCGCAGTTTTTCATTAATGATGCCAAGTAAGATATGGGTGTCAAAACGCTGCACATTACTGAGATCCATTGTCAGTCTCCTTATAGCGATCTTATCCATCGTCGAAAGTAAGAGATCACTTAAAGCGTAGTCAGCAATAGAGAGAAGCGCAGTATCACACGTGAAAAATGTGATACTGCGAAAAATGAAGTGTCGTTGTGGTTAAAGTAAGTAGAGACCTTCAAATCCGGTCATAGCGATCAAGATCAGAATTTGAGTTACCGCTAACTGGATTTTTGCCACGCTCTTATTGGTAAAGATGTGCCAACACCAAGTGATGATCGCCAGCACCAGCAGTGCCAAATAGGTTAATACGCCTTGAGTCAACGCGCCTAATGCACTCTCGCTCAACTGGTATCCATACGGAACTAAACAGAGCACCATCAGCATGGTGCCAACAATGCCTACCACTGGCAGAATCCGGTTAAACGCTTGCAGACGTGATCGCGCCAGCGTCATCAAGAGATGCGCCAAGACACTACCCGAGACAGCTAGACTGATAAAATGCGCTACGCCAGCCCAAAGATGGGGATATAAGAAAGATTGCCACAGCAGCGCAAGCACCGCGAGCACGTTCGTCACATGCATTGCCCACAACGGGCCTTCATCGCGGGTTTTCTTGGTTTGCACCTGCGAACAGAAAAACAGAATCCCTGCGCCAAGTACAATAAAAATAAGATGGTTGAAAGCGGTCGCTAACCACAAAATACCAACCACTGGCAGCACTTTATGTACACGGCCACGCTGTCCAGGGCAGATTTCACCTTTAACCATGATGAGCGTTAGAACGAGCTGCGCACCCAATAGCATAGGCGGCAACATTGCAAGTAATGAATGAAGCATAATCATCGAGACAAGAAGAGTAACAGGGCGCAGATAATAGCAAACTATTCATTTATCCCCAAATCACTTCACCATTGGGTATATAGTTTAATGCAAACAGAATGGGACTTACTGACTGCCTATCGTCACGTCCTTGAGTCAATGAAAACCATCTCCAATGACGAACTGACTGTGGCTAGAAAGCAGTTTTGGAACTCGCTAAACCACGACTTGGATTTTGATGATGCATGGAGTGAAGTGCTACTTGTCGCCTTAGAGAACCACTATTCGTTAAAAGAGTTGCCTCTCTATGAGCAGATAATTAACCCCGATTTCAGATAATAATTGCTGCACTCATGATTTAGAGCAGCGAGCAAAGCAATTGTTTGGTAACCATAGTCAGCATTTTTACTCCTATTTGTTTCCGGAATCAGATCATTAGAACCGTTTCTTAGTAATTAAATATATCCCAGTAGCAAGCTAACTTTTGGTACTGGGATATTATTTTAGCTGTTACTTAATTTGATCAAATAATCCGTCATAAAAATAGCACTCGTTATTATTTTGACTTATCGCCAATTATTAGACGAATTTTTCTCTTACCAGCAATCCCCAAATAGTTATTTGAAGCTCTGTCGTTTCACTCTATTTCACATGCTACGAATGGCGAATACTCCCTGCTAAGACCTCTATGTTCAGTGGTTGAACATGACCACTACCGCAGAGACCTCTTCTCTATTTTCATTTGTGATGACGACCAATGTCATGCGTTTTAACGCAGATACCTGCAAATCATGTCATTCGCAACAATCTCACCTTATCTTGCCCTCTCAGACAAACCGATCAAAAGGCCATCACATGTTTCTTGATTGTGACGCAGGGATAAATTTTTCATTACGAATTGAATGCAAAACAATCAGCCATTGATGATCATTTTATTTTTATAAAGTGTTGTATTCGCCACACATATTAGATTATATTCACTGCGCACAACATCAATCAGTTGCATTGAATTTATATTCATTGCCATCTGTATGATTAAAACCAGTAGCAATGCCTATCATCCACTATCCTTCCATGTTCGAATCGACGGCACACACTCGGCAAGCCATCCCAATTCGACATGTATTAGGAAATTGTAGCCTGCTTGCATCTCTGTTTATGAAGCGCTGCAAAGTTAGGGAGGGTAAATAAAGTAGGCATGCATCGTTGTTTCAACAATATATTTTAGGGATAACAAGGAATACTTGTTAGCGGAGCGCATGACTTTAGGTTTTAAATCTCGCATCTATCTCAGTGTGTCATTATTAGTCGCACTTTCATTGATCATTCTTGGTTCGATTAATATCTATAATCTGCAAGACAAAATGGTGTCTTCTCTGGTGAAAGAAACAGAGATAAAACTCAAATCGCAAGTTTCCAATATGGAAACTTGGTATCAAGGTAAGCAACAAGCCATTGATAACGGAGCCGCTTCATTTTCTCTCAACCTTTCGGACGCGGAAAACCTCAAATTAGTTGACCTACTCGAAAAAAGCGGCAATTTCAGCACCGTTGCCATCGCTTACAGTAACGGCACTAGCTTCATCTCTCGCGATCACCAAATTCTTGGTAACAACATTCTACAAAATCGACCTTGGTATAAAACAGCAATTCAGTCTAACGATCTGATCGTGACCGACATTTATCAAGATTTGCAGACCGGTGAGAAAACCATCAGCCTGACCAAAGCAGTGACCGAAAATGGTCGCAAAGTGGGTGTTTTGATTGGTGATATCGTGATCGATAACGTTGCCAGTAGCATCAACCAAATGCGTTTTGCAGGTGGCGCAGCCACGTTGGTTGACCGCAACTCTGTCTTCTTTGCAAGTGATGACCCATCTGACATTGGCAAAACACCAACCCAAGTCAACCCAGTGTTTGCTGATATGGAACGTGGTTTCGAAACCAAAGAGCAAGGACATCTGACTTTCCCTTACCTTGGCAAAGACTTTACTGGTTACTTCCAACGTATTCATCTTACCGGCGATAACCACTGGACGTTGATGGTTTTCATTGACAAATCGACCGCTCAAGCGGGTGTGGAAAGTGCGAAATGGAATGCCATTTGGACCGGTCTAGTGCTGCTTTTGGTGAGCTGTGCTTGCATGGTGCTCTCCATCGAAAGTGCCTATAAACCTCTACTACGCTTGAAAGCAGCGGTATTAGCGCTTTCACAAGGCAGTGGCGACCTGACGTCACGTCTACAAGTGGATGGCAATGACGATCTTGCGCAAATCAGCCAAGGTTTCAACAGCTTCACTGAGCAATTGCAACAAATGATGCTGCACATTGCTCAAGCAAGCCAAAACATCTCCAGCAGTATCACGCAACTGGGTCAAAGCGCTCGTGATAACGAAACCCAGTTAATTTCTCACTCTGCTGAGACAGAACAAGTAGTCACCGCGATTACTGAGATGAGTGAAAGCGCCCATAGCGTGGCGGTTAACGTCACTGAATCGAACAAACTTACCGCTTCTGCTAACACTGGCGCACGTGAATCACTGGCCATCGTTAATAACGCAGTGAGTAACGTCGAGTCATTAGTGGGTGAAGTGGAAACCATGTCTGGCCGTATTGCGGCAATGAACAACGATACGATGAAAATCTACGACGTGGTAAATGTGATTGAAGAGATCTCAGCGCAAACCAATCTGTTAGCACTAAACGCTGCAATTGAAGCCGCTCGCGCCGGCGAACAAGGTCGTGGCTTTGCGGTGGTTGCCGATGAAGTGCGCGCACTGGCTGTTCGCACCCAAAACAGTACCTCGGAAATTTCTTCCATGCTGCAGCAACTACTGGACGTCACCTCCAGTGTGGTCAACTCGATGAAACAGACCCAGCAACAGTGTCAATCCACTGCCGACAGCACTGCCCAAGTCTCCACCAGCCTGACCGAGATGAGCCAATCGGTAAACGAAATCGATGATGTCAGCACCCAAATTGCTACCGCGACAGAAGAACAAAGCCGTGTAACGGAAGAACTATCGCGCAATATGTTGACCATCCGCGATATCGTTGAATCCCTTGTGGTCAGCGGTCGTCAAACGGTGTCAGCAACTGAACTCTTGGCGCAAGCCAATAGTGAACTAGACCAACTAGTTCGCAAATTTAAATTGTATTAACTTCGTTTATACCATTAAGTAAGAGGTCCGTATGACAACGGAAATAATTGAGCACGTTTGGTCTGATCTTTCTGCCAATACTGTAAGCGATACGTTCAACAGTAAGTATTCTCAGGTGGTAAAACGCTTTTTCGGTCGCGATAAAGCGTTATGGCCAACCTATCAGATCGCCGGCTTGGACAGTTTAATTGAGAACCGTCGCCACAGTGCTGAATTAAACGACGAGCACATGATGGAAACCCTGCTGAACTATTCAGAGATTCCAGCGCATTGCTCAGACAGTAACGAACCATTCGATCCTATCGCGATGTTCGCAGCGCAAAAAACCAAAAACTGGGAAGATCCTAAAGCGGTAGAAAACGTGATTTCTACGCCGAGCGATCCTGCGATTCACGGTGCCATTTTGGCCACGATCGCTAACCCAAACTTGGTGTACAGCGAATACTCAGGTAAAGCGACTGAACTTGAACGTTTAGTGGTTCGTCAAATTGCAAATCTTGCTGGTTACGACGTTGAAAATGCTTCTGGTATTTTCACTCAAGGCGGCACGTTCTGTAACCTATATGGTTACCTGCTGGGTCTGCGTAAAGCCCTGCCAGGCTCTTGCGTGCAAGGTTTTGCCAATCAATCGATGATGATGATGAACTCTCAAGCGGGTCACTATTCCAACATGACCAACTTGTCGTTACTGGGCATCAATATCAACGATCAAGTATTGCGCATTCATATCGATGAAAATAACCAAATGGATATCGACCATGCTGAGCAACAAATGGAAACCTGCTTTAAACAAGGCATTGTGATTCCGACCATTTTGTTGACCTTTGGCACGACAGATACCTTTGCAATCGATGATGTGAAAGCGGTTTATGATATCCGTGAACGCTTATGCGCACAGTACAAAACCTCTTACAAGCCACACATCCATGTGGATGCGGCTATCGGTTGGGCGCTAATTTTCTTCAATAACTATGACTTTACCACTAACCCTCTAGGCATTAATGCGGCAACGCTTGATGGCCTAATGGCACTGAATGGCAAAGTGAAAGCGCTAAAATACGCAGATTCGTTCACTGTCGATTTCCAAAAATGGGGTTATGTTCCTTATACCTCTAGTTTGATCATGGTGAAAAACGGTAAAGATTTTGAGAGCTTAAAACACGATCCAAGTTACTTCTCATACTTTGAACCAGCGATGCAAGATGATACTCACCTGCAATCCACTATTGAGTGTTCTCGTAGCGGTGTGGGTGTCTTTTCTGCATTTTCTGCTCTGCAATACATGGGCTTAGAAGGTTACCAAGCCGTGATTGCTAATGGCCTGCAAAACGCGAACTACCTGCGCGCGCTATTAGAACAAAAGCCAAACTGTGTTGTGGTTTCACCAGAAAACCACGGCCCTTCAGTGACCTTCCGTCTTTACGATGCAAAATGCAAAGCAGAAGCAACGGAAATGTTCCGTCGTGAACGCGATGCGTTTACGTCAGAAAAAGACATGGAAAATGTGGTACACGCTGCGGCGTTCCACCGTCAAAATTTCCAAGCGCGTAAAGGCCAAGTACTGAACACCAACTGGATCGATTCCATTGCTCGCACTGCTTACAACGCAAACGGTCAATGCCTCTATCTGCCAGGTGAAAAAGCGGTATTTTTGAACCCATTTACTTCACGTCAACGCATTGAAGAGTTTGTGGCCAACATCGATCAATAGTACCGATTTGACCAAACAACCGTGTTGATAAAAAGCCTGCAAATTGCAGGCTTTTTTCATCTAACGGTAGCGAAATCCCTAAAAAATATACGCCTAATACCAATGTTAACTATCCTTAATATAACGTGAAGTGATCATGGTGTTCTCTATTGAGTTCATGATAAACTCCAGCGCTATTTTGTCGCTCAATTTATACCCGCAGAGGGAATGTCATGACCATCAAGAACATGCGGTCGGTCGTGTTCTTTGCCGCAATGGGAATGAACAGATGGATTTATCAAACAGTAATGAGCGAACATTCACACCGATGGAAGTCAGCACGACAGATGGCACAACAATAATTCTTCCTGAAAATGCCATAACTGTTAGATAAGTGAGCAAATGTTATCTCTATGAATATTAAAAAGATTTTTGAGTACAACAAGTATTGGGCTGAGTGCTATGGCATTTCCCCATTCTTACCGACCTCTCGTAAAGAGATGGACCAACTGGGTTGGGACAGCTGTGATGTCATCATCGTGACCGGTGATGCCTACGTTGACCACCCTAGTTTTGGTATGGCGATTATTGGCCGATTACTTGAAGCTCAAGGATTTCGCGTAGGTATTATTGCCCAGCCAGAATGGCAGAATAAAGATGCCTTTATGGAACTGGGGAAACCTAACCTCTTTTTCGGCATCACTGCTGGCAACATGGATTCGATGATTAACCGCTATACATCGGATAAAAAGTTGCGCCAAGATGATGCCTATACTCCCAATAATGAAGGGGGTAAACGCCCTGATCGCGCAACCTTGGTCTATTCGCAACGTTGTAAAGAAGCCTATAAAGATGTGCCTATCGTACTTGGCGGCATTGAGGCGAGTCTGCGCCGCGTCGCCCATTACGATTATTGGTCAGACAAAGTACGCCGCTCTATTTTAATGGATGCGAAAGCCGATATTTTGCTGTTTGGTAACGCTGAGCGCGCCCTTGTCGAAGTGGCCCATCGCCTTGCGGACGGGGAAACCATCGAGACCATGACCAACATTCGTGGTACCGCTGTTAACCTTTCAGCTGCACCTGAACGTTACAAAATCATCGATTCTTCGCGCATCGATAAACCAAGCACACCCTTTGTACCGACCAACCCGTATGAAGTAGAAACTCAGTGTGAGACGAAAACCAAGGAAGAAGATAGTCAGCCAAAGCCGATTACCATTCGTCCTTCTCGTCACGATGCAGAAAATACCGCCGTGCGCCTACCTTCATTCGAGAAGTTAGTGAATGACCGTATTTTGTATGCGCACGCTAGCCGCGTATTGCACCTAGAGACCAACCCTTATTCAGGGCGTGCGCTACTGCAAAGCCACGGTAATCGTGAGCTGTTAGTCAACCAATCCCCTATTCCTCTCTCCACTGAAGAGATGGACTATGTGTTTGGCCTTTACTACGCGCGCGTACCGCACCCGAAATATGGCAAGGCAAAAATTCCTGCCTACGACATGATCAAAACCTCGGTGAACATCATGCGTGGCTGTTTTGGTGGCTGTTCTTTCTGCTCTATTACTGAGCACGAAGGCCGTATCATTCAAAACCGCTCTCAAGAATCGATCTTAAATGAGCTTGCCGAGATCCGTGACAAAGTGCCTGGCTTCACTGGCACCATTTCCGATTTGGGTGGCCCAACGGCGAACATGTATCGCCTAGGCTGTTCTGATCCTAAAGCAGAAGCAAACTGTCGTCGCCCATCATGTGTGTTCCCTGGTATCTGTCATAAGTTAAATACCGATCACAAACACACCATCGATCTCTACCGCGCAGCTCGTCAAGTGGATGGTATTAAGAAGATTTTGATCGCATCTGGGGTTCGTTACGACCTTGCTATTGAATCTCCAGAGTACATCAAAGAGTTGGTGACTCACCACGTCGGTGGTTACTTGAAGATTGCCCCTGAACATACCGAAAAAGGTCCACTGGATCTGATGATGAAACCGGGCATGGGCACCTATGACAAGTTCAAAGCGTTATTTGAAAAATACAGTGCCGAAGCGGGTAAGAAGCAGTATTTGATCCCGTACTTCATCTCAGCTCACCCAGGTACTGAAGATGAAGACATGCTGAATTTGGCGTTGTGGCTGAAAAAGAACGACTTCGAATGTGACCAAGTACAAAACTTCTACCCATCACCGATGTGTAACGCCACCGCGATGTATCACTCAGAAGTGAACCCGCTAAAACGCGTTAAGTACAAGAAACGTGAAGATATTCCTGTTCCAAAAGGCATTCGTCAACGTCGCTTGCACAAAGCGCTATTGCGTTACCATGATCCGGTGAACTGGCCAATCATTCGTGAAGCCTTAATCGAGATGGGTAAAAAGCATCTTATTGGTGATAAACCGGGCTGTTTGGTTCCGGCAGAAGATGGTGACAAACAAACACCGGCGCAACGTCGTAAGTCTGGTCGTCACGGTTCAAACCGTTTTGCAACCAAGCACTCGCCTGATCAACCAGGATTTGAACCATTACGTGGCGGTCGCAACAACAATGGCCAAACCAACAACCGTGGTAACAACAGCAATCGTGGCGAAGGAAACACCAATAGCCGCAATAGCGACAACCGTGCTGGTAGCCAACGTAATGGTGGTGGCAATAGTGGCAACCGTAACCAAGGCAATGGTCAAAAAGCAGGTAATAACCAAGGGAACCGCGGTGCGGTGAATAATGGCAAACCAGCTGGAGCTGGCCGTCCGGGTCAACGTCCGAACAATAAACAGCGTCCACGTGCTACCTCATAATGTGAGTTAGCCATTAGCTGAAAGAAAAAGCGCAGTGTTTTCACACTGCGCTTTTTTATTGTTTCTGCTCTTTTACTATCTATTGCTTAAGGACTTAAAGCGTTATAGCAACTTAAGCGTATTGAGCTTCGAACTCACGCATAAAGTCAACAAGAGCTTGAACGCCTTCGAGTGGCATCGCGTTGTAGATAGAAGCACGCATACCACCAACAACACGGTGACCTTTAAGTGAAGTCAAACCTTTTGCTTCAGCCAGTTCAAGGAATGTCGCATCCAATTCTGGTTTAGCCAGTTGGAATGGGATATTCATGCGCGAACGGTTCGCAGGGTGAATGTTGTTACGGTAGAAGTCTGAGCCGTCGATAGCGCTGTAAAGAAGGTCAGCTTTTTGGCGGTTAACCGCTTCCATCGCTTTCACGCCACCTTGGTCTTTCAACCATTTGAACACTTGACCAGATAAGTACCATGCAAATGTTGGTGGTGTGTTGAACATTGATTCACCTTCGGCAAGAATTTTGTAATTCAATACGCTAGGTAATACGTCGTTCGCCAAATCCAACAAGTCGTCACGCACAATCGCGATACAGATACCAGCAGGACCAATGTTTTTCTGTGCACCAGCGTAGATCACGCCGTACTTAGACACATCAATCACTTTAGACAGAATGTTCGAAGACATGTCTGCTACGATTGGTTTGTCAGTCACAGGGAGGTCATTGATTTCGATGCCGTCGATGGTTTCGTTTGGACAAAAGTGCACGTAGGCAGAATCATCAGCGATAGACCAAGCTGAAGCGGGTTTAACCGCCATTTTGCCATCGATCTCTGTTTTGGCATCAAAAAGGTCGATTTCACAGTATTTTTGAGCTTCTTTTACTGCGCTCATCGCCCAGTAGCCGCCATCGATGTAAGTCGCTTTAGTCGACTCACCAAGAAGGTTTAGAGGTACAGCAGCAAATTGAGCACGCGCACCACCTTGGCAGAAAAGGACTTTGTAGTTATCAGGGATATTTAGCAGATCACGTAGATCTTGCTCCGCTTCTTTAGCGACCTGAATAAAAGGTTTACTACGGTGGCTGATTTCCATGACGGACGATCCAAGATCGTGCCAGTTAACAAATTCTTGTTGTGCTTTGAGCATAACCGGTTTCGGTAATACAGCCGGACCTGCGCTAAAGTTAAAAACGGTGTCCTGATTAGGCTCCATGTGTTTCTCGCTCCTGCTTTTGAAATAAGTGTGATTAATACCACTTTTTTTTCTGAATAAAAAGTGACAAAAAATTCTTTTCCATGCGAATAAGTAATTTTCTCGTATTTTAAGAAAAAGACCTAGTTACTCGGTATTTTATCAACGGTGTTAACCGGAATCGTAGTGAATAATCTTGATAATCCCATACGACATAGAAACACAAATAATAAGGGTAATATCAAGGTCTTGAGTAAATAAAGCGCCATCAAAGTCATCAAATCGACCACCGAGCTCTCTGCAATATCCGCCAGTTGTGTTAATTTATCCTTTTGGGCTGCAACATCGTGGGTTAACTGTTCCCATTGCTGCTGAAGCTGTTGCAAGAAACTGAGAAAGCTGTGTTCGGTTTTTTCTTCTGCCGCTGTAACAGGGTAACTCGATTGCTCAGACTCATGGGCTAAAGCAGCCACACGCTGTTGATATTGCTCGATTTGTGGATTGATAAACCACCAATCAATGCATTGTGAACTGAGCACCGCGAGCAACACTAAAAACCGGCCAATCGCCATGATATGAAAAAGGCGTTGGGCAAGCGATCGCCACTGCTGTGCCCAGCCAGCCCACATCGTCAATAAGTACGCGGCGGCAAACAGAGCAAATATCACGTTAGCGGCGGTTGACGATAGCATCAACAAAAGTACTTTCTGTAGGCTCAGTGAAGTGAAAGACATCACCATGATGTCACTGAACTTATTGATTAAGTCACTGACTGGATTAAGCACTTGGCCGATGTCGATGGAAAACACACCCGCTGAAACTTCCGAGCTTTGCAGAGTCGAGATCGCGGCATCTAAGGTGCGCGCAATGGTGTAGCTTCCTGCAGCACTAAGCATGGCTTGATTAATGAGCTGATGCGCTTTTTCATCAGCAAGATTGAGCGAGCTCACTGCCACCAGCCCAATAATGAGCAAGGTCATCAGCCCTTTTTGCCACTTTGACTGCACGTGAGTTGTAACCATGTGATGCCCCACTCCTTGAGCACATTTTGTGCGCATCAGTTTAACATCGTTATCTCAAGAGAACATCTACCCCATGTCATTGCCTTGTTACCTTTGAAGCTAACGGTGAACTTTAGGGGTTAACAAAAGGGCTTAGCCAAAAACCGATACGTCGGATATTTCACATTTTAGGCTGTGTTATTCGCACCTAGCATAATGATGTGCCAACATTGCATAACCTAACTGATTAGCGTCGAATTTGCACTCGTTCTCAGCATATGAATCTAAATTCGTGCTCATATCCCATTTTGCAATATATTATTCCGACGATATTGCATAAATATTCCGATGGAGTACTATGCGCCTTTTCAAACGCACTACATATCGAAAATATGGGAATTAAAGCGAATCACATCAATAAATCCTATGGGGAGCATCAGGTTTTAACCGATGTGAGCTTTGGATGCGACAAAGGTGATACTTTGGTCCTGCTTGGCCCAAGCGGCGCAGGTAAAAGCTCTTTGATCCGCGTACTCAACTTACTTGAGACTGCGTCTTCAGGAACATTGACCATTGCCGGACAATCTTTTGATTTCGGTCAGCCGATTTCCGATAGTGTTGGTCAAACACTACGCAAACACGTGGGCATGGTGTTTCAACAATACCACTTATGGCCACATATGACGGTATTGGACAACCTGATCGAAGCCCCGGTCAAAGTAATGGGAATCACCAAAGCCCAAGCGAAAGAACAAGCGTTGACCATTCTCAAACAGTTGCAATTAGCCGATAAAGCCAACGCATGGCCACTTCAGCTTTCTGGCGGCCAGCAGCAGCGTGTCGCGATTGCCAGAGCGCTAATGATGAAGCCGGATGTATTACTGTTTGATGAGCCAACAGCAGCACTTGATCCAGAAATCACCTCGCAAGTGGTGAATATTATCAAGCAGCTCAGTGAAACGGGCATCACGCAAGTCATCGTTACCCACGAAGTGGATTTTGCCAAGAAAATCGCAAGTCATGTTCTTTACCTAGAACAAGGCAAAGTGGTTGAATTCGGCGATAAATCGGTATTTGAGCACCCACAAACAAAACAATTTGCTCAATACTTAACACACTAATTTATTCTTCGTTTCCCCAGATAGGGAAATGTTCATTGTTGTCATGGAGTTAAACATGAAAAAAGTACTTTTCGCTAGCCTTATTGCCCTTGCATCAACTCAAGTTTCTGCCGCGCAAACTATTAAGTTCGCGACTGAAGCCACTTATGCTCCTTTTGAGTTTGTTGACGCAAACAACCAAATTCAAGGCTTTGACATTGATGTTGCAAACGCACTTTGTGCAGAGCTTAAAGCTGACTGCACCTTTGCTAACCAAGCGTTTGACAGTTTAATCCCTGCACTAAAATTCAAACGTTACGATGCAGCGATTTCAGCAATGGACATCACTGAAGCTCGTTTAGAACAAGTGAGCTTCACTCAAGCTTACTACGATAACGCGGCGGCTTTTGTTACCACGAAAGGTCACGTAGCGACTCAAGCTGATCTAAAAGGCAAACGTGTTGGCGTACAAAACGGTTCAACTCATCAATCTTACTTGATTGAACAAATGCCAGGTGTTACTGCAGTTCCTTACTCTAGCTACCAAAACGCCTTTACTGACATGCAAAACGGTCGTATCGATGCGGTATTTGGTGACACTGCTGTGGTGGCTGAATGGTTTAAAGACAACCAAAACTTAGCTTATGTTGGCAAACCAGTGACCAATGCCAAATACTTCGGGAATGGTTTTGGTATCGCGGTGAACAAAAACAACGATGCACTACTAAAACAGCTTAACGGCGCACTCAATGCCATCAAAGCAAACGGCCAATATCAAGTTATCTACAATAAGTACTTTGGTAAGTAATTTATGATCTTATCGGGATACTCCCAAGCGTTGATCTCTGCAAGCTGGATGACTGTCCAGCTTGCTTTTTCTAGCCTGATGGTTGGGCTAGTTTTAGCAGTGATATTTGCTGCAGGCGAAATGTCTAAACTGACTCCACTGCGTTGGCTAACCAGTGGGTTTGTGACGATCGTTCGTGGTTTACCAGAGTTATTGGTTGTCCTGTTCATCTTCTTTGGTTCAGCGCAGATTTTGTTCTACATCACTGGCGATTTTATTGAAATCAGTCCGTTTTTGGCTGGTGTAGTGGCGTTATCGCTGATTTTTGCTTCTTACGCTTCGCAAACTTTGCGTGGTGCCATCAAAGCAGTCCCGCGTGGTCAAATTGAGGCCGCTCGCGCTTTGGGTTTACCCAAACTGCACACATTTGTACGCATCACTCTCCCCCAAGCGATTCGCCATGCACTTCCTGGTTTAAGTAACCAATGGCTAGTGCTACTCAAGGATACTGCGTTAGTTTCCTTGATTGGGGTAACCGACCTCTTTCGTCAAGCTCAATTGGCTTCTGCTACAACGCACCAAACTTTTGCTTGGTATGCGATGGCCGCGATGATCTATCTCGTGATCACTTTAATAACTCAACAAGTGATTAAAAGAGTCAATGCACGTGTTCAATTAAAAGAGACAGGTTCGCGTTAATTCGCAACACTGTTTACATGGAATAGGAATAGACAATGAATTCCCAACATGTCTGGCAACTGATCGACGGTCTCGGTACCAGTATTGAACTTACGTTAGTTGCTCTGATTATCGGTGGCATGCTGGCCCTTGCTCTCACTGTCGTCGTGGTTCGCCAATGGTGTCCGCTAAATTGGATCGCACAAGGGTTTATTACGCTGTTTACTGGCACACCACTGTTAGTACAGATCTTTCTGATTTACTACGGCCCGGGTCAGTTTGAATGGTTTAGAGCATCGTTTTTATGGGATTGGTTTAGCCAACCATGGTTTTGTGCCATGTTAGCACTGGCTTTCAATACCTCAGCCTACAGCACGCAACTCTTCGTTGGCGCTGTCAATGCTATTCCAAATGGTCAATGGCAAGCGTGCCGAGCTCTGGGTATGAACGATCGCCAAACGTTACGGGTGATCTTACCTTATGCACTACGCCGCGCCGTACCTGCGTACTCCAATGAAGTGATTTTGGTGTTCAAAGGAACATCACTAGCAAGCACCATCACGATCATGGACATCATGGGTTATGCTCAGCGTATCAATGCGCAAACCTATGATACGTTAGCGGTATTTGGTTTAGCAGGCTTATTCTACCTGTGCGTAAATGGCTCACTGACTTTGCTCTTTCGTTACATCGAGAAACGCGTTTTGGCATTTGAGCATAACTAAGTCATTCATCACTAAATGACTTCAGTGCAACCGTAAAAATGGTTATAAAAAAGGGCTCTCTCGAGCCCTTTTCTTTATCTATCAGGTTCTGTTTAGGCTTAGTAACCGCGCATTCCCATCATTACGAGCGAGATAAGCGGAATTTTTTCGCCGTTATCAAATACCACGCTGCCATCTTTAATTTCAGCTTTTAGTGCGTAGCCTTTATCATTTTGCGTTGCCATTTCCATCACAACCAACTCATCGGCCCATTTGTGCATTTCTGGGAATTGTTCCAATAAAGCGGTTGAGGCTGTGGTGCCAATATGACCAGTAAGTGCTGTTACCACCGCGGCTGGGTTTTGCGAAACATGCTCTGTTCCTTTTGGCACGGACAAGGATACTTGTGAAGTAAAACGGCCTTCGCCAATGGTGGCGTCCATCTTACCTAGACTAACGTCAAAACCTTGACTAAATAGTGTATCGACATAAGGCAAAGCTTTGCCGATCTCCTCATTTGAAAGGCTTGGATTGTTTTGATACAGGTTAGAAAGCTGCTTGAACGCATTACTATCCACACCATTGAGGGCGAAATCCAACTCCATCTGCTTAGCGTGAACGGTTTTGCTGTCTAACGCAACTAGGGTAAAGACGTGTTGACTGCTAAAGCGTGTCTGCTGCTCATCAAGCTTGGACGTAAAGTGGTAATTAAATCCATTAAGTTCCAAAGCAACAGGAGCCGTTTTTTCCTCACCAGCCTTAGCAGGTTCTTCAGGAAGATTACCTTGCCCAGTCAGTTTACCAATAGTAAGCACTTGATCACCAATCCAGAAACCATTGGTTTGTTTGCCTTCACCTTTGGTCGTCATGTCGGTTAATACAATTTTCGCTTGATTATCAAAGTCGATTGCTAACGATGGAATTTTGGATTCAAATTTCACTTCACCCAATTTGGTTACCATACCTTTTAGATAGGAGGGTGAAAGTGACACGGTAAATGGCTCTTTACCGTCGCGATGGTAATTCCAAGCGTTTAATACCAAGTTGAAATCTGTGTTGCCATTCAACTGAGTGGTGGTCTGTAGTGTCATTGGAAAATCGCGATAATCCGCCAATGTTGTTTGAGACGAGAGGCTAACCACACCATGGGAAACATGGCTATTAAGGACAAATTCGGTAGGTAAGCCATCGGCGATAAACTGCTGTTTTAAGCGAGGATCAAGCAAAGTAATTTTGGTTTGTACTTCTGAAGAGAGGTAGCCGCGATCGTATTTAACCAAGGAAACAGCAACGCGGTCATTTCCTGCATTCTGTGCACCTTCGGTTAAAATACGTTGCCCAATCTGCCCCACTGCTAGCGGCCAGCATGCGACGATAACAATCGCGCCACCTATTGCGCCCGCTTTTTTTAAATTGTTCATAATGCCTTTATCCTATGGAATTTTTCTCATTTGTGATCCCCTCGCTAAGCGTCTGCATTGGGCAGTTTATCTCGCTCTACGACAATTTCACTGCGCAGTGTAACCCGCTATGTCTCAGTTTATATTAAGAAAATGCCAATTTACGACTCTAAACGACAATTAATTTTTCTTAACAGAGATTCAGCGCCTAAATCCATCATCAAACAAAGCTTTTCTTCATCAATTGAACCCATTCTAAAAGCCAACTTTGGTCATCTTATCTACATCACAGTTTAGCCGCTGTATCTGTGAGAGCATGGCTAATTATGGCATTCAACTTGCTAGAGAATTAAGCATTCAAGCAAAATCGACATTTTTTTGATGGTCTATCGGAATCAATGCTTTATGATACTGGCTAAACGTGACCATCGTTTTGGATTTCACTGCATCACAGTGAATGAATGGAATTAATGACAGAATATAGGTTTATCGTGACTATGCGTAAAACAATGATTGCAGCAGCGCTGCTTCTCGCTTCAAGCCATGCTCTCGCTGAAACAGACCAAGATAGTCCTTCCGTTATGAGTAACTTTAGTTACGACTATATCGAAGCGCGCATCGGTGTTAGCCCTGTGACTTATGGTGCGGGATTCAGTATGTCGATTCACCCTAATGCACACTTTGTTGGCCGTGTTGACTCAGAATTTGATGGCGACTTTGATGCTGCGACAGGTCTTGGTTTTCATGCGCCAATTAATAACTGGTCTGACTTAACAGGTGAAATGTTACTTCGCGCTCAAGATAAGAAGCACGATGGCAACGCAGATGCTGGCATGGAACTGAACTTAGGTGTTCGTCAATGGTTAGGTCCACAACTTGAAGTGGGTGGTAAAGCAGGTTACGTCTCTATCGACGACCGTGATGACTGGATCGGTTCTGTGTACGCTCGTTTCCACTCAACAGAGCTATTCTCTCTTGGTGCTGAAGCTCGCTTTAACGACGCTTACGACGACCAAATTCTTTTCACAGCGCGTTTCAAATACTAATCAAACATTTGTTACCCAGACTGTGAATAAAAAGTCGACCGGCATGAAGGACACATTTTCACCACCGGTCGGCTTTAATTAATTCTGTTTTACTGGTCACTCAGCACCAAGCGAAGTAAACGCTATGCTCAGTTAACCAAGTGCTATCTTACTGCAGAGCCACAAATCCAAAATGTCGGCACTCTTGTAACAGCTGCTGCCTTTTCGGTTCTTGAATCAGTTCCCAATGGATTCCGTCTACGGCTCCCGCTAATTTCCAAAGTAAGCGCATATCGATATCGCGTCCGTAAATTTCACAAATTCGCGCAAACGCATAGGACGCTCCTTTTTCCAAAAAGGTATCCACGTTTTCAATACCCGCTTTTTTCATCATGCGTTCAGTGGTGAGCTGCATGTTAGGCAAATCACGTAAGCGTCGCTTACTTTTGCAGCGCTTCGCTTCATCATCTTGTTTCGCGCCTTCAATTGCCAATTTGACTAACTCAACGGCCAAATCACTCTGCTCTTCTACTAACTCGGTAATATCATAGTAGTTAACAGTGGCGACGGAGGACTTCTTGATGTGCTTAAATTTTTCGCAGGCCAGTTCAGCCAATTTGGGTTCAACGAGAGGGTGACTTCTTAGATAAATAGATTGTTCCCGAATCAGTGCATACATAACATTGTTTTGAAATATGCCAGTTCCGCCAAACATGGAGCGCGTCTGCAATGAGCCACATTGCGTCGCAACTTTATAAAATAATTGTCTTTTCATAATGGTGTCCTTCACTAGTTCTGACGTTGTTAAGTGGGTTCATTAGGTACTAGATTTATTGCATCATTACATCGATTTAATGAATAAAGACTCAGTCACTCATTCATGAAGCGGAGTATGCCCATTATTTATACTCTTATCACTTATGCATCGCTGTTTTATGCGATGCAGATCTCGTCAGATACCTCTTGTTGATGAGATCAAACATAAAAAGCGGACTAAATGTCGAACTGCTCGGAGAAAAATGAATTTATTTGAAGAGAAAATTATAATGTGTTGCAGTTGTTGTAATTCCCTAGGTAGAATAGCCGCCGGTATGGCAGAGTTGACGTTTTTATGAATCATTTATCCTTTTATTGGCTTCCAGATAATCGGCACAAATTGATCCATGGCTTGGAAAGTGAGTTTGCACAACTCGTCGAGCTATCGATAAGCACAGGTAAAATCTCTTTACCACCGATTCCAACGGTCGTTATTCGCGTCCAGCAACTCTGTATGCAAGACTCGACAACTATTTCAGATATTGCAGACTGCTTGACTGACGATCCGAGCTTAGCGGCAATTGTGATCCGCGTAGCTAACTCTGTGGTGTTCAACCGCCGTAACATCACCTGTAATGATTTAATTACTGCTGTTTCGCGTTTGGGTATATTGCGAGTGCGTGACATCGTCACAGCGCAAGCTATCGAACAGTTAAAACACGCCATCAACTTAAGCCCTGAATGTAATAAAATTCTAGCGAACAGTGCTCATACTTCCCGTGAACTTGGGGCAACCATGGTGCTTGTCACCGAGACGTTCAAACAAGTTGAACCTGAAGAGTATGGTTATCTTGAAGAAGAGAAATCGCTCTTAGTCGGTCTACTGGCGGACATTGGTCTATTTTGTCTCGTTAACGAATATCACCTCTATTTGGAAAACGGTAACTATCTGGATGAAGATATTGCAATGCAAATCTTCCAATCTCGCTGTTCCAGCACCAGTAAATTGGTATTGAAACATTGGGGATTTGATACGGATTTCCAAGAAGTGTCCTGTAACGAAGAGATGCGTGATCATATCCATGAAGTGCGTTATTTGGATATTGCCCGCATTGCGAGCCACCTATTGATGTTCCGCAAGCAAGATGATGCTATCGAAGATCATGAAGTGGAGATCAACGCAGCCGGCGCAGATGTGCTGTACCAGCTAAGTAACCTTTCTGACACTGAATTTAACGAGAAATTACGCTCCGTTATTACTCGCAGTGGCTTCTAATTATTTGATATTGAGCCGTTCATGATATCAAGCATGTTGTTGGTCATGGGACCACTGTTCATCGGCTATCTCATTGTTATAAAAGAATCAATGTGGCTTGGTAAAATAAACCAAGCCACTGCTTTTCTCATCCACTTGATTCTGTTTTTGATGGGACTCAGTCTCTCTCATCTCGATAATCTTTCCGCCAACTTGCAAATAATACTTCGCTACACCGCTGTGTTTTTTGTCTCGATGACTTTATGCAATCTAGCGGTGCTTCCTTGGTTAGATAAGTACTCACCATTGGCCATCCGCTCGGGTAAAGCACAGTTAGCGCTTGGCCAGATGGCATTTCAATCAGTCAAATTGATCATGATTGTCGCAACAGGTCTCGTGATTGGATTACTATTGCCTTTTGATTTCAGTTGGGTATCCAAAGCAAGTGAACACACATTGTCGCTACTCTTGTTGTTTATTGGGATACAGCTTAGGACCAGTGGTCTTTCATTACGTGAAATTATCCTCAACAAACATGGGATGATCATCTCTTTACTGATGTGGTTAACTTGCTGGTTAGGCGGCATCATTTCCGCTTGGGTATTGGATATGCCACTGTCTCAAGCTCTCGCAATGGCATCAGGATTTGGCTGGTACTCTTTGTCCGGTATTTTGATCAGTGAAGCTTATGGACCTGTATTTGGCGGTAGCTCTTTTTTGATAGAACTGTTGCGTGAGTTAGGCGCGCTGATCATGATACCTATGCTGATCAGTCGCAAACCTTGTACGACAATAGGTTATGCAGGTGCAACGGCGATGGACTTTACGCTTCCTTTGATCCAAAGTACTGGAGGTGTTCGTTGCGTTCCAGTGGCTATCGTCAGCGGTTTTGTCCTTAGCATATTGGTGCCGATATTGATGTTGTGTTTCATTTCATTTGCACGATAACGCCGCTAGTTTTCCATGCGCTAAGCGCGTATGGTGAGCAGCGCCGAGTAGGTTTGGGCCTATCGACATTAATCAATAACCATCACTGGTTGAGTTTTTCTCTCAGGCATTAACGCACCAACTTGCCAGTGAACTAGCATGAAGCTATTGCTCTTTAGTAAAGATGAATTAGGTAAATTAGGATGACGGCAAAAAACAAAACAGCGGATGTGACTTTTGAAAATCTCCTGCGCATTTTCACCATACCAGAAGGCCCCGACTCCACCTTAACGCGTATTGAAGCCGAGCTTTCGCGTAACCTAAATCTGTTTCTAGGTGAGCACATCGTTGCCGAAGAAAAACCATTAATCGACATCGAGAAGGATTTTGCCAGCGCGCATATTCCTGAGCAGGCACAATTTGTCTCAGAGCACACCGAACATTTACTTGATACGTTAGTTGCTCATTCAGTGCACACCTCCGCCCCCAGTTTTGTCGGGCATATGACTTCAGCACTGCCGTACTTCTTAATGCCGCTTTCCAAAATCATGATTGCTCTCAACCAAAACTTGGTAAAAATTGAGACTTCAAAAGCCTTTACCCCGTTAGAACGTCAAGTACTCGGCATGATTCATCACCTTATCTACGGTGAGGAGGATGCTTTTTATGCTCGCTGGATGCACAGCGCTGCACACTCCCTTGGCGCATTTTGTTCTGGTGGCACGATTGCCAACATTACAGCGCTTTGGGTTGCACGTAATAACGCCCTCAGAGCAACCGCCGATTTTGGTGGCGTAGAAAAAGAAGGGTTATTCAAAGCGCTAAAATATTATGGCTATGAAGGACTTGCTATCGTTGTGTCAGAGCGAGGGCATTACTCTTTGAAAAAAGCCGCTGACGTGTTGGGTATTGGCCAAGATGGTTTAGTCAGTGTCGCTACCGATGAACATAACCGCATCGAGCCACAAGCGCTCGAAAAGACACTCAAGGATCTCAAAGCTCAGCGTATTTTACCGTTCGCTGTAGTTGGCGTCGCGGGGACGACAGAGACTGGAAATATCGATCCATTAAAAGCGATGGCGACAATTTGTCGTCATCATCATTGCCATTTTCACGTTGATGCAGCTTGGGGCGGCGCGACATTAATGTCGCAGCAACACCGTTATTTATTGGACGGGATTGAACTGGCTGACTCAGTCACCATTGATGCACATAAGCAACTTTATATCCCTATGGGCGCTGGCATGGTGCTGTTCAAAGACCCAAGTGCGATGCAGTCAATCGAACATCACGCACAATACATTTTGCGTCAAGGGTCAAAGGATTTAGGCAGCCACACCCTAGAAGGCTCCCGCTCCGGCATGGCAATGCTGGTTTATTCTAGTCTGCACATTATTAGCCGCGCTGGCTACGGCATGTTAATCGATCAAAGCATCGCTAAAGCGCGTTATTTCGCAGACCTTATCAATGCAACGGATGATTTCGAACTGGTCTCAGAGCCTGAATTGTGTCTGCTCACCTATCGTTATATTCCTGCCGTTGCGTTAAAGGCGCTAGAGCTAGCCACACCAGAACAGCAACTCGCACTAAATAATGCCATTAACGAGTTAACCAAATTCATTCAAAAGCATCAGCGAGAAACAGGACGCTCATTTGTTTCCCGGACTCAGTTAACCCCAGCGCGTTGGCGACATCTTAAAACCATCGTTTTTCGTGTTGTACTGGCCAATCCGCTTACCACAAACACCATTTTGCAGGGAATTTTGCAAGAGCAGCGAGAAATTGCTAGATTAGCACCCCAATTGATGACAAACATAGAGAACATCGCGTACTCTATCGTCCCAGTTCCTGCGCCCAAAGTTACACAAGAGTGAAAATTTATTTCTTATCTTTGTAATTTACCTATCATCAACAGGCTGAATTAAGGTAAAAGCAGCGCAACTAGTTGGTGTATGTGTAGTTTTAATGAAATTTTGTTTGAGGCTTGTCATAGAATCACCATTTGATACATCGTTTCATTTATGAATTGACCTGGCTTAGGTTTATACTCGAGTCACTGGGGTTGGGTCGATGTGCCTATGTGATGTGGCAATGTTCTCAGAATTTAAAACAGCTTTATGGCATACCAACGAATCATTCCTTATGCCTGCGTGAATACTATGAATACAATAGAAAAAATCCAAAAAAATCTGGAAAATTTTAGCAAGTCTGAGCGTAAGGTAGCGGAAGTCATTATGGCCTCCCCGCAAACTGCCATCCACTCAAGTATTGCCACTTTAGCGAAAATGGCCGACGTCAGCGAGCCAACCGTTAACCGTTTTTGTCGTCGTTTAGACACAAAAGGCTTTCCAGACTTCAAACTGCACTTAGCGCAAAGTTTGGCCAATGGCACCCCTTACGTCAACCGCAACGTCGAAGAAGACGATGGCCCAGATGCGTACACTCATAAGATTTTTGAATCGACAATGGCGTGTTTGGACGTGGCAAAAAACAGTATTGACCCAGTACAGATCAACCGTGCTGTCGACCTATTGACTCAAGCGAAACGCATCTCTTTCTTTGGCTTGGGTGCTTCATCTGCTGTTGCACGTGATGCTCAAAATAAATTCATCCGTTTCAATATTCCAATCACTTGCTTTGAAGATATTGTCATGCAGCGTATGAGCTGCATTAACTGTACGGATAACGATGTGATCGTGCTGATTTCTCATACTGGCCGGACGAAAAGCCAAGTGGAAATTGCCCATCTAGCCAGAGAAAACGGTGCTACGGTCATTGCGATTACCGCAAAAGATTCGCCACTCGATAAGGCCAGCTCATTGTCTATTTGTCTTGATGTCCCAGAAGATACCGACGTTTATATGCCAATGGCGAGTCGCGTCGTTCAAATGACAGTCATTGATGTGTTGGCGACAGGATTTACCTTGCGTCGCGGTTCAGGTTTTCGTGAAAACCTCAAACGAGTGAAAGAAGCACTGAAAGACTCGCGCTACGACAAATATTCCAATTTATCCTAATCCCCAATGAGCGTCTTTCGACGCTCATTCTTTTTCTAACGATTGTCTTGCCCCACTTCTCTGCCCTTCCGTTTGTCGGATCAGTTCAACCGCATTGCCTTCATTCACTTGCTCGCCATCATGTTCTGCGCATTCACGGCATTGACACACCTGATTGAGAATCCCCATCAAACGTTCTTCCGTTAAAGGTAACGGATTTCCTTTAATCGAATTTGATTGCAGCGCATCTCGCACCACTTCTTCAAACGAGGTTTGGCATACGCCAAAATGATCTAACGTAGGCAGTTGTAAACGTTCTAAGATCATATTGACCCACAAAACCCCATCTTCCAAATTGACATTACGCCTATCGGTGAGAATTTGAGCAATACGATGATAGCGTTGCAAAATCTCATCCTTTTGATAAGTACGTGCCAGCTCTATGTTTTCATGCATGACATAAGGTGCGAGACGCGCCGTAATCACGCTGTGGGGAGCAGCCAGTTTTCCACCCAACGCGGAAGCAAGACCATGCGCTGCACCGAGTTTTGCGTTATTCAGTGCTAGACCACCCAACATCGCTGCAAAAGAGAGATCACGCCGAGCTTGAGGCTTATCTTCCACACATCCATCAATGATCGAATGCGTTATTCGACTCAGCCCCTCCTCACACACCATATCGGTGAGCAGATTGGGAACGCCACACACATAGGCTTCCATCAAATGGGTAAAGGCATCCATTGCTCCCCGTCCGGAAAGGTAAAGATCGGTACCATAAGTTAAAGTCGGATCGATGATCGCGACATCCGCCATCATATCAGGGCTGCGCAAACTGACTTTTATTTTGTCTTGCCCCGAGCGAAGCACGGCGTTCTTGGTGACTTCCGATCCAGTGCTTGCCGTGGTGGGGATTGCGATAAACGGCAGCGGTTTCGCTTTGAGCGGTACATTGCGACCAATCACTTCGACATAATCGTACAAAGAACCTTGATTAGGGATAATGGCCGCCAGCGCTTTACCGGTATCTAAAACACTTCCGCCTCCGATAGCCACCACGGCATCCGGTTTAAAGCGTCGCGCCAAATTAGCGGCCTCTTCAATCATGGTGATATTGGGCTCGCTCGATACGGCAACGTGTTGATAACGTTTATGATGTTGTTGGAAATCGGCGACAATCGGATGGGCTCTCTGCTGATTGCGCCCCGATACCAGCAAAATGCTGTAACCTATTTGCCGAATAAGTGGTAACGAGTGTTGCAATGAACCGGCACCAAAAATGATCTTTGTGGGGGTCATAAATTCAAACATGATTAAGCCCTTTTTAAGATGTTATTGTTTATACCCAAATGACCTCAAGATGCAGAATTCAGAGCTTCATCAACCAGCAAAGGGCGAGTTGTATTCACTGAAACCGCATCTTGAGGTTACTTAGATATATAGAATGGCTCATCTACTTTTCGAATTTGGTGATGCAGTGCAAAGTGAACCGTTGCTGAAAAAATCCAATGGTTAAAATATGCTCACAATCACGTAAATATCGTTATGATAGCTTTGTGTCCATTGACCTTAAACGGCGGCTAACCTGCATGCTTTAGAGCCGAAACGGGGGATTTCAACTATACTCATTTCATTGATCAGGTTGAATATGAATGCGCCGAGAATAGCCCAAGAAGTGAACAATAGGTTTTATCTATTGAATTGAATGGTAATTGCTACTTTATTTCCTATATCTTATCAGGCATATTGGCATCGAAAACAATTAAGGAGAGAGTCATGTTTGTAGTTATTTTTGGTCGTCCAGGTTGTCCTTACTGTGTTCGTGCAAAAGAGCACGCAGAAACTCTGAAAGCAAAACTTGAAGACTTCAACTACCGCTATGTTGATATTCAAGCGGAAGGCATCACCAAAGAAGATCTATCAAAAAGCGTGGGTAAACCAGTTGAAACTGTTCCACAAATCTTTATCGATCAAAAGCCTATCGGCGGTTGTACTGACTTCGAAGCTTACGCAAAAGAGCATTTGGGTCTGTTTGACTAGTCGTAACAGATTGAAAAACCCGCTAAAAATAGCGGGTTTTTTATTTTCTAGAGAAAGGCATTCAGACGGATATTGCAAAAGCTTTACACCGCGATGGTTTGACCTCTCTAAAATCTGCATAAAAGTGAAAAATTTAACTTATCTTTTTCTCATATTCAGATAAAATTGTGCACGTTAATTCTTTTCGCCATACCTTCTTTGAGCCTAGACAGTGAATATAGACGTCGTACTCTTGCTAAAACAAAATCCCATCCTCCTTATTTTCGTCGTTTTAGCCATTGGGCTTACCATTGGTAAAATCAGGATAGGTAGTTTTCAATTCGGAAACTCCATTGGTGTATTGGTCACCTCACTCGTTATGGGGCACCTTGGTTTTTCTTTCAGTTCAGAATCACTCACAATTGGGTTCATGCTGTTTATCTACTGTGTAGGTATTGAAGCGGGGCCCAATTTTTTTGGCATTTTTTTCCGCGATGGCAAACATTATCTGATTCTTAGTTTGACGGTGCTCATCACCGCAACGTGGATCACCTATTTCGGTAGCTATTATCTCGACCTCGATTTTGGTCTTTCCGCTGGTATGATGGCTGGGGCATTAACCTCAACGCCGGTATTGGTAGGCGCTCAAGATGCGATCAACTCTGGATTGGCGGAAATACCACACAATAAAGACCTGTCGCTTATCCTAGATAGTGTCTCGGTAGGTTATGCGATGGCTTACTTAGTGGGCTTAATCAGCATGATTATGTTCGCTAAGCTTATGCCAAAACTGCAAAAACAAAACCTGTCCGATTCAGCGCAACAAATCGCCAGAGAACGTGGTCTAGGTGGCAATAGTCAGCGTAAAGTGTATCTGCCGATTATCCGTGCTTACCGTGTCGGCCCTGAGCTCACCAATTGGGTTGATGGTCGTAACCTTCGCGAATTGGGTATCTATCGCCAAACCGGTTGTTACATTGAACGTATTCGTCGTAACGGTATCCTTGCCCATCCCGATGGGGATGCAATTTTGCAAGAAGGCGATGAAATTGCTCTCGTTGGCTTCCCTGACAGCCATGCGCGTCTTGACCCAAGCTTTCGTAACGGTAAAGAGGTATTTGACCGCAACTTGCTTGACTTACGCATCTCTGAAGAGGAGATCGTGGTAAAAAGCGATGCGATTGCAGGGAAACGTCTATCCGAGTTGAACCTATCTGAATACGGCTGTTTCTTAAACCGTGTGGTACGTGCTCAAATCGAAATGCCAATGGACTCCGACATCGTGCTGGCTAAAGGCGATGTATTGCAAGTCAGTGGTGAAAAGAGCCGTGTGCAAGGGCTAGCCGACAAAATCGGTTTTATCTCGATTCACAGCCAAATGGCCGACTTACTCGCCTTCTGTGGCTTCTTTATCCTGGGGATTTTGTTTGGTTTGATCACCATGACCTTCGGTCAAGTCTCATTTAGTTTGGGTAATGCGGTAGGCTTACTGTTATCTGGTATCACGCTAGGCTTTTTGCGCGCCAACCACCCAACCTTTGGTTACGTACCGCAGGGGGCATTGAACATGGTTAAAGACCTAGGTTTGATGTTCTTTATGGTGGGAATCGGCTTAAGCGCAGGTGGCCAGATGTTTGAGCACTTATCTGATATTGGCTTGAAGGTCTTTGCTCTTGCTTTCTTAGTGAGTGTTGTGCCAGTGTTTTTTGCCTATCTCGTGGGTGCTTATATTCTGAAGATGAACCATGCCCTGCTGTTTGGTGCGATCATCGGTGCCCGTACTTGTGGCCCAGCAATGGACATCGTTAATGAATACGCAAAATCCACAATTCCAGCTTTGGGTTATGCTGGCACTTATGCGATTGCCAACATCTTGATGACTCTCGCCGGTACTGTGCTGATTTTGCTCAACTAGATCCGATGCCGCGTGATACACGCTGCATCTTCTTCGTGTTTGTTTTTCTTAGCCGACACCAAGACATTAAAAAAGGCGCTCATTGAGCGCCTTTTGTCTATCTGCTGTCCATTTAAGGACGGTAGACCCAATTAGAAATTGATCAGATCGAATTCTACTTCTGGGTTTACATCAGCTTCGTAATCAATGCCTTCGATACCAAAACCGAACAGTTTCAAGAACTCTTCTTTGTACTGAACGTAGTCAGTCAGTTCTTTAAGGTTTTCAGTCGTGATTTGTGGCCATAGATTTTGGCAGTGTTGTTGGATGTCATCACGTAGCTCTAAGTCGTCTAGACGTAGACGGTTTTTGTCGTCCACTTCTGGAGCTGAACCATCTTCTTTGTAAAGACGTTGACTGAACATACGGAAGATCTGTTCCATACAACCTTCGTGTACACCTTCTTCACGCATTTTCTTGAAGACCATTGCGATATAAAGAGGCATAACAGGAATAGCAGAACTTGCTTGAGTCACAACAGACTTAAGAACAGCAACGTTTGCACTGCCGCCTTTAGCAGACAGTTTCGAGTTCAGTTCAGATGCTGCGCGGTCTAGGTCCATCTTCGCACGGCCTAGAGCACCGTCCCAGTAGATTGGCCAAGTCAGCTCAGTACCGATGTAGCTGTAAGCAACGGTTTTACAACCTTCAGCCAGTACACCAGCTTCATCAAGCGCGTTGATCCACAATTCCCAATCTTGACCACCCATAACAGTGATGGTGTCTTCGATCTCTTGTTCAGTTGCAGGTTCAACACTGGCTTCAATGATAACGTCACGGTTAGTGTCAACCGCAGTTGAAGTGTAAGTTTGACCGATAGGTTTTAGAGATGAACGAATCAACTCACCTGTTTCAGGCAATTTACGAACTGGAGACGCTAGTGAGTAAACCACCATATCAATTTGACCTAGGTCTTGTTTGATAAGCTCAATGGTTTTTTCTTTTGCTTCGTTAGAGAAAGCATCGCCATTTAGGCTTTTTGAGTATAGGCCTTCAGCTTTAGCGAACTTATCGAACGCAGCTGAGTTGTAGTAGCCCGCAGTACCTGGTTTTTTGTCTGTACCAGGTTTTTCAAAGAAAACACCGATAGTCGCTGCACCACCGCCGAAAGCAGCTGCAATGCGAGAAGACAGGCCGTAGCCACTAGATGAACCAATCACAAGAACGCGTTTAGGTGCGTTTTTAATTGGGCCATTAGCTTTAGTGTATTCAATTTGTTCTTTTACGTTAGCTTCACAACCCACTGGGTGCGTTGTTGTACAGATAAATCCGCGAATTTTAGGTTTGATGATCATATTCAACTTCCTTCAAAAATCTTCGATAGGATAAAAGGTTCGTCGCCCCTTCGCATCCTATTTCTGCAAAAATAGGAATAAATCCCAAGTGGTTGGAGCACTCTCGCTTAAAATTCACGCAAGAAATAGCAAGAGCTTCTATTTTGAGAAGCTCTCGAGGTCAGTTTGAACCACTTAATCAGCGGATTAAAGTGTAGGGGCTTGTCCCTTATTGGTCAAAACTTCAGAGAGATCATGTGAAAAATGATCTACTTGAATCGCACGATAACGCAATTGTTCTGCCCGAAGCACCATGCGTCTCTCATTCGCGCTCATCACCCCCACCTTTTCTGCCGCATTTAATTTCTCTTCGAGAGGCAATTTGCTGTCTACTTTTTTCGCGACGATTGCCTGCTGCAACCGCTTTTCAATGTCTTTAACCTCATACAAGGCGACAAAAGCGTTATCCATGAGCGCAATAGCATCATCCTTATCTTTGCCAACGAAACAGAGGTGGGTCATTCGATCACGTTGCTCGCCCGGTATCATCATCAGTTGAGCAATCTCTAACGCTATCGCATCTTTCGGTGGCGCATAATTTTGCCCTAGTGGGAAAATTATGCCGCGCAATATCGAGCCAATAAAACCATTAGGGAAGTTAATTAGGGCTTCTTTCATTGCATTAGCTGCGCGCCAATAGCAATGCGCTAGCGCATAATCGAGATAGGGTCTGTCGACCACTTGTTCGCCTTCATCAGCAAACCGTTTTAAAGCAGCACTGGCCATGTATAAATAAGCTAAAGCATCACCTAGGCGCGCCGAGATAAGCTCTTTACGTTTCAACGCTCCGCCTAACGTCAGCATCGCCATATCCGCAGTCACTGCAAGTCCTGCGCATAAACGGGAGAGATGTTGAAACTCTCGAGTTATTGTCCCCTGACTTGGTACCTTGACCCAACGAGATCCGGTCAATGCCAACCCCAATGCGCGCCCCATATTCCCTGCGGTGTGGCCTATATGCTGAAACAACCAGCGATCAAACGCCTTTGCGCCACGCTCTGTTTCTGGGTCTGCGGCCGCAGCCATCTCTTTAAGGACAAAGGGATGGCAACGTGTTGCTCCTTGACCAAAAATCATTAGGTTACGTGTCAGGATGTTGGCTCCTTCGACGGTAATTGCAATCGGTATCCCTAAATAATGGGTCGATAAATAATTCATTGGCCCACCTTGAATCGCCCGCCCCGCATGAATGTCCATGGCATCCGCCAAAATGGTTCGCCCCATTTCGGTCATGTGATATTTCGCAATGGCGGTCACCACACCAGGCTTTTCGTCACTGTCTAACGCGGTAGTGGTCAAAGTTCGGGTGGCTTCCAGTAAATAGGTCAAACCACCAATGCGTCCAAGGGCTTCGCCCACCCCTTCAAAACGCCCTATCGAGACACCAAACTGCTTTCTCACGTAGGCGTAAGCGCCAGTCGTCCGTGAGGCCAGATGGCCGATAGCCGCGCCTAATGCAGGTAAAGAAATACCTCGCCCAGCAGATAGGCACTCCACCAGCATTCGCCACCCTTTTCCTGCATACTCCTGTCCCCCGATGATCCACTCGATGGGGATAAAAACATCTTTACCTCGGGTAGGTCCATTCATAAAGGCCAATCCCATTGGGTCGTGCCTCTCACCAATCTCAACTCCGGGATGCGATGTCGGGATCAAAGCGCAAGTGATGCCTAATTCTGATTTTTCACCAATTAATCCATCGGGATCATACAATTTGAACGCTAACCCCAGTACGGTCGCCACGGGAGCTAAGGTGATATAGCGCTTGTTCCAAGTCAGGCGTATACCAAGCACTTCTTTACCTTGGTACTCGCCCCGACAAACGATGCCTTTATCAGGAATACTTCCTGCATCGGATCCTGCTTCAGGACCCGTTAAGGCAAAGCACGGAATGTCTCGTCCATCAGCCAAACGAGGTAACCAATACTCTTTCTGTTCTTTTGTCCCATATTGAGTGAGCAGTTCGCCCGGCCCCAAAGAGTTGGGCACCATAACCGTCACCGCGGCACTGATACTACGCGTAGCAATTTTGGTCACTATGGTTGAATTGGCATAAGCAGAAAACGCTCTACCGCCGTACTCTTTTTCGATGATTAACGAGAAAAACCGTTGTTCACGCAGGAAATTCCAAATCGACTCGGGAAGATCCTTCTCTCGGTGCATGATGTGGTAGTCGTCGAGTTGCGAGAGCAATATTTCCAGCTCGTTATCGATAAACGCTTGCTCTTCATCGCTTAATTGAGGCTTGGTGTATTCCAAAAGATGTGAAAAGTTAGGTCGACCGGAAAAAAGTTCGCCTTCCCACCATACGCTGCCCGCTTCCATCGCCTCTTTTTCAGTGGCTGACAGTGGCGGTAGAACGCGGCGAAACCATTTTAGTGCAGGATCACTTACCCATTTCTGACGAAATGTACTCATAGGGCGCTCCTTATTATGGTTGGAAAACTGTGGTTGGGAAACTCAGTCTCACTTGACCAGCTAACCGTTTTAAATCGTGGCAACGCTTTAAGCTATCAGTCCCTTTCTTCACCTCTCTGTTAAAAACTATAGCCCTCGGCCATTTATTAACAAATGATTAACCTAAGACTTTGGTCAAACTCTGCGTG
This sequence comes from Vibrio porteresiae DSM 19223, assembly GCF_024347055.1. Taxonomy (NCBI): domain Bacteria; kingdom Pseudomonadati; phylum Pseudomonadota; class Gammaproteobacteria; order Vibrionales; family Vibrionaceae; genus Vibrio; species Vibrio porteresiae. Next base: position 2,410,792 of record NZ_AP024895.1, read on the forward strand.
GTGGTACGTTTTACTCTTCGCAAATCTTTTAGCAAAAAATCTGAACTCTTCGCAAAACCTGCAGTCTCTATTTATGTGGTTAAGAAGCTTTCGGCGAAACGCTGAAGTGTTTTTTCATCGTAACAGTTAACTCTATGTTACTGTTTTTCCTATTAACTCCTACGTTTGTATGTGCCCAGTTCGTTTTGTTCTGGGTATTTTTTTGTCTTACGTTTGTTTGGTAACTATCGATCAGTCTCGATTGCTAGCCTCTCAATCAACTTGCCTATCCTCAGGACATTTCCCCGCGAAATCCGATATAATCAACGCACTTACCGTAGCGCCTAATGATCATGAAACTTCAGCACAGTCCAATTACCTGCCATCAGTTTGAACAAATCGACTTTTATCTCAAACGCGACGACTTATTGCATCCGCAGTTTTCTGGAAATAAGGCCCGTAAATTCATGAGTCTTTTGTCTCTCGCCAATGCAGATATTGATACCTTAGTGGGTCACGGCTCTCCCCAAGCGAACTCTCTGTATTCAATGGCAGCTTTGGCTAACTTGCGAGGTTGGAAGCTCGATTTTTATGTGGATCATATTCCCTCTTGGTTGAGCCAAAATCCGATCGGCAACTATCGTGCAGCACTGGCACTTGGCGCGAATATCATTGCTACTCGCCCAACCTATGGCTGCAGCGTTGCAGATTATCTAACCCAGCAACAATGGCTTCCTAATCAATTGTTTGTGCCAGAAGGCGGCCGCTCTCCCATCGCACAAAGTGGGGTTAACCAACTAGCACAAGAGATCTTAGCGTGGATGGCGAATCAACCCTCAGCCAACTGGGTGGTGGCGTTACCTTCTGGGACGGGGACAACCGCTTTATATCTTCATCAAGCATTAAAGCAGCACCATATTGAAGTCGTCACTTGTGCTTGTGTCGGTGGCGATGATTACCTTCGAGAACAATGGCTAAGTTTAGGGGAGCAATCCCACCCTACCATCCTAAGTAATGGCACTAAGCATCAATTTGGCCACCTTTACCCAGAGCAATACGATTTGTGGCAAAAGCTCGGCGACCAAACTGAGGTGGAATTTGAATTGTTGTACGACCCACTGATGTGGCAACGATTACTAGAGTGGTGGCCAACTCAAACAGATCGCCAATTACTTTATATCCATCAAGGTGGGATTTTAGGTAACGAAAGTATGCTGCCCCGCTATCGCCGCCAAAGAAACTAGGCCTCTCTCCTTTTTCCTTATCTATCTGTGAACTCTATGGCACTAATCTTGATAAATTTCGTCTATCCCTACTCTGGGTGGCGCTTTTTTTAAGGTTATACCCCGTCAGTCGCCATAAGCTGTGCGACAGGTTCCTATTAGCCCACAGAGCCTACTGTCGAGATACTCCCAACCACCACAAAATTTTTCATTTTGATATTACAAAGGAGTTTCTTATGTCTTTTGCGTTAAAAATGCCCAGACTTTGTCTGATGGGTGTTGGTGCTATTCATGATGCCGTTGAACAGATGGCGACTCAGAATACGCAAAAAGCCTTAGTTGTTACTGACCATACATTGGTAGAGCTCAATATTGTTGCTCCTGTATTGGCGGCTTTAGAGAAGCACCACATTGCTTATTCCTTGTTTGACAAAGTGACACCAAACCCAACTGTCACCTTGGTTAATCAAGGTCTAGCTCAGTATCAACAAGAGCAATGTGACGCTTTTATCGCTATTGGTGGCGGTAGCCCTATTGACTGCGCTAAAGCGATTCGCATTATGGCGACCAATAAAGGTCGGATTAATGATTATGAAGGGGTCAATAAAGTCGCTAACGAAGGCGCTTACTTTATTGCCATTAATACCACAGCTGGTACGGCCGCTGAGATGACCTCCAACTCAGTGATTACTGACGAGCAGGCAGAAAAGAAAATGGTGATCATTGATGACAAACAGATCCCAGATATCGCCGTCAATGATCCGACGGTGATGGTTGGTCTGCCAGCCTCAGTGACTGCTGCAACTGGCATGGATGCATTGACTCACGCCATCGAAGCGTATGTTTCTGCTGGACATCATGCCTTAACCGACCCAACCGCACTAGAAGCGATCCGGTTGATCCATCACTGGCTCCCTACTGCAGTTGCTGATGGACAAAATATTGAAGCACGCCAAGGATTAGCCTGCGCCGAATATCTGGCTGGTATGGCATTTAACAGTGCTGGTCTAGGTTTAGTACATGCAATGGCTCACCAACCAGGAGCAACGCACAACCTACCTCACGGTGTATGTAATGCGATTCTACTTCCTGTTGTCAGCGCCTATAACGCCAAGTTTGTTCCTGAACGTTTTCGCACGGTTGCGGCAGTATTAGGTGAAGATGTCGCCACATTAAGTGATAAAGAGGGCGCACTCCAAGCCATCAAAGCGATTCGCTCACTTTCAACACAAGTGGGTATTCCAAGTGGTTTCTCTGAATTGGGCATCAAAGAGAGCGACATTCCTCATTGGATTGATAAAGCACTGGCTGATCCATGTTTAGGGTGTAACCCGCATCAACCGACCGCAAAAGAAGTTTACGAGCTTTACTCAGAAGCACTTTAATCTTCGTTAACAGCAATGAAAAAGGTCCTGAAAAGGACCTTTTTGTTGTTTTTAGTGCTCGTTTGCGCTGCTATTTCAATCTAAATTGAGTAATCAGCTTATTGAGTTGCTCTGATTGATCGGTCAATTCTCTTGCAGACGCAGCGCAGCTATCTGAGTTAGTACTGTTTTGCTGAGTGACTTCATCAATTTGGCCGATACCTAAGCTCACTTGGTCAGCACCAGCAGACTGCTCACTTGCCGCCTGGGCAATCTCTTCCACTAAACCTGATACTTGGCTCGCACCATCAACAATGTCTTTCAACGATTGCGCTGTCTGTTTAGAGAGTTCAATACCGCGATTGGTTTTTTCAGCTGACGTGGCAATCAGCTTCGATGTTTGTTGTACCGCTTCGGCACTGCGACCCGCCAGCTTACGTACTTCGTCAGCCACCACCGCAAAACCTCGACCATGTTCGCCGGCACGAGCCGCTTCAATTGCCGCGTTCAAAGCAAGCAAGTTGGTTTGCTCAGCAATCGATTCGATGGTGCGAATGATGTCATTAATATCATTACCCGACGCTTCAATCTCGGTCATCGCCGTTTGTAGCTCGGACATCAGTTGGTTACCATTATTGGCGGATGCCACCGACTGAGCAGATAGACGACTTGCTTTATCCGCATTATTGGCGCTCTGACGGATCTGTTGGGCAATTTCGTTGATTGTCGCACTGATCTCGGTCACCGCCGAAGCCGAATCCGTTGCACCGCTGGACAGACTTTGACTCAAGCCGTTTACCATGTCCGCGTTACGCGCAATGATGTCGGAACGAGAACGAATTTGCCCGACCAACGTATTTAAATCATCCACCATCTGCGATAGAGCTCGGCCAAGCTGGTCCTCGTTCGAAGCCAGTTTCACATTCACCGCTAAATCACCTTGAGAGATTTTCTCGGCAATCGAAACCTGAGCTTGCAAACTTTCCGCCATATTATCTAAGGCTTCAGATAGCTGACCCACTTCATCAACACTGCGATAATTCAAACGGTTTTTAAACTGGCCCGTTGCAATGGTTTTCGCCATGTTTACCGCATTCAAAATAGGCTGGGAAATATTGCGCGCCATCACCAAAAGGGCACCGATTGCAACGACAGAAATAATCAGACCTAAGCCAATCTGCCAAGTGGTATCGGTTTGGTTGTTCGATTTCAATTCCGCAGATAAGGCATTGGCATCTGCAAGCACCAATCCCAAATCGAGCTTTATCACCATTGCCCAAGTGACATTACTTTGGCCCAACACAAAGGGAGAGATAACTTTTAGGTTGTTGGACTTCTCATCAATTTTGACTGTGGATTCTTTATTTTTTATCGCTGTTTGAACGAAATTAGTCTCATCGCCAAACAGAGCTTGCATCGATTTACCGATGGTTTCTGTCTGTTCGCTGTCGGCGATGACTAACCCCGACGCTGTCACAATCGATACGTGAGAGCGACCGTTGTAAAGCTCAGAAGAGACCTGTTCACTCAGTTTCTGTACAAAATCGAGGTTATAGTCAGCGCCTACAACCCCTAAAAACTTACCATTAGCAATAATGGGTGCAGACAACGTCGCTAGCCAAACGTTCTTACCTTGCACAATGTAAGGTAGTGGCGCCGTCACTGTTTCGTTCAAGGTTTTTTCTGGCACTTGATACCATGCCCCTTTCATCACCCCATTCGGATGCGCTTCAAACGAGTCGTATTCCACCAGCGGTTGCACATTGATCGCCCCAGAGGCATCTCGAATCCAGTACGGCGTAAATCGGCCCGTGTCTGGGTTGTTCCCGTCACGATTGACTTTAAACTGCGCATCTTGACCATCAAACGCATTCGGTGCCCAAGCGCTATAAGTACCGTTCAAATCTTTATTCGATTTCAACACTTCGGTTAGCATGCCGTTAAACACACTACGGTTGATAAAAGGCGCACCTTGGTTGATTTGCGCTTCTTTTGCTGCAGACATCGCATCGGAAATCGCTCTCGCAGCACTTAACGCCTCTTCAAGACGTCGACTGATCGATTCGGAGTAATTAGCCGCGGTTGCTTTAATCTCTTTCAGTGTGGTTTCGGTGGCTAACTTAGACACTTTCTCCGAAACCAAGGTTTGTGTTTTTAACGCAGAATAGACGCTATAACCGACTAGGATACCTGCTGTCAGGAGCAAGCAGAGTCCTGCTGTTACGGCAATTTTTGCCTGAATAGATTTTAACTTCATACTTTCGTCCTAAAACCAGCTCACCCTAAAACCAGAACCCTAAACCACAGGGACACGGTTATTCAGCATTAAATAAAGCGTATTTAGGCGATTTTTCCAGTAGCACGCCGACAAAACGATACGAAGTTTATAAAAGTGTAACTTAGCTCTCCAAATCACTGTTTAGTTGTCCTGAGTCGACATAAAACTCAGCATTTATCTTATAAATTTTGTTGACCATTCAAGGCCCTTAAGTATTTCTTAAGTTAAGAAAGGCAGGCTACGCGCGCGTCATTCCTCTATCAATCATCAAACAAGGAAAAATCATATGAAGCCTGGTCATACTGGCATTTTGCGTCTGTTCTATGCCACTCAGTTTTCTTGGCAAGGATTAAACGCTGCATGGAAAAATGAGGCCGCATTTCGCCAAGAAGTGCTGTTCCTATTACCTCTCGCTGGCGCATCGCTACTCTTCCCTGTAAGCAAAGCCGAACATGTCGCCTTAATCGCAAGCCTTGTATTGGTGATGATTGTGGAATTACTTAACTCCGCTATTGAAGCTGTCGTCGATAGAATTGGCTCAGAGCATCACGAGCTAAGCGGTCGAGCTAAAGATATTGGTTCCGCGGCCGTATTGGTGACCATGGCACTCGCTTTTACAACTTGGTGCATTATTTTGATTTAGCGCCACTTTCTTATGCCTATTTTTCATAGGCAATATACGTATCACGAAATATATGTAACCAATTAAAATCAATATCTTTATATTAATTTTCGAGTCATATCACGTCATTAGGTTCAATACCCTCTAATGGGTATTGAACTTCATTTAATCGCTAATTATCGTCACGGCATATTTCTTATATTTATAACGGCAGTAAGTATGTGGTTACGATTATTTGGCTTGTTTAATGTCTGCTTATTAATTGGCTGCAATAGCGGTGGTAGTAGCAGCGACTCAAGTGACAATAGTTCATCTTGGTATACACCTTCTGTAGGTGTAACTTGGCAATGGCAACTACAAGGCACTGTAAATACAAGTTACGATGTCACCATATACGATATCGACCTTTTTGATTCTTCCGCCTCTCTTATCTCCACTTTGCAAGCACAGGGCCGTAAAGTTATCTGCTATTTCTCTGCAGGTTCTTACGAAAACTGGCGCTCTGACGCTGCAGATTTTGACTCCAGTGATCTTGGCAATGACGTTGAGGGGTGGGCCAATGAGCAGTGGCTCAATATCAATTCAACCTCAGTACGCAATATCATGCTGGCGCGTCTCGATTTGGCACAGTCCAAAGGGTGTGATGGTGTCGAACCCGATAACGTCGATGGCTACGTCAATAGCAGTGGATTTAGCTTAACTTATAACGACCAACTCTCCTTTAACCGCTTTCTCGCCAATGCGGCACACAGTCGAGGCTTAGCGATCGGTCTGAAAAATGACCTCGACCAAATCGATGATTTAGTCAGCTATTTTGATTTTGCGGTTAATGAGCAATGCTTTGAGTACAGTGAATGCTCCACGGTTGTCCCTTTTATTACCGCTGGAAAACCTGTCCTTAACGCTGAGTATTTAAGCACCTATGTTTCCAGCTCATCCGCTCGCGCGAGCATGTGTTCCTCATCCATTAGCCTCGGTTTAAGCACGCTGGTCCTCTCT